>CAVUXR010000007.1:0-76653 GCA_963745455.1 uncultured beta proteobacterium
ATTTATAGGGCTCAACCCGTTCGGCTTTTAGCTGATAGCCCGCATGACCCATTTCAGTTTCGCTCCCCACGGTGCGCATGGTCCCGCTGACCCACATGGTATCCATTGTGCGCATGTTGGCGACAGGCTTGGATGCTTTTACATGAATAATCTGGTTGGGAGGGGGCGGGGGCGTATGTATGCAAGCGCCGAAATAGGGTACAAGTAAAAATTCGCTGACTTTATTCCCCGCTTTTTCCAGCGGAATAACGAATCCGGGAATGCGGATGCGCTCGCCATTCAGTGCTGGTTCAATTGGTGCGTTATTCCACGCCTCGCGTATTTTTTCCAGCGCTTCGATAGCGCGCGGGTCACTGTCCTTGAGATTGTCCAGTTTCAATCCCTTCAAAGAAGCCATCGGGTCCCAGCTCTTGGGCATCAGGTCATCCCAGGTTTTTTCTTTAAAAGCAGCTGAACTCTTCTCCGCAAGTCTTGGGTTATTCTTATCTTTATGCTGAGCTGGGGCCGATAGCTTTTCGCCCACCTTATAATCGCTTGCGGCAGATGCATATGCCGCGAAGCCGAGCCAACCGATTAAAAACAAAACCCCGAGGCTGCGGCAGTTAAAGCACATGGTGAGAATCATAAAGATGATTTAACCAAAATCCGGCAATTGGACGGGGCAGAGTGCGTGGTTTTTGAGGTTCAGGGCAAGGCGCAACGACGCGGAATGGCCATTCCATTCCAAGGAGTTGCAACGCGGCCATGTGCCACAAAAAATGTGCAATCTGCCCCGTAGCGAACTCACAGCAAAGGTGAAGGTTAAGTACCGCAAGAGATCTTTGTAGATTATAGCGATAAACAAAAAAATAAGCGGTCAACTGCCGGATTTAGGTTATACACCCTTATAGTCTCGGCGTTAAGCCATCGGCAAGGGATATCCGGTAGGCGCGATATCCGGGAATGAGGCTGACCAGAAAACCCGTTGCCATGACAAGCAAGAGCAGTTGCCATGCTTCGGTGGAGATCAGCCCGGCCGCCAGCGAAATGCCCAGGTTCGCTTCCAGAAAAGGAGCGGCAAAGTAACTGATCGCAATCAAACTCAACAGGCCGAGCAGGGAACCCGCCACAACAATCATCAATCCCTCGATCGCCAGCAACATGAAAACCACGCGCGGGCCCGCACCAACCGAGCGCAGGATCGCCAGTTCGCGTCTGCGCTCGCCCAGGCCAGCCAGCACAACGGCCACCAAACCGCTGAGGCCCACCGCAACCACCAGTGCGGAAATAACCAGCAGCGATTTCTCGACAATGCTGACGACAGACCAGAGTTCATCCAGCGCCACACCGGGAAGCACAGCGAGCAGAGGTTCTCCCTTATACTGATTGACGAATCGCTGCATCTGGAAAACGCCGGCCCGGCTTTTCAGGCCGATGAGAACCGCCGTGATCTCCTTCGGGGTGAGATCGAACTTACGCACATATTCAGCCGGGATGGACAATCCCGGCATCGGCGCGCCGCCCTGCCAGTCAAGATGAATCGCCTCGATCGCCTCCAGACCGACATGTACGCTACGATCCACCGGCAGGCCGGTTCGTTTGAGAATGCCGCTCACCCTGAAAGGTTTGTCCGCATGCTCAGCCAGTCCAATGTCCTTGGCCCCATGGTTGAGCACGATGCGGTCCCCCAAGTGATAATCCAATTGCTCGGCAACATCCGCGCCGATCACCGCATCAAAAATATCCGTGAAGGGTTTGCCGGCTGCAAAGGCTAGCGAACGCCCATCGGCGTAGCGGAAGTGTTCGAAATAGGCGGGAGTAGTCCCAACCACCGCAAACCCGCGATGCGAGTCTCCTAGTGATATCGGTACAGACCATGCGACCGCCGGATGTTGCGCCATCGCCTGAAAGCTTGACCAGCGAATGTTATGGGTCGCATCGCCCAGGCGAAACACGGCATACAGCATGAGCTGTATGGGGCTGGTGCGCGCACCCACCACCAGGTCAGTACCTGATATCGACTGTGAAAAACTTTCTCGCGCCTGCGTGCGCAATTGTTCGACACCCAGCAGCAATATAACCGAAAGCGCGATGCTGATCGCCATCAGGCCGAGTGTCGCTCGCCGGTTCCAGGCGCTGGCAAAGGCGAGGGCAACCAGCGATTTCAGGTATTTTCCTCCGCGGTTCCGCTACATCGCATTTTTGCTGTCAATTTTCGTAAAGTCGGGCTTCACGCTGGAGCAGATCATCGATAGTAAGGCCGACTCGGCAAGAAACCGTCGAATACTGTTCCTAACCTTTTTATTTTAAAGAATTCCATATTGGCGGTATAAGCTCTGGGTGGCAACGGAAAATATCGCACGCTCTTTACTATCACGGACGCGTTTTTCATGTAGAACGTGACGAATTCTTTCATCTCAGGCTTTTCCGCCGCCTTCATATTGACATAGATAAAGATGGGACGGGACAAAGGTTGATAGGTTCCATCCTCGATTGCTTCATCCGAGGGAAGAACTCCTCCGCCTCTGCCATCATCTATCGCAACGGCGTTGACTTTCTCCTGATTTTCCATATAGTAGCCGAACCCCACAAATGCCAGTGCGTTCTTGTTCGCAGCCACTTTCTCGATCAGTACGTTATGATCTTCAAATGCTGTAAAGTCGTCACGGCTGGACTTTGACTTGCCAATGATAGCCTGGGTAAAGTAATCGAAACTGCCGGATGCCGGGCCCGGCCCGTAGAGCTTGAACGTTTCGTCCGGCCATGACCGGTTCACCTGATTCCATCTGGTGATTCTGCCCTGAGCGGCGGGCTCCCACATTTTCTCGAGTTCCTTGACGGTCATGGTTTTGCTCCAGTCATTCTTGGGATTCACCACCACCGTTAACGCATCGAATGCCACGGGCAATTCGACGTATTCCACCCCAGCCTTATTGCAGGCCGTCATCTCCTTTTTCTGAATGGGGCGCGAGGCGTTGGCAATATCAATTTCACCACGGCAGAATTTCGTAAAGCCGCCACCGGTACCCGAGACGCCAACTGTTACTTTAATTGCTCCCTTCTTGCTGGCCTGGAAACTCTCGGCTACCGCTTCGGTGATAGGATACAGGGTGCTGGAGCCATCAATTTTAATCGCCGTGCCTGCGGCCTCGGCAGCCGCAACAGAGGCAATACCTATAATCCCAACCAACATTACCAATAACGTGAAGGCGATCACCTCAACCAGGTTAAACCTATACGATTTCAACATTCTTCCCCCTTTGATTAGTGAAACAGAGCGCATATCCATACTCAGCATAGCAGGCGAAGCTGATACAACACGATTGTGCATTTTTCATGTTACGGTTTTGTTAATAAAGCCGCCGCCCAGGCTGGGGCACTGACATTAACAAAGCCGGGCTCTTGCTGCTGAACTCGCGCTACATGCCCTGTTACAGCGGTAGGTACAGAGGAAAGTTTAATCTCGCCTACCGGATGCTGCCCAACTTCTAGGCAAGTTTCATTACACATAAATGGCAATCTGGCGGCTTGCCAAGTAATACTATAATGAAGTCATCGGTAAAAACGCTGTTAAACAATAGCGCCATACCAACTACCAGCGAGCGGGAAATCCCGTCCGGGCCGGATAGGGTTCGAGGCAAATAGAATTTTTGCTGACTCTCAATAGATTGCCAATATGGAGGGTTCGAGACCGTAATGTATTCCGAAGAGCAACCATTGCGATGAAAGGAATTCTGCGAATCGCCTTCAAACTGCTTGTAAATGACAAGGGCAAATATGCCGCTCTGCTGGTCGGGATAACCTTTGCCGTATTTTTGATGGTCCAGATGACATCCATTTTTTCCGGCGTCCTGATGAAATCTTCATCTACCGTAATCAACCTGGGAGCTCAAGTCTGGGTTATGGACCCCGCTGTGAATAATGTGGCCAACAGCATTCCGTTACCGGACTACGTACTCGATGCCGTCAGGAGTATTGATGGTGTCGAATATGCTGTGCCGCTCTATTCGGGAGGTGCGCTCGTCAAGCTCAGAAATGGAATTTTTCAATCCGTTACCGTTATCGGGCTGGATGACAACAGTCTGTTCGGTCACCCGGAGCTTCTCGAAGGCAAGATCGAGGATATCTACGCGGAGAATGCCTTTATTGTCGTTCAGGATAACGAAATTCACAAACTGGCGAATCCCGGCATAGGCACAGAATTCGAGCTCAATGATCATCGTGGAGTCATTGTGGGAATTGCCAAAGTGGCGGCGAGCGGCTTATTCGGGATCCCAACTCTTTACACAACATACACCAAGGCAATCCAGTATATCCCGTCAATGCGGTTCACCATTTCCTACATTCTCGTCGAACCCAAAAGTAGTGATGCAGTTCCTCACATCCAGCAGCAGGTCAGGCTCCTGGGTTACCAGGCACTGACCAAGGATGAGTTCATGCAAAAAATCTCCAATTACTATAAATATCAGACCGGTCTGGGGACCAATATTCTCATCATGACGGTCATCAGCTTCCTGGTTGGCCTGTCGATTTCGGGGCAAACATTTTACACATTCATACTTGAGAATCTCGAAAAGTTCGGTGCTCTGAAGGCCATCGGCGCCAAAGGAAGCGAGCTGGTCTACATGATCCTGTTCCAGGCGACGTTTACCGCGCTCATCGGATATGGACTGGGAGTGGGTCTTTGTACCCTTATCATTACGATCGCCAAGCTGCGAGTTCCAGAGTATTCGGCAAATATAACCTATACCAACCTCTCCTTTGCCTTCTTCATGGTTCTGATTATCGCTGCAATTTCAAGCTATATTGGCATAAGGAAGGTCCTGAAGATCGAGCCCTTCGATATTTTCCGGGGTTAGCGCTTCCAGTGAAAGTAACGATGTACAACATGAGTACAACACGAGCTGAATCGAAAGATGGAGTATTTCAAGAAGTGCGGCTAAAAAACAAATCAAAACGGGACCCTATCCACAAACGCGCTACCTACCCGAATCATCTCTTGGTCGGTTGACTCGGCCAGGCTGCCAGATGTGAACCCCGCGATTACGGCCAATGCACTGACCAAGTGGTTTGGCGAAGGCGACCTTAAAACCTACGCGGTAAAGGAGGTATCGTTCGAAGCCTTCTTCGGCGAGATTTTTTTTATCGTAGGCCCCTCGGGAAGTGGAAAAACGACGCTACTGAGCATTGTTTCAGGCATTTTGCGCCCAAATTCAGGGACAACCATTATCGATGATGTCGATATATGGAAGCTGGAGCCTGATCAAATCGCAGAGTTCCGGCTGAACAAGGTGGGCTTCGTATTCCAGGATTATCACCTTTTCCCACGCCTGACCACTGCTGAAAACGTCGCCATACCGCTTATCCTGATGAAGAGGGATTGGGATGAATCCATTCAAGAAGCAAAACATTACCTGGAGATTGTCGGGCTTGAGAACAAGGTCGAGCTCCCGCCAGTCAAGCTGAGCGGCGGCGAGCAGCAACGGGTTGCCATAGCCAGAGCCCTGGTTAGCCAACCCGATATCCTGATCTTTGATGAGCCTACCGCATCGCTTGATGGCGATACCGGGCGACGCATTATGGATTTTGTAAAAACCAGGGTGCTCAATGACAAGCGTTGTATTTTAATCGTTACCCACGATAGCCGCATTTTCGAGTATGCGGACAGGATCATGAAAATGGAGGACGGCGGAATCGTGGGCATCGAAAAAGGAACGGGCCATTGAGAAACCAGATCATGATTGCGATTGCCGCGGGCGGCATTATTGCCGGTCTGGCAACCGCCTATCTTTCCGGGAAACAGCCTCAGCCTCAGCCGCCGGTTTTTAACCCGGCGCCCAATCCTTATGCTAAAGGCATCTATTCGAACGGTATCATCGAAAGCTACCAGGCTACGGGAGAGAATATCAATCTGTATCCGGAGGTAACGGGAGTGATCACGGAAATCCTGGTAACAGAAGGACAGGCGGTCGAGCAGGGGGACCCTTTGCTCAAAATGGACGATTCCGTTCAGCGGGCGACCGTGGAGCAGCAGCTTTCGCAATCCAGGGCGGCACAGGCGCTGCTGGAAGAGCTCAAGGCACAGCCGAGAAAGGAAGTGCTCGATGTTTCCAAAGCACAGATGGAATATGCAAGGGCTAATCTCAAAACTGCCGAGACCCAGTTGGAAAAGCTGCAAAGATCTTACGACATGGATCCGAAGTCGGTGAGCAGGGACAGCCTGGACAATGCGATCAATGCGGCCGATGCCGCCCGAGCCAACCTCGAGGTTGCCGTGAGGAATTATGACCTCACGAAGGCCGGGGCGTGGAGCTACGACATTCGAAACCAGGAGCGCCAGTACATCGCGTTATTCAATGCTTATCAGGCGGGAAGCGCCTTGCTGTCGAAATATGTAATCAAAGCGCCAGCCGATGGAGTCATACTGACCATAAAAGCTGCCGTAGGCAGTTATATTTCTCCTCAGGGTGTCTATGATACCTATACAGAGGGTTTTAACCCGGTTATTTCCATGGGTAAGCCCGAAAACGACCTTGCGGTAAGATGCTATGTCGATGAAATTCTGGTTCACCGTCTTCCAGACCCGTCGAAGATGCGCGCGCAGATGTTCATTCGCGGAACGAATATTCGTATTCCGCTCGAATATGTTCGTGTACAGCCCTATATCTCGCCCAAGATTCAGTTATCGAACCAAAGGACCGAGCGGGTGGATGTAAGGGTCTTGCCAGTACTGTTCCGCTTTCAAAAGCCGACGGATGTACAGATGTATCCGGGGCAGTTGGTGGATGTTTATATCGGTGAAAATGAAGAGTTACCAAGTGAATCAGGCGGGGGCCGGGAAGCAGTTCCACAGGACCAATCGGGCGGGTCGCCACGATCCTGAACCTTGTTGGCGGAGCTGTTGCCAAATACATACTTTCCTGCGGAAAAGCGGCGGTGTAAGGATCATTGGAATGCGGCACAGGAGAAGGTATATATGTGGCGCTGTTATCAAAGAAGACTGGATCAAGAGAAGTTCGCCACGGCAATTTTTCAACTGCGGCAAATGCCTCATGAGGCTGGTTTGCACAGCCTGCCTGGTATCCCTGGCAGGTTGCATGGTTGGCCCTGACTTTGTTCGTCCGCAAATCCCCGGCCCGGACCGCTACATACCAGGTGAACTGCCGAAGGCCACTATTTCTGCTGTGGGCGAGGCACAAAACTTTGACCAGGCGGCTGACGTCGCGGAGAACTGGTGGCACCTCTTCAAATCACCCAAACTTGATGCACTGGTAAGAGATGCGATCATCAATAATCAGGACCTGCAAGCCGCACAGGCGGGGTTGCGTCAAAGCCAGGAAAACCTTCGTGCCGGCTACGGAATTTTCTACCCTCAGGCAGACCTTGGCGGATCGGCAGTCCGCCAGAGATTCTCGTCGGCTCGCTTTGGAGGCGCTACCGCCACCATCTTTAATCTCTTCACATTGTCTACTACTATAAGTTACACGCTGGATGTATTTGGTGGCCAGCGCAGGGCAGTGGAGAGCCTGGGGGCGCAGCGGGATTTTCAGCGTTACGCTGTTCTGGCCACTTATCTGACCGTATCAGGCAATATCGTAAACACGGTGATCGCCCGCGCAGCGTATAGGGCTCAGATTCAGGCGACGCAGGAACTTGATCAGTTTATTGCAGGAGCAGATCAAGCTAACGCATACGCAAATCCAGGCTGGGACGGTTCCATATGTAAGTGTAGTCACCCTCAGGACTCAGCTCGCAGCGCTCCAGGCCACCCTCCCGCCGCTCGAGCAAAAATACAGCCAGGCCGAGCACCTGCTTGCCACGCTGGCCGGGCACTCGCCAGGCGAAGGGATGGCCTTGGAGATCGATCTGGACGATCTCTCGCTCCCGGTGGATTTGCCCGTTACCCTGCCTTCGCAATTGGCGCGCCAGCGCCCCGATATTTTGTCAGCCGAAGCTCAAGTGCATCAATATAACGCCAATATTGGCGTCGCTACTGCGGATATGCTTCCCAGCTTCACCTTGAGCGGTACTTACGGGCAGAACAACCGGAATCTCGTGGACGTCTTTATGAACACCGGTAATTTCTGGAGTGTGGGCGCCACCTTTGCCGCACCGCTATTTCGTGGCGGAACATTGTGGTGGCAACGAAAGGCTGCAATCGATGCCTATAGACAATCTCTGGCGAACTACCGTCAAACAGCTCTGAATGCCCTGGCGCAAATAGCCGACACCCTGCTTGCGCTGGAGCATGACGCCGAAGCGTTGCAAAGCCAGTCTCAACAGCTCGATTTTTCCCGTCAGGCTCTGCACCTGGTGCAGATCAATTATCAGGCCGGCCTTGTCAACTATATCCAGGTCTTGATCGCCAATAGCCAATACTATCAGGCCAGGATAGGCTATCTTCAGGCATTGGCTCAGCGTTTCCAGGATACTGCAGCGCTCCTGGTCGCTTTGGGGGGCGGATGGTGGAATGCCGATGGCAAGGGCCAATTATCCCAGGGCGGCGACATAGTGTTTGGCCAGACATCCTTAAAAGAACAAAATAAAAGCCGTTAATTCAAAAACTAACAGCTATATCTTAAGGTCATTTAGAGCTTCACGCAAACATTTGAAGTACAAGAACTTTTCCAATCTGGCAATAGCTTATCTACCTGGCCGAGCACAGTTCGTTCAGGTGGATGCTGCGGGTAAAGTGTTTCCCCAGACGCTGATCATGGCTGACAAAAATCAGGGTGACGTTCTCGTCATTGCAACGCCCGAGCAGCAAGTCAAGAAACTCCGCCTGCCGGTCTGAATCGAGCGCCGAGGTAGGCTCATCGGCTATGATCAGTTCAGGATGTCCTATTAATGCGCGGGCGGCTGCCACGCGTTGCTGCTGTCCAACCGAAAGAGCCGTGGCGGGTTGTTGCGCCAGCCTGGTATCCAGCCCCAACTGATCAAGTAACCGGTCTGCCGATTGTTCGAGGATATCAGTCGCATTGGTACTCGCGTGGGTACCTGCGGCATCGAGTGCTCGCTGACGCCTGCGCCGCGAGAATCGGCAAGGCAACAGCACATTCTCCCGCACGGATAGATACGGTACAAGGTTGAATTGCTGAAACAGAAAACCTATGTGGTCCACGCGAAACCGATCTCGGGCGCTGGGCGTCAGCGCCATCAGGTCGGTATCCAGCACCCTTAGGCGGCACGGTTGGGGCAGCAGTACGCCGCCCAGCAGGCCCAGCAGGGTGCTCTTGCCGCTGCCGCTCGCCCCTTGCAAAAAGATCCGCTCCCCTTGTTTTATCCTGAATTGCGGAATGGACAGGCGGAAACCGTTCTTGCCGGGCCATTGAAAAATCAGATTCTCAATATCGATCACAAGCTCATCCGTTTCCGGACAACCAATACTCGATCGGTTCACATCCGAACGGCTTATATCTGAAGCTCCCACTTCAGCTACCACTTCAGCCGGGTGGATGCGGGCGTGAGTTTCACGCTTGACTGCCCTTTAGGCCCGACTATTGCCGCGTCGAGGCGCCGCAAGCCGGGGAATGCATGAAATAGCCGCACATCAAGTCCCTGCAAGGCTTGTGGCACGGCGCACCGGAAAATCCAGGCGGCTTCGAGCTCGGCGTGTTCATTGGGATGCTCAGCGGCATGCTCAGTGGAAAGCGCCGGGTGGAGAGGCGCAGGCTGAGAAGAAACCGTCGCGACGGAGGGCGCACGCGAGGGGGGCGGAGCCTTATCACTCCCACGCTTATCACCCTTGGGCTTATCGTTTTGGTTGAAACTCGCACTGCTATTTCCGTTACCCGAACGGGAGCCAGATATTAGCAGTTCAGGGGGCAGCAGCGGAGACTCCAGCCGGGCGGATTCCAGGCGGCACTCGGCTGCAGGAGTGAAAATGAACAGGCTGTCCGCCTGATGCAGCTTCGATGCCATAATCCTGGCAGCCTGGCGTTCCTTCTGATTCCGGGGCGCGCGCTCGAATCCCAGCAGGCTATCCAACGGGCTATTCAAATTAATTTGTACCGCCGCATCATCTATCGCGATTTCCAGGGTCGCTACACCATGAACGTGGGGGCCGGCTCCGTAAGCCCAGGTGGATAGCGCCAACCCAATGGTTACCGTTATTGCCGCCCGTCCCCAAAAACCCGGCAAGCACAAGGGACGCTTCATCTCTGTTTCCCTCAATCGGTTGCAAACATCTGTTACAGTTGCAAGGCTGAGTTTACAAGAAGTCCGATTGTAGGTCGGGCTCAGCCCGACAATCCCTAAAGCACCGGCCGGGGCCCGGCAACAAAAGAATGAACCTCGGTCCGGTAATTAGATACCGTTTAGATACCGTTCATCCGCTCGTCACGCTCATGCCGCTCCTGAGCCTCAATGCACATTGTGGCGACAGGTCTCGCCAGCAGGCGGGGAATGCCGATGGGTTCCCCCGTCTCCTCACACCAGCCGTATGTGCCATTTTCGATACGCAAGAGTGCATCCGCAATTTTCCTGAGCAATTTCCGCTCGCGATCCCGCACCCGGAACTCAAGCGTGAATTCTTCTTCCGTGCTTGCCCGGTCGTTGGAATCCGATTCGCTAACGATGGCTTGCATATGCACAAGTGTGCCTTGCACGTTTTCGAGCAATTTGCGCCGTTCATCCTCCAGCCGAAGACGGAAGAATTCCAGTTGCGCAGCGGACATATACTCGCCTGGTGGTACCTCGCCAATAGCTTTCACCGCGGAAGAACTCAACTGTTCCTTTTTCATCGCCTCTCACCATAATCCAGGTCAACTACGATTCAACTGCGCCGTCAATCCGCATCATTCCATACATCCCAAGCGTGCCATGCTATACCACGGTTCGCTTAAAGTCTTCGGAATTTATGCTCGCCGGCTTTTCTCTTTAAAATCCTGTCAACGGACCATACGATACGCGATACACATCACTTTTACAGTAAGACCTCTTGCCCTGCATAAGTAAAGTGCCCATACTATCGACATGAGTTCATTTTTCCGCAAACTTGTACTCGTTCTGATCATGGTGGGACTGCCCTTGCAAGGCGCGCTAGCTGCCATCATGCCGCTTTGTGCCCAAGCGGCGCAAGTTAAAGATATGTCTGCCGGGCTTGAGGCACCCATCCATTCTGCTACTCCAACCGGATGCAGCCAACACGATACTGCCAGTCATCCGCACACGGTCAACAATAACAGTAATCCGGATGAATCAGGTTTCGCCTTGTCGTGCGATGGGGTAGTGTGCCATATAAGCGGCAATGGTCTGCCCCTGGCAGCCTCCGTGTTCAATCTTGCCGGTGGATTTTCTTATACCGTTGCTTTTAACCCTCGCTTTACCTCATCCATTCTTCCGCAACCGCAACGCCCGCCTCTCACTTAATTCTTCGACAGAAGAAATCCGCCTGTAGCAAGGCAAAATAACCGTTTATCGTGTTACCCCTGTACCTGCGCGCCGTGCGTTTCCCGGCGTGGTTTGGCGGTCGCGAGCTATAGCCGCCGTTCGGCTATTGCTGAACCGTTGTAGTAGTTACAAATTCTTGAGGAGATCAGAATGACTCTTGCATTTCCAGTGGAATTCTTCCTGGGAAATCACGCTCCCATTGCGTCATTGTGAAATTATGGAAATAAGCTTCTACAAGGGATCGGGCAAGGGGTTCGCACTGATCCCCGGCGCAATCATTCTGCCATGGCTTGCCGTAGGCATAGCTTCCACCGCTTCAATAAGCGCACAGGCTGAAGCTTTAGGTGACCCCCACACGGCAACGCGTACCCCAACCTTCAGCGCCGACTACCTTGCCCCCCGTGGCCACTTTGTCTCGCCGGGGCCTCCAAGAGCTCCTGCAACGCTGAATGCCGATAAATCCCCACTCCTGACTTCGTTAATTGCGGAGGCCCTGGAGAATAATCCTGAAATTCGGGCCGCGCTACGGGAACGCGATGCCGCCAGCCACCGGATAGCACCCGCGGCAGCGCTCGACGATCCGGTACTCGAAGCAGGAGTGATCAACGCGCCCCTGGCGTCATCGACCTTCCATCGCGAAGACATGACCATGAAAATGATCGGTCTGTCCCAACGCCTGCCATTTCCGGGCAAGCGTGGTTTACGTGAGGCGATTGCCGCCAAGGACGCGGAGGGTGTCGGTTACGGTTATCAGGAAACTGTAAACCGCGTGGTACGCGACATCAAGATCGCCTATCTCGATCTGGGACTCACGCTCGAAAAGACTCGGATAGTCGAAAAAAACAAGCTGATCCTGGAGGATCTTCGCCACATCGCGGAGCAACACTATGGGGTAGGGATGGGTAGCCAGGCCGATGCATTGAAGGCGCAGACGCAGGTATCCAGAATAGTGGATGAATTGCTCAGGCTGGCGCGCGAGCGACCCGTGACCGAGGCAGAGCTCATTCGCGCGCTTGGCCGTAATGCAAATGTCGCAATGCCGGTACCGGAGCCACCGCAATTGGAGGAAGAAAGCTTGAGTCTGGAATCGCTGCGCGCAACCGCCCTGGCGCAACGTCCGCAATTGCTCGCGCTGCAAAGTATCATTTCGCGCGAAGAAAAAGCGCTGGATCTGGCGCGCAAAAACTATTACCCCGACTTAGATGTACGCCTGGCGTACGGCCAGCGTGACAAATTGCTGGACGGCACCAGGCAACCCGACATGGTAACCCTGACTGTGGCGGTCAACCTGCCGGTATGGCGCGGAAACAAGCTCGAGCCGCGTATCGCGGAAGCCCTTGCGAAACGCGATCAGGCACAGAGCCTGTATGAAGCACAGCGCAACGACGTGACAGCCAGCCTGCGTCAGCAGACAGCGCTGGCTGAGCAAAACCTGCAGTCGGCACGGCTCTACCAGACCGCCATCCTGCCGCAGGCCCGGCTAACGGTTGAATCGGCGCTGGCAGCATACCGTGTCAATCGCGTCGATTTCCTCACGCTGCTCGATAGCCAGATGACCGTACTCAACTATGAAATCAGCCTTGCGACAGCCGTTGCAAGCTATAACAAGGCGCTGGCGGAAGTCGATCTGCTTATCGGGAAATCATCGATTGTGTCGATTTCGCCGCCTGCGCCAAGCGACCTGCGCACGTCCGCGGAGTCCCAGTGAAAACCAGCGCCAAATCGATAGCGATTATGGCCTTGGCCGTAGCCGCTCTGGCCGCGGGATATTGGTGGGGCAGCACCAGACCGGTAACCTCTGCGGCTAAGCAAATCCACCCGCCCGGCGCTCAAGAGTCCGAGGGCAAGAAGGGCAAAATCCTCTACTACCGTAATCCGATGGGGCATGCCGACACGTCACCAGTGCCGAAAAAAGATTCGATGGGCATGGACTACCTCCCGGTTTACGAGGGCGAGGAGCCTCCATCTGATAACTCCGTCGTGAAGATCAGTACCGAAAAGATACAAAAGCTGGGCGTGAGAACCGAGGCTGTTGCGCTGCGCGAACTCACGCGTATCTTGAGGGCGGTGGCAACGGTACAGGCAGACGAGCGCCGGCTATATACCGTCGCCCCCAAGTTCGAGGGCTGGATACAGAAGCTTTATGTCAACACGACCGGCCAGGCGGTAAGAAAGGGTGATGCGCTCATGGATGTATACAGCCCCGAACTGATCACGGCACAACATGAATATCTTATTGCCAGGAAAGGGATGCAGTCGGTCGAGGGGAGCAGCTCGGAGGTCCGGGCAGGCATGCAGCGCCTAGCCGAAAACGCTTTGCAGAGGCTGCGCAACTGGGATATATCGGAAACCGACCTGCAGACTTTGCAGCAAGAAGGCCAGATCAGACGGTATGTCACTTTACGCTCAGCGGCTACCGGCGTGGTGGTGGAAAAACATGCCATCCAGGGACAGCGCTTCATGCCCGGAGAGGTGCTGTACCAGATCGCCGATCTCTCCAAAGTCTGGATGCTGGCGGATGTGTTCGAACATGATCTGGCCATGGTGCATCCGGGCCAATCCGCCACCATAAGAGTCGATACGTATCCGGAAAAAATATTCAACGGGGCGGTCACGTTTATCTACCCCACCGTAATGCCAGAAACCCGCACCGCCAAAGTGCGCATCGAGCTGCCCAACGCCCAGGGTTTGCTAAAACCCGCCATGTATGGAAGGGTAGAGCTCGCTTCTTTCCCTAACAAGGGCGAGGTCCTTGCCGTGCCCGATTCGGCGGTGCTCGATACGGGCATACGACAGCTGGTGCTTGTGGATCTCGGCGAAGGGCGGTTCGAGCCGCGCACGGTAAAACTCGGCATGCACGCCGATGGGTATGCTGAGGTACTGGGGGGACTGGAGGCCGGAGAAACGGTCGTGATCAGCGCAAACTTTCTGATCGACGCCGAGAGTAACCTCAAGGCTGCACTGACCGGCTTCGGCCACAACATCCCGGCTTCCACGCCTGGCGTGAGCGGGCAGGCCAAACCCCGCACACCCGTGACAGCACTCGGGCCCGCACCTGTGCCGGCGAGTCATCAGGGTGTAGGCAATATTAAAGAAATGGATTGGGCGCATGTGATGGTAACGATTGCCCATGATCCGATTGCCAGCCTCAACTGGCCAGCGATGACCATGGATTTCCGTGCAAAAGATCCGGCATTGCTGCGGTCGCTGAAACCCGGCCAGAAGGTCGACTTCGAGATAGTCGAGGAATCTGCTGGCGAATATGTCATCGTTCGCATCCAACCGCTGGGTATCAGCCCAGCTGCCAGCGCTCACGGTAGGCATTGACATGCTGGGCCGAATTATCGAATGGTCCGCACGCAACGTGTTCCTGGTGTTGGTGGGGACTGCATTCGTGATTGGCCTGGGCATCTACTCGGTGATCCGTACGCCCCTGGACGCGATTCCGGATCTCTCGGACGTGCAGGTCATCATCTATACAGAGTATCCGGGCCAGGCTCCGCAGGTGGTGGAAGACCAAGTCACCTATCCCTTGAGCACGGCCATGCTGGCAGTCCCAAAATCCAGGGTGGTACGCGGCCTGTCGGTCTTCGGTGCCTCTTTTATCTATATTATTTTCGAAGATCATACCGACATCTACTGGGCGCGTACACGGGTACTTGAATACCTTAATTTCGCGGCGGGCCGCATGCCGCGCGGCGTCACGCCGACCCTGGGACCGGACGCCACAGGCGTGGGCTGGGTGTACCAATACGTGGTAGTCGCTGCCCAGCATACGCTCGCGGAACTGCGCACCATACAGGATTGGTTCGTGCGTTATCAGCTTACCAAAGCCCAGGGCGTGGCTGAGGTGGCGAGCGTGGGCGGATTCGTCAAAACCTATCAGGTTACGGTGGAGCCACGCAAGCTGCAGGCCTATGGGATTCCCCTCAGTACGGTTGCGGCAGTGATTCGAGCCAGCAACCGCGATGTGGGCGGGCGGGTGATCGAAATGGCGGAAACTGAATACGTGGTGCGAGGCCGCGGCTACTTGCGGGGCATCTCGGATATTGAAAATCTCGTGGTCAAGGCGGAACAGGGCACACCGGTGCTGATCCGCGACGTCGCGCGGGTCGAGTTGGCGCCGGATGAACGACGCGGAATCGCGGAGCTGAATGGTGAAGGTGAGGTGGTTTCCGGCATCGCCGTGGCACGCTATGGTCAAAACGCGCTTGACGTCATTGACAACCTGAAAAGCAAGATTGCCGAAATCTCAAGCGGTTTGCCGGAGGGCGTGTCACTACAGGCAGTCTATGATCGTTCTGATCTGATCCATCGCGCCATTGACAATCTGAAACGGATCCTGATAGAGGAAAGCATCGTCATAGCCATAGTCTGCATGGTGTTTCTCATGCACGCGAGAAGCGCGCTGGTGGCCATCGTCATGCTGCCGATCGGCGTGCTCATCGCACTGACGGCCATGCACATGCTGGGGCTAAATTCCAACATCATGAGCCTGGGCGGCATCGCCATTGCCATTGGCGCCATGGTGGATGCCGCAATCGTCATGATCGAGAACGCCCACAAGCATCTGGAGCGGGCACCGCCCGACGCCTCTCGCTTGCAAATCATGATCGATGCCTGTCGGGAGGTAGGGCCCGCATTGTTCTTCAGCCTGCTCATCATTACCGTTTCGTTCCTGCCGGTATTCACATTGGAGGCGCAAGAGGGGCGGATGTTCGCGCCGCTCGCCTATACCAAGACTTTTGCGATGGCAGGTGCCGCGCTATTGTCGATCACGCTGGTGCCGGTGCTGATGCTCCTGTTCATTCGCGGCAAGATCATGCCTGAGCAGAGAAATCCTGTTAACTGCTTTCTGATATGGATCTACCGTCCCATCATCGCGTGGGTAATGCGCTGGAAGAAGCTCACTATTGCAGCAGCCGCGATCGTGCTTGCACTCTCGGTATTTCCGGCAATGAAGCTGGGCAGCGAGTTTATGCCGACGTTGAACGAGGGAAGCTTGCTGTATATGCCCATCACCCTGCCGGCGCTGTCGGTCACTAAATCCGCTGAGCTGTTGCAGACACAGGACAAGATCATCAAGAGCTTCCCCGAGGTAGCGTCGGTGTTCGGCAAAGCCGGGCGCGCCAATACCGCTACCGACCCGGCCCCGCTGGAGATGGCCGAGACTGTCATCAACCTGAAACCGGAAAGTGAATGGCGCGCTGGCATGACCGTCGACAAGCTGATTGCCGAACTGGACCAGGCCCTGCAAATACCGGGAGTCAGCAATGCCTGGACCATGCCGATCAGGAACAGGATCGATATGCTCGCCACCGGCATCCGCACGCCAGTCGGCGTCAAGGTATTCGGCAGGGACTTGGGCGAAATGGAGGAGCTCGCCAGGCAGATAGAGGCAATCGTAAAAACCGTGCCCGGAACGACCAGTGCCTACGCTGAGCGCACGACCGGCGGCTACTATCTCGATATCGAGCCCGACCGCATCGAACTCGCGCGTTACGGGCTGGCAGTCGGCGATCTACTGGAAGTAATTTCCGTGGCGCTAGGCAGCGAAATGCTGACAACCACGGTCGAGGGCCGCGAGCGCTTCGCTGTCACCGTGCGCTATCCGCGCGAACTGCGGCAGGATCCACTGGCCATTGCCACCCAGGTGCTGGTGCCTATCCCGAACGGCGGCATGATTCCGCTTGGGCAGGTCGCAAGCGTCAAAACCATCAAGGCGCCACCTAGCATTCGTACCGAAAACGCGCTGCTGTCAGCGTACATCTTTGTGGATCTACGCAACCGCGACATCGGCAGTTACGTGGCCGAGGCCCAAAAAGCGGTAAGCGAGAAGGTGAAATTCCCGCCTGGATATTACGCGACCTGGAGCGGCCAGTTCGAATATATGGAACGTGCCAAGCAGAAGCTGAAGGTGGTCATACCGCTTACCCTGACAATTATTTTTCTGCTTCTCTACCTCAATTTCCGGCGATTCACTGAAACCTTCATCGTCATGCTCTCGGTGCCTTTTTCACTGGTGGGCGGCGTCTGGCTGATATGGCTGCTCGGCTATAACCTCAGTGTCGCGGTGGCGGTGGGCTTTATCGCCCTCGCCGGTGTTGCTGCGGAGACGGGAATCGTGATGCTCATCTACCTCGACCTGGCGTGGAAATCGGTCACGGCGGAACGCGCGGCCAGAGACGAAAGACCCTCGGTTAACGATCTATACGCGGCAATCATGGAGGGTGCGGTCGAGCGCGTCCGGCCGAAGATCATGACCGTCGTGGCCATCATGGCTGGGCTGCTCCCCATCATGTGGGGCAGCGGTACGGGATCCGAAGTCATGCGGCGAATTGCCGCGCCTATGGTTGGGGGCATGGTGTCGTCCACGATACTCACCTTGATCGTGATTCCTGCCATTTATGCGATTGTCAAGGAATGGAATTTGCGCAAGCAGACAGATATATGACATACGATTTATATGTTCTCTCCAGATCTTTTACATGGCATAAATCGACACCTTTTTTGCAGCGTTTCACTCGCTTAATATCCTTTAATATTAGTTCATAAGTTCATGAAAAGGTTACCATATTAGTCAAGAAGAATGAGTGGAGCGAAGCGTAATCTATCAAAAGCTCGGTAGGATGCGTTGAGCGAAACGTCACCCACCAGAGGTAAGCACGACACGACATTAAGGCACACTATTATTGCTTCACCTGTTTCATTAACGTTATTTATTTCTTTTAATCTTCTTTCACTGGGATATTTCATGAAAACGACAAGATTTTCGCGGTCTTAGCTATACTGAGTTTATGAGCTTGAATCCCCTTCCATGGGACATGACGCATGCTGCCCAGGATGCATTTTTAGCGAAACTCAGGCTCAGATTCCAGAGTATGTGAAGGCAACGGGGAAGCGGGCATGCGGAAAAAACTCGGAAGCCCTCGTTCAACGTATTGGGCTATTCATGGACCACATTTCAGCGCATGGACACATGAGCTGAATCTTGGACCCTTTAAAGAGCCTTTTGACCTAATGGGAGAGAATCAATGGATAAACCGGCAGATTGGACTTTAAAGGGCGGTTATTTCGAAACATGTAATTGCGTAACGTCCTGTCCCTGCATCTGGTTGCAGCCCCCATCGGAAGGTAACTGCAAGTTGCTGGTAGCCTGGCATATTGAATCTGGCCACTTGAATGATCAGAGCCTGGATGAGCTGAATGTGGCGTTGGCCTGCTATTCGGCGGGAAATATGAAAGAAGGAGGCTGGCAGGCTGCCCTGTACGTGGATGAGCGTGCAAATGATCTTCAGTTTGACGCGATTACGCAAATTTTCGGGGGCAAGCAAGGGGGGCATCTTTCAATTTTGATGAGCCTTGTAGGTGAAGTCCTGGGAATCAAAAAAGTCAAAATTGATTATCAGGAGCAGGGTAGTAAACGGCAACTCGCCATTCCCGAAATCGCTCAGGCAGATATTGAGGCAATCCAAGGTATCAAGGGAGGCAATGCGACCATCGATAATCCACCTTTATGCGTGGTAACCAGCCATCCGGCTGTTGTGGCACGCTCGGCCAACTATCAGTACCAGGATTACGATAAAAACTGGAAGTTTACCGATCGCAATGGCTTTTACTCGCCTTTTGCCTATCAGCCTTAACAGTTAGTTACGGCTGATATCCAGCCTGATCGATTCACGTGAACTTCCCGGCGTTTGTTGTAAAACTCAAGTTTCAATTTCAGTATTATTCCGTCGTTAAAGGCGGAGTCCCTGGCCAACGGAGCCATAAGGATGCGTAAAACTCAATCCGTTATTCTGCTGTCCTTACTGGCGGTCACTGCCAGCGCCTGGGTATATCTGATCTATCAGCATTGGCAAATGACTTCGATGCCAATGTCTGAAATGTGGATGCCTCCGTCGGATACATCAGCATGGAAACTCATCGATTTCGGCTTGGTTTATCTGATGTGGGCGGCCATGATGGCTGCAATGATGCTGCCTTCCGCCATACCCATGATCCTCACGTTTTCCCGAATCTCCACGAAACGCTATCGGGCATCCCAAAAATTCATTTTTCTTTTTGTCTCGGGTTACCTGCTGGTATGGCTGGCATTCAGTATCGCTTTAACGTTATTGCAATGGCAGCTGCATGGTTTACATATTTTGTCGCCCATGATGGATACCGAAAGTGAATACCTGGCGGGTGTTATTTTCCTGGTCGCAGGGATGTATCAATTGACTCCTCTGAAAAACAGCTTCTTGCAATATTGCCGGTCTCCCGCGGGTTTTTTATTGAATGAATGGCGGGACGGAGCAAAAGGCGCGTTCCATATGGGAGTGAAGCACGGTAGCAATTGCTTGGGATGTTGCTGGGCACAAATGCTAATCATGTTTGCGGTCGGGGTCATGAATTTGCTGGGAATGGCTTTCATGACCTTGATGATTCTTGGGGAAAAAATCGCCCCTATAAAAAGTCAGTTTATCTGTAGGGCCGGGGGCATACTATTCATGGGATGGGGTCTGTGGTTATTACAGATGGGATAAGTATCGATCTTGCTCCTGGAGCCATTTTTTCTATCCATATAATCCTGAATCCCAGGCCGTAGCGTCGGTGGAGCGAAGCGCAACCCATCAAAATCTCAAGACACATCAAATCACTCATGACCGAAACCCGAAGGAGCAACACAATGAAATTTACCCCAACGCTTACTTTAATTTTCGCTTTATCCGCTTCCGGCCTTGCTATCTCCCAGTCCGGCGGCATGAAAGACATGGATATGCAAGGCATGAGCAACAAACCTCCCGCCAGTTCCGAGGCAGCCACCCATAAAGCTATCGGCATGGTCAAGGGCGTGGATACGGCCAACGGCAAGGTCAAGCTCGCACATGAGCCAGTTAAAAGCCTGAACTGGCCCGCGATGACCATGAATTTTTCAGTCAAGGACCCGGCGCTGTTCGACAAGCTCGTGGTTGGTAAAAAGGTAGAAGTCGAGTTCGTGCAACAGGGCACCACCTCCGTCATTACGGCGGTGAAGTAACGGCCGAACAGGCCATTCGCAGCCATGCTCACCGAGGATAAAATATCGCGGGGGGGATCAAAATAGTAGATGGGTGGAGGCTGAAGCTGTAACCCATCATCATCCGCTTGATGGGTTACGCGTTACTGCACCCATTCTTCTATCGCTAAATTGCACAGGATGATTTCATGGACTCAGAGGTGAAAGCAGATCTGAATCATTCGCATCCGCCCCATGCCCATCATCACCGGAACGAAGATGTGGCGGCCCCCACGCCACGCAAGGCGGCGGAAGGCTCCAAATGGACTTGCCCGATGCACCCGGAGATCGTGCGGGATGCCCCCGGTGACTGCCCCATCTGCGGCATGGCGCTGGTACCCATCGCAGGTACAGGAACGGGCGGGGGGGAAGCCAACGATGCTGAATTACATGATCTCGCACGCCGGTTGCAGGTTGGAATCGTGTTATCGATTCCGCTGGTGTTGGTCGCGATGTTACCCATGATCGGCATTCATGAGCCGTTCGGATTGCAACCGCGTGAACGCGGCTGGGTTGAATTCCTGCTCGGCACGCCCGTTGTGCTATGGACTGGCTGGCCGATCCTGCGCAAATTCTGGTTTTCGCTCGTGCATCGCGCACTCAACATGTATACGCTCATCGGGCTGGGGGTAGGGTGCGCGTACCTGTTCAGTCTTGCCGCCATCCTCATGCCCGGCTGGTTTCCTCAAGAATTCCGCGAACACGGCGGCGCGGTGAGTACTTATTTCGAAGCGGCAGCGGTTATTGTGACGCTGGTGACACTCGGTGACTATTTTCAGGCGCGGGCCATGGGCCAGACCAGCCGGGCCATTCAGCAATTGCTGAAGCTCGCGCCCAACCAGGCTTGGCGCTTGCGTGATGACGGAGCCGAGGAACAGGTGCCACTTGAAACGGTGGCCGTAGGCAACCGGCTGCGCGTGAAACCGGGAGAAAAAATTCCTGTTGATGGCGTCGTGCTTGAAGGTGCGAGCCGGGTGGATGAGTCGATGATTACCGGCGAGCCTGTACCAGTTGCAAAGGGGGCGGGCGACAAGGTTACGGGCGCAACAGTGAACGGCAATGGCTCGCTGGTCATCCGCGCCGAACGCGTGGGCGCTGAGACGCTGCTGGCGCGCATCGTTCACATGGTCGGGGAGGCGCAGCGTACGCGCGCGCCGATCCAGCGCCTCGCCGATGTCATCGCGGCCTATTTTGTCCAGATCGTTATCGGCATCGCCATCATCACTGCGCTTGCATGGTGGTTCCTTGGACCCGAGCCTAAATTCGCTTACGCGTTCATTAATGCCATTGCCGTCCTCATCATTGCCTGTCCCTGTGCATTGGGTCTTGCTACGCCCATTTCGATGACTGTGGCGATGGGGCAGGGCGCGCGCGCGGGTATTTTGTTCCGCAATGCCGAGGCAATCGAGCGCATGCGCGACATCGATACCGTGGTGGTGGACAAGACCGGCACGTTGACACTGGGGCGGCCCGCGCTGACGGACTTTGCCGCAGAAGGTATCGCGCAAGATGAGGCGCTGGCGCTCGTGGCAGGGGTGGAGCAGCTTTCCGAGCATCCGATAGGGCATGCAATCGTCGAAGGAGCCAGGGCGCGCGGTTTGCAACTCCCAAAAGCGGAAGCCTTCGAAGCCATCAACGGACTCGGCGTGCAAGCCGATATCCGCGGCAAACATGTGCTCGTAGGCAGCCGTAATTTCCTCTCCCAGCACGGTATCGACACGCAGCGCTGGGAAGAGCAGGGCGAAGCCTGGCGGGCGGAGGCCAAAACAGTGGTATTTTTCGCGGTGGATGGCATCGCAGCGGGAATTGCCGCGATTGCCGATCCGATCAAGGAGAGCACGCCCGAAGCCATTTCAACGCTTCGCGACCTGGGTGTGCACATCATGATGCTCACGGGTGATTCGCGGCGCACCGCCGAAGCGATTGCGCGGCAACTTGGCATTGATGAATTCCTGGCCGAGGTACTTCCCGAGCACAAGGCCGGGCATGTCAAACGATTGCAATCCCGGGGACACAAGGTCGCAATGGCGGGCGATGGCATCAATGACGCGCCTGCCCTGGCGCAAGCGGATGTGGGTATCGCGATGGGTACCGGCACCGATGTGGCCATGGAGAGCGCGGGCGTCACGTTGGTGAAGGGCGACCTGCGCGGTATTGCCCGCGCTGCGGTGCTGTCACGGGCAACCATGCGAAATATTCGGCAGAACCTCACTTTTGCATTTGGCTATAACGCCCTCGGTATACCGCTTGCCGCGGGCGTACTTTATCCCACGTTCGGGCTGCTGCTTTCGCCCATGTTCGCGGGCGCCGCCATGGCGATGAGTTCGGTATCGGTAGTCACTAATGCTCTTCGGCTCAATCGCGTTCAGCTATAAATAACACTACAGTGTTTAGTGTTATTATTGTTTTTTATAATAACTCAACAGGGAGACAAATCATGACATCCCGTATCTTTCCTGCGCTTGTCGTCATCTTGGGCCTGTTGGCGTCCTGCGCCCATATCGAGCCTCATCCAATGGACATGACGAGCGCGGTTCGGAACGCCAAAACCAGCGCGGACCATGATGCATTGGCTACACACTATGAAGATACGGCGAAGGCGATGCGTGCAAAGGCAGAAGAGCAGAAAAAAATGTTGAAAGAATACAATCTGCACGGCTATTACTATGGCAGGCAAACGGAAGACCTACAAGAGCATGCTCAGGCTTTAGCGCGCACGTATGACGATGCCGCAGACGCAAATATGAACATGGCTCACTATCATCGCCGGCTGGCGGAGGATACAAAGCAATGACTTTGAAAAGCCCCGAAGCGGCCGGCCGCCAACTATTAAAGATGAGTATTACCACCAGCTTTAGTCGAGATTATTAGGCAGCATTCAAGCGGCCACCCCAAACAAAGCCCCAACTCCAGCTGTCAAGGCCATAGCCAGTGCGCCCCAAAAGGTCACCCGCGCCGCGGCGATAATTACAGAAGCGCCGCCTATGCGCGCAGCCAGGGCGCCTAACAGCGCCAGAAACACCAACGAACTTGCACACACCGCCCACATCAGCGCGGATATCGGCGCCAAAAGGACAACCAGGAGAGGCAGCGCGGCCCCAATTGAAAACGTACCAGCTGATGTCAATGCGGCCTGAACCGGCCGTGCGGTCGATATGTCGGATATACCCAGCTCGTCACGCGCATGTGCGCCAAGTGCATCGTGGGCCATTGACTGGGCCGCGACTTTCGAGGCTAGACCTGCATCAAGTCCACGTTCAATATAGATGGCTGTCAGTTCTGCGTGCTCGCGCTCGGGATTAGCAGCCAATTCTTTACGTTCCAGTTCCAGATCCGCTCGCTCGGTATCCGCTTGCGAACTCACAGAAACATACTCGCCCGCGGCCATCGACATGGCACCCGCCACAAGGCCGGCAACGCCTGCAATCAAAATATTCTGTGAACTTGCGCCTGCTGCCGCCACGCCCAAGACCAGGCTGGCGGTGGAAACAATGCCATCGTTTGCGCCGAGAACAGCCGCACGGAGCCATCCGATACGATTCGTTCTGTGCCTTTCAATATGCGCCATTAATATCTACTTTAAAATGTGCTTGGCGAGGCCAAAGGTCAAACACAGCCAACGTGCAATATCTCATCGTTTGAAGGACGCGTCGGTTACAGCTCCGGTTGGCCGGTTTTCAAGTGGCCAGATTACTTTCCCTTCTACTCATTACTTCATGTACCGTCCCGGCAACGATGTGTTGCACCAGGTTGTAGAATATGATCGGCACCATCACATTTGGGTAAGCCGATAAGGCTAACGATGCAAGAACCAGTCCGGTTCCATTATTGTTCATTCCCAACCCGAACATGAGCGAAATTTTTTCCGCCCGGTTCAGCTTGAACAAATGGCTCAAGCCATGCCCTGCGGCAAACAGGGCCAGGCATAACCCCGTGGTAATTGCCAGCGTAACGGCTAGAAAATCATAATCACGTTCAGCCAGGGCTTGTGGCAGAGATACTGAAGCATTGGAGTAATTCAATAACAGCAAGACAATACTATTGATGAGCTTCAGGTAGGGCATACCCCGTATTTGCCAGCCTTCGCGAGCCATCAGGCGCACCGCAATGCCCATCAGTGACGGCATCACTACCCAAAGACCGAGGAAACCCCCAGAGCCATATGCAGCCAGGCCATGCAAGACTTTTTCGTACTCCTCCGAAGCCATTTCGCCAAAGATGTGAAATGTTGCTGGAGTTATGATGGGACTCAGAACCGTGGAAAAAAAGACCAATCCCAGGCTTAAGGCTAAATTGCCATTGGAGTTTTGCGCCCATGCGGTTGATGACCCGGCGATCGGCATGGCCGCGACCAGCGCCAGCCCTACAAGAATATATTGGACTTCGAACGGTTCATACCAGAGCCGCATGGCTATGGTCATGCCATAAATATAAATGATAGGGATGACCAGATTGGCCGCCAACCCGGCCAGCAAAAGATATTTTTTCTGCATGAGATCTTTCAGGTCGGAAAACTTCAGCCCCAGGCCAGCGTTGAACATAAGCATGGCGAGCATAATCATCAGCAGCGATATGTTTGTTTTCTGCTGGAAGATATTCATCTCCCCGAAAGAGACGTTCCTGATCCATAGACCGGGACCTGGCAAGACCATGGCAATGAGGTACGCGCCGATCAAAAACCAGAGCAGATGGCGATGGACCAAATGGGAGATAGAGAGAAAGTTCAATTCGCGGTAGCCAGGGGAGTTTATTTTCTTGAGTTCGATCCCGCTGTTTATCCATATGTCTACCGGGACAGCGCGTGCCACATGTGCGTATCGTTCAAGCTCACCTACGGCCAACTGAGGAAGAAGGGATCAAATACAGGAGAAGTCTGATAGCGGACCGAAACCTGATCGATTCTTCAACAGGTGGCCGTACAATAAAGAAAAGCGACTGGATCAGCGGTATTCAGATGAGATACATCGGCCATCCTTCCGGCTATGAAATCCGGAATGAACCCCTGTTCATAAACAGGACGACAATTTTCTGCTCCGCGCGGGATCGGGCAGGACGATCGTCGATTCCAAGGGCTGTGAAGATCATCCATTGTGATACCTGTTCGATCTCCGAGTGGCAGGGCGGGCTCAAAACCAACCTGGCATTTCGTAAGCCTACCCCTACCTACCCCTAGTGCATGGAATGCAACCCAATCATATTGCCCTCGGTATCGAAAACCAGGGCGATGAAACCATATTTGCCAATGGACATTTTTTCCTTGAAAACGCGTCCGCCATGCTCGGCAGCACGGGCAGCCTCCACCGCACAGTCTTCACATTTGAAGTAAACCAGCGTGCCGCTTCCGCCGGAAGAACAACCCTCCATTTTCGCCAGCGCACCTGCCGCGCCGTACCCTTCTTCCGACATCGGGAAAGACCACATTTCCAGCATTTCCGAGTCAGGACTTGGCAAATGCTCGAGCTTGCCTTGCAAGACGGCCTCATAGAAAGCTTTGGCACGTTCCATATCTTGCACATAAATTTCAAACCAGCCAACCGGGTTAGTTTTCATGACGTTGCTCCTTTCTTTGGTGGTCAGTTGTGTTCATATATTTTGCAACAAGACCGTGATACAAATTGGATATAGCAAGCCTTATGATGGCTATGTGATGAGTCCTGCTCGACGCTCGGCTCCTGTTGGGTCGGCTGTCCGGCCTGAAGTCGTTGCCGCCACTTACTGGGCCGTTGCACAGACCGCAATAGCCGTCGCCTGTCGAGCGGTAGTCCCCTCATTTCGTACCATCACCCGCCAGCCATTATTGATAATGTTCCCCTGGCTGTCACTGGGATCTGAGGCGTACACCCTCACATCTTCAGGTATCTCGGTGTTGAATCCGCCTCCCAGGACCTTCTTACCGCCCGGGCACACGGCCTTGACCTTCGCGACCGCACCCGCTGGAACCACGACGCGGTTCTGTACGATTTCATGGCCAGTGATTACGCAGCCGGAAACGGTGATACTGAGCGCCATGGCAAGCACCACGCTGGTGGATCTTGGACGCATTGTCGCTGTTCGCGCATAAAGCCTCTTCGTTGGTCACGTTATTCATGCTGTAGAGAATTACCCCGTCGGTATCAAGATTAGTTCAGGATATAACAATGTCAAGCAATGGAGCGCAGAAGGGGCATTCGATGCGGCTACTAAGGCGTCAAGAAGAGGACACTGATGCCATGGAGCTGGCTAAAAGATAACACCGTGGACAAAGCAAGCGGCAATTCGACATCTAAACTGTAGTAGTCGAGTTTGATCTGACACTGGTTGTCAGATTTAAATTACTGCTTTCGACACATAGCTGCCCGTGATGGGGATTGTCTTATATATTTTCGGTCTATATCCATGAGAACTTCTTGCTGCCAGATTGAGAGTAAGGGATTCGTAGCTCAATGTGTTACTTAAACGGGGAGACTTTTCAGCGAGATTTATTTCCATGAGAATCCACCAACTGTCTCCGCTTGATGCCGTCGCGAGCCTGAAAAGCACCGCGGCAGGTCTGTGCCGCGCTGAAGTCGAACGCCGGCTGCATGAATACGGCCGCAACGAGGTGAAGAAAGTGGCTCGCGGACCTCTGTGGCTGCGTTTCATCAAGGAATTCACAACTTTCTTTTCGCTGATCCTGTGGGTTGCCGCAGGACTGGCTTTCTTTGCCGAATGGAGCGATCCCGGCCAGGATATGGCGAAAGTGGGCTACGCCATCGTGACCGTGATCCTGGTAAGCGGGCTGTTCTCCTTCTGGCAGGAGTATCGCGTCGAGCAAACGCTTGCGGCGTTGCGCAAACTGCTGCCGCAACAGGCCCAGGTATTGCGCGAGGGCAAGGTCGACGCGAGTGCCCGCGAGCAGTTCGTCCCCGGCGACATCGTCCTCCTGGAGCAGGGCGATCACATCCCCGCGGACTGCCGGCTGATCGAGGCGTTCGGCGTCACGCGTCAATAACGCGGTCATCACCGGTGAGTCGCTGCCCAAAACGCGTGAGGCGGGCCCGATCCGAGCGGATGACCTGATCGACAGCAGGAACATCCTGCTCGCCGGCACCTCGATGGTGTCGGGCAGGCCAGAGGCCGTCGTCTTCGCCACCGGAATGCAGACCGAATTCGGCAAGATCGCGCATCTGACCCAAACGGCCGGGGAGGCGGTCTCGCCGCTGCGCAGGGAGATCGCGCACTCTGAGTCGATGGATCGGAATCCTCGCGGTGCTGATCGGGCGTGTTCTTCTTCGTCGGTCGGCTGGATGCAGGCGTGCCATTCTGGAATGCCTTCATCTTCGCGATCGGCATCATCGTCGCCATGGTGCCAGAAGGGCTGCTGCCCGACACTGACGCTGGCCCTCGTGCTGGCCACCCAGCGCATGGCACGAGCGCAACGTGCTCATTCGCCATCTGCCCTCGGTCGAGACGCTCGGCTCCACGACCGTGATTTGCACCGACAAGACCGGAACGCTGACCCAAGGCAACATGATGGTCCGGCGACTCTTCCTGAGGCAAAACTTTCGATTCGCCTGCGCGGGGCAAAAGAAAAAACGGGCTGGTAGAGCTCTACCTGCCTTTTTTCCTGACAGCCTGCGATGTGCCACGATCTGAAGGAAACAGGAGGTCACGGAGAATCGGCCTTTCTGGGCGATCCCATGGAAGTCGCGCTGGTGGAAATGGCGCTGGACCTCGTCCGGCTTCCCGTCTATCCGCGATTGGACGAGATTCCGTTCGATGCCGACCGCATGCGGATATCCACCGTGCACCAACGCCTGAAGGTGCCGCGCTTTATTGCAAAGGTGCGCCCGAGTCGGTGCTTCCTCTTTGCCAGCGCATTATCGTCGACGGCAAGATTCAGCCCCTTGACGTTGAGGCTAAGGCGAGCATCGTGCAAGCGCAGGATGCGATGGCGCAGCAGGGCCTGCGGGTGCTAGCGTTCGCCTGCAGGAAGCTGGCCGTGGGTTATGATCGCGAGAGACTGGAGGAGGATTTGGTTTTTGTCGGGTTGGCGGGGCTGGAAGATCCGCCCCGGCCCGAAGTGCCGGAAGCACTCCGCAAATGCCGAGAGGCTGGGATCAAGGTGATCATGGTGACCGGCGATCACCCCGGGACCGCTATGGCGATCGCCCGCGAAATCGGGATGATTAAGTCCGACAATCCAACCATCATTACTGGCGAGCAGCTCGACGGTTCTCGAGCATCCAGCTCAGCTTGCCTTGGACGCTCAAGAGGTCATCTTCGCACGGGTCGTCGCTGACCAGAAGATGCGAATCGTCGAGGCATTGAAGAAGAAGAGGCATATCGTGGCCGTCACCGGCGACGGCGTCAACGATGCGCCAGCGCTGAAGGCTGCGCATATCGGTATCGCCATGGGCATTGCCGGCACGGACGTGGCTAAGGAGGCAGCCGACATGGTGTTACTGGACGACAATTTCGCCAGCATCGTGAACGCAATCGAGGAGGGACGCGCCGTATTCGAAAATATCCGCAAATTCCTCACTTACATCCTGGTCCACAATGTTGCCGAGTTGATCCCTTACCTTGGTTTCCTGCTCTTCAAGATCCCCCTGGCGTTGACACCGATTCAAGCGCTGTCCATCGACATGGGGTCCGACTCGCTTGCCGCCCTCGGCCTTGGTGTCGAACGACCCGACCCGCAGATCATGCGGCGTCCACCTCGCCCGCAGGGCGAAAGATTGATGAACTGGCCCTTAGCATTCCGCGCCTATCTCTTTTTGGGCCTAATCGAGGCGGCTGCCGCCATGGCGGCCTTTTTCTTTGTGCTCAACGGTGCCGGATGGAAGTATGGCCAGAACCTGGCGGCCCAGGATCCCGTCTACATGCAAGCCACTACCGCTTGCTTGAGCACCATAATTGTGATGCAGATCATAAACGTGTTTCTATGCAGAAGCGCGACCCGGTCGGTCTTTTCAACCGGGATTTTTGGCAATTCGCTGATTATTTTAGGCGTGATATCGGAAATTGCCATTCTCTTGTTGATCAACTATACGCCTTGGGGAAATTCTCTCCTCGGAACGGCACCCCTTGGAGAGGAGTTTTGGGGTTTCGTCATTCCTTTCGCAGCAGCCATGTTCATTTTGGAGGAGCTGCGCAAGTGGCTTGCACGCAAAAGGCTACTCAGTCCTCCTTCCCGGAGTGGCGGCTGAATCGCCCCAGCTTTAGATTTTGAGGAAGATGAGCCCAAGGACAACATGCTTGTATTCCGCCGCATCCATATTATTGCGCAGCTTGTCGGCAGCAAGCCAGAGCTTGGCTTCGAAGCCTATGTTTGCGGTAGAGCCGTTGCTCTTCTTTATGGTTTTCGCCATTCGACTTCCCTTGAATTTAGTTCTTTGATTGCCGGTTATGCTGAGACCAGACAAGCAAGCCGCATATGGTAGCAAAAACCAAACGGCTCGACCTCTACCGTTCCCCATGCTCTTCAGCGTTATACTTTACCGGCTTTTGACTGCGTTGGCCCATTGGACTAAGGTACATCTTTCGGCGGGAATATCGTGAACCATCTATCAGCTTGAATGTTGCCCATAATGAGCAGTTATTTAAATGCACCAATTCTGGAATCAGTACTGACATGCCCTCACTGCGGGCATGTCAAACGGGAGATTATGCCGGTTGACAACTGCCAGTACTATTATGAATGTACCGGCTGCAAGACGCTGTTGCGTCCCCGTCCCGGCGACTGCTGCGTCTTTTGTTCCTTTGGCTCGGTCAAATGTCCGCCGGTTCAGGCGCAATCAGGCTGCTGCGGTAAGGCGACGTCCCCAAGGTCCGGCTAAAAGTTCGGCGCTTATCGCGTATGTATTGATCCGGCATATATATCCCGTCATTCCGGGCTTTGACCCGGAATCCAGGCGATAATGCGCTTTTGGTGCCACTGGATACCTGCTTCCGCAGGTATGACGCTTTTCCTCGAACCGATAACGCAAGGGAGCGTAAGCCAAGGAGTCAATAATGAAAGTCGCGGTTTGCAGTGCACAATCCTATGACCGCCAGTTTCTGCTGGAGGCCAACGCTCATATCGGGCATGAGCTGGTGTTTTTCGATTCGCATCTTTGCGAGGAGACAAGGCAGATGGTCGCCGGTTTTCCCGCCGTGTGTGTGTTCGTCAATGACACGTTGAATGCGGTGGTGCTGGAAACACTGGTGGCACAGGGCACACGCCTGATCGCGCTGCGTTGCGCGGGCTTCAATAACGTCGATATTCAGACGGCGAGCAGCCTTGGACTCCGCTTGGTGCGCGTTCCGGCCTACTCGCCGCATTCTGTGGCGGAGCATACCGTGGCGCTGATGCTGGCGCTCAACCGGCATCTACATCAGGCTTATAACAGGGTGAGAAACGGCAATTTTGCCTTGCAGGGGTTGCTCGGTTTTGAATTGCGCGGCAAAACCGTCGGCATTATCGGCACGGGGCGCATCGGTATGGCGGTCGCGCAAATACTGCGGGGTTTCGGTTGCCGCCTGATCGCCCATGATCCACAGCAAAGTTCCGAGTGCATCAGCCTGGGAGTGGAATATATGCCGCTTGAGAAACTCTATGCCGACAGCGATGTCATCACGCTGCATTGCCCGCTCAGTCCACAAACGCACCATCTGATCGATGCCGCCGAGATTGCGCGCATGAAACACGGTGTAATGCTGATCAATACCAGCCGGGGCGCGGTGATCGATACACGCGCGGTGATCGAAGGGCTCAAGTCTTCAAAAATCGGATATCTCGGGCTGGACGTATATGAGCAGGAAGGCGATTTGTTCTTTCAGGATTTATCCGATCAGGTGTTACAAGATGACGTCTTTGGGCGCCTGCTGACTTTTCCGAATGTACTGATTACCGGACATCAGGGGTTTTTTACCGCTGAAGCGCTGTCCAGTATCGCGCAAACGACTCTGCAGAACATCAGCGTATTCGAGCGCGACGGGATATGCCAGAACGAGGTTACCGTTGAATTGCTACGGACAGGTTAACGATATTCATTGCCTTTAACCTATCGGTGAATGTATTAGTACTCAAAAAATAAACCCGGCACGCAGAGTCATCCACGGCCGGGGCGGGGTGCTACTTCTGCAGGGTTGAAACACCCCGCACCAGTATCTTACTGAGTTACCGGAGCGTTACCATTGGACTGAGGTACACCTATGGGCAAGAGTGCTTCGAAAATGGTAAAAATATCCTATTTAATCTGCATGTTATTATTGTTATCGAACAAATTACTTTAATTTTTGGATGCTAATCCGTTTGATCGATCAGGAAACCTCTCAGCGCCTTGCGGAGAAAAGTTACGCCAATCCGCCTTCAGCCAGGCCGCGCAGTGTATGGATTATTGCGATTTCGGCCGCGCGCGAGCCGATGTTCTGCTTTTGGTCGCATGGAGGAAAACCGGGAAACAGCTTACTTTATAAAACAGCGGAATGGGAATCAGGCTTTGCGATAGTGGAACACTCAACATAACCATGACCTTACTTTTTTACGAGGCATTTATATGAAAAGGCCGGGGCGTAACGATCCCTGCCCATGCGGCAGCGGCAGGAAATATAAACAATGCTGTCTCAGGGTCGAAGAAACCAGGGAACGGGATGAACAGGCTGGAGCAGTTCCGCGAGCCATCCAATGGCTCACGGCGATGCACGGCCCGGCTGTGCGGAAAGCTCTCGATTCAGGATTTTTCGGCAGCCTTGATGAGGACGAATACGATCTGCTGCCGGATCCTTATGATGATGCATATCGGCCCATCATGAGCAACGCCATGGAATGGCTGCTGTCGGATGGCGTAATGACCATCAAAGGCGAAGAGCGTCGTGTTGCGGATGTGTTGCTCGGCCGGGGCGGTCCCTTATTCTCGGCGGAGCAACGGCAATGGATACAGCTTCTGGCAGACTCAGCGCTCAGGCTCTACGAAGTCGTCGAGATCAAGCCAGGCGAATGCATGACACTGAGAGATGTTCTGCTGCCCGAGCGCCCGCCAGTGCTCGCGTGGGAAAAATCCGGATCGCGGCAAGCGGCCAAATTCGATCTCATCGCAGCACGGGTAATTCCCCTGAAAGATCACTTCGAGCTATCTGGCGCCGCGTACCTGTTCCCTCGCAATCAAAGCTGGGACTTATTGGAAGAACTCAGAAACGAGCTGGAGGGCGTCGAGCCGGATTCACCTCTCGCCAAGGAGATCACCAGCTTCATTATCCCGCATCACTGGCTCATGTTATGTATAAATCCGGTGGAAATTCCGCAGGTGCTCGATCATGTCACGCGCGAACCGATCCTTTTCATTACCGATCACTACCAGGTTCAGGATTGGGAAACTCTTGACCTGGCGTTATCGGGCGAGATTGATGTCGATGGGACTCGCGGGGAGGGATGGCACCGCATTTTTGAAGGCGAGGATGGCCTGGAACGTACTAGCGTCAGCATCGATGGGACCAAACACCCGGATCGGATCAAGGTATCTTATCGCACCCGGAAATATGCGGATGAAGGGCGGCCATGGTTCGAAGCGGTTGCAGGCGCGGCCGTTACATTCGTCAGCCGCGAGATTTCCGATCCCAAAGGGATGCTGGCCAATTCGCGCCCTGGCGACGCCGGGGAATCGCAGGCTCCGGCGTCGTTGCCGCCACCAGAGATAGCGACCAAGATCATCGGGCAGAGAATCCGGCAAATTTATGCAAACTGGGCTGATGAGCCATTACCGATATTGGATGATAGAACGCCACGTGAAGCAATTCAAACACCGGGAGGAATGGAACAGGTGAAGTTCCTGCTGCGCACCTACGAGCACGGTGAAGCTCAGCAGGCGAAGGCTCAGCGCCGTGCACCGGTTTCTTATGATTTTCTCTGGCAGTCAGTTGGGATAAAACCGTAGAATCGCTCGAATGGGCGTATCTAACCGGTACTCGACGGCGCGGTACTCGACGGCGGTACCGCGGAAACTTGATAGCCGTAGGCATCGTCGTCCATCCGCCCGCTGCCCACAATGGCTCAACGGGATGCCTGGCTCCACGGAAAGCAATAAAAGGCTACGGCCGGCCATGAACCGCGTGGACCGAACCGTTACGGATGACTACGGACGCCGCGAAGCCCTCCATTGCCGTACACGTTTCGATTGCATGATCTTGTATCCGAGGAACATCAGCACAAGGGTTCCGATCAGCGGCCATACCGCGGCACGAAATGTTTTTGCATAATTGATCATCTGTACTCGCAAAGGATATGCATAGCGCACCGGCGGAACCGCCTCGCCCGTGATAAACACCGTATATTGCCCTTTATCCAGGCTGGTCTCTCCCCTCATTACCCCGTCCGGATGATAGCTGGCTCGCACATAAGTTACGGTTTCATCGTCCATCTCGCTGGTTCCCCTGACGACGCGCATCGCGATGGGTATATCACGCAGCGCGGGATCGACGAGATCCACCACCAGAAAGGTATTTCCTTCCTTCGGTATATCGGTGCAGTATTGGTCGCTGGGTTCATGTTGAGGCTGGTAGGCGCTCAAATGGACCATGCTGTTGTCACCGAGCCGGCGCATGCACGTATCTTCTTCCATAGCCACTCTTCCATGTGCCGCTGCCGCGCCACTGTATATTGCCGCGGCAAAAACGAGCGCCAATGCGCCAGCTTGAATCGCTTGCTTGATCATCAATTACCTCCTTCTGATTTGTTCGGTTGCCCCTGCACTTCAATATGATCGAGATGCCGTAGGACGAGAAATGTCATTTCGGTACAACGCGTTTCAGCACAATGGCCAGCGACCTTGTGGGAAGACAAAGACGCTTTGAATTCATAGATTTCGGCTTGCCGACGATGAGCTAGCGCTTAATTATCGTCGCGTATGGTTGCACAATGAAAGTATAATGAGAGTTAATCACTCAATGCAACAAAAAATATCGGTTCAGCGAATGGCTGGCAGAATTAATAAGCAAGATCAAATCAAGCGATCCTCCTGCCCGATGAGTTGCGCCCTCGATATGCTCGGCGATAAGTGGACCCTGCTCGTCATTCGCGACATCATGTTCCTGGACAAGCACTACTTCGGCGATTTTCTCACCTCCCCGGAAAAAATTGCTTCCAATATACTTTCCGACCGCCTGAAAAAGCTGGAAGAGTTCAACATAATTTTACGACAGCCTGATCCCGGCAATGCGCGCAGGGTTATTTATACGCTGACCGAAAAGGGCCTGGATCTCCTGCCTGCAATGATGGAATTACTGCGCTGGGGTGCCAAGCATGACCCCGCAAGTGAGGGGCATGAATGCTCGATCCAACAGCTCACGTGCAATCCTCAAAATAGCGGCTGAAGCTCGCTCGCCGATTTCCCTTCCACGCTCATCTCAGTCATGGAGCCAGGCTTGAGCGCTCAATCGGAAAAGCAAAAAATGCTGACCGGACAACCGTACCGCTCCAGCGATGGCCTGCTGCGCAAAGAAAGAGAAAACGCCAGATGGTTGCTCAAGGCATTTAATGGGACACTCCCGGACGAGCTTGAAAAGCGAACCGGTATCCTCACAAAACTGCTGGGCGCGGCGGGAGTCAATATCTACATCGAGCCGCCTTTTTATTGCGATTACGGTTATAACATCCGGACCGGTAACAATTTCTACGCCAATTTCAATTGCGTGATGCTGGACTGTGCGCCGGTAATTATTGGCGACAATGTGTTCCTGGGGCCTAACGTCCAGATTTATACCGCAACGCATCCATTGGCGGCAGAGGAACGCAATGCCGGGCTGGAGGCAGCTCATCCAATTATCATAGGGGAGAGCGTCTGGATTTGTGGCAGTGCAATTATCAACCCAGGCGTGACAATCGGCCAGGGTACAACCATCGGCTCGGGAAGCGTCGTGACTAAAGATATTCCGCCGAATGTTTTCGCTGCCGGGAATCCTTGCAAAGTCATACGGACTCTGGCTTCCTTTCGATGAAGTTCGGCCAGCTGCAAAATGAAGGTGGCTGGCTGCTGCGTCGTTTTGACAACTACCCTCTAATCACCTATGTTGAATCCGGGCAGCACGGTCTGGCGCGCACGTCCATTCGAACGACGAACCGCCTGATGCAATGGCCGGAAGATTTAGCCAGAAACGCCAAGTCGGCGAAATGGGCCACAAATCGGCCAAATGGGTCATATAAAGCCAATGGTCGAACCAGCGAAGCAGCAGGAGTACAGCCACAGTAAAAGTCCGAGACTGCCGCGCATCGTGATCCTTGGGGCGGGATTTGGCGGCTTGGCCTGCGCCAGGGGATTGCAGAGCGCAGCAGCCGAAGTCACCCTGGTGGATCAGCGCAATTTTCATCTATTTCAGCCATTGCTGTACCAGGTTGCTACCGCGGCCCTGTCTCCAGCAGATATTGCTACACCGATCCGCAGGATTTTACGGAACCAGGTCAACGCGAAAGTTGTGCTTGGCCACGTTGAGGCGATCGACCGGCAGACAAGAATGGTGCGCTTGCGCGAAAAGAATCGCGTTATCGCCTACGACACTCTTGTAATTGCTACAGGCGCCCGGCATTCATACTTCGGCCACGACGAATGGGAAGCGTTTGCGCCCGGCCTCAAACAGATCGAAGACGCGCTTGATATCCGTAACCGCGTTCTGGATGCGCTCGAGCGCGCCGAAGCAACAGAAGATGCCGATGAACGGCGGCGCCTACTCAGCTTCGTCATCATCGGTGGGGGCCCGACGGGTGTGGAGGTAGCCGGAGCTATCGCGGAATTGGCAAAGATCGAGCTGGCGCAGGAATCCCGAACGATGCAGGGACTCGCGGCGCGTATTGTCCTGATCGAAGCGGGTCTACAGATATTACCGGTTTTTACCCCGTCACTGGCGGATAAGGCCCGGCGTTCACTAGAGCAATTGGGCGTTGAAGTACTGACCAGCTCCATGGTTGAGCACTGCGATTCAGAAGGGGTAATAGCCGCTGGCAAGAGAGTCGAAGCACGAACCCTTATCTGGGCCGCGGGCGTTGCTGCTTCCCCCGCCGCCCAGTGGCTTAACATTGAGCCAGATCGTGCCGGACGTGTGCGCGTGCTGGGCGATCTGTCATTGCCAGGAGACCCGGCGATCTTTGTCATCGGAGATACCGCGGCCGTCTTGGGGCCCGACGGAAAACCTGTGCCCGGCATTGCGCCTGCTGCGAAACAGGAAGGCAAGTATGTTGCAGAGCTGTTGTTGCAGCGTTTAAATCACTCAAGCAGCATTAGCCGTGATCCCGACATGGCAGGGAAGGGTGGGCAGCCCCCCTTTCGTTATCATCACGTTGGTGATCTGGCAACCATAGGGCACAAATCAGCGGTACTGGATTTCGGCTGGATCCGTCTTAGCGGGTTTCTTGCATGGCTGCTCTGGGGCTGCGTTCACATTTTCTTCCTGATCGGTTTCCGTAATCGCATGGTCGTGATGCTGGGATGGTTGTGGTCCTATTTCGCTTCCGATCGCGGCGCGAGACTGATCACAGGGAGCGGCCGCGAACTCTGAAGGACCCCGACGCAGCTCCACTCGATCCATACGGCTGCAAGAATTCCAGCGCTGCATGTATAAAAACACACGAGCTGTTGAACCCCCTTAGATATAGAAGAATGAGGAATCTGTTTTGCCACAGTCTGAAATCCCCGCTGACCTGATCGATGCTTACTGCTCAGCTCACTACCAGGCTGGGTTTGGGCCTGACGCAGTCACGTTACGCGTGGACCAGTACTCCGAGCCATTGTCGCAGCTTTTTACCATTTCGGGTCATCAGTGCGCCGCGTTTATTACTGCTTACAATCCGTTCGGCGTGCGCCAAAGCTCCAAGGCAAACCGGGCAGCCTGCGCGCGGCTTCGGGAACGATTGGCTCAATATGCACCTCAGCCGAAACGGATTATCGAAGGCGTGGGCTTGGATTCCGCCGGAGACTGGCCGGGGGAAGAAAGTTTTCTTGTGCTGGGGCTCGACCTTGAAACGTCGCGCGCACTTGGCAGGGAGTTTCATCAAAATGCCATAGTATGGGTTGGTAAAGATGCTATTCCCCGGCTAATTCTACTGCGTTAATAGCAGGCACGGCCGTAATAAAGCATACCCGGCGAAGACCATGACGGTTGCCTGAGGATTGCGATTTTATATAAATCAATATCGGCGAAATCTTAAGCACCGGCATTCCAGGTTGCTCCCATCACGATCACCGCAAGCGCCATCACAATTGTTGCCAACCAGCCGAGAATTCGAAGACGCGCCGTGACGACGAATGATCCCATCACATCAGATCTCGCGGCCATCAGCATCATCACTGCCATGATAGGCACCGCGATAACGCCATTTATAACAGCGCTCCAGAACAGTGCGGCGATCGGATCGATGGATGTGAAAGTGAGTGCCACGCCCAAGAGGGTTGCAATGGTCAGAATCAGGTAAAAACCTCTTGCCTCAAGGAGCTGAAGTCCCAGGCCGATACGCCAGTTGAACGATTCGGCTACCGCGTAAGCAGCCGAGCCTGCAAGAACCGGCACGGAGAGCAAACCAGTTCCAATGATACCCGCCGAGAACAGCAGGAACGCAAATTCGCCAGCTATAGGCCGTAATGCTTCCGCAGCCTGCGCAGTGGTCTCAATATCCTTGATGCCGTGGAGGTTGAACGTTACCGCTGCCGTCAGCATAATAAAAAAAGCGATGAGGTTGGAAAACCCCATGCCGACATAGGTGTCGATCTTGATCCGGTTCAAGTGAGCTTCAGCCTGTTCAGGGGCTTGTTTCAAGGGCTCTTCGCCGTCCGCAGCGCGCTGTTCTTCAACTTCCTGCGAGGCTTGCCAGAAGAACAGATAAGGGCTGATGGTGGTGCCGAAGACAGCGACTACGGCCACCGCGTAGTCGGCCTTGAGCGATATGGAAGGCATTATTGTGTTGTAGAGCACTTCGCCCCAGGGTATTTTGACAACGAAGACCGTGCCCACATAGGCAAAAAGCGACAATGTAAGCAGTTTCAGGATGGGCGCATACCGTGAAAAAGGAATGAATATTTGCAGAACTAGCGACGTAAGGGCGAACACCACGGCGTACAGATGGGCTGGGCCGCCTACGAGAAGTTTAAGCGCTGCACCCATTGCGCTAATATTCGCGGCAATATTGATGGTGTTGGCAATCAGAAGCAGGCAGATGAGGCTATATAGCAGCCACGAGGGATAGCGCTGACGGATGTTTGCCGCGAGGCCATTGCCCGTCACGCGGCCAATGCGGGCACTCACGATCTGAATCCCCACCATAAGGGGGAAAGTCAAAAAAGTGGTCCACAGCATTGAATAGCCGAATGCCGCGCCGACTTGGGAATACGTGGCGATGCCGCTGGGATCGTCATCCGCAGCCCCGGTTATGAGCCCAGGGCCGAGTTTTTTCCAGAACGATTTATCTAGTAAAGAAGAGGGCGTTTGATTACTCAAAGAAACTCCACGCGCATCCAAATCTTATTTCAGCCGGAAAAACCATATTCCTGCCGGAATACCGGCATGCTATTATAATGTCATTATTGCTGACTTCGTGGTAAATCGGCTTCATAGTGAATCGATGAAACTACTCGCCACAGTTCATCCATGCGGCAAACCGGAAAGCTGACAGGACTTTACAAAGAACATTCCAATGAACATCGAACGGTTGAATAACGATCACGGTATTATTGATCACATCAAGTTCATCGAAGGGGCGGGCGGATTCCCTTATATCAGGGTCGATAATGCCAAAGCCAGCGCCATAATCTCTATTTATGCCGGGCAGGTTTTATCTTTTCAACCCGCTAATGAGCCGCACAACCTGATGTTTCTCAGCGAGCGCGCATACTACCAATCCGGTAAATCAATCAAGGGCGGGGCCCCTATCTGCTGGCCCTGGTTCGGACCAGATCCTGAAGGAAAGGGCCGGCCGGCACATGGTTTTGTGCGCAATTGCTTCTGGGAAGTCATACGCACGGAAGCAACCGCGGACGGGGAAGGAAAGGTTACGTTGGGACTGAAGGATTCCGCTGAAACACGAGCGATATGGCCGCACTCGTTTGGCCTTTCGCTCGAAATCACTGTCGGCGACTCACTGAATCTGGAGCTGATCACGCGCAGCACAGATGGGGATGCATTTCCTATAACCCAGGCGCTGCATACTTACTTCAAAGTCGGGCATATCAACGAAGTTGTTATTTCAGGCTTGGCAGGCGCTGAGTACATTGATAAAACAGACCATGGGATGCTCAAATTTCAGTCGGGACCGATAACCATTGACAGGGAAGTAGACCGGATCTTCCGGAACGTACCGGGCGAGCTGGTCATTGATGATGCGGCGTTCGACCGGCGTATCCGGATAAATTCGGAAGGCAGCAAAACTGCCGTAGTGTGGAATCCATGGGCAAAAATCTCAGCGGAAATGGGTGATCTGAAAGACGATGACTACGAGCGCTTCATCTGTGTGGAAACCGCTAATGCCGATCGGGATGTGGCGCAGGTCGGGCCGGACAGCGAAGCTCGCCTGGTGGCCAATTATCGTATCGAGCGGATTATTTCATAACCGTAGTTGTAGCTCGCAGGATGATGAATGGACGCTCCCCTAGCCGCGACGGGATCGAAGTGCCAAAGCGGAGGTGTGATGAACCACTAAGCGGAGGGGAGCGTCCATTCATCATCCTGCGGCGACGTGATTTGAAGGATGGGTTGTAGGATGGGGGGAGTAAAACGCAACCCATAAAAACTCTATGGACTTGGCCCCTTTAACCTTTCCGTCACGCGGCCACTTCTTCCCATAATTTCTGAAGCCGCTTGACTGAAACCGGGTAAGGCGTTTTTAATTCCTGAGCAAATAGCGAGATACGCAGTTCTTCGATCTGCCAACGGAATTCCGCCAATCCTGAATCGTCGATTCCCGCCTTCCGGTGCTTTTCCAGACGCCACTCATACTGCTGCCATAACCCGGCAATAACTGCTCCATGGCGCATATCGCGCTCCGGGTTGCCAAGGTATTTATCCAGGCGATGGATCATACCTTTCAGATAACGCGGCAGATATTGCAGCCGTTCCCAGGGTGTCGCACTCAAAAATCCTGAGTAAATCAGGCTCCGCAGTTGCTTGTTGAGCTCATTTTTCAGTTTTTCGACATCATCTGCGGGGGATTTAGACCGAGCGGATTTTCCCATCCCGCTCTCTTTCCCCATCAGGGCAAGCCTGCCCAGCACTGCCTGACATTCGTTTGCAATACTCTGTACGGTCCGGATAAAAGCTTCGCTTACCGCAGGTAGCCGCGTTCTTGCCCGCTGCCTCTGTGCGGCAAACTCCTTTTCGGTGCGCGGCAATGCGTCTACACCGATAAAGGCGCGGTCTGCGATAGCGCTCAGTATATCTTCCCTAAGCGTGTCCGGACTGATGAGCGCGTGTAATTGCAAGGCAGCCTGGCCGAGGTAGCGGCTCTGCCCTGACAGATCCTTTTCCAGTTGCTTTATTTGCTCCTTGAGCTCAAAACGCAGCAACTGGCGCACTCCGCCGCGCATGCTTGCTTGCGCTGCCTCGCGCGTGTCGAACAGGCGGATAGCAACTTTTCCCTCTCGATTGACCAATGCGGGATAACCGGTAAGTTTTTTGCCTGACCGGGTAAAGGCGATTTCTTCGGGTAGATCGCCGAAATCCCAGCACGTCACTTCATCTCGTTCGATCGGAGCGCGCTCGCCCGAGCCCGGCCTGAATGCGTCAGAAAACGTCAACTGCGCCGCATGACCAAGTTGCGCCTTGAGTTTCGCGAGATCGCGGCTCATCGCCAGTTCTTGCCCCGCCTCATCCATAATTCTGTAATTCATCAGTAGATGTTGAGGCGGCTTCTCGTCATGCCATGTATCCGGCGAAACGGTAATTCCCGTCTTGAAGAAGATAAACTCGGCCAGCACCTTGGCAAGCGGCCGCGGAAGCGGCGAGCGCTTGGACTGGTCCGTTGCCGGTTCCGGCTCCCGATCTTCCAGAAACTGCGTGACAAACTCCGGTATGGGCACCACATGGCGGCGTATCTGCTTGGGGAGCGCCTTCAGATACCACGTTACCTTTTCGCGGATCAATCCCGGAACCAGCCAATCGAATTGTGCGGCGTCCAATTTGTTGAGCAGCGGCAATAGCACGGTAATCGTAACGCCGTCCAATATATGCCCGGGATCGAAGCGGTAAGTCAACGGGAGGCGGGCGCCATCCACGGTCACGCCGTCTGGAAACCGTTCCTCGGTGATACCGCTTGCCGAATGGCGCATCAGGTAATCTTTGCCGAGATAGAGCAGCTCCGGGTTTTCCCGCTCGGCCTGCCCGCGCCATTTCTCGAACGCCGCGCCATTAGCGATACCGCCGGGGATGATGTTATCGTAAAAAGCGAAAATGGTCGCTTCATCCACCAGCACATCCGGGCGTCGCGCCTTATGTTCCAGCGCGGCGACGCTTTCGATAAGTTTGCGGTTATGCTCGAAAAACGGCGCCCGGGTCGCATATTCGCCCGCCACGAGAGCCGCGCGGATAAAAATTTCTCGTGCTTCCCGCGGATTGATGGCGCCATAATAAACCCGGCGTTTTGGCACCACGGTGAGGCCATACAGCGTCACGCGCTCGTACGCCGAAACCTGTGCAGGGGTTTTTTCCCAGTGAGGATCGAAATAATGCTTTTTGCATATCCCCCCCGCGATTCTTTCCACCCAGACAGGATCGATTTTGGCCACGCAGCGCGCATAAAGCCGGGTTGTTTCCGTCAATTCCGCTGCAACGACCCATTTTGGCTTGGCCTTCTTCAGGATCGAGCCGGGAAATATGGAGAATCTGATTCCTCGTGCTCCCAAATACTCGCCATCCTCGTCTGACTTAAAGCCGATATTGCCCAGCAAGCCTGCCAGTAGCGCGCGGTGGATTTCCTCGTAAGAGGCTGGAATTTCGTTGGGCCGCAGTCCTGTTTCCATTACCAGTGCATGCAATTGGCCATGGATTTCGCGCCACTCGCGCATTCTGCGATGAGATAAAAAGCTGTCCTTGCACTCCGCCAGCAGCTTGCGGTTGGATTTTTTATGCTTCAACGAGTCATCAAAAAAATCCCATAACTTCAGATACCCAAGAAAATCGGAACGCTCATCCTGAAATCTCTGATGCGCCCGGTCCGCCGCCTCCTGCAGCTCGAATGGCCGCTCGCGGGGATCTTGCACACTTAGGGCAGCAGCGATGATGAGTACCTCTCTCAAGCAGTTCTCGTCTTTTGCCGCCAGGATCATGCGGGCAATTTTCGGATCGATGGGGAACTTCGCCAGGCGCCAGCCCACTTTGGTAAGCGCGTTGCTGTCATCCACAGCGCCAAGCTCCGCAAGAAGCTGGTATCCGTCCGAAATCATTCGCGGCAAAGGCGGATCAAGGAAGGGAAAATCTTCCACTGCGCCAATCCTGAGTGACTTCATGCGCAAAATCACTGCGGCCAGCGAGGAGCGCAAAATTTCCGGATCAGTGAATTCCGGCCGCGCAAGATAATCCTCTTCTGAATAAAGCCGGATGCAGATACCGCTCATTACACGGCCGCAGCGTCCCGCCCGCTGGTTGGCGGAAGCACGCGAGATCTTTTCCACGTGCAGTTGCTCTACCTTGTTGCGATAACTATAGCGATTGAGGCGTGCAAATCCCGTATCGATCACGTAACGAATACCGGGAACAGTGAGCGAAGTTTCTGCGACATTGGTTGCAAGCACGATGCGCCTCGTGCTGCTGCCACCTGGCTTGAATACCCTCTCCTGATCGGCATAAGACTGGCGCGCGAACAACGGCAGGATCTCGGCGCCATGGCGACCGATGCCAGGCGGGCTGATGGCATGTTTGCGCAATAACTCGGCAGTTTCCCGGATCTCGCGCTCGCCCGGCAGAAATATCAGGATGTCGCCCGCGCCTTCGCGCGTTACCTCGTCCACTGCGTCGAGGATGGCCTGCTCGATATCGCCTTCTTCCTCTTTCTCCTCAGCGGCTTCATCTTTGACCCGCCCTGGAGCCTGGCCAAAACGGGCAGGTGAACGGATGAGATCGGTAGGGCGGTAACGTATATCCACCGGGTACATTCGGCCCGAGACCTCGATGATCGGCGCATCGTTGAAATGCGCCGAGAAGCGCTGCGCATTGATCGTGGCGGAAGTGACGATAAGTTTGAGGTCCGGTCGCCGTGGTAACAGTTGCTTGAGGTAGCCGAGCAGAAAATCGATGTTGAGGCTGCGCTCATGCGCCTCATCGATGATGAGCATATCGTAGGCCAGCAGCAAAGGATCGCCCTGGGTTTCCGCCAGCAGAATCCCGTCGGTCATGAGCTTGATGTAGGTCTGCCCGCTCACCTTGTCGGAGAACCGTACTTTATACCCCACCGCATGCCCCAGCGTACTATTCAGTTCGGAGGCAATCCTGTCCGCCACGGTGCGCGCCGCAATGCGCCGTGGTTGCGTATGCCCAATCAACCCGGCCACTCCGCGCCCGAGTTCGAGGCAGATTTTGGGCAGTTGCGTGGTTTTGCCCGAACCGGTCTCTCCGCAGACGATGACAACCTGATTTTCCCTAATCGCTCGCGCAATCTCGTCACGGCGCGCAACGACCGGTAAGCCTTCGGGATATACAGGCTTAGGCAGATTGGTCAAGCGCCATGCGATATTTAAGGGTTGTTTCATTAAATACAGCAGCCTATGAATGTTTTCGAGAATTTACTGTAAGATTTTTGATTTCCGATGGGCCCGGTTGCAGTATCCTTTCCACGGCACAGAAAAAATGATAGCTACTCAGCAATGCTTTTGTCCGCTCGCATTTTCCTGGATGAGAGCTATATTGATATTATCCTGTTCGAGAAGTATTTGATCGATGATCAGAAATCCTCGCACCAAACGATTATTATCCATCCCGTTGCTTATTCTGGGCGGTTTACTGATGCTTTTCGCACCCGACAATATCTGGATGGGTGCATTATTATTCATCATCGGTATAGGTGTGGAAATAGCGGGGTTGGTGCTTGCGCATCGTGACAAGACAACTCAAAGTGGCGAATGACGGCAGGATCGCCTGGTCGCCATATGGCCCGCCAGATATTACGCCAGAGCAGGCCGGGGCCGGGCAGGGTGCTGGTATTACCTCAGCAGAAGTTCAGGAAAGAGGAAGAGGAGTAATAAACCCGAAGTAACCGGAGGACGAGGACCCGGCTTCGGGTTAGTTTATTTATTTCATTCGCCCGAGGGCACCCACCTGCTCAGTCGTAAGTAGTAGAGCGAATAAGCGTCATTAGGTAGCAGAGGTCCGGGCATAAATGCCCCGGACCTGCAAAACCAAGCTGCGACGCTACCTGCGGTTAGCCCGCTACCAGATGTATTGTACGACGCCTGATCAGGAGCATGATGACCCCAAGGCCGGCAAGCATCATCGCATATTCCGAGGGCTCCGGAACAGGTGCAAGAACGCCGAACAACCCGTGGGCTTCATCGTTGGGTCCCGCGGTGAAGTACAACAAATGGCTGCTTCCCCCGGATCCGTCGTTTCCAGGCGAAATTGCCCACAGGCCATCGATCACGACCGGATTATTGTTGGCGTCGAGTACCTGGCCGAGAAACGCGTGAGTAGACGGATCATAAATATTGATGTGGCCGTCTCCGAAATTGCCCACCAGCAAATCACCCGCCATGGCGCCGAACGAGGAAGGTGCGATTGCCATTCCCCATGGCGCATTCAACGTTCCGCCAGAGGCAACACGTCCCATAAAGTCGCCATTCAGGCTGAATTGGTCGACAAATCCCTTTCCCGACGCCCGCAACTTCATCATGCCTTGTCGGCATCCTGTTGAGCATAAGAGACATAAAGAGAGCCGTTGAGATTCTGAACATTGAAAGGTGCATAACCGCTGGGAAGGGTCGTATCGGTAAACGATCCGGACAATGCTGGAGCTGCGGCATCCCCTTTATAGGCGTCGATCGCGCCAGCTCTAAAGTTAGCTGCATAGAGATAATCATGCCCTGAGACGTTGCCGATGGCGGCGCCTTTGTAAACATTTGCCGCGGATGCCGAAGCAATTGTTTCAGCTGCCGTGTTTGGGGTCAATGTCGGACGCCAGCCAGAGACCGTGCCGTCCTCGCTCACAAAAAGAAAACGGTCGCCATTGAATGATGCTGAGCTGTTAAACACCTGTCCGGTTACGCTGCCATCACCCGGAATCGATACTGTCAGCCCCTGTTTGGTGGTTGCCTGGGTTCCCGGATCCACTGAATATAAATTCGCCGTTCCAGAGCCATTTGCGGAAACCCAGAACGGTGACGTTGGACCAAATGACATTCCCCATGCATTCTTGAGCCCCGGATCAGTGATTTGCGCAGCGTTAGCGGTCTGATCATCGGTCACCAGATTGGTTTGAGTGAAAGAAACAGCCCAGGCAGGGATCGATATGAAAGATAACATTGCCGCTGCGGCGATTGGAGATAAGCATGATCGAATTTGGCGCATGATGTTCCTCCTAGATGAGTTATTAAGAATTTCGATGCCAGTTATGGTTTTCTTTTCTACATTGGTTTTCCTTCTACATTACGGTCCTCTGTCTCCCCATTTCTTCTGCTTTTTTATCTCTTCCCACTCCTGTTCTCTGTTCAATCCGGTTGCCCATCCAGAAATCGCCCGAAGCCAAAAAAAATTTATGCTAAATTGATCTTTGTAACATTGAAAAACTGAAAGCTACAACTTCGATCAGCACCATTTTTCAAAGCGAGGGAAACCTTATTTCATTTAACATAGCTCATGTTTCGAGTTTATTCATTTAATGTTAAAAAATTAATGAAAGCTTCGATGCACACTGCTTCTCAAAGCTAACCATCACAGCAGCTGAATCCAGAAGATCCGAAGAACCATAGCCGCGCGTCTACAGTCAAAGTTTGTGATAATACCCAAGGAGGCTCCTCTCATGAACCGACGAGTCGTACTTCACGCGCTTGCTACGCTGGTTTCATTACCTGTGGTTTCGGCATGCTCTCCCGGTAAAACAGCCTCGAATGGCCCTGGTGCGATCACGGTTAAACCTTTGAACAAGCCGCACGAAGAATGGCGGGGTTTGGTTTCGCCCGCAGCTTATAAGGTATTGTTTGAGGAAGATACGGAACCACCAGGCAGCAGTCCTCTGAATCGTGAAGACCGTGAAGGAACCTTTATATGCGCCGCATGCTATTTGCCGCTATTCGATAGCGCGTATAAATATGAAAGCGGCACGGGATGGCCCAGTTTCACCAAGCCGATTGCTGGCCACATGGAAACAAGGCGGGATTTCAGAATGATACTGCCGCGTACCGAGTATCACTGCGCACGTTGCGGAGGGCATCAGGGCCATGTGTTCAACGATGGTCCACTCCCGCGCAAGGAGAGGTGGTGCAACAACGGGTTGGCACTCCGATTTGTGTTGAAAGGGGAACAGCTTCCGGCGCTCAGGAGCTGAGAACAAGAGAACAAGAGCTGGCAGGCTATCTCACCTATTTTAAGACTATCGGCACACATCCAGGATGACTCGTCCTTTTCCAGTAAATAATTTGAATCCTATCCACTGGAAGCGAGGCAGTGCCGCCTTATTGGCAGCATTATCATTATTCGCGCTCGCCGCCTGCGACCAGTCAAATGCGCGGAACAAATTGGCGAGCAGCAACCCATCCGATAACGGAACCGCCGCATCTTCTTCCGCAGATATCGCCACGTTTGCCGGTGGCTGCTTCTGGTGCACGGAAGCGGATTTCGATAAAGTACCCGGTGTTATATCCACCACCTCCGGCTATATCGGCGGCACAGTGGTCAACCCTACCTATAAGCAGGTATCTTCAGGCAAAACAGGCCATGTTGAAGCGGTGCAGGTGCGGTTCGATCCTGCAAAAACCAGTTATGCCAAGCTCCTCGCCGCTTTTTGGCCGACGATCGATCCCCTCACTTCCAACGGTCAATTTTGTGATCATGGGCCGCAATACCGTAGCGCGATTTTTTATCATAATGCCGGGCAGAAGCGCGAAGCGGAGGCTTCGAAGGCTGAACTCGAGGCATCGCGGCGTTTCAATCGACCGATCGTGACTGAAATTCTGCCTGCCACCGAGTTTTATCCGGCGGAGGAATACCACCAGGACTATTACATCAAGAACCCGATTCGTTATAAATACTATCGGAGCAACTGCGGCCGGGATGCGCGGCTGGCCGAAGTGTGGGGAATTACACGTTAAGCAGTATTGCCCTGCGTCAATTCTCGTTCCTGTTGGAGTTATTTCACGCTGGGTTGTTAGTTAGTGGACAATGTTCAACGTTGGGCCTGGGGCTGATCCTGGGACAACTACTGAAGCTGGACTTTTGATCCCATCACGTCTCGCCCTGACTTCATTGGGGTCCAGGTCCATAACCCTCGGGTCTTTCCTGGAAGGCGAAGAAAGAACTCTTGCCTGCGCATCCTCGGTCCTTGTTTCTTTCACCTTTGTATTCTGTATATTTTTGGCTTCACTTCTGGCCTTCGATTCCTTTGACTCCTTTGCCTCCTTCGCTTCTTTTCCTTTAGGCTCCCTGTCTTTTTTGGCCTTTTCTTTCGAGCCGGTCGCGTCCCTGGCCGCATTTTCCCGGTTCTTTGAATCTTTGCCCATGTCGTAACGATCCTTAAGGTCGTTGCTCAAGGCCATATAGTTGCGATATTCGTTCTGCATTTGAGATTGAAGCTGTGAATACTGAATACCAGAGGTCGCGCTGGCATTCTCCAACTGGCGTAATTTGGTTTCAAGTTGGCGCCTGTTATGGGAATTATCCTTGGCTTCCGCAGTCTTGGCGGCCAGCGAGACCTCCTGAATCTTTTGATTCAGTTGCTTGACTAACTGGGCCATATTGTTGGCAGCGGTAGTATAACGCCGGTGGTGCAACTCCATCTTCTCGAAGTTCGTCAATGGTTTCATAGGGGAAGAAGACTGCTCAAGCTCGTCATTTGCCGGAGCCTGTTCCGCAAACGCATTGAAAGAGATGAATCCAAATACCAGAGCCATCGAAGCAGCATAACCCGCGAATAAGCTTTTAACATCGTAAAGCATGCATGAACTCCTGAATTGTTGAATTCCTCACCCTGATGGTATACCTGTTCAGCCTGGTTTCCAATTTCCGTCATTTATTTCTGGCTCACATTCAAGCTCAACCGTGTGGACGGAGCTGTTTCCATTTAGCAGTATAAGCTAAACTGCACGGTGGACAACCTGGGGAACCTATGGCAGACAATGCTTTTTTATTGCGCTCTCTCTTTGATGATTTTCAGGAATAATGATTTCCACCATATCCAGGGGTAAATTTATCACGCTGGAGGGAATAGACGGCGCAGGCAAGAGCACCCACCTCGGCTGGCTTTCAGATTTTTTCCGTAGTCAGGGAAAAAACGTAGTGGTTACGCGTGAACCGGGTGGTACGCCCCTGGGCGAAAGATTGCGCGAATTCCTGCTCGACAACCGCCAGACCATGCATGCGGAAACCGAGGCGCTGTTGATGTTTGCGGCACGGCGTGAACATTTGGATAAAGTCATTTTGCCGGCGCTGGAGCAGGGGAGCTGGGTAATTTCCGACCGTTTTACCGACGCCAGCTTTGCCTATCAAGGTGGGGGCAGGGGAATATCCAGCCGGAAACTTGCATGAACTCGAAAACTGGGTACAGGGAGAATTTCAGCCTGACCTGACACTTTATTTCGATGTAGGGGTCGAATTGGGCAGGCAGCGAACAAGCGCCATCAAAACGGCTGACCGGTTTGAAAAAGAACAGGATGAATTTTTCCGGAGAGTTAGAGAAGCCTACCTGGAAAGAGCGCATGAATTTCCCCGGCGGATATTCGTAATAGATGCAACCAGCCTCTGGAACAAGTTAAGAAATCAGTTGAAGATATCATTTTATCCATCTGTAAATGAATCATATTTATTCATGGCAAAAAGAAGTATGGCGAAGGTTGGCGTCGCCCGGCACAGCGATCGGCCGGAGAGGCGATGCTCCCTTGAGCCATGCGTTGCTGCTGAAGGGCAAAAAGGGCTTGGGAAAGTTTGCATTCGCCAACTATCTGGCTAAATCCAGATTATGCGAAAACCCATCTGTCGAAGGGGAAGCCATGTGAAAAATGCGCGAGCTGCAGATGGTTTGAGCAGGGTGGTCATCCGGATTTCCGCCTGGTCGAACCCGAAGCACTATCAACGGCACTAGCAACAAGCGGTTCGTCCGATGATGGTTGGGGCGCGGGCGGCGCTAATGTCGAGGTAGATGCGGAAACCATGGGGGCAGCCGGAACAGAAACCGGAGGGACTAAATCAAAAAGAAAACCGAGCAAACAGATCGGTGTCGATCAAATTCGCAATCTTGCCGATTTCATCAATATATCGAGCCACCAGAACGGCTATAAAATAATCCTGATCCATCCGGCGGAAACGATGAACACCGCCGCAGCCAACGCACTGCTGAAGAATCTGGAAGAGCCGCCTGCCACGAACGTTGTTCATCCTGGTGGCGCATCAGGCGCAGCATCTGCTGCCCACCATACGCAGCCGTTGCTGTGCAAATTGCCATGCCCGCGCCGGACCCGGCTTCCGCGGCTGGCTGGCTGAAACAGCAGGGCATCAAGAATGCGGAAGCGTGTCTTGCTTCCGCCGGTTACGCTCCCCTCGCGGCATTGGAATTCAACGACGATGCTTACCTTGAACAACACGATGTCTTCATCAGGCAAATCAGCGACCCCGCAAATTTCAACCCCATCTCGCTGGCTGACGCAATGCAAAAATCGGATCTGCCTACCGTCGTGAACTGGTTGCAAAAATGGTGTTATGATCTATTGAGCTTTCGCACTGCCGGGAAAATCCGCTACCATGTGGATATACCTGCTGCCATCCAATCACTGGCATGCGGGATAAATCCGCGGTCACTGATAACGTACTTGCGCACTTTAACGAAAACGCAACAGCTTGCGAGCCATCCGCTCAATCCGCGCTTATTTCTGGAGGAAATGTTGTTCTCCTACGCCGCTGCGCTATACCCTCCCAAGCGGAACAGTAGTATAGCCAAGCCGCCGAGCTGAGGCGTTGTCTCGCGGAGAACGCCTTGTAGCAGTTCCCTTCTTTAACCATCCACGTCTATCCAGGGCCCTATTCGGTTATGTTCGTCGACTCTCACTGTCATCTGGATTTTCCCGACCTTGCCGGCAACCTCGATGAATTGCTGGCTAAAATGCGCGACAACCACGTGAGCCACGGGCTCTGCGTAAGCGTCAACCTCCAGGATTTTCCCCGAGTGCTTGCGTTGGCCGAAACCCACGCCAACTTGTTCGCTTCGGTCGGCGTACATCCGGACTACGAAAATCTGGCCGAGCCCCAGGCAGCACAACTGGTATCTCTGGCTGATCATCCGAAAGTGGTCGCCATTGGTGAGACTGGACTGGATTACTTTCGCCTGAAGGGCGACCTGGAATGGCAGCGGGAGCGCTTCCGTCAGCACATCCGTGCTGCCCGCCAGTGTGGCAAACCTCTCATTATTCACACCCGGGCAGCCGCGGCGGATACTCTGCGCATCATGGCGGAGGAGGGCGCGGACAGCGTGGGCGGGGTGATGCATTGCTTCACGGAAAGCTGGGAAGTCGCGCAACAAGCCATGGAAATGAATTTCTATATTTCATTTTCCGGCATTGTCACGTTCAAGAACGCCGTTGCACTCAAGGATGTAGCCAGGAGAATCAAACTCGAGAGAATGCTGATAGAAACCGATTCACCGTATCTTGCCCCGGTACCTCATCGCGGCCAGATTAATCAGCCTGCTTTTGTACGACACGTTGCGGAAGCCATAGCGGATCTGCGTGGTAGTCAGCGTGAATGAAATTGCCTCAGGCACTACCGATAACTTCTTTAATTTGTTCAAGGCAGCCTGAATTATGATTTCATCGCGAAAGCTCTTTTTTTTGGCTGGCCTGGCGCTTGTTTCCAGTTTGTGCCATCAGTCAATCGCTGTGGCTGGTATTTATGAAGACCTACGCTGGGCGGTGGAAGACAACAATACTACCGATATCGCGAAGCTCCTGGCCCGGGGTGCTGACCCCAACACGCCGGATGAGCAGGGGAATACGCTTCTGATGGTGGCTGCTGGCCATAAAAATGCCGATCTTGTTGATCTTCTGGTGAATGCGGGCGCCAAGCTCAACCTGCGTAATAAACGGGGTGAGACTGCCATCATGCTTGCCAGCTACCGGGGTTTTGGAGATATCGTCGAGAAACTTTATCTCAAAGGGGCCGAAATCAACCATCCAGGCTGGAATCCCTTGATTTATGCCGCATCCGGCGGCCATGCCGGCATTATTCGGCTATTGCTGGATGGAGGTGTGCCGGTCAATTCGGTCTCCGATAATGGGACGACCGCCCTGATGATGGCGGCCCGTGGGAACCATGTCGAGGCTGTGAAGGTTCTCCTTGAGCATGGCGCCGACCCCAGTCTCAGGAATGAATGGGGCAAAACGGCGATGGATTGGGCTCTCAGCAAAAATAATCATGATATCGCGGAATTACTGAAAACGAAGCGAGCCAGGCAGTAACCTTAACCAAAGGAATGCATGAGCGCGATCGGCTTTAATCATTACAACTTGCGCGCCCCGCGTGAGCTGCTCGATGAGCTCAAGAAGTTTTATTGTGAGGTCGTGGGTCTCACCCAGGGCCAGCGTCCGCCATTTGAAAGCTTTGGATATTGGCTTTATGCGGGCGAACAATGTGTGCTTCACCTGAGCGAAACGCGGCCGGATGAAGTGCGGCAAACTGATGTGGCCACTACCTTTGATCATGTGGCGTTTACCTGCACCGGCCGTTCCCAAATGGAGGCGCGCCTGGAGCAGCGCAATATTCCGTTCAAAACAGGGCAGGTGCCCGCGCTCGGCATATCCCAGCTATTCATTAAAGATCCTGCTGGAAACGGCATAGAATTGAGCTTTGCCGGCGATCAAGCCTGAATATCGCGGCACAGAGGCTGGGAAACGGAAAGCAGGCGACAGATAGGGCTTCCAAAGCCGTATGAGAACCTGTAGTGCATTCAATAAATCCCATCGCTACATTAATGATAAAACCGCTTAAGGATAAAATCGCCATTGTCACGGGCTCGTCGCGCGGAATCGGTGCGGAGATTGCGCGAACACTGGCGAGCGCGGGAGCCAAAGTCATCGTCAATTATGTTGTTAACCGGAAGGCGGCCGAGGCAGTATGTGCGGATATTGCAAAAGCGGGCGGCGAGTCCCTGGCTGTCAGAGCCGACGTCAGCCATCCGGCTGAGGCGCGCATACTCTTTGACGCAGCAATCGGGCGCTTCAATCGCGTGGACATTCTCGTCAACAACGCAGGCGTGCTCCTCTCCAGGAAAATTGCGGATATCAGCGACGAAGAGTTCGACCGGGTCTTGAGCGTCAATACCAAAGGCGTTTTTTATGCCTTGCGCGAGGCCGCCACGAGGCTTTCAGACGGCGGACGCGTGATCAGCCTCTCCAGTACGGTAACCAGGCTGATGCTGCCCAATTATGGCGCTTATGCGGCAAGCAAGGGTGCCGTCGAACAACTCACGCGCATCTTTGCCAGGGAAGCCGGGGAACGGGGAATAACCGCCAACATCGTATCCCCCGGACCGGTCAATACGGAAATGTTCACGGCAGGAAAAACCGAGGAAACGATCAAGCGGATGGCGGATATGTCATTCCAGGGACGAATTGGAGAGCCGGAGGACATTGCCCGAGTGGTGCTTTTTCTGGTTAGCGATGAAGCCGGCTGGATTACCGGGCAGAATATCAGCGTCAGCGGTGGCGCAGCGTGAATAAGCAGAATCGGGAGGATAGCAAAATTGGTAGGATGGGTGGAGCACAGCGTAACCCATCAACTCACGGGAACTTTACAAAAAGAATAACAATGATCAGGTCAAAAACCAGCCATCTAATGATGGGTTGCGTTCGCTTCACCCATCCTATGAAATATTACCAAATATCAAATAAAAAGAGGACCTGAAGAATCCTCTTTATCATTGCCGAAGGTACGAAAAACGATCAGTATGAGGCAGCGTTACTCATGCTCTCATTTCTATGACAAATAAGCGATCTGCTCCAGTTCTTGCAGGTTTTTCCATTCCTTCTATACCTTGATATTTCACCTTATCCATCATCAAGCAGAAATCTCTCATCTGCATGCAGTCCAAAGCCCACTCTCCAGGTTCTGCTTCATACATGGCATTTTCTAATGTCAGTGCGGCAGCAGCCCAATGGCCGTGCGCAATCTCCACCATGGCTATTTTGCATCGCGTCCTTAAGGGGGGCGGTGCTGCCATCAAAATTTCATACATGGTTTTCATGGCGACCTCCTATAAAAAGCCGTTGTATATAAATTTGACCACTCTCGTGGGGTTCAGTGCCACCGGCGGGCGATTTTTTATACGATGAGCCTGGTTGAGCTTGCATCTGCTTGTAAATGATGGGATGAATTGAATAATTCATACTTATCAGATTATGATCATATTCTTTAAACGTTAAATAACTGATAATTAAAATACAATTTGGAACAGACTGAAGAATGTTCCGATGAATACGTAAGGGCAGGAATAATCAATCCTCCGAGGCCTTCATGAATGCCGATGAATTCACAATTGCCCTCCATCTTGTTGGGGCGCTGGTCGCAGGGGGAGTCATTGGCATCGAGAGAAGCTTTCACGGCCATCAAGCGGGTTTCAGAACTTATGCGCTCGTCTGCCTCGCATCCAGTCTCTTGATGCTGATATCGCTTTATGAGTGGAAGTGGTTGCCCGGCATTTCGTTGAATAGCGTGCGGACAGACCCAACTCGGATAGTGCAGGGGATCATGACAGGCATAGGATTTCTCGGCGCAGGTGTGATTTTCAAGGAGGGTTTGAGTGTCCGCGGGCTAACTACTGCTGCTTCCATCTGGATCACGGCCGTCATCGGTATTCTTTTGGGCATTGGCTTTTATTTTCCCGCGATTCTCGCGACCTTGCTTACGCTCGGGACCCTCTCTCTGTTCCGCTTACTCGAAGACAGGCTTCCTCGTCAAAAGTACGCTCAGTATCACGTCAGTTTTGACAGAAACAACGTCATGCCGGAGAACCAGGTAAAAAAATTGCTTACTGACCATGGGTTTGAGATTGCGAATATGAGTTATCGGATTACGCAGACCGGGTTATTCGAATACCGCATGGATATCCGAACCATAGATGCCGGCAGAACGTCCATCCTGGCGGAAATCCTGCGGGAAACGGAATCAGTCCGTGAATTCCGGATCTCGACGACGGGAAATTAAAGCGGACGCCGGGCTTGCGGGCGCCCGGCTTTGCGATGTAGACGAATGAAAAACAACGAGTGAAAGACCATAAATTCTCAACATTTATCACGAAGAGGAGTTCGCCATGCAAATGAATCCTTATCTTAGTTTTAACGGCCAATGCGAAGCGGCATTCAAGTTCTACGAGCAGTGCCTCGGCGGCAGGATTCTGGCAATGCTCACCTATGGGAGTTCACCAATGGCGGATCAGACGCCACCCGAATGGCGCAATAAGATCATGCATACTCGTCTGATCGTCGAAAATGCGGTACTGATGGGCTCGGACAGCCCACCTGAGCACTATGAACAAATGAAGGGTATGTCTGTATGCTCTCAGCATAGAGAAACCAGAAGATGCGGAGCGTATATTTCATGCGCTGGCGGAAAACGGTACAGTACGAATGCCCATCCAGGAGACTTTCTGGGCAACCCGCTTCGGCATGCTTGTCGATCAGTTCGGAACACCATGGATGATAAACTGCGAGTGATCTGATTCGCGAACGGTAATCCCGCAAAGGACTACGGTCGGATCGTCAGCACGATTTTTCCGATATGCGCTCCGGATTCCATGAGCGCATGGGCATCGGCTGCTTCCTCAAGCCCGAAGACCCTGAAAATCAGCGGCCTTCAGTTTTCCCTGCTCCAGCAGTGGCCACACGCGCTGTTCAAGCTCTTCCGCAATCTGTGCTTTCTCCTCAATGCTTCGGGACCGAAGGGTGGAGCCGGTGTGGGTAAGCCGCTTGGCCAGCATGGGCATCAGGTTCAACTCTCTGGCAGGGCCATTCTGGACACCGATCTGGACGATGCGTCCGTTCAGCGCAGCCGCCTTGTAATTCCTGGCTACATAGTCTCCGGCGATGATATCGACGACGACATCGACCCCTTTGCCATTGGTAAACTTTGTGGTCTGCCTCAACGAAATCCTCGCTGTGATAATTGATGGCAAGATCGGCGCCCAGCGCGAGGCACGCTTTTCGCTTCTCCTCTGAGCCAACAGTTACAAACACTGTAGCGCCGAACGCCTTGGCGAGCATCGTTGCGGTAGTTCCAATGCCGGAGGCGCCGCCGTGAATCAGCACGGTTTCCCCGCCTGCAGCTTGCCGCGCTGGAAGAGGTTGGTCCACACTGTAAAAAACGTTTCCGGCACGGCCGCTGCTTCTATCATGCTGAGGCCCTGCGGTACTGGCAGTGCGTTACTTTCAGGCACGACACAGTACTCGGCGTAGCCGCCCCCAGCCACGAGCGCACACACCTTGTCCCCTACCTTGAAACGTAATGTTCCCGACCCTAGCGCGACGACTTCCCCGGCAATTTCCAGGCCGGGAATCCCGGACGCGCCAGCGGGAGGCGGGTAAAGTCCGCGGCGCTGCAGGATATCCGGACGATTTACGCCAGCGGCTACCACTTTAACAAGAACACAACCGCTATCCAGTTGGGGGATGGGATGGAAAGCCGGGACGAGTACCTCAGGCCCTCCTGGATGCCGGATATCAATGGCCAGCATGGTTTCTGTGCTACTAAACTTGGAGGTCATGACTTTCTGTACCCTTTTGTCTATTGTAGTAGTGTATTAGTAGTCTCTGAATTTCGGGAGGTTATGCAGAATCTCTCAAGAACATATCTGTATAACTACTATCTCATATACAACCACGGGAGAATGGAATGATCAGTCTTATTGGCATTTCTGGTAGCGTACGCAGCGGTTCTATCACTGGCATTGCTTCGCGCGGCTGCGTTGCTGATGCCCCCCGACAGCAAGCTCCACATCGAATCGAATCGGTGGTATCCCGCTCTACAATGGGGATGAGGAAACCGAAAAGGGCGTGCCTGATACTGGTGGCAGCTCTCGAGGTTGCGATCGCAAGGGCTGATGGATTCTGCTCTGTAACGCCCGAGTACAACAATATGTCCCCAGGGGTTGCTAAAAACGCGATCGATTGGCTTTCCCGTCCTCCAAAGGATATCTCGCGAGTTTTCGGTGGCAAGGCGGTTGCCATTGCAGGAGCATCCCCTGGAGGATTTGGAACGATTTTGTCACAGAACGCATGGCTTCCGGTATTTCGCACGCTGGGCGCGGAGCTATGGTCGGGCGGCCGCTTTGCTTGTCTCACGCGCTGGCAGCATCATCGATGCGAACGGCGAGATTTCCGACCCTGCGATACAGGAGAACCTCCGCAAATTTATGGAAGGCTTTGTCGGCTATATTAGAGCCCGAAAGACGTTAAATCGCTTGAGGAACCTGATAAGCATCAGGTCATACATGTACCAGATCTTATATCTTTCCGGCGGTTAATCGATGACTCACGCCTGGCAGCGAGGCTTCAAAACATCATATCCCTATCTTCCTTGCTGCTGACGAGGAACCTGACCTGCTATAGTTGTATCGGGGAGGCAATTGCATGGACAAGGGTGAATGGTACTTTGAAGTAGGATATGTAGAGCTATTATATGCGCCATGGTCGTTGGTATCGTTATTGCCCTATATTACTTCCGCCATCTTAAACAGGCTCTGAGCTCGCGGCAAACCTCGTCGAGGAGCACAGCCTGTTGCTCGGCTTGCTGGTATTGGCTGTGGTGCTTTTTGTACTCAACAGGCTGCTGGGTGACCTGTGGTGATTCCGGGCCTATTGGCTCTCAAACAGAAGGAGGTCCGCTGTGAAAATTCTCATCGTACTGACGTCTCATGATCAACTCGGCAATACGGGAAAGAAACCGGCTTCTGGCTCGAAGAGTTCGCCGCTCCGTACTATGTGCTGAAGGATGCGGGAGCGACAATTACGCTGGCGTCGCCGGATGGCGGCCAGCCTCCGATAGACCCCAAAAGCGATTTACCGGAAAATCAGACCGCTGCAACCAGGCGATTTCGCGCGGACCCTGCTGCCCAGGCTGAGCTTGCCAATACGAAGAAATTGGCTAGCGTGTCCGCAGCCGATTTCGATGCGGTCTTCTATCCCGGTGGCCATGGTCCCATGTGGGATATGCCTGATAACGCAACGTCTATTGCGCTGATCGAGGATTTCGTGAAGGCCGACAAGCCGGTGCTGCGGTGTGTCATGCTCCGGTTGCGTTAATCAACGTGCGGGGAAAGGATGGAGACTATCTCATCAAAGGCAAGCGCGTGACAGGGTTTACGGATACGGAAGAAGAAGCGGTGGGCCTGACTTCGGTCGTGCCTTTCCTGCTTGGAAGACCAGTTAAGGGAACGAGGCGGTATTTTCAGCAAAGGCCCCGACTGGAGTTCGCATATCGAAGTGGACGGCAAGCTGATAACTGGCCAGAACCCTGCCTCTTCAGAAGCTGGAGCCAAAGCGCTGCTGGAGCTGCTTCGGAAGTAGCAGGAGTTGAAACATTTACTCAACGGATAATATCAGTAGTGTCCGGTTTATTTAAGGCAGAGATGCTGCCAAGCCAATAACAAGCGGGTTTTGAGGGATTCATGGGTGTCCACGATTTGAATTTTGGATTGCACATTTGCGATGCTTTCGGGTTTAGACGACCTGGGGTGACGCATGAACGTGGGCAAGACACTGTTTGCGCAAGTCATGGAGTACGTGCCGTGGAAGACCTTCGGGCGCATCATCGAGCGCCACAGTGGCGATGCAGGCGTGCGCACCTTGGGCTGCGCCGATCTGTTTCGCGTGATGGCCTTCGCGCAATTGACGTGGCGCGAGACCTTGCGCGACATCGAGGCTTGCCTGGCCGCCAATCAGGCCAAGCTGTTCCACATGGGATTGAAGGGCGTGCCTGCGCGCTCGACGCTGGCCGATGCATTGAACCTGCGCGACTGGCGCATCTATCACGCACTGGCGATGCGGCTGATTGCGCGCGCCAGGGAACTCTACGCCAAGGAGCCGCTGGGCATCGAGCTCGACGCAACCGTCTATGCGCTGGACTCCACCACCATCGATCTGTGCCTGAGTCTGTTCGACTGGGCGCCGTTTCGCTCGACCAAGGCGGCCATCAAAATGCATACGCTGCTGGACTTGCGCGGCGCGATTCCCGCCTTCATCCACATCAGCGACGGCAAGATGCACGAGGTCAACGTGCTGGACATCTTGCCTGTCGAGGCCGGCGCTTTTTACGTGATGGATCGCGGCTATCTGGACTTTGCGCGGCTGTACGCGCTGCATCAGGCCGGCGCCTTCTTCGTCACGCGCGCCAAGCGCGGCATGAACGCCCGGCGCGTGTACTCGGCCGAAACCGACAGCACCACCGGCGTGATCTGCGATCAGACGATCGCCATGAATGGCTTTTACGTGGCGAAGGATTATCCCGGAGCATCTGCGGCGCATCCGCTTCAAGGACCCCGAGTCGGGCAAGACGCTGGTCTTCCTGACCAACAACACGACCTTGCCGCCGTTGACCATCGCCGCGCTGTACAAGAGCCGCTGGCAGGTCGAATTGTTCTTCAAATGGATCAAGCAGCATCTGCGCATCAAGCGATTTCTGGGCACCAGCGAGAACGCGGTGAAGACGCAAATCTGGTGCGCCGTGTCCACCTACGTGCTCATCGCCATCGTCAAGAAGGAGCTTCAACTCAATGCCTCGCTCTACACTTGGCTACAGATTTTGTCGGTCTCGGTTTTCGAGAAAACCCAGATTTCATGCGCCTTGCAGCCCGATACCAACAGAAAACAGCCCTGGCTAACCAATTGATTCTATTCGACTTTTAACCGGACACTACTGGGATAATATAGTCTTCAAACCCTGGCTTGCGAAGCTCGTGAATATATTGAAAAGAGAAGCCGGGATAAATGCCGATGATTTTGCCTGACTCTGTCTTATACAGTTCTGCAACCCGCAGCCCAGACCGATGTTTCAAGCACTTGCTGCAATTCTTCGTTATATCGGCCCATGGCGCCTGGTTTCACATCAAGGAAGTCCTTCCGTCGCCTGGTAATCTCCCGAATGCATTGCAGCGCATAGTTCACCTGGGCTTCTATGAAAAGTATCGCGAGGTATGCCCTTGCCCCGTGTTTGGGCCCAGAAGTAAAAAAGGTTAGGGAAATCGCGACAGTCACCCCGCGGTACGCCTTGGGCTCGCTTCCCCAGGTTTGATCAAGCGAACTCCCGTCCATGCCGACAATGTTTATCGAGGATAATGCGTGTTTAACGTCGAATCCAGTCGCACAAACAATCACATCGACATCGCGCCTTTTGTCGTCCCCGGACACGATCCCCGCCTGATCGATACGCTCAATCCGAGCGGTAACTAACTCGACATTGGAACGCATGAGGGTAGGGTAGTAGTCATTGGTTAAAGATGGGTAATGCTTTTCACGGCGCCAGATGGGGTAAAAAACTTTAGTTTGGAAAGGTTGTTGTGTGACGCTTCATATTAATTCCGTCGTCGGTACAGAGCGCTCGCCAAATTCCTTGATGATCAGATTTCATTGTTGATTCAGCTTGAGCCTAAAGTACGTAAAAGCGGCATCCTGCGAGTTCGGCGGATACATCCCCTATTTGCTGGGATTATAGAGGACGCAATTTCGATCAGGCTGCTCGGCAGTCATTCTCGCTTGAATCAAGCGTATGTTATTTCACGCGCGTTACTTGAGCGGATAACCAACTACTGCTACCTTCAGTTATGCCCAGACGAGGTTTTATAAAATTATATTGACTATTCAGTGAACAAAGGTGGAAGACGCATAGATAGATCTGTTGAGGCTGATGGAAGAGTTCGAGCGAGGATAGCCCTGAAAGATGGCATTCTTACGTTGCCACCTGAAGTTAGTGCAGCCATCGCCAAATTTACCAGCGAACGCGGCAGAGAAAAGACCCGCTGGACCAATACCTCGCTGCCAGAAAGAGCGGCAGCTATCGAAGGCTGAGCTGGGCAGTACGGGGCTCTTGTTAGTCTGTTGACAATCTACGGATACGTTTAGAGGCCCTTGACTAAACACTATACGGTGCAATATTTCACTTGGGTGCATATGATTTCGGCTCAGCGCCTCACGATCAAGAGAGTCTGGAGCGACATAATCACTCAACAGATTTTTCGCTTATATCTTATGGCTGGCGGGGCAATCAATACATTGCTTCCGTTAACGATCCGCTGGTGGGAGAAAATCACTCGCATATATTTGCAGTTGATTCCAGCAAAGGGTTCAAACGCACGTCACAGGAATGCGGGCTCATTGGACCTGTTAACTACAACCAGACTAAGTCTACTTAGCATTCCGATTAGACATTGATTTAATGGATAATACTTGCCATCGACAGATTAATCAGCAGATTATTAAAACCGTCCTTCTGAGGCTTTGGGAAAACAGAAATTGTTTTTAAGAGCCCATTAATATAGGGAAGCATTGATTTAATTTCGTTCCTCTTCGTTCTTTCCTAAGGGTTTCGACCGCTAATCCTTCCAGTGCCTTACGTGAATTGATGGGATAACTGTTGGTTGGTCCGATGAAAGGCTGTATCAGCATTCGATCGAGCCGTTCCCACGCGGGATCCCGGAACAGGTTGATGCCGATAGTCATGCCATTATGGCCATCCCGGGGCTGATCTTTATAAGTACCCAGCAGCCGATCCCACCAGGGAAGATTAAATCCGAAATTGGAGTTCGTCTCATCAGGGTGCCACGAGTGGTGGACCCGGTGCATGTCGGGCGTAACCACCAGCCAGCGCAGGACTTTGTCGAAGGATAGGGGAATATGCACGTTGCCATGGTTGAACAACGAGGTTGCGTTGAGCAACACCTCAAAAATCAGCACTGCGAGTGCCGGCGCTCCGAGCGTGACCACGACCATCAGCTTGATGCACATCGATAGCGCGATCTCAATTGGGTGGAAGCGCACTCCTGTGGTGACATCGATGTCCAGATCGGTGTGATGCATCCGATGCAATCGCCAGAGCAAGGGCACAGCGTGGAACAGTACGTGCTGTAGATAAATGGCGAAGTCGAGGGTCACAACAGAAATCACGACTGAGATGCATACTGGAATTGCGAAAGCGTTCAATAAGCCCCATCCGTGCTGTTCTCCCAGCAGCGCAACCCCGACTGCAGCCATCGGGAACAGGATTCGAAGCATTAGTGTATTCAGCGCCGCTACGCCGAGATTGCTTGGCCATCGCTCAAGCCGCGCAAGACTCCGCTCGCGCCGAGGCGCCAGCACTTCCCATATTCCGACAGCAACAAGTATCCCGACAAAAAACCCCAGCCGAACAATCGGCTCAGCCCCTAAAACAGCTTCAGCCACCTCTCGGCCCCTAATCCGGCTGCCCGATACCGCCGCTGACGTCCAGTATCATAGTTCTTACAAGTCAATCGTGATCCGAGGAGAATTTTTTCAGATATTTTTTCAGGATAACCTTACCCGGTATTCTGCCGGCCCGGTTAAATACCAGGTAATTTACAAGGCCATGCATTGCCATGGCAATCAGCAATCCTTCGAAAATACCCACCTGGTAAACCAGCAAGCCGCAAAAAATTGCAAGCAGCATGGCGTACTGTCCGTGATCCGCCACATGCCATAGCCGCGAGATCATTTTCCAGCCGGAGAATATCATGATCACCGCGACCGAGAACTTTGGTAAATACTCCAGGTATTCGGAATTCATGACAAAGAATGTGACAACCGATCCTATTATAAAGATCGAAAATTTGGTCATGGCCCCGGCTAGCCTATTGGTGGTGCTTTTTGCCAAGCCATCCAGACTGGTCATTCCTCCAAAAAAGCTCGAACCCATATTAGCTATCCAGATGGCGAACAAGCTATTATTGGTGTTGCATTTACGCCCCAGCGGGTCGATTTTCTCGATGGCGGCATTGCTCATGACCTGTTCTATGACATTCACGGCAGCGAGCATGGCCGCAAAACCCAATGCAGAAATCCAGGTTAAAGCACTATTGAAATGCGGGAGAGGCAGAGCCAAATGCAGCGGCACATCATCCACATGCAACATCGGCATAGGCAGGAATTGCGCGAGTATGATGCTTGCGCCGATCAGAATAAAATAAGCTAAAGCAGGCTGCGTATCCTTGAATTTGGAGAACAGGTATACAAAAACGGCAAAGCCTGCCAGCGATATCAGTGTCATCTGCAAACGTGCACCGTTCCAGAACCCGTCGGAAGATTCCTGTTCAATCGGTATCTCATAGGTAAAGCTTAAAAACTTGACAGCGATTTTCAGGCCAACTCCCGCGAGCAATCCCTCAACGAGGTAGTTTGGCACGGCAAGCAAAATGTATCGCTGCCAGTTGAATTTCCATATCAGGGCTTGCATGGCCGCTGTCAGGAAAATGATAAACGCCATATTTTCAATGCCGAATCTGGCCACGCCCAGAGCCAGCACAGGCGAGAGCCCGGCGGCAATGCCCGGCACGCCGATAAAATTGCCGGGCTTGATGAACGCACTGATCCAGCCAATTAAACAGGCGAACGCGACAGTGGCCAGGCCCACCTTGATCGGATACTCGGACATCAGCACAATGCCCACGGATAATGGTATCGCCATTGCTCCGGTTATGATGCCGGCCTGGAGGTCGCGGGCAAGGTATTTCCCCTGAAAAGCTGCAGATATGGATCGCGGCAAGGAAGGTCGTTTTTTCGCTGTACTTGTGGAACCCGGCTCGTGCCGGGACGCGATTACTGGATGCGGAGGGAGCGAAGACATCTGTTTTTATCTTCCAGGACTGCGGCGCCTTGGTTCATATCCGAGCATTCTGCCGCCCGCAACAATGAGGTGGGCTTATTGCGGTGTTGCACATCACCAGCTAGATCTCATCATTGCAAACTGGAGAACACCAAGAGTGCGAACCGCTGAAATGACCATCGTAAGAATAGGGACAAAGCTTGGACTCGATACTGGCTGATAAATTCATCCTCATCCATAAGAAGGAAAGGAGAAGAGGAAGGGGTTAAAAGCATGTGTTAGAGCGTTTATTTTAGCGCCGTCCGTCATACCAGATCGGTAACTGCTTCTTGTCCTGCAATGAACGGCGCGGGCTGAGGATCACCCTCAGTATCTGGCCGAAGATTTCCTGCGGGGAGTAGAGCAGAACCTTGCGTGACGATGTCTCCAGCGGGTGCTGTGTCAAAATGGCGAATTCAAGGCCCCGCTGCCGGCCCCACTTGGCGAGTTCCTGGCTCAAGGTGATCTCATCGGCGGCATAGAGTTCCTGATTAAAACCGCCGACATCGCGAAACGCATCGGCACGGGACACCACCAATGCGCCTGCAGCCCAGCGGAACCGGACCGAAACGGCCGTCCAGAGATTCAACGTCGAGTTTGCCCACCACGGCAATCCCTCCATCCGGATGACGCTTCCGCAACCCACATGTTTGCCTTCTTCGATCAGGCGCAATATATCAGCGAGCAATCCTGGGTTCAGCAAACTATCGGCATCTATGAACAGCAGCCAATCGCTTGTTGCTTGAGCCGCGCCCGCATTGCGTGCCCGGCCGATCTGGTTGACCGGTTCGAACACGACCCGGGCGCCTGCCTGACTTGCCAGTTCAGCCGTGTTGTCAGTGGAATTGTTATCAACGACAATGGTTTCAGAAGTAAACCCAGGCTTATAATTTGCAGCGAGTGATGTAGAAATAGATTGCAGACATTGTCCGATCAGGCGCTCTTCATTAAAAGCCGGAATCACGATCGAGAGATGCATGGAAAAATTGGTTCTCGCAATAGGTCAAACCCCAATTATCCTGCAAATAGAGCGTCATCGGATCATTTTCTCGGTTAACCGCACTGTCAGTGGATAATGATGCTCCTATTCCGGAGGGGTTGCCGGAAAATTTAGGGAACCTCTGGATAAATCCTCCACGGAGCGCATTGCTAGTAAAATCGGGTTGATAACAAGGCGCACGACGCAGGTCATAGCTTGGTCTACGGCCCAGGAGTGTAACGCGGTGGCATCCCAGGGCGTGGCACGAGGGGGGCCCGCGGAGCGGGGCTCGGGCAGCGAGGGATGCGGTGACCGCACTTATGGATGACGGGGCCGTGCATCCCACTGCGGGATGGCGCTCCGAAGCGTGGGCGAGGGTTCCCGCAATGCGGGATCGCCCAGCGAAGGAGATGCCGCGGCCGTGTCAACCAAACTTCCTCACTACAAGATGATTACCCGGCCGCATCTTCCTCCGGAAGACACTGCTCCGCCTATGCGGTCGCACCCGATTTTACCGCAACCCAAACGGGACGAGGCTTTGCGGGCGATGATTCCCTTCGTCGCCTTTCGCGCATCCCGTCCCGCAAAGCTGTCGTCGCATCGGCGGAGGATTTGTTCAGAGGTTCCCTAGTCGGGAGTATCACAATCGGGAGTATATATGAGTGAAGTTAGTGAAGTTGAGGTCATCCAATGGCTGATAGTAGTTGGCATCCTTTTCGTCGTGCCGTTCTGGAGGATCATTAAGCGGACGGGTTTCAACCCCGGCCTGGCGCTGCTCGCGCTCGTTCCCGGAGGCATTCTGGTACTTCTTTGGGTGCTCGCTTTTGCAAAGTGGCCTAAGTTTAAGGAAGAGAAAAAGGAATGATGGATAAGATTGGGCCGGTTCCAGTTAGCGGATCCTTTTCATTATAAAGTCACGACTCAATCGGGGAAGCTCGGAGGGTACCGTACCCTGAAGGCGCGGTGGCGTATTGGAGGAAACCTTCCAAAGTCGAAAAGATGGCGCAGGCGTTGCAAGGCTCTCTGCTTGTCCGGTATGGTAACCCGGCAGTAGCCGATGCGTTCTGCGCGAGCCGCTTGGGCGAACACAGCAGTGGTCTCGCCTTTGGCAATCTCCCAGACGGCCTCGACTGCGATGCGATTATCCAACGCGCCATGCCGCGGTAGTCTGCCTCCTGAATATGTTTGCTGTATTGGCGCTAGAAGCCGGGACGAGAATACATAATCCATGTTATTTAACATAATATACATTATACGCAAATTAGGATCGCTACCGCTGGTGCGGCCAACATCGGCTGGGTATATGCTTTGTCCACTTTGTACAATAAATTTTGTTCTATGTGCGTTGTAGTACAGAGCGTTTATTGCGGATTAAAGAAAATATGGTCAGGCGTCTGCTTTTTCTCCCTCTTGTGGTGGACGTCACTGGCCCGGCACAGGCCAACTACTCCTTGCCGGGCCTTTTTATGCGCATCATCCGCATATTGAACTTTTCTGACTGATCATATCAATACTCGACCATATCAATATTCGGCAGATATCCTTTGATGATGAACATGAGCCGGATGTGGGCTAGATGTGAGCCGGATGTGAGCCAGTGCATTGTATGTTTGCCCGACCCGTTACAATCTATTTTTTTTCTAAAAATGTCATTCTATAATCCTCATATCTTCAACCAATAAAAAGGAGAAGACATGAAATTTATAGTTCTGGCTATTTTCATGGTGTTAAATGCAGCCGTTGCCCGCGCGGTAGACACCTCGCCGATATATAAGGAACCGGACGCTCAAAGCAAATTTCAAGACGCACAGCTTCATGTGAAAAAACTGATGGATACTGGCCAGTATCAGGAAGCGGCTAAATACATGCCGATCTACCAGACATTGGCCTGCGAGGCTGCGGAACAAGGAGCTGGAAGGAGCGTGGAAGAAAGCGCCGCGCGTTGCCTGAAGAAAAACGGCCGTGGAGCTGTCGCCGGAGCCAGCGCCACCAGTGGTATTCAACGGCAGTTGGAGGAATCGACAGATGAGTCAAACATTTTGGGCCCCAGTGTTAGAGTAATGCCGCGTTCAATGCCCGGCTCATCGACCGCTCTGGACGGTTCAACCCCTTCTCTTCTTATGTTTGATCCGCGCAATAGTCCAGGAACCTCTCCCTCCTCCTCATCCCGTTCCGAACCGCCGGCCGATCCCTGGACCGGAAAACGCTGAGGAGTTGCAGAACTCAAATGCATCAGTGATTTTATTACCCATACACTTATACGCCCATACGCCAATATTTCCAGTATTTCCGTGCCGGCAATTTTTATTGGAGCTCCGGGAATTGAGGTGTATCATGCCGCCTGTCAGATAAACCAATTACGGAGAGAGTTTTGAAAATATCTTACCTGACGGTTGTTTTCTCTACTGTATTAGCGCTATTAAGCCCCATTCATGCACTTGCCGAAAAGGCAGGCGCAAGCGCAACGGCTGGCCTTCCAAATAATGAAGGAAAGGTCCTTGCGACGCTCGACGCCCCCGGCTATACGTATATAGAGCTCGCCAACACGGAAAAACGTTTCTGGATTGCTGCCCCGACAACCAGAGTGAAGGTTGGCGATCGCGTTCGTTTTGATCAAAGCCTGGTCATGAAAAACTTCAATAGCAAAACGCTGAATCGCACCTTCGATCAAATCATATTCGTCAACTCGGCAACCGTACTCAATTAAAACTCCCAACGTACCTGTGGCGGGTATCTGCCTGCGCGCTTTAATCAGGGGTGGACCCAACAGTCGTGTCATCAGCCGCCATTTCAAGAATTACTATACCGACCACTGAATATCAGGTCGACAGTTTCGATTTTTTTGAAAGTATATTATTTTAATTGCAAATGCAATTATTATTTACGGAAGAAAAATAGGGTAGAGCTCAAACTAGGGGTTTAAGGCGCAATGGAACGTAAAACCCGGTTGTTAATCAGCGTGCAAATCTGACTACCCTTTGGACTGAACCCTTGGTACTGGACAACTTGCGATAAAGAATTCAAGCCAGCCCAGGAACAAAACTATCGCGCCGAACTAGCGCTTAGAAAATTGAAATGATGTTTGTGAATCGCGCACACATGAGCATATCAACATGCTGGGTCATTACTCTTCTACGGTTCATGATTCGGTTGCTCGGGGCGAACTGCATCCGCTTCGAAGCCCTTCCGAGAAGCCTAAGTCGGTTCACTACTCCATTGCTCCTCAGACCCCAAATTCTTCAGGCCGGTTCAATAAGCTGTTCAAGGACTGTTTTCGCTTCAATCAAGTCGAGGTTGTCGACGCGTTCGTTGAATCTGGAGTACACAGCATTTAAGATGCGTTTGGCATCATCCACTTTATTGAGTTTTCTCCAAAGTTTAGCCAGGCTCGTGGCGGCTCGAAGTTCAAGCATTGTTGCATGCTGATCCTGCGCGATCTTTAAGGCTTCACACAAACACTCTTCTGCTTCCTGGACTGATTCGCCGGACTGTCCCAGCAGCAGTTCGCCTTTCAGTCGAAACAACTCCGCTTGCCAAAACAATTCTCCCCCAGTGACAGCAAGTTTCTGCGCTTCCTCAATGGCGGCCAAGCCTTCGTCAATTCTATTTCTACGTAAATAGATTTCTGCCAGCAACGCCAATGTAAATGTGTTGTTGGTACTTGCACCTGTGGCCCGGGTGGCGGAAAGCCCGTTAATTAACTTGGCGAGACCTTCCTCTTGTCCATTTTCAGCCAACGCCCAGCCTTGAAAGGATGTCGCCCACGCCAATCCCAATTCAAAGGAGTATTGTGTGGAAATCGCAATGGCTTCGTCGGCAAGCTCCCGCGTTTTCTTCGCGTTGCGGAGAGTGGAGTAGATCCAGGAGAGGGACGTTAAGGCAAAAACCATGAGTGAATGGGTGTTCCAACTCCCTCGCCAAACCAATGGCCTCCAGCGCCAGCGGTTCAACGTGCTCAATTTCACCTAATATCCAGAATGTCCTGGCCAGGAAACTCCTCGCGGTTATTCCGGGATCCTGGCCGTAGAAGAAGACCTGTGAACGCTGTCGATTCGGATCATCAAGGGATTTTGCGGCGAACAGATGGGTTCTGGCTTCGTCAAACCGGCCAAGAAAGAAACAGGTCACACCCAAAGCATGGTGAGCTTCAATCAGTAGATCCGGGCTTTGCTCGCGGTGAGCCAGCGCGTGCAGATTTTCGGCCAGGCCGCGCGCATTGGCGAGGTTCCCTCTGACCAGATGGAATGCCCATAATCCCCGAATGGCTAGAAACTGATGCACGGAACTGCTGTGCTCCTGTAACAAATCCTTCGCTCTTCGATAATTGTGTTCCATTTCGTCGGATGCATAGCCTTTGACGGACAGCAATGGGGCTCCGCGTGCAAGCAGGAGCTCCAACTCCAAGGCATTCCGCTCCGGGCCTTGCGGCAGTTCCTTGAGCAACTCGAGCGCCCGATCAAAATGATTGAGCGCTTCGATATTGGCTGATCGTTCCGCATCTCTACGAGCCGCACGATGCCAATAATCAACTGCCGGACCCGTCAAACCTGCCTGTTCATAGTGATAAGCCAGGAGTTCCGGTTCCCTGTTTACCCGCTCGGGGAACCGGCTCTCCAGGGTTTTGGCAATGCGGGCATGAAGTACTCGCCGGGGTTTCCTGGGTAGCGTGCTGTAGGCCGCATCTTGAACGAGCGCATGCTTGAAGTAGTATGTCGCAAGAGGTATCTCGCCCTCTTGAAGAACGAGCCCGGAAGCGACGAACAGGTCGAGTGCATTCCTCAACTCGCTGTCCGGCACTTCGACAGTGGCCTGCAGCAGCTCGTAGGTGAATTCACGCCCTATTGCTGCACCGGTTTGGACAATTTCCTTGGCCGATCCCAACCGGTCCACCCGTTCCATGAGCAACGCTTGCAGACTGTCCGGAATGGGCAATCCCTTTAATGGGCCCTTCAAGGTAAATGCATCGTTTCCCTCGGTCAGCAGCCCGGATCCAAGCACATTTTCCGTCAACGTTTCGATATAGAGGGGTATGCCATCGGCCTTGGCCAGAATCGCCTGCTGCACCTCGGGCGGAAGCACTTTTCCTCCTGTCATCGTCGCAACGAGTTCAGCGCTATGCCGGCGTGGAAGCCGACTGAGCGTCAGGGACGTCACGTAACTATATTCCGACCACACCGGTTTGAAGTCGGGTCGAGATGTGATCAACAACAACATGCGCATCTGCCGGATGCGGCCAATGATTCGCGTCATGAGTTCCAGCGTTGTTGGATCAAGCCAATGGGCATCTTCCACAGTGAACAACAGAGGGCAATGATCGGCCAGCCTTTGTAGATGGTGCACGAGTGCTTCCAGCGTCATGTCCTTGCGTTTTTCGGATGACACATTGAGCAGCGGGTACCGATGATCTCCCCGGATCGAGAGCAGATCCGCCAGCAATGAAACCGTTTCCTGGTTATCGATTCCGCTTTCGATAGCCAGGGCATCGAGCTTGTCCAGTTGTGCCTGGGCACTGTCATGACTTGCGAGTCCCGCTGCCTGCCGCAGAAAATTGATGGCCGGATAGAGCGTCGTATTGGTATGGTACGGTGAACATTGAAATTGAATCGTCTGGTACCGTTCATCTGCGAGGCGGTCATGCAAACTACGGGCGATTCTCGATTTGCCGATGCCGGCTTCACCGGATAGGAGCACGACCTGCCCTTCGCCGCCGAGGGCCTCGCGCCAGCGACCCAACAGGAGTGAGATCTCCTGTTCTCTACCTACGAATTTGGCTAAGTGGCTGGATCGATAGGACTCAAACCGGCTGGCCGACAGCCTGATGCTCAGAACCTGCCAGGCCTGGACAGGTGTGTCGAACCCTTTCAGCGAAAAGGCGCCGAGTTCCAGGAACTCGAATTCATTTCCGACAAGCCGTTTCGTCGCCGGATCAATGATCAATTGATCGGGTTTAGCCAGTGCCTGGAGGCGGGCGGCGAGATTTGGGGTTTCACCGAACACTGACCGTTCCTTGGCAGTGTCCTGCCCCATTAGTTCGCCGACTACGACTTGACCGGTAGCGATCCCGATTCGTGCAGCAATACCAAACTGTGGATGGGGATTGTCCAGATTAAGCGCCCTCACTGTATCCAGAATAGCCAGTCCGGCATGTACCGCTCGTTCCGCATCGTTTTCGTGGGCATGGGGGTACCCAAAATAGACCAGCATCCCATCCCCCATGTATTTTGCGATATAGCCATTGAGCCGGCCAATCGCCTGGCTACAGGCGTCTAAAAACCGTCGGATCACATCCTGGAGATCTTCAGGGTCCAACCGGCTAGACAGTGCTGTCGAATCCACCAGATCACAAAACATCACCGTCAACTGGCGACGTTCTGCTTGATCCCGTTCGGGAGGGAATGGCTGCTCTTCCGGAATGACGCCAGCGGGTATCGACCCCGGGCCCATAACTTCAGCGCTCGGTGACAATTGAGCGATCGCGCGCAAGAGTTTTTTCCGATGTCCCAGCAAGACACCCAGCGCCTCCAGATCGCCCTCATTCAGCTCGGGCAGGACATCCCAAGTGATCGCATTGTGCTGAAACGACTCGCGATATATACCGAGACCAAGGTTATCCAGCCATGCTGATATACGATCATTCATCATAGGATTTGGACTCGTCCAAGTGGGGCAGATTACAACAGCAGCGACTTCACACACCAAGCTGTTCAAGGACTGTTTTCGCTTCAATCAAGTCGAGGTTGTCGACGCGTTCGTTGAATCTGGAGTACACAGCATTCAAGATGCGTTTGGCATCATCCGCTTTATTGAGTTTTCTCCAAAGTTTAGCCAGGCTCGTGGCGGCTCGAAGTTCAAGCATTGTTGCATGCTGATCCTGCGCGATCTTCAGGGCTTCACACAAACACTCTTCTGCTTCCTGGACTGATTCGCCGGACTGTCCCAGCAGCAGTTCGCCTTTCAGTCGAAACAACTCCGCTTGCCAAAACAATTCTCCCCCAGTGACAGCAAGTTTCTGCGCTTCCTCAATGGCGGCCAAGCCTTCGTCAATTCTATTTCTACGTAAATAGATTTCTGCCAGCAACGCCAAGGTAAACGTGTTGTTGGATACTTGCACCTGTGGCCCGGGTGGCGGAAAGCCCGTTAATTAACTTGGCGAGACCTTCCTCTTGTCCATTTTCGGCCAACGCCCAGCCTTGAGAGGTTGTCGCCCACGCCAACCCCAATTCAAAGGAGTATTGTGTGGAAAGCGCAATGGCTTCATCGGCGAGCTCCAGCGTTTTCTTCGCGTTGCGGAGAGTGGAATAGATCCAGGAAGGGACATTAGGGTAAAAACCAGGGTGAATGGGTGTTCCAACTCCCTCGCCATGCCGATGGCCTCCAGCGCCAGCGGTTCAACTTGCTCAACCTCACCTAATATCCATAATGTCCTGGCCAGGAAAATCCTCGCGGTTATTCCGGGATCTTGGCCGTAGAAGAAGACCTGTGAACGCTGTTGATTCGGATCATCAAGGGATTTTGCGGCGAACAGATGGGTTCTGGCTTCGTCAAACCGGCCAAGAAAGAAATAGGTCGCACCCAAAGCATCGTGAGCTTCAATCAGTAGATCCGGGCTTTGCTCGCGGTGAGCCAGCGCGAGGAGATTTTCGGCCAGGCCGCGCGCATTGGCGAGGTGCCCTCTGACCAGATGAAAGACCCATAATCCCCAAATGGCCCGAAACTGATGCACGGAACCGCTGTGCTCCTGTAACAAATCCTTCGCTCTTCGATAATTGTGTTCCATTTCGTCGGATGCATAGCCTTTGACGGACAGCAAGGGGGCTCCGCGTGCAAGCAGGAGCTCCAATTCCAAGGCATTCCGCTCCGGGCCTTGCGGCAGATCCTTGAGCAACTCGAGCGCCCGATCAAAATGATTGAGCGCTTCGATATTGGCTGATCGTTCCGCATCTCTACGGGCCGCACGATGCCAATAATCAACTGCCGGACCCGTCAAACCTGCCTGTTCATAGTGATAAGCCAGGAGTTCCGGTTCCCTGTTTACCCGCTCGGGGAACCGGCTCTCCAGGGCTTTGGCAATGCGGGCATGAAGTACTCGCCGAGGTTTCCTGGGCAGCGTGCTGTAGGCCGCTTCTTGGACGAGCGCATGCTTGAAGTAGTATGTCGCAAGAGGTATCTCGCCCTCTTGAAGAACGAGCCCGGAAGCGACGAACAGGTCGAGTGCATTCCTCAACTCGCTGTCCGGCACTTCGACAGTGGCCTGCAGCAGCTCGTAGGTGAATTCACGCCCTATTGCTGCACCGGTTTGGACAATTTCCTTGGCCGACCCCAACCGGTCCACCCGTTCCATGAGCAACGCTTGCAGACTGTCCGGAATGGGCAATCCCTTTAATGGGCCCTTCAAGGTAAATGCATCGTTTCCCTCGGTCAGCAGCCCGGATCCAAGCACATTTTCCGTCAACGTTTCGATATAGAGGGGTATGCCATCGGCCTTCGCCAGAATCGCCTGCTGCACCTCGGGCGGAAGCACTTTTCCTCCTGTCATCGTCGCAACGAGTTCAGCGCTATGCCGGCGTGGAAGCCGACTGAGCGTCAGGGACGTCACGTAACTATATTCCGACCACACCGGTTTGAAGTCGGGTCGAGATGTGATCAACAACAACACGCGCATCTGCCGGATGCGGCCAATGATTCGCGTCATGAGTTCCAGCGTTGTTGGATCAAGCCAATGGGCATCTTCCACAATGAACAACACTGGGCAACGATCGGCCAGCCTTTGTAGATAATGCACGAGTGCTTCCAGCGTCATGTCCTTGCGTTTTTCGGATGACACATTGAGCGGCGGGTACCGATGATCTCCCCGGATCGAGAGCAGATCCGCAAACAATGAAACCGTTTCCTGGTTATCGATTCCGCTTTCGATAGCCAGGGCATCGAGCTTGTTCAGTTGTGCCTGGGCACTGTCCTGACTTGCGAGTCCCGCTGCTTGCCGCAGAAAATTGATCGCCGGATAGAGCGCCGTATTGGTATGGTACGGTGAACATTGAAATTGCATCGTCTGGTACCGTTCATCTGCGAGGCGGTCACACAGACTACGGGCGATTCTCGATTTTCCGATGCCGGCCTCACCGCAGAGGAGCACGACCTGTCCTTCGCCGCCGACGGCTTCGCGCCAGCGACCCAACAGGAGTGAGATCTCCTGTTCTCTGCCTACGAAATTGGTAAGTGGCTGGCTCGATAGGACTCAAACCGGCTGGCCGACAGCCTGATACTCAGAACCTGCCAGGCTTGGACAGGTGTGTCGAACCCTTTCAGCGAAAAGGCGCCAAGATCCACGAACTCGAACTCATTTCCGACAAGCCGTTTCGTCACCGGATCAATGATCAATTGATTGGGTTTTGCCAGTGCTTGGAGGCGGGCGGCGAGATTCGGGGTTTCGCCGAACACTGACCGTTCCTTGGCGGTGTCCTGCCCCATGAGTTCGCCGACGACGACTTGACCGGTAGCGATCCCGATTCGTGCAGCAATACCAAACTCTGGATGGGGATTGTCTTGATTAAGCGCCCTCACCGTATCCAGAATAGCCAGTCCGGCATGGACCGCTCGTTCCGCATCGTTTTCGTGGGCATGGGGGTACCCAAAATAGACCAACATCCCATCCCCCATGTATTTTGCGATATAGCCATTGAACCGACCAATCGCTTGGCTACAGGCGTCTAAAAACCGTCGGATCACATCCTGGAGGTCTTCAGGGTCCAACCGGCGAGACAGGGCGGTCGAATCCACAAGATCACAAAACATCACCGTCAACTGGCGACGTTCTGCTTGATCTCGTTCGGGAGGGAATGGCTGCTCTTCCGGACTGACGCCAACGGGTATAGACCCCGGGCCCATAACTTCAGCGCTCGGTGACAATTGCGCGATCGCGCGCAAGAGTATTTTCCGATGTCCCAGTAAGACACCCAGCGACTCCAGATCGCCCTCATTCAGCTCGGGCAGGACATCCCAAGTGATCGCATTGTGCTGAAATGCCTCGCGATATATCCCGAGACCAAGGTTATCCAGCCACGCTGATACACGATCATTCATCATGGACAACGTCGATGGTGGATATTCCGGCCCGTCATGGGTAGGATTAACTGCGTGAAGCGCAGCAAGTTACTCGTTGCGGATCGTAATCCTTTAATCGATGAGAGACGTATGATGAACAACGCTTCCACGAATACGATCCCAAAAGGGCCTTTCATTCGAAAAATGGAACGCCGGCTGGTAGGCATGGCAATGATGGTCATCGCCTACTTGATCGAGAAAGCCGTGTTGCGTTCGATCAGGCGCAGTGGCAAGAAATCTTCGGCGCTGGACAACCCGGCATCGTAGACCATTTTTATCCTCAACGCCCTCGCAGCAGATCGATAACCACGCCAAGGGTCAGTAGAGCTGCGACGACCCCGAATGTTATCGGGACCCACTCGGCAACAACCGCCGACATGGCCGTGAGTCCGCTGGCCAGGACACTTGCCGCAGCGGTCAGGCCGAGCGCCAGACGCCGTCCCGTGTGGCGCACTATATCCTCCAGCGAATTGGCCTGGAAGTTCACCACAAGCTTTTGACCGCCAGGGCTGGCGCCGATGAGGTGTTCGACCGCCTCGATCACGCGCAGGGCCCGTACTTTAAACTTTTGCGCTTGATACACCAGTGTCTTCGGATTGAGCGTGGCGCCCATGCGTTTGACCACCCAGCGCGTCAAGAACTTGCCGGCTACGTCGTAAGGATCGAGTGCTGGATCGAGCTCGGCGGTCGCCAGCTGTACCTGCGCGAGTGCCTTGACGGCGAGCGTGAGCGAAGCCGGCATCGGGACTCCATGCCGTAACGCGACCGCGCTCATTTCTTGCAAAATCGGCCCGATCTGCATCTCAGCCAGCGCGGCCGTGCGATATTTCGCCATCACTTCCCCGATCTCGCTTTGGAATCGGGCCACATCGAGATCGTTGCGATCGATGGCGCCAGTCATCATCAATGTGACATCCGCGACAAACGCAGCATCTTCCTGCCACAGCGCCATCAACAATAACAATAGATGCTCACGGAGGTCGGCTCCTACCTCGCCGACCATCCCGAAATCGAGAAAGTAGATGCGGTCCTTCCACCACATCAGATTGCCCGGGTGGGGATCGGCATGGAAGAAGCCATCGACGATGATCTGTTTGTAGTAGCTCTCCAATAGTTGACGGGCGGCCTGAATGCGCTCTGGACCATCCGGCGCCTGCTTGATCGGTATGCCCTGGATCTCTTCCATCACTAATAATCGGGACGTGGACAGATCCCGGTATACGCTGGGTACGGCAAGGCGATCATAGTCTGCGAGCACCGCCTGCATCCGCCCGATGTTGTCGGCCTCCTGACGGAAGTCGAGTTCACGATGGAGCGAGGTGGAGAGGTGTTTGAACACGGCCTCCATATCGATCACCTGATTGAGCGCTGGACGCTTTCCGACTTTCTCCGCAAACACCTCGAGCAGGGCGAGATCCTGTTCGATATCAGCACGAGCGGTGGGTCGCTGAACCTTGACTACGACCCGATCACCGCTTTCGAGTGTCGCACGATGGACCTGAGCGATTGTGCCGGCGGCGAGGGGTTTCGGGTCGATCGACTTGAATACATCCTCCCACGGGACTCCCAATTCCTGTTCGGAAACCTGGACCACCTCGCTCTCAGTCATCGGTGGCACGCGGGACTGCAACAGGGCAAGCTCCTCAATGTATTCGACTGGAAGGAGATCCGGGCGGGTTGACAACACTTGCCCGAGTTTCGAGAATATCGGGCCCAGCTCTTCCAGGGCGGCACGTAAGCGTTTGGCCCGCTGACGGCGGATGGACATATCCGGTTCGTTGGATTGGCCGAACAGCTCTGTGAGGCCATGTTTCGCCATCACGGCTGCGATATGCGTAGCACGCGCTACCAGTCGAGGCTCAAAAGGCGGGATTTCACCCTTGGATAGGTGAGCTCGCACCGAGTCCGATGCATGCTCACCGGTAGAGTGCGCGGTGTTTACAATAATCACGGTGCAGCGGGCACTGTGACTGATGCGGTTCGGTATGTTACCGAGCAAAAACTCTTTTCGACCCGCCATGCCAAAATTGCCGACCACCAGGACATCGACTGCCTCCTGCTCAGCGGCGCGGACGATCGCCAATGCCGGATCAGCATCAATAACGACCAGGGCATGACCGCGGTCCCCGGCGACCTGCCGCGCGAAGTGCGCCAGTTCATTGTTGGCAGCCGCAGCGCGCGTTTGTTCGGCTTCGCCGAATTCTGTGGC
>CAVUXR010000008.1:0-79498 GCA_963745455.1 uncultured beta proteobacterium
TGCTAGGCCGAGCGAACCTCATCCGGCGATATGATCAGTATCCATGCTTCCCGCGGATCTCCAGCATGCGAAATCCAATTTCGATCCCTTCCGAAAGGATAATTCTCAATGCAAAACACTACACTCCAAACCATAAAACAAATTACAAGAAGAGCGATTGTACGGACGTTGCCCAAGGATATATCCGATTTAATCTTTTCCCTGAAGCATCGTGCTACGTGGCGAAGGGATAATCATAGTCATCTAATATATCAGGCAGACTATGAGGGACGGGAGCCGGTTATAGTCGAAACAAAAAAACTGATGAACGACATACACTGCGAGAGCCCAAGAATACTTGAGTTCGGCTGCAGTGGCGCGAATGTCTTACTCCTTATCAAGAAGCATTTTCCCCATCACGTCTATTGTGGAATCGATGTTAACGAGCACGCGATCGCCTTCGCGCGTGAAAAATTTCCCAACGATACATTTTACGTATGCGATGACATCGGGTTGCCAAAACTGATACCGCAACTGGGCCATCATGACGTATTTCTGGCCCTCGGAGTTTTTTATTATATAAATTCGCCCAAAGTCCAGGAGATTTTGATCAACGCCGCGCAAATAGCCGATTACGTGGTGGTACTTGATGAGCTAAGTTGTTTTAACCTGCCCTCGGGCAAAAATGAAGGCTTATTTTTCCATTCGTTTTCTGCAATGTGCCGTAAGGCCGGCTTGGAAATTATTGTCGAACCTGTATTCAGCAAAGGGCCACGAAAAACGGAAGGCTATTTTATAGCCCGATCTTCAGCCAGGATTGCCGCCTCAAATAATGCGAGCGCTTGATAGGCAACCAGGAATCGCAAATTTCTATCCTCTTGTCTTGAGCTGCGGCAGAAAGACCCTTGAAAGCTCGATTTAGACTCCAACCACGAGCGGCAGCGTTGAGAAAGCTGCAAGGCTTCACTTGATAATAAATAAACCAACAGCGTGAAGCGTTCTCTTGTGAACGAGTATTAGGCTGTGGATGTCAGGGAGCTAAAAGCATGGATTTGTCGCTGATTCAGTGGCCTGCCATGGTGGTAAATATACTTGCAGTCTGGTTACTGACCTCGCAATCCAAGCATAAGCGCCATGCCGGATTTTTGCTTTCTCTCGTCAGCAATGTTTTATGGGTTGTCTGGGGGTTGCATGTTCAAGCCTTCGCGGTGCTCGGCCTCCAGGTTGCGCTGGCGACGCTTAATTTCCGCGGGGCCAGGAAAACCGACTAGGTTAGCCCAACCGGATCGCTACATAGCGTGACGGTAGGCGGCAGTATTTTGGTAATGTTTTATTAGCCAAGCAAGGAGGAATAAGCGTTCTGTTCTGAAAATTTTCCAATGCTGATTTATCTTCAATAAGATGGTAGAATTTGCCAAGCAGGACTCTTAATAGATTCCAGCCAATTTCCAGCTGGTCTCCAATTTGGCCTCCAATTTTCCATCTCAGTTGCCCTTTGAGCAATCTTGAGCATTTCTGCTGAACTCATCCAATAAATTTATCAGCAGCCCAATCTCCTCAAAAATTTAACGGCATAAAAACCTGGCGATATTCGCGTTATTATCCGCCACGTTGGCTATCCGCGCAGCTCTTATTCAAGATTCATTGTTCGGGTTCTACCGAGAACCGACCGGCGATATAATATATGATAGTCGGCACCCCCTAAAATCTAAATCGGCAGTTGGCCGCTTGTTTTTCAAATGACCTCATGATCCACAACAATTTTTGTATCAGTTAACCTTCGCCATTCTGGTGAGTTTGCGACAGAGATGGATTGTATGATTTTTACGGCACATGACTGCGTTGCAACTTCTTGGAATGGCACCCCAGAGCGTCGCCCAAGCGGGCCCCGCGAAGCGGGGAGCGGGCAGCGGTCGAGAATGCCGCGGCCGTGCTTGGGGCGTTCGCATCCCGCTGCGGGGTCGCACCTTCCTGCGGAAGGCACTGCTCCACCCTGCGCGGTCGCACCATTTCGCGTCGTTGCGCCTTGCCCTGCGCCCCAAAAATCGCACACTCCACTCTGTCCAGCTACCGGATTTAAGTTAAACCCAGGCTATGCGCACTCTCTTCACCTATTGCATGCTCTACCCCCGGCGCACCGCATACGTCCTGGTAGCACTGTTCGCGGCAGGCATTGCGGAAGGGCTAAGCCTGACCGCTCTTCTCCCTTTACTTTCGATTGCCGTAGGTGACCCGACAAATTCCGATATCGGCCGGCAAATCGTCCAATTGCTGCAAGGGATTGGCATCGAACCAACCATCGGCGTGATGTTATTGGTCATTGTCGGCGGCATGATTACAAAAAGTCTTATATTGCTGATAGCCAACAGGCAGGTTGGTTATACCGTCGCGCACGTCGCGACCGCGCTGCGCCTGGAACTTATTGATGCGCTGCTCGGCAGCCGCTGGCAATATTATTTGCGTCAGCCCATGGGTTCGCTGGCAAACTCTGTTGCCACCGAGGCGTACCGGGCAGCAAATGGGTTTGAGCATAGCGCCACAGTTCTGGCGCTCGTCATGCAAGTCATCGTTTATGGAACAGTTGCCATGTTCATTTCATGGCAGGCCACGCTCACCTCGTTCCTCATAGGTATCGTAATACTGCACCTGCTGCATCGATTGATCCGTGCCACCGGTCGTGCCGGAGCGAAGCAGACTCAACTGTTGCGCCACCTGTTGACGTACCTTTCCGATGTGCTCGGCTCGGTGAAATCGCTCAAGGCCATGGCCCGGGACAATGTCGCCGAAGCCATCCTCCGCGATCAAACCAAACAGCTTGAGAAGGCCACAAGGCGAGAGGTTATGGCAAGGGAAGCGCTAACCGCCTTGCAGGAGCCCATATTAGCGGCAATTATGGCGCTGGGCCTATATCTGGCGCTTGTGATGTGGGAACTTTCACTGCCATCGGTGATGGTTATTGCCTTCCTGCTTACGCGTCTGCTGGGCTTGCTCAACAAGACACAGCGGAAGTATCAGAATCTTGTGGCGCAGGAAAGCGCCTATTGGGCACTACGAACTTCGATTGAAGAAGCGCGCGCCGCGGCGGAAAGGACCGCCGGAACCCGGCAAGCTGTGCTAAAAAAAGGGATCAGCTTGCGCCATATTCAATTTGATTATGGCGCCAAATCGATATTCCGCGATCTCAACCTCGAAATTTCAGTGAATTCATTTACCACGATTGCAGGGCCGTCAGGGGTCGGCAAAAGTACTCTGCTAGACCTGCTATGCGCGCTGGCTGAGCCCAAGTCGGGAGAAATTCTCATAGATGGCGTTTCTCTGCGTGAAATCAATCCGCGTGACTGGCGCCGCATGATCGGCTATGTTGCCCAGGAAAACGTATTGCTGCATGATACTATCCTCAACAACATACTCGTCGGTGCTCCGGAATTGGTTGAAGCCGATGCGGAAAGGGCGCTGCGCCATGCCGGTGCCTGGGACTTCGTCAGCGCACTCCCCGAAGGCGTGCATACAGTGGTTGGCGAGCGCGGCGGGTTGTTATCGGGCGGGCAACGTCAGCGTATCGCAATTGCGCGAGCATTGGCCCACCAACCGCTTTTTCTGCTGCTCGACGAACCCACCAGTGCGCTCGACCCGGAAAGTGAACGGCTCGTCTGCGAAACCTTGCGGAAACTGGCACAGAATCTTACGATCATAGCCGTGTCCCATCAGCCTGCGCTGATTAATGCCTCGGATAATATATTTACCCTTTCGAAGGGTAAAGCGGAACGGCTGCAGCGCTTACCCAAGGTCGAAAATGATCCTGAGGTCTTATCCACATCACGGATGAGCGTCTCGGGTTCCCTTTAACCTGAATCCGGCAGTTATCCTCCTGAATCCATCGAGACAATAACCGTGCGGCGAACTCTTTATTCGCGGTCCGATCGACCGTTTGCGCCATTCTTCGAGCGTGACGAGCCTAGAGGCATCCATGTTCTTCTAGAACATGATTTTCATCTGTGAACCGAAGTCCTGCCCCAGAATTATTGCGTTGATTTCCTGGTTGTGCTCGATACTGATACTAAGCCAGTGAAGATTGGTTGAGCCTATTGTGGACCAGACCCCGTCGATTACCGCGATCTTGGCATGCAGCAGCGCATCCTGGCATTCGTAAATCTTCACGCCCGCGCTCAGCAGTTCATCAATAATAGGAGCCCGAAGCATAAAAGACCAAATTCGAGTCGGTATTGCTGGACAACAGCAACCGTACATCGACTTGCGTTGCGCGGCACTTTCTAATGCCGAAAACAATTGCGGGTTCGGCACAAAATATGCATTTGTTATATAAGCATAGGTTTCGGCACTGTTGATCGCCGAAATGAGTGTCACGTAAATGGGACTATAGTAGTCGATGGTGTTGTACTGATGGCGTGCACCACGTCATTGCCTTTACTGCTTATCCGCGGAAACAAACGTTGACGATGAAAGCGGTTTTCCCTTCTGTTTTTTCCAGGTAGCCAGAAAAAATTTCTGAAATTCGCTGACCGCGGGCACTTCATTGCGTATATGCGTATCGCGCCAGAACTGGGTATCTTCTTGCCGGGTTTTGAAATGGTGAACGATCCGCTGGAATAGACACTACTGATGTTGACGCCGCAACGCGCTCGCTGAAGACTCACCCGCATGATGATGCTTTGATGATATCGAAGTACAAATAAAACGGATGAATTGAATAAGGAGGGACGAGAAAAAAAGCGGGACCGGGATTTGATGTGGGAAGTGCACAGCTACGATTGCGCCGGAATGTTGTACTGGATGAATCTGAATCGAACTCTTGAATCGCCTTCCTTTTTATGCCACCCACATTTCATTCATAAATGTCAAAGTCTTTGATATATTGTATCGGATCAGGTTCGTCTATGTCAGCATAACCTTAATTATATCAGTGCCTTTGATATCTGCCTATCAGCTCGGCATATCCGATGATATGATCGTGCATGGCCTTTTCGAGTGCCGCCTTGGCAGGCTGTTTCAGGTCAGGTAAAACAGTATCCAGTGCATAGAGCTTATGAAAATACCGATGGTTTCCAACCGGCGGGCATGGTCCGCCATAGCCGGTATGATGCCAGTCGTTGAGCCCCTCGCGGGTCCCGGGAGGGAGCTCTGCCGTCGCAATACCCTCGGACAGCCCGGCGGCATCGGGTGGAATATTGTACAACACCCAGTGAACCCAGGTTCTTTTAGGGGCAGCAGGATCCGGCGCATCCGGGTCATCCAGAATCAGGACCAAGCTCGTGGTGCCCTCAGGTACCCCTGTCCAGAAAAGCTCCGGCGAGATGTCATGGCCATCGCAAGTGTGGCGTGCAGGTATCGCTCCATTATTGGGGAAAGATGATGAAGTAATGGTCATGGACATAATGGCTTTCTCCTTTTTTTCCCTATTCTCCTTCTGGCTTACAAGCGAACCGATCTCCGCAGCCTCAACCGGCTTCAACAGCAACCAACTGAGGGTAAGGCCCAGCAGAATCGTGATTCGTACCCGACGAATATCAGCTAAAGTATGCAGCAGAGCAGGCATGACGCTTATCGGTATGGCGTTTTATCGGTTACGACACGGGTACAATACGACCTTTCCCAACGCCTGATTTCGGCAATCGTACTGTCAGCACGCCATTCGTGTAGATGGCTTCCGCCTTGTCCTTGTCTATATCACGAGGCAACGGTATGGCGCGTTCGAAGGCCCCGTAGGCACGCTCCATTACGTGATAGGTGCTGTCCTGCGTGGCGCGCTCGAAACGCTTTTCACCCCTCAAATAAAGCACATTGCCGTCAATAGTGATTTGGCGATCTTTTTTCTCCATGCCCGGCACCTCTACCCGCACTACAATCTCCTTATCCGTTTCTTCCACATCCCCTGCCAGCAAACCCCAGTTTCGGAAGGCGAGAGAAGTACCGGCTGCTCCTCGCTCTTCCTTCTCCTCATCCTTATTACGGGTAAAGTGGGTAAGCGCATCGCTGCTGTGATGAACCAGCTCGCGCCAGCCTTCTGAAATATTCTCCCAAGTGCGGCTCAGACCGCGGCCAATATATTTTCCAGCCTGCTTCAACGAATCCAGCATGATTGCCCTCTGTCATTGATAAAGCCATCGGTAACCGCTATAACTTTCAACTAGAGCCGCCAGCAACCGCTCATTTTCAGGTTTATCCGCCACCCAAACTGCCGGATTCAGGCTCGATCGGACTACTGACGCCGTGTCGCTTCCTTCCGTTGCTGATGCTTTACCAGCTTGGCGATACCGAGCAACTCCTCCGACAAGAGCTCCAGTAAATCATCGAGTGAAAGAATGCCAAGCAGCGCGCCACTTTCATCCACTATCGGCAGCCGCCTGACGGCCTTGCTGCGCATGTACTGAATTGCTTCGAATATGCCTGTACTTTCTTTCACTGTAACCAGTTCCCGCTCCATGATATCGCCCACCGTAATGACTCCTGGATCGAGCTCGGTTGCCAGGATTTCCACAACAAGGTCGCGGTCGGTGACAATCCCCACCGGAACCCGTACGCCACCACGCTCTTCAATGACCACCACGTCGCCCACATGATGTTGACGCATAAGTTTGGCCGCTTCCTGGATGGTATCGCTGCTCTTCACAATCACCACATCACGATTGCAAATTTCCCCGATAGGCATGGTGCACTCCACTATTTGTTGATCAACGATATGCTGCTTCACAAGGTCCGCCGAACTCATAATTGAATTGACCGCCAGCATCCACGACGGTCGGTTCAGCGTTGCCAATGGACGCGCAACAGATATTCCTCAGGGTTATAGTGAAATTCCAGCTCCCCCTGGTACGCATGATGTATCGCTTCACCGACCCCCCGGGCAAGATGGATATCCGTCGTTGTAATCAGCGTCTCACCGTCTTTTTCTTCGATTGCCATGATTCGCTTAAGCGGATGCTCTGCACGTTCGCGCTTCTCCACGTTTTGAACCAGGTGCAGTATTTCCTCACGATGGGCAAGAAAAAATTCTCCTTGCAGAGTTAGAAAACCAGCTGGATATTGGTCGTGTATGCGATGACAAGCGGGACAGGTTTCCTGGTGTGCGCCGGCTGGAACTTGACCCCATTCCCAGCGCCCTTCATGAAATACGGCGCCGCATTGGGGGCAGACGCTCGGTTCAGGAATTTTCCGTTTTGCCTTGTAGGCATCACGTACGCGCTCCTCGAACATGCTGTCACGGCGTAAAATCTGATGAAAGCCCGGGGGATTGCTACGGGTGCCCATGATGGAGCTCCTCTTGGTTGGGTTACATCTATGGTTCGATAACGGTGGGCGGACCGCTGACACACTCGAGAATGACATTCCGTCCTTTAGATGACATTCCCCTCATGCCGAGGGTCACCTTAACCGTATTCACCGGGTTCATGCCTTTGACCTTTGACGATTCCGGCACGAGCGCTAACGGAACAGAATCCGCTTGGCCGACATGCACTTTCTAGAACGAATTCAGCCAGCGGTCGCCAGATTTATTCCTGCCGAGCCGTTTCCCGGCCTGCCTTTGGCCGGGCTGGCTTTGGATGAAAATACGTCGAAATAAATACGTCGAAATGAGCCATTCATTCGATACTCTTCCTATCGGTTGTGGTGAGGTTAGAGCCAGAGCGGCAGGATGCCTAGTAAATGACATAACAGTAACGCCACGCCATAAATTGATGCGCCTCTCCAGCCCCAATATAGCCCGATTAGGCCATTCGTTTAAAAGGAATGGCGATATCTCACCGTTCCGCCGGCGATAGAAGCTGGTCGCGCTACTTGACCTCGATCCGCTTGGCCGTTTTACCTTCTTTCTTCGGAAGCGTCAGCTCCAGCGTGCCGTTCTCATACTTGGCCTCGGCTTTGGTATCGTCGACCTCGCTACCTACGGTAAAAGTCCTATAGCTCGAGCCCTGGTTGCATTCGCGATAAATAACTCTTTCCCCCTCTTTTTCTTCTTTTTCCTGTTTGGTTTCACAACTGATGGAGACGCGGTTGCCTTCTACCTGCACCTTGACGTCCTCTTTTTTTACCCCCGGAATTTCCGCGCGCACCGTATATGCGGCATCATTTTCGGTCACATCAATTTTGATCTGGGGAGGTGTTTCCATGTCCATGGAAAATGGACGCATTCCAAAACCCTTAAACCAATCGTCAATATTGTAAAATGGGTCAAAGCGAGCGATATCGCCGAGAAGAGGTGAACGACGAGCAATATTTGCCATGATTTTCTCCTTTAGATAGTAAAAATTTCCCTTTCCTTCCTTTCCTTCCCCCGTTTCTTTCCATATTCAATTAACTGATCTTGAGCCGTTGACCCCCGACCTTAGCGGCCGGTTTTCCATATGCTACGCATCACCTGTTTCCCCATCAGTCTCCCAATCCTGGGCTTCTTCGCTACCGTAGCGGAATCTACGCCGATCATCCTGGTAATAAATAGCGGTAGAAATCGTTTGATGGTCTTTGCGCCGTTCGGGCTCGACTGATTGATACGCTTCTCCCGTGGCTGAGTGGTCTGGCGCCGAATTTTCCGAATACTCAACGGAGTCATTAACTCTGTTCATGTTTTCACTCCCAATGACGGGATTGCTTGATGATGTGCTTGCCAAAATACAGACCTCTAAAAAAGGAGTTGATCGTTCGGACTATCCAACCTATGCATGTTCAGTTCAACTGATTCACACAATCTGATCTAACGGCAGAATCTGGCGATTTTTAACACCTCATCAAGAGTGCCTCTGTGCGCTGTCTAACATTAACAAAGGTCGGGAGAAATATTCTTTTGAAATAGCCCGGCCTCTATTTGGCCTCGCAGATACCCGGGCAATCCGCTCCCCCGCGTTTAGGGTCGCAATCGTCAGTTGGATCATCCACGCATATTTTTCCCTGGGGGCAGCGAATTCCAGCGATTCCTCCGCATGCCTGAGGCTCAGATTTCTTGCACTCTCCCTCGTGCTCGACAGATATTCCCGCCGCTGCCGCGGTACATACATTCGAGTAAGTTTTGCCGTCGCAGCCGCAAACAGGCTTAAATATCTGGGGACAAATAGTGGGTTTGGTCTTGCATTCACCTTGCGCGTCCGGCATCTTGCATTGACCGGGGCCGAATTCGCAATACTGTTGTGCCCCAGGACAAGTTGTTCCGGTGATGCCCCCACAGCTCAAAGGACCTGTGGAGTCGGCCGGCTTGCATCGCTCGGTGAGTTCGACGTTAAGGAATGTTCCGGGCCGCGGATGAATCGAGCGCAACTGGCTTACGAAGGCATTAAATTTTTGTGGTGATGCGTTAAAGCCTGCCTCGGCGCATGCGGATAGCCCGCCTTCGATCGGTATAGGACCTCCTACTCTCGGGCTGTAAACAGCGAAAGTGTCGACGGTATTGGCGGTAATGGCCTTTCCAACGAACTTACGAACCGATCGCAGTGCGGCATCATCGAGACCACCGCCGGTATTCCCGAGAGTGATATTGACGGCCCGATTTGCAGAGCCTGCGCGGCCTCCATCATCCTGGGCAATGGCAAGCACACTGTGGAGCAGAGCAGAGCCGATCAGTAAAACATGAGCCAAATTTCTCATTTTTCCACCTCGATAGCCGAAACGTTATCCCAGGCTGTAGCTATGCCTATTCCATACCGATTTACACCGCAGCTGCGCCGCAATTTTCCGGGCCCGCTGCCCCATCAGCTTATGCATCTAAAACAGGCAAAGATGCGACGCCCGAATATTACGTCCGCCGCCGGCGAGCCATGGCGCCCACGAGACCAAGGCCTGCGAGCAGCATCAGGTATTGCTCTGGCTCCGGCACCGCAGTCACCGTCAGCGTAACATCGTGCGCATGATAGCTCGCACTGAAGGTCACGCCCGAGCCGAATCCATCCGGAGTGACAGATGAGAAAGTGCCAGCCAACTGTTGGTCGACGGTTGCCACCACGAAGGTGTCCCCAACGACTGGTGCATAACCAAGATTCCGGACATCCAGCACGCCCCCTAGCGTTGCGTTGTGAGTAACGATCAGCTGGTCAAAACTGTTCAGGCCAGCCAAATCAACGTTAACCACGCCACTTGCTATCTGATGCAGGCTGCCATCAATGGTAAGATGGCCGATGGAATCCGCGCCGCCGGGGTTGATTGCCCCGCTGTTAATCAGTTCACCATTCGGCTGGGTAAGAATCGTACCATTTCCTTGCATCACCCCTGTATTACTGTTGTTATTGAAACATCCCGCACCGACACAAGAGGACTGGAATGTCGCGGTGGTACCGATATTTATCGTACCGGCGTTGGTAAAGGCATGCGCGACATTCAGAGTTCCGGCATTGACATTGACCGTGCCGGTATTGTTGAAGGCGATGTCTACATTGGTAAGGGTGTTGCTCTGCTTATTGTAGATGCCGCTGTTGTTGAAAGTGCCGCTGCCGGTCATCCGGTCGGACAAAGGCATTAGTATCGGTGAAGGTACCGGTATTGTTGAAGGTGCCATTGCTGAAGAAGAGTTGATTGGCATTGGCGGCGGTGTTACCACTCCAGGTGGTATTGCCGGCATCCACTATGCGCCCGCCTGAAATGGTCCTGCCCGCATCGCCGCTCATGGCCAACGTGCCGCTGAAGGTGGTGGTTGCCGCGCCGGAAATGGCGCCACCGGTCCAGTCAGCCGCGCCGCCAATCGGAGTGCTCGTGCCGGCCAGGGTGCCCCCGGAAAGCAAAAAGTGTATGGTATGGGTGCCGCCGTTGAGATTGACCGTGCCGCCACTTATCTGAAAGGTGCCCGCTCCGCTGGTGGCCACCGCATTCAGATTATGCGTGCCGAAGTTGAAATCCAGAGTGGTGCCGCTGGCCATGGCAAAGCTGCCGCTATGGGTGCCATTCGATTGCAGGCGCAGAGTTCCGGCATTGACATTGACCGTGCCGGTATTGTTGAAGGCGATGTCTACATTGGTAAGGGTGTTGCTCTGCTTATTGTAGATGCCGCTGTTGTTGAAAGTGCCGCTGCCGGTCATCCGGTCGGACAAAAGCATTGGTATCGGTGAAGGTACCGGTATTGTTGAAGGTGCCATTGCTGAAGAAGAGTTGATTGGCATTGGCGGCGGTGTTACCACTCCAGGTGGTATTGCCGGCATCCACTGTGCGCCCGCCTGAAATGGTCCTGCCCGCATCGCCGCTCATGGCCAACGTGCCGCTGAAGGTGGTGGTTGCCGCGCCGGAAATGGCGCCACCGGTCCAGTCAGCCGCGCCGCCAATCGGAGTGCTCGTGCCGGCCAGGGTGCCACCGGAAAGCAAAAAGTGTGTGGTATGGCTGCCGCCGTTGAGATTGACCGTGCCGCCACTTATCTGAAAGGTGCCCGCTCCGCTGGTGGCCGCCGCATTCAGATTATGCGTGCCGAAGTTGAAATCCAGAGTGGTGCCGCTGGCCATGGCAAAGCTGCCGCTATGGGTGCCATTCGATTGCAGGCGCAGAGTTCCGGCATTGACATTGACCGTGCCGGTATTGTTGAAGGCGATGTCTACATTGGTAAGGGTGTTGCTCTGCTTATTGTAGATGCCGCTGTTGTTGAAAGTGCCGCTGCCGGTCATCCGGTCGACAAAAGCATTAGTATCGGTGAAGGTACCGGTATTGTTGAAGGTGCCATTGCTGAAGAAGAGTTGATTGGCATTGGCGGCGGTGTTACCACTCCAGGTGGTATTGCCGGCATCCACTATGCGCCCGCCTGAAATGGTCCTGCCCGCATCGCCGCTCATGGCCAACGTGCCGCTGAAGGTGGTGGTTGCCGCGCCGGAAATGGCGCCACCGGTCCAGTCAGCCGCGCCGCCAATCGGAGTGCTCGTGCCGGCCAGGGTGCCCCCGGAAAGCAAAAAGTGTGTGGTATGGGTGCCGCCGTTGAGATTGACCGTGCCGCCACTTATCTGAAAGGTGCCCGCTCCGCTGGTGGCCACCGCATTCAGATTATGCGTGCCGAAGTTGAAATCCAGAGTGGTGCCGCTGGCCATGGCAAAGCTGCCGCTATGGGTGCCATTCGATTGCAGGCGCAGAGTTCCGGCATTGACATTGACCGTGCCGGTATTGTTGAAGGCGATGTCTACATTGGTAAGGGTGTTGCTCTGCTTATTGTAGATGCCGCTGTTGTTGAAAGTGCCGCTGCCGGTCATCCGGTCGGACAAAAGCATTAGTATCGGTGAAGGTACCGGTATTGTTGAAGGTGCCATTGCTGAAGAAGAGTTGATTGGCATTGGCGGCGGTGTTACCACTCCAGGTGGTATTGCCGGCATCCACTATGCGCCCGCCTGAAATGGTCCTGCCCGCATCGCCGCTCATGGCCAACGTGCCGCTGAAGGTGGTGGTTGCCGCGCCGGAAATGGCGCCACCGGTCCAGGCACTCGAACCGCTTAGTGTGAGGTTGCCCGTGCCACCAAGGGTACCACCGGACAAATCAAGACTGGTTATATCCGTATTAAAAGATAGAGTTGAGTTGCCACCATTGACAATCGCCTTGTCGCTGGCGCCCGGCACGCTGGCGGGCGCCCAATTCGTATTGAGTCCCCAGTCTCCTGTGCCGCCAAACCAGGTGTGATCTACCGCAAAAGCTGGCTGGATGATGCCGCACGCGGCCATCGCCACCACAATCGGCAATGCCCGGAAAACCTTGCGAGATGATTGTTCAATTTCGCTGCCTTGACGATTCTTCTTTGTATTTTTCATCGGTATCTCCTAAATGGGCCAACGAGCGTTAATATTCACGACTTTTTCGCATCAATGGGCGAGACCATCTTTAATTAAGGTAGATCACTTTTTTCAAAAAGCAAGAATTGAAAGTCATCAAAACACGGGGTGTGGGATGAGTACGAACAGAATTGATCTCGAAGCAAGTGAACAAGCTCAAGCTTGGGATTCAGCGAGAAAGCTTAAGCGGCAAGATGCAGGAAGCATTTATTAATATGCATAATGATTAGAAACGCTTCAGGCCTCAGGCGGAACAACGCGCTCTCCTCCAGCCCACGATCTGGGGGATGAGGCGTGCTATAGACCGGATGGATAAGTCTCGTCCATTTCGCCTGGCCTCTTATGCATGAACGTCGGTAGCGGCCTCACGGCTTCTGTTTCATCGATGTGGATCATGAAGTTGAATTGGTGTGGGAGTGAAGCGTAGAAGTAATGACTCATGCGCTCGGTTTCAGGGCGATAAATGACGCCAATGGCTCGCTGGAGCCTTCTGTCTTCAAGCACGCTGGCAGTTTCGCCCGGTTGGCGCAAGTCGAGACAAAAACGTTTTTTTTCGAGCCGGGAAAAGATTTCTTCATAACTGCCGGGCAACGGCTCGCGGACGGTCTTGGTTTCTGCCGGGCCATCCCAGTCCGACGCCGCGGTTACCCTGCCGCGGCTGGTCGAAAATCCGACATGCAGTGCTTTGTCCGCATAGTGTTCACGGACCAGCTGGCCGATATTGAGTTCGCCGCGATGCCCCATCTCGGTAGCGCCCGCATTGCCCAGATGAGAATTGTGAGCCCAGACAGCAATTCGAGCTTCGCGTCCCAGCCATATTTCCAGATGATCGGCCAGTTTTTCCAGAGTCTCGAACATATGGCGGTCTCGCAAATTCCATGTGTTAGGACGCCCTCTAAACATGGCGCGATAATATTCCTCCGCATTCTTTACCAGCTCGGCATTCTGCTGTGCCGAAAAATATTCGTTGCCGGCAAACGCACCGTCCCTTTCGATATACAGGCGCGCCTTCTTTTGTAATTGTATGATTTGGGTGATGACTTCCTGTTCGCAGGAATCCCATCTGCCCGAGGCAATGGCATAGCCATATGCCTGCGGATCGTTGATAAACTGCCCAAAGCAGGTGTAGCGCGCGCGCGCAGCCGCAGCTTCGGCTGGATCGATCTTATCGAGATACGCAAGCACCGCCTTGATCGACGATGTCATACTGTATAGGTCAAGGCCGTAGAACCCTGCAGACTCGTTGATACCATTGCGCGTCCGGTTCTTTTCATTGTAACCACGCAGCCATTCAACGAAGGCCAGCACCTCTGTATTACGCCACATCCATGTGGGAAACCGTTCAAAATCCGATAGGGCTTCGTCAGCATCCGTGTCATCGGAAATGCGCGAGACGAATCGGTTCACTCTATGAGCATCTGGCCAATCGGCCTCAACGGCTACGGCGTCAAAACCCTCTTCTTCAATAAGGCGGCGGGTAATTTCGGCCCGGATCCGGTAGAACTCCGCCGTGCCATGACTGGCTTCGCCAAGCAGAACAAATTTCTTCCCGCGGGCCGCCTGTATTAAGAAATCGTAATCGCTGGCAGCTCCCCGCAGTGGCTGCGCATGTCTTTCCAGTACGTCAATGAGTTGATGATCTGAATAAAGGCTGGGCATATCAATAGTCTCCTGTGCTATCTTCTGTGGCTCTCTTCATGCTGCAAAATGTTCAAGAATCGTGCGATGGCGTTCCCTAATCCTGGGCTCGGAGGATGTGGTTTTATTCGGGCCATCATCCGGGCAGGGGTGCTTGAACGACTCATAGGATGGCTTGGTCACGCGCCTGCGTGATCCCGAAACCAGTTGGCCGCCAGAAGGGCAGCCGACTCCAGCGTGCCCGGCTCTTCGAATAAATGTGTGGCGCCCGGCACAATCTCCAGTTTGGACTGGGCGTTGAGGTGCGTAAGAGCCGATTCATTAAAGTCGATGACTTGAGGATCGTTCTCTCCCACGATAAGAAGCACAGGCGCGCTAACTTTTGGCAGGTAGTCTCCTGCCAGGTCTGGCCGCCCTCCTCGCGAAACCACAGCCATGATGTTTTCCGGGCGGCGCGCCGCGGCGATCAATGCGGCGCCCGCTCCGGTACTCGCCCCAAACCAGGCTATTTTCAAGTGTTTCGTTTGCGGTTCACTTTGCAGCCACACGGCAATATCGATCAGCCTGTCCGCCAGCATGGGTATGTCGAACCGTAGATGACGTGTTCGCATATCAATGATCTCTTCTTCTTCCGTCAGAAGATCGGCGAGCAGTGTCGCAAAGTTATATCCATTCAGTGTTTGCGCGACGTAACGGTTGCGGGGGCTGTGCCGGCCGCTGCCGCTGCCATGAGCGAACGCGACGATCGCTTTGGCGCCAGCGGGTATTGCCAGGTCAGCGTTCAGAAGCACTCCGCCCGACGGTATGCGGACAGCCATGGATTTAACAAGCGGGGAGTCAGCCATCATTTTGCCATCCTCTATCATTAGTAAAAGCTGGGGGACTACAAATATAGAAAACACACTCCCGATTCCGTGCGATTTCCAACATAGTCGGCAGCGTATTGCCTATAAGATTATTCGAACCGAAATTGCGGACCGCAACGCTTCCTTTAGCGGTTCGAAAAAGCAAAACCAGACGGAGCCATGCCAATAAATATGCATGAGGTTTTTGCGGTATTTTTGCTATATTTAAGTGAACAGGGAGGAAAAATACAGATGAAGACGATCTACCGGATTTACCCCGCAATAGGAATCGCGCGGATAGGAAACAGTGAGGCAGGTTATTTTCTGGGTCCAGAGGCACCTGGAATCATTCCGAAAGGACCTTATAAGGATGTGTCCGCGAACGGACAAACGAATGGAAAAATAAGCCGCAGGGTGTGCGATTCCGGATTTATAAATTTAGTCGTGATGAATTCGGAAAAGAGACACTTGAGAATGAGGTGCTTCTGGATGAAAAAACAAAAATTACGTGGCGCGTGCACCTCGTCAATAGAAAAGCGGCAAGCGGGCAGTTCCCGCCGGGCGGTCCTTCCGCTCCTCCGCGAAATGCCGGGTACGACCGGGCTGGGCTGATCATCGATGCCTCATTGCGATCAATATCCGGAAAGAATAAAACTGCTGTTCCTCTGAGTGGAGAGATCAACTTCATCAAGAACGGCGATATTGAAGGGAGCGCAAAGGTCGCACTGGGGCGGATGCTAACCGACGCGCAAGGGCGGCTGATCGTCGTTGGAGGTCCTGGTAAGTCGGGTTCCCCAATCGGCCGGGGTCTCGACAGTTTTGCCAACAACGATGGCTGGTACGACAGTGTTTCCGATGGTCCCGTTAATGCTACCGTAGAGGTCGAGGATGAAGCGCCCGCCGCCGCCGAAGGCGGCGCATGGGTCGTGGTTGCGCCGCCATCATACGCGCCAGCGATCGAAAATGTCACGACCTGGTATGACCAGGCCCTGAATGTCGCCGTCAGGAATTTCTCTCCGCGTCTGATAAAGAATGTGCCGTCGTTCACACAGGATATCTACCCGATACTGAAGCGGGCAGTCATGATTCATTGGGTGGTTGAGCAAAAAAACCGCTATCACGGCGCCGGGGGTAACTTCCTGAACGCGGGGCGATTGAGCAAGCTGGCGGATAACTCCGAAGAAGCCAGGCCATCCCGCGAAGGAGTATTTAAATGGCTGATGAAACCGAATACTCGCGTCGACCCAAATACACCGCCGCCTCAGCTCCCCCCAGCCATGCCAAAAGTGAACAGCGGACTTGGATCCGGACAATCCGGAGCGAGGCGAATACACTGCGCTGACGGAGTATCAGTATGCAATGATGGAAAAATGGTCTCGGGGAGATTTCCACGCAGACTGGACAACGGAGCCTGCACCTGTTCCGTTTGAAAAGTTACCCCTGGAACAAAGGCCGGACGCACTGACGCGAGCTGCTTTGGAGGGGTGTATTGGCGCTCCTTTTTTTCCCGGCATCGAGGTGACGTACGTGATCGCGCAGGCCGCCACGTATGAAGCATCTTTTCGAATCAAGCAGACTCTTCCGCCCGGCTTTCTGACCGAGCGCATGGCAGTGCCCTGGCAGGCCGACTTTTTCGCCTGCGGCGAACTATGGTGGCCTGCTCAACGGCCGGTCGATGTCGTGACCGCCTCGGGTCAGATTCAGCCATTTTCCCGAGGCATCCAGGATTATGCCGATATGGTCCGCTGGTGGTCGGAACTGGGCTTTATTGTAAAGAAGGGCGCGAAATTCGTTGAAGAGGAGCGGAATCCCATCGCTGGCGTGACCTGAGTCCTACTGATAATTGCGGTAGGTCAGCCGTGCGGTTGTTTAAAAACGGAGGGATCGAGTTGATACCTCTGAAGCAGTTTGTAAAATTCCGTACGATTGCGTTTGGCCAGGCGGGCAGCCTGCGTCACGTTACCGCCTGAAATCTTCAGCACGCGTACCAGATAATCTCTTTCGAAACTCTTGCGCGCTTCTTCAAAGGAGACGAGCTGCTCCTCTTCCCGGTGCATGGCGTCATACACCAGCACAGGCGAGATCAACGGAGCTGTACTCAAGACAATGCATCGTTCCACCACGTTCATCAATTGCCTTACGTTACCCGGCCATGACGCGCTTAGCAGCATTTCCATTGCCTCCGGGGAAAATCCATTGATATTTTTCTGGTATTTTTCCGAAAACATGCTGAGAAAATAATTTGTCAACAAGGGAATATCCTCTCGCCTCTGCGATAAGACGGGAATCGTTAATGCTACGACGTCCAACCTGTAGTAAAGATCTTCCCGGAAACTGCCAGCAGCTATTTCGGCCTTGAGATCGCGGTGCGTGGCGGAAATAATGCGCACGTCCACGGAAATTGCCTGAGTGGAACCGACAGGACGAACTTTCCTCTCCTGGAGAACGCGCAACAGCTTGACCTGGAGAAGAACCGGCATGTCGCCGATCTCATCGAGAAATAACGTTCCACCCTCGGCCAACTGAAACAGCCCTTTATGGTCCCGCACCGCGCCGGTAAAAGCGCCCTTGACGTGCCCGAACAGCTCGGATTCCAGTAATTGCTCCGGAATGGCAGCGCAATTTATCGCGACAAAAGGATTATGGCGGCGCTTGGACGCCTCATGGATGGCATGAGCAAATAATTCCTTTCCTACGCCGCTTTCGCCATAGATGAGTACGCTCGCATCGCCTTCCGCGACAAGCCCGGCCTTGGTAAGAATATCTTCCATGACCGCGCTTTGGGTAATAATATCTCTGCGCCAGGACGCCTGTGATACCTCGTTCTGAGGTATGCCTCCGGGCACGAATCTTATAGCCTGGCTAATGTTTGCCAGCAGAGTCTTACTGTCGAAGGGCTTCGCCAAATAACCGAATACCCCTCGCTGAACCGCTGCCACCGCATCGGGAATGGTGCCGTGCGCTGTCAGAATGATCACCGGCAATGTGGGTAAATTGCGATGAATATGTTCGAATAACGCCATCCCGTCCATGCCGCTCATCTGCATATCGCTTATTACAAGCTGCGGCCGCGATACGTCCAGGTAATTCAGCGCTGCCTCGGCGCTTTGCACGGCCTCGACCTTGTAGCCCGCCGCGGTCAGCCGGATCGAGAGTAGCTCAAGCAGATCGGCATCGTCGTCGACAACAAGGATTTTTGGATTGGAATTATCGGGCATAATTTGGCGTCGCAGAATTGCTTAGGGTTGTATAAGAATGAGGTTCTTTTCCATATTCTTTATGGCATCAATCTGATGTTGCAGCGTGTCTGCGCGTTTTTGCTCCTCTTTCAGTTTCTGAGACGTTTCTTCCAGGTGATTGCTCAACCGTTGTTGCTCCGCCAGAAGCGCTGCCAGCAAGTTCCTGAAACTCTGCAAATTATTCACATGCTTCGAGTCCCGCGGCCAGTCGTTGAGCAGGTGAAGCGCTGAGGGGACATCACGGAAAGACGTGTTCGGCAGGGCGAGCAGCAATACCAGCCTGATTCGGTTTGCATCGCTCTTATTCTGCCCGAAATTCTGTTTTACGCGATCGTATACCTTGACAAGCTCAGGCGGAGACTGTTTTCGCAACGAATCATAGTATTGCATCATGTCATCCATATGCCCGGTCACGATCACCTCGGAAGGCGGCGGGCATGGTAGCGGCTGGTTTTCAGGAACGGTCGAGCAGCCAATCAGGAATGACGCAGTTATAAAAATTTGCAGCTTCTGGCGCACTCGGCTCATGAAGAACCTTCCGGATCATGAATCGGTAGGGTGAGGCGGAAGTGAGCGCCACTGTCAACCTGCGGTATCAGCTCTATATTGCCGCCATGCGCCAAGGCGTACTCACGCGCGATGGACAGGCCCAATCCCGTTCCCCGGATAGGACTGTCGAGCATCCGCCGGCCCTGGTAAAAAGGCTCGAACACCTTGTCACGGTCCACCTCATCAATGCCTGCTCCGGTATCCAGGACATGCAGTTCAATAGTTTCTTCTGCCTTGCTCGCCCGAATGCTGATACAACCATGTTGGGGAGAGAATTTCACTGCATTCGATAATAAGTTATCCACGATAGTTTTTATTTTTTGTTCATCGCAATCAATCATCAGCTCCGGGCATGACAGCTCGATTCTCAAGCCTTTGTTCATGATGATCAGGTTCTGATCCTGTAACACGGCCTCCAGTATGGTTCTCAAATTCGCCTTATGTTTTACCAGTGCAGCTTTCTCAGTCTGAAGCGCACTATAGCTGAGTAAATCCTCGATCCGCCTCTGCAGCTGCACACTGTTGCTGTGCAGGATCCTCGCGATTCGCTGTTGGCCTTCGCTTAACTCACCTGTCACGCCTTCGACAAGCAGGTCCGCCCCCTCGCGCATCGCGGTGAGCGGCGTCTTGAGCTCATGAGAGACGTGCTGAAGGAACCGCGTTTTCTGCTCTTCAAGTTTCAGCAAACGCCGGCGCATCCAGTCAAGACGTTCGCCGAAATATACCAAATCCTGAGGCCCATCGACGCGTATGGGTTTGGACAGTTTACCCTGTCCCATGTTGCGGATAGCCTCATCAATTTGTTGAATTGGACGCGCGATTCGTAACGAGAACATAAACGCCAGCAGAATCGCAAACGGGATCAGGGCGAGAAGCTGCCAACCGACGGTAAAACGGGCATAGCCCGCCATATCCTGCATTTCTCCCACCTCACGCTCTATCAGGGTATAACCGAGGGTGGAAAAGGTTCGCGCTGAATCTCGCAGCGTTGCGAAGTTGCCGATCAGATCGCGCAGTTCTTCAGGTGATTGACGTATGATGGATAATTTTTGGAAAATGGAAGCTTCCAGAGCTTGAAGTTTGATCAGCAGCTCTTTCTGTTCCTCGTGGAGCGAAAGTTCCAGAAGGGCGGCTGCGGTGGTCTCGAATTTATGGTGGGCTCGAAAATAACCCTCCAGTAAGGAGGTGTCACCCAGGATATGCGTTTGCCGGATGGCACGTTCCATGGCGGCAATTTCATCGGCCAGAGCGCGGCTGCTGTGCGCAATTTGCGCCGCCTGATACACGGCTTTACGGCTATGATCCGCCAGGCGATCTATGGAAAGGGCACTGTTGATGAGCGCGATGATCAAAGGCAGGCCGACCAGCGCAAAGCCCAGCAGAATCAATTTCAGGAAAGAGCTGGGATTGCGCCGCAGCCATGACGAAGGGGCGGCATCAGCCCCGCTTTCATGCCTTGGCTCCGCGCGAGCAATCATTTTCTTTCCTGATTTTTCCTGGAAGGATCGGTTGCTTGTTGAGTGTTGGCCTTGTCAGTCGAAATGTAGGGCTTGCAATAATGTTTGGAAGGAAATTCCTGGCTCCGGCGCGAATTCATAAGCACGTCGCCACCGTTCCTGACACATTCCGTGATCGACTTGTGCAGGCTCGCGTAACGCTCATCTGGCTCTGTATTTTTTGAAACCGGCGCCACTTTTTCCTGAATTTTCAGGCATGTGTCTGATTCTCCCGAAACGGGAGAATTGTTTTTCACAGGCGGTAAAGGGCATAATTTACAGGGATTGCCCGGACACAGGCAGCCGCTGCATTCAGCCGGCCCCATGCTTGCGGATAACCCCGGCAGGATCGCGAGAACGAGCAAAACAATTAACCTTTCGACCCTCCCCATGATGCCGGCTGATTTACTGTTCATTGTCATGTCATCTTTTCCAACTTTTTGAATATCTCTTGCGGCAAGCCATGCATTTTAGTGCAAGCCCCGGTTGCGCCGCCTGAAACCCGTTCCAAAGCTCCTTTATACCACTATCTCATCATCAGCGAACCTCTCAATTGCGCTGGCCGCCGAGTCATTTTCAGGGCACCTTTCCTTTACAATAACTTGATGACATTCTCGGGCGGACGGCATAATACAGCCTGATCGCCGCGCACGACAATCGGCCGCTGAATCAGGTCCGGATTTTCCACCATGATTCGGATCAATTCATCATCCGAAAGCTGCCGCTCTGCGAGCTTTAAACTACGGAACAGGGGTTCATCGCTACGCAACAGGGCCCTTGCCGGGACCTTCAGCTTATCGATCAGTTCGCGCAGCCGCTCGGCAGTCAGAGGGGTTTCATAATAATTGACAGCATCGAATTCTTCCCCGCTATCGTTGAGGAGCGCAATCGTAGCCCTGCATTTACTGCACGTCGGTTTCTGATAAATGGTGATCCTGTCACTCATGCTGTTACCTCCTATATTAATTCAATAGCGGGGCGGCCACCGCCCGTTCGGAGTGGGCTCACAGGGTCGAACTGGCGGTGGTTTGACATTATTGTAATCTCATCCGGCCTCGCGTCGCTTTTCGGTTCGCGGCGGGTTTATTTTTTCCATCACCAGGCGGGTCATGCTGAGGGCGAGTTCGTGCTCGCCCAGAAATACGGTTCGCATCGCTTTCCTTGCGTAGCAGGGCCGCTTCCTCTTCGTTATGGGTGCGGACGATAACCTCGATCGGGGGGTTAAGCATGCGCGCAATTTCAATCATGCGCCGTGCACGTAGTGTATCGGGAACCGCAATCACCAGCATAGCGGCCCGCGCCACATGCGCCTGTATCAGCACAGCCGGCTCGGCAGCGTCGCCCGCTACGGCATGAATCCCGCGCTTGCGCAATGCCTCGACCATATCGCGGTTTTGCTCTGCCACAACGAACGGCAACCCTTGTTCGGCAAGAGCTTCGCCAATACGCCGCCCGACACGGCCATACCCCACAAGAACCACGTGGTTCGTAACATAGCTCGACGCAACCGTGGTCGGCAACTCCGCCAGCGGATCGTCCGAGCGCTCCAGAATGCGAGCAAGATTGGAGCGGGAGCGTATCCAGGCCTGAGCCGGTTCGATCACACGGAACACCAGCGGATTTAAAGTAATGGAGATGAAAGCCCCGGCCAACGATAAGGCTCTGAGCCTCAACCGGCAGAAGCCCGAGCGAGACGCCCAGCGCCGCGAGGATAAACGAAAACTCGCCTATCTGCGCAAGGCTGGCCGAAACAGTAAGCGCCGTGTTTAATGGATAGCGGAAAATAAGCACCAAAAAGAAGGCAGCCAGAGACTTTCCGATAATGATAATCGCCAGCGTTGCAATAACCCTGAGCGGTTGGTCTATCAGTACTTTCGGATCAAACAGCATTCCCACGGACACGAAAAACAGCACGGAAAACGCGTCCCGTAACGGCAGGGATTCCTGAGCGGCCCGGTGGCTCAATTCAGACTCTCTCATCACCATTCCGGCAAAAAAAGCGCCAAGGGCGAACGAGACACCGAAGAGCATCGCGGAACCGTAAGCAATGCCAATCGCCACGGCGATGACACTCAGGATGAAGAGTTCGTTCGAGTTGGTGCTGGCAACATGCCAGAGCAACCAGGGAAAAACACGCTTGCCCACAATAAGCATGAGCGCGACGAAGATCGCTACCTTGCCGAATGTGAGCAGAAGCGTCGTGAATAACTCTGAACCAGATACGCCGGTGGCAGCGCTCCCGCTGGACTCCCCAAGCAATCCCGAGAGAGGAGGCATCAAAACGAGAACCAGGACCATGGCGAGATCCTCGACTATCAGCCAGCCAACCGCGATCGATCCATTGACGGACTTGAGCAGGTTGCGCTGCTCCAGCGCCCGCAGCAGCACGACTGTGCTCGCCGTGGAAAGTGCCACGCCGAATACGATGGCGGCGCCCATGTTCCAACCCCAGGCATGAGACACAATGGCTCCAAGTATCGTTGCCGCCACAATCTGCACCACCGCGCCGGGCAGGGCAATACGCCGGACTGCCAGTAAATCGTTCAGAGAAAAGTGCAGACCCACCCCGAACATCAGCAGAATAACGCCAATTTCCGCCAGTTGCCCCGACAGTTCGATATCCGCCACAAAACCCGGTGTATTGGAGCCGAGAATAACGCCTGCTGTCAGATACCCAACCAAAACCGGTAATTTCAGCCGGTTGGCAATCAACCCCATAAGTAACGCAAGGCCGAAACTGACGGCGATAGTAGTGATCAGGGTAATACTGTGGGGCATGTGTTTTGGCGGCAAGACCGCATGGGCAAGGGTACGACCGACGCTGACAGGCTTATTTCAAATTATGCCGCGCGCCCGTGAGAACCCAGGATTTGTGATAATGATGCTTCTGATTTCGGCATTCGCCGATGGAAAGAGATTTTTCGCGGATCAATAATAATCCGGACAGATCAATAGCTAACGATAAATCTTACATTTCCTCCATAGGTTGATTCCTGAATCTCTGGATAAGTTCTTCACAAAGCGCTCAGTTGGAAAGCAAACCCCTTATACAACAAGAATCACCAACCGAGCTAGCCAAACCGGAAATAAAGTTCTTAACCTCTGCGTTGCGAGCGAAGGCGCCACCCAAGCAAGCCCAGCCCGGCCAGCATCATTGCCCATGCCTCAGCCTCGGGTATTGGGGACACCTGCCAGCCGACATCTTTCATGGCGGCGTAATCAAGCTCGGTAAAATGTTTGCGCTGCCCAGCCAGGATCGAGGGGTCCATGGCGACTTCCTGTCCCAGATAAGTCAAGCCCTGCATCCAATGGCCGCCGTCAGCGGATAGAGGTGGATTAAACCCGAGCAAATCATGAACGGCGGTTCCGTTAAATACACCGCCAGAGCTCAGGTTGACAAAAGATGGGGCAGTGCCGAAACCGAGTACATGAGCGAGCTCATGCACCGCAACTGAATAAAAATCATACTGGTTGGAAAAGGGCTCGTCGGTCTTCGGATCGGGATCGAAATACCAGTTTGAAGTACTGTTAAAGGATATTGCGCCGCCCCATGGACCGAAATCCGTCTGAACCGGCAATAATGCTCCAGCCTGCCCTCTGCTGGCGGCATTGTCGAGGAAGCTGGCGGAGCCGCTGCTGGAAAACCCACCGTTGCCACCCTCTGCAAGCGTATTGCCGAGATTATGCGCTCCCACGAAAACCACGATCTGACCAGCGGCAACGCTGAAGTCGGGAATGGTGCTTGTGTTGCCATTGTCCGGCTCGAAAAAACGCGCATTAAAATGATTTGATCCGGCCGAAGTGATTGCGGTCAGGTTGTCCTGAAAGCGGTTTTCGAATACGGCGGCGACATCGTTCAGCAAATTCTGACGTGAGCTATTGGCGCCGGTAAAAAAACCGGAACTGTCATACCGGTAATCGAAAACGATGTCTACGTTGGCCGACGCGGTCTGACTGATAGCAAGCAACGGGATAAGTAAGCCGCCGAAAACCAGAGGATATCTAAATTTCATTTTTCTTGCCTCCTGATGTATGAATGTTTAATGCCCCAAGGCTTAATGCTCCAACGCCCGCAAAGGATCAGTATATTTCATATTAAATTCATTGGCGATAGCGGGATATGTCACCGAGCCTCGATGTGTATTCAGCCCATATTGCAGCGCCGGATTGTTTCGTACGGCCTCCAGTCCTTCGTCCGCCAGGCGCAGCGTGTACATTGCGGTTTGTATATTCAGTGCGAAGGTGCTGGTGCGCGGCACCGCGCTCGGCATATTCGCCACGCAGTAATGCACTACGCCCTCAAGCTCATAGGTTGGATTGCTGTGTGTCGTGGGCCGGGTCGTTTCCACGCACCCTCCCTGATCAACCGCCACGTCGACAATTACCGAGCCCTTCCGCATGTTTGGCAACATCCCGGAAGTAACCAGCCATGGCGCGCGGCCGCCGGGAATCAAGACAGCGCCGATTACCAGATCCGCGTTGTATATCGCCTCTTCAATGTTATATTCATCACTGAAGCGCGTCTGCAATTGCCCGCGATAAATGTCATCCAGGTATTTAAGGCGATCATGATTCACGTCGAGAACCGTAACCTGCGCTCCGCACCCAACCGCGATTCGCGCTGCGTTCGTGCCAACGATGCCGCCGCCCAGAATTGCGACATTCGCGGACTCGACACCTGGAACGCCGCCCATCAAAACTCCCCGGCCGCCATGCGTTCTTTGCAGGTATGTCGCGCCAACCAGAACAGCCATACGCCCTGCGACTTCGCTCATGGGTGTCAAAAGGGGTAACTTGCCGCCTTCGGTTTGAACCGTTTCGTAAGCAATGGCGGTAACCTCGCTTTCCAGCAAAGCCTGGGTAAGAGCCTTATCCGACGCCAGATGAAGATAAGTGAACAGTATCATTTCCTTGTGCAGGTAACGATATTCAGCTGGAATGGGTTCTTTGACCTTCACGACCATTTCCGCCGCCCAGGCGTCTTCAGCGTGAGGCACGATCATGGCCCCGGCTGACCGGTATTCCGCATCCGATAGAAAGCTGCCTTCTCCGGCGCCGCTCTGTACGTGTACCTGATGCCCATGCCGTGTCAGGGCTTTGACCGTGCTCGGGGTCATCCCGACCCTGGTTTCATGATCCTTGGTTTCTTTCGGCAATCCGATCAGCATTATTTTTCCTGATTGTTATATGCGGAGCAGAACCCTTCTTTCAACACAAGAAACAAAGATAATGTGGAATTGAAACGCAATAATATTAGAAAACCACACCTCTGATTATGGCTCTAATCACCCCACTTTTTTTATCAAGTATACAACCCATCAGGAATTGCGGGAAAATAATAATATACTGCTGAGTGCTGCTATATGATATACCGGTATCAGAATCAGGGCTTATCTACACCGAGCAACTGAGCGCGCAAGTGCTGGAGCACCAACTCTCGTGTATCAATTCCACGATCGAGCGCCGCCCGGTAATCGAAAGTGAGGGTTGAGTGACCTTTCCCGGGAACGGTAACTGAACGGAAGCGTTGAGTGGCTGAGCCCGGCTCGCCTTGCAGCGAGTTCTGCAACCGCTCGAATCGCGCCGCAGGGCAGCGAAGATCATCCTCGAAGCGGAGTCCAAGCAAAGTCATCCCATCTGCGCGGTTCGCAGCAAGCGCAAGCTTTTCTGGCTCGACGTCAAGCGCTTCGGGTTGAAAGAGCGGCAGGCTGGGCTGTGCGGCGACTGGCGCGAGAAGCGATGCCTCCACCATCATCGCGAAAACAAAGCCACCCGTGTAGCACATGCCGATCGCGCCGACGCCGGGCCCGCCTCGCTCTGCATGCAGCTTTCGGCACAATGCGCGCAGGGACACCGTAATCGGACTCGATTTGCCTGCCGCGAAATTATTAAACTCTTTTCGAACACACAAAACCGGCGATTTCAGCAGGCCCAGCATTGGATTCTGAAGTGGGCTGCCAAAAAGGAGTGGCATGACAACGTGAAAATCGTGATCCGCAATCCACTCGGCAAATTCGACAGTCTCGTGCGTGAGGCCCGGCAATTCATGCAGGAGGATGACGCCAGGTCCATTGCCTTTACTGAAGAGCCTGAACGACCGTTCGCCTGTCGTGAACGTCTCCTCGGAGAAGCCGCCGATTGCGCTAATGATTCCGCTCACCATGCAAGGCCCTGGTATTCTGCTGATATCAACGAGAACTTATGCGAAGAGAATTTCTCGCTGTTGCTCGGGCGGGCATTCTTGCCGAGCGGCTGGATTATCCTCAAAAGACGAGCAACCTTTCGGACAAATCCCGATTTGCAGCTCAGATACCAGCCCGGCGTTATGAAATCCGGGCAGCTATTCACAACGACGGCCTCAACTCAATGTGCTATTAACTGAGGAGCTACCAGCTGAGTGTCTTGCGAAGAGAGCCGTCCAGGAATCTTAGCCGTAGCCCTCCCAGAGGCCGAAAAACCGGCTCTCCAGGCACTTTTTCGCATTGAGGCCGAGTCCGTATTTTCGGCGAACCAGTAATTTTCAGCGGAAGCATTACAACGCCTTGACCATATCCTCGACAACCTTCTTGGCGTCGCCAAATACCATCATGGTCTTGTCCATGTAGAACAGGTCATTGTCAAGCCCGGCGTAGCCCGCTGCCATGCTGCGTTTGACGACCATCACAGTACGGGCCTTGTGGGCTTCCAGTATGGGCATGCCATATATCGGACTACCCGGAACGTTCGCCGCAGGGTTCACTACGTCATTGGCGCCCAGGATCAGCACCACGTCGGTGTTGGGGAAATCGCTATTGATCTCATCCATTTCCAGCACCTGCTCATAGGGTATCTCCGCTTCCGCCAACAACACGTTCATGTGGCCGGGCATGCGCCCGGCAACCGGGTGAATGGCGAAACGTACATTGACGCCTTTTGAATGCAGTTTTTCAGCAAGCTCTTTTACCGCGTGCTGCGCCCGTGCCACCGCCAGTCCATAACCTGGCACGATGATCACGCTGTCGGCGTTGCCCATCAGGAATGCCGCGTCATCGGCACTGCCGCTGCGGTAAGTTTTCTGCCCCTGATCGCTTACGGCGGCAGTCCCTCCCTCGCTGCCAAATCCTCCAAGTATGACTGAGAGAAACGGCCTGTTCATGGCCTTGCACATGATGTAGGAAAGAATTGCCCCTGAGCTGCCGACCAGCGAGCCCGCGATGATGAGCATGGGGTTGCCGAGTGAAAAACCGATTCCTGCCGCGGCCCAGCCGGAATATGAATTCAGCATGGAAATGACGACTGGCATGTCCGCCCCGCCGATGGGGATGATGATGAGAAAACCGAGCACAAAAGCAATCGCGGTCATCGTGGCAAAAGCTGTCCAGTTTGTGGTCTCGCTAAAGAAGAACCACAGGCCGAAAACAACCATGACAACCGCGAGGATCAGGTTGACCATATGCTGACCGCCAAAGGTGATCGGCGCGCCGCTCATGCGGCCTGACAGCTTCAGGAAAGCAATCACCGACCCCGACCAGGTCATGGCGCCGATGAATGTGCCGAGAAACAGCTCCAGTTTGCTCCCCATGGGCAATATGGCGGGCAATCCGAATGAAGGGGGATTGTTGACGGCGGCGACGGCGATGAATACGGCTGCCAGGCCTACCAGAGAGTGCATGAAGGCAACAAGCTCCGGCATCGCGGTCATTTGCACACGCCGCGCCACAACCGCGCCGATAGTGCCGCCCAGGGCGATGCAGGCAAGTATCAGCGCCCAGTTTTTGGTGATCGTAAGCGTGGTGGCGACGGCAATCGCCATTCCCACCATGCCGAACAGATTGCCGCGGCGAGCGGTCAGCGGAGAGCTCAGGCCCTTCAGTGCCAGAATGAAAAAAACCGACGCGATCAGATACGCGAGTGCGACCGTATTTGCGGACATTACCGGCTTCCTTTTTTATCTTTTTTTCTGAACATTTCCAGCATGCGCTGTGTGACAAGGAACCCGCCGAATACATTGATCGCGGCGAGCGTTACGGCCACTGCTCCCAGCCACACACCCCAGTCCGTTTCAGCAGGTCCGGCCGCAAGCATCGCACCCACCAGTATGATCCCGGATATCGCGTTCGTGACTGACATCAGCGGCGTATGCAGAGCCGGGGTTACATTCCACACCACGTGATAGCCGACGAACACCGCCAGTACAAAAACAGTAAGATTGATAATGGTTGGGTCAACTTCTCCAATCATCAGATTGCTCCTTGTTATTCGTTTACTATTAATCCGATTGTGAATAATTGCGAATAATCAGTATTGAAAGCAGGCGGGAGAGGCCGCCCGCTTCAAGCTCGACGAGACGCTCAAGCTTTCCTGATCACTTCGCCATCCGCGCAGACGAGCGTTCCGGCGATAATTTCGTCCTCGCGGTCAATTTTGAATTCGCCGGTCTTCGCATCGAGCATGAGGTTGAGAAAGTTCATCAGATTACGGGCGTACAGGGCACTGGAATCCGCGGCCACCAGCCCGGGAAGGTTGGCGATACCGATGAGATGCACGCCGTGCTTGACCACAATCTTGTCCAGCTCCGATAAGGGGCAATTGCCGCCAGCCTCCACCGCCATGTCGACAATTACCGATCCGGGCTTCATGGCCTGGACGGTTTCCTCCTTGATCAGCACTGGCGCTGGACGGCCGGGAATCAGCGCGGTGGTAATGATGACGTCAGCCGCCGCTGCCCGCTGATGCACCAGTTCACCCTGACGGCGTTTATAGTCATCCGACATCTCCCGGGCATAGCCGCCCGCTGTCTCCGCCTGCGCTTTTTCTTCGTCGCTGAGCGGAACCTCGACGAATTTGGCGCCGAGGCTTTCCACCTGTTCTTTTGCCACGGGCCGCACATCGAACGCTTCGATCACCGCACCCAGCCGTTTTGCCGTGGCGATAGCCTGCAAGCCTGCTACACCCGCGCCGAGCACCAGTACCCGGGCGGCCTTGACAGTGCCCGCCGCGGTCATCAGCATGGGGAAGAATTTCTGATAGACGTTGGCCGCCATCAGCACCGCCTTGTAGCCTGCGATATTTGCCTGCGACGACAGCACGTCCATGCTTTGAGCACGGGATATACGCGGCAGTTTTTCCATCGCAAAGGCAGTCAGGCCATGTCGCGCAAGCGCTTCTATACGTTCGGGACGATGCGGAGCAAGCAAGCCCAGCAGCACCGCATCCTTGCGCATCATTTCCAGTTCGTCCGGATCGGGACCGCGTACTTTAAGCACGATTTGAGATTGCCCATACAACTCCGCCGCGTTCGCAACGATGGTTGCTCCGGCATCCTGGTAGGCCTCATCGGGTAGGCTCGCACCGGCGCCCGCGCCGGACTGTACCAGAACAGTATGAAAACCTTTGGCGGTAAACTTTTTGACCGTTTCGGGCGTGGCCGCGACGCGGGTTTCTTCTCCCCGAATCTCCGCGGGTATACCTATCTGCATTGATAACTCCTCTTATTTTTGGAATATCCCGCTATTCTTGGACATTCCGGCAGAGCCTGGCCGGCCGCCCATTCATCGCGAAGCTCGAATTATAAATGAACCTGGACATAATGCAGGATCGGGGTTGACGAAAAAAGAGCTCACTCCTGGCAATGATTCCCGCCGGCCATTCCTGCGTATCGGCCATCAAATGGTTCAGGAAAACCTTACCGGATTCCCGTTTTCGCAGGAAAGACGATGCTCTCTATTTGATGGCCGGTTCCATGGCAACCTCAGACCCAGCCTGATTTGCTTCTTTCAGACAGTGGCTGATCCATCGGGTGGTAAGTTTTTCCTGAACGCTGTTCTGGCGCAGGCGCGACGCCAATCCGCCAAAGTCAACCTGATCAAGCGGCTGATCCTGATTGAAGCAGGAAAATACGTAGGTGACCTCTCCCGTTGCCGGATCTTTATGAGGTTGAAGACACTGAGCGCAGATCTCTTTCATCATGCACTGCATCGGAGAATTGATCGAACCGATCGCGAAGTGATCCGTTTTCAGATAAGGCTGAAGCCTGTTATGACGGGCAGCCCCCACTGCTGCCATCATCCGGTCGGAGCCTATGGCAATGATACGGTCCGCATCAGCCAATCGAATCTTCTGGGGACCCAACGCTCCGCTGCCATATGCCGCCATCGCATCCACAATATTGCCGACAAAACTGAGATCGCCCGGACGGGAAGGCTTGAAGCCCGGAGCCTCATCGCAGCACCATACCACCACGTCCGCCGCGGCCTCGATTTCCGCAACTTTGTAGCGATCGATCAGCTTCTTGTAGCCGGCAAAATATAGAATTTTCGATCCTGCGGCTCGCGCGGCTGCGCCAATTGAAAACAATACCGCGTTGCCCAATCCGCCGCCGACCAGCACGACGGTTTCATCCGGCGGGATTTCGGTGGGCGTGCCGGTGGGACCCATCAACACGACCGGGTCGCCCGGTTTGAGCTTGGCGCACAGATCCGCTGATCCACCCATCTCCAGCGCAATCAGCGATACCAGTCCGCGGGAGACATCCACCGACGCCCCTGTAAGGGCAATGCCTTCCATTGCCAGTTTCGTATCGCCCGCGGTCGTGGCAAGTGTTGCAAAGTTCTGGAAGCGGTAGAACTGGCCTGGATGAAAACGTTCCACCGCCATCGGCGCATGCACCACGACCTCTATGATGTTGGGGGTAAGGCGCTCGACCTTATGCACCGTTGCGCGCAACTGTCCATTGATTTCAGCAAAAAACAGCCAGGAGGGTTTGAGGGAAGCCGGAGCCAGGCGCTGTAAAACCCGGCTTACTACCGGATAGCCCTGCTTGGCGCTGGACATCGCCTTTACCACGTTTCCGGAATAGGAGGGGTGCAGATCGCCGAAGAAGCTGATGAAACGTCCGTCGCCGTTGCGGCTCATCAGTACGTTGGGAGTTTCGGGCTTGGGATTTGCCCGCGGTGGACTCACGGGATCGCCGTTTTCATCGCAAGCCGCGAAATACCGCCCGTGCAGCTTGAAATTTTTATTATCTTCTCGGGCAAGCACCGTATTGGGCTGGGTTCCGGCCGCAACCAGAACAGCACGAGCCGACAGCGTTGCCTGGCCGGTCGGCTGCCATGCTCCGGTTTCGTCCAGGGACTGTACCACGAACTGCACCGCGGTTGCGTGATCCCATTTATCGGTTTCCACCCGCACGGGCGTAAGACCCTCGGCAAACCAGATGCCCTCTTCAAGCGCCTTTTCGACTTCTTCATGATTGAGTGTGTACGAAGGGCTGTCGATAAGGCGTTTCCGGTAGGCGATCGTGGCGCCGCCCCAGGACTGGAGCAGTTCCAGGATGCGCGGTGCCCGGCCTTCCTTCTCGGCTTCCTTGCGCTCGGCCCGGATGGCGCGAGCATGACTGAGGAATTCCTCCGCGATTTCTCGCTCTTCCTCATCCCATGCTCCGCGTATCGCGGCCTCGCCCTGCACCGCTGCAAGGATTTCGTACCGGCGAAGAAATTTGTCCACTTGAACCGGATAATAAGCAAGCGCTTCCGTTGCCGTATCGATAGCGGTCAACCCTCCGCCGATAACCACTACCGGCAGGCGCAACTGCATATTGGCAACGGAGTTGGTCTGCGCCGCGCCGCTCAACTGCAATGCCATCAGGAAATCGGATGCGGCACGTACCCCACGTGCAAGGCCATTGGGCAAATCGAGCACCGTGGGCCGCCCGGCTCCTGCGGCGAGCGCCACATGATCGAAACCCATGGCGAACGCGTCGTCAGCAGTTAGCGTTCCGCCAAAGCGGACGCCGCCAAACAGCGCAAACTCTTCCCTGCGCTCCAGGAGCAAGCGGATCAGCTTGAGAAAGTTTTTATTCCACCGTACGGTAATACCGTATTCGGCAACGCCGCCGAAGCCGCCCGGCATGCGCTCATCCAGATCTTCAGCCAGGTCGGCTGTATCGCGGATAGCCCCAAACGGGACACGTTCACCCGATTTATTCACCCCGGAAATTTCCGGCGATAACGGCTCGATCTTGAGGCCGTCAATGCCGACCACCGTATGACCATCGTTCATCAAATGATGCGCCAGGGTGTATCCCGCTGGGCCCATTCCCACCACCAGCACTTTGCGGCCCGTCGGCGCCTTGGGTACCGGCCGGTGCAGGTCGAGCGGATTCCACCGGGTGAGAAGACTGTAAATTTCAAAGCCCCACGGTAATTCCAGGACATCCTTGAGAGTTCGCGTTTCAGCCTGAGGGATATCGACCGGCTCCTGTTTCTGGTAAATGCAGGATTTCATGCAATCATTGCAAATCCGGTGGCCGGTACCCGCGCACATGGGATTGTCCACCACAATCATGGCAAGGCTTCCCACCGCCACACCTTGAGTCTTAAGCTTGTGAAACTCGGAGATGCGCTCCTCCAGCGGGCAACCGGTAAGCAGGACACCGAGCTGGCTTTTCTTGAATGACGGGTGTTCTTCCGGAGTTTTCGGCTTTTCCTTGAAGCCTTTTGAGCATGAGTCCTTTCCTTGCTCATGGCACCAGATGCAATAATTCGCCTCATCCAGAGCGCCTATCAGATCAGTGCCCGGATCGGTAAGCGCGAAACCCTCCCGGCGGCGTATATGGTCAAGCCGATGAACGGTGTAACCCGCGGAGCTATCGGTATTGGTAGACAACAGATGCTGAAAGTCGAGTTTGGCAGGCGCCTTGAACAATACACCGTCCCGGTTGCGCTCTCGTCCCTCCGGCGTTTTCAGGGCCCAGGCGGCATAATGTAGAGCCGCCTTGAGCCGCTCTTCATTCGCCCCTTCATCCAATAACCAATTTGTAACATTGATTGCGAAAGCCAGTTCCGAAAAGGGGGCTCCGAATTCAGCGGCGAGTTTTTCTTCCAGCGCAATCCCATCCACTCCAGCCAGCTCGGCCTCGCTTACCTTATTCATCGCCCGGCGCTGGACAAACTGTCTTTTACAGGAATAAAGCGGCGCGAGCTGATGATGACGGGCGGCAAGCTCGGTAACTTCCTTCTGGATTCCAAACAGTCTGGCGATGAAATCCTCCATCCACGGCGCGATTTCAATCAGCAGAGCGGATTCGGCTTTGCGGTCCAGGCGGGCGGGATCAGAGCGGGCGTGATCGAGGCGAGCTCGCAGCCCGGGCTCCCCCTCCTGTAGAAAATTCAGGAATGCCTGGTCCAGCCTGGCGAGGCCGTCGCGGCGATACAGGTCGGCAAAAGCCATCCCGAAACCAAGCACGGGAGAAGCCACGGCGGATACCGCTAAAGGTTGAGGCGCCGATTGTAAACTTGTCATGGTAAGATCATCAAAGTAAGAAAAGTGAATCAAGACGACAAAAAGTTATCCGGATAATTTATTAGAGCGTAATTGCGCTTAAAGTTTAAAAGTCTCGAAATAAGTCTTTGCGGAGTACGTTTATACCTCTCCGTTTATACCCCTCCGTTTATCTCCCTCTTTTCCCTGGCTAAAAATACAAAAGCGGCAAAGCTGTGATCGCCTTGTCGCCCGGTGACTCAATAATATCGGGCCGCGGCCGGAAAGTGACTGAAAATTCTCAGCTTAACCTTTTGCTGCGCAAATCATGCCCGCGGCGACGGTATTGTTATTGGCCTCGTCAATGACGATGAAGCTTCCTGTAGCATGGTTGCGCTGGTACGGATCGTACGCAAGGGGCTGATGCACTTTCAGGGCCACTCGACCGATATCGTTCATTTTCAAAGTTTCGGCCGCCTCATGACGCAAGTGTTGATGTCGACGCGATAATCTACTCTGGATACCAGCGCCTTCACTACCCGCGTAGTTTGCTTGACAAGATATTTGCGGCGAGGATCAAGGCTCTGTTCGGATAACCAGCACAGCATCGCCTCAAACTCCTTCGTAACATCGGGAACCGCAATGGGCTTTACCAGCATATCCCCCCGGGAGATATCCAGGTGATCTTCAATGGTTAGCGTAACGGACTGCGGCGCAACGGCATAATCGAGAAGGCCATCATATGTGACAATCTCCTTGATACGCGAAGTGAACCCGGAAGGCAGAACCTTTACCACATCACCAACACTGATGAAGCCGGATTCTATGCGCCCCATGTACCCGCGAAAATCATGCAGTTCCTCAGTCTGGGGACGGCAGACCCATTGCACAGGAAACCTGAAATCCTCGAGATTGATATCGTGGTCGATAGGTACGGTCTCCAGCAAGTCCATCAGCGCCGTGCCGTCGTACCAGTTGAGATTATCCCCGCGCTCGACCACCATATCGCCATGTAAAGCAGACATCGGGATGTAGGCAATATTGCTCAGCCTGAGTCCATCGGCAAAAGCGGCAAAGTCCTTGCAAATATTCTCAAATACTTCGCGGGAATAATCCACCAGATCCATTTTATTGACTGCTACCACCAGATGAGGAATCCCCACGAGGCTGGCGAGATAAGCATGGCGGCGCGATTGAGTGAGCACCCCCTTCCGCGCGTCAATCAGAATAATGGCAAGGTTGGCTGTGGATGCGCCTGTAACCATGTTGCGCGTATACTGCTCGTGGCCTGGCGTGTCGGCTATGATAAATTTGCGTTTGGGGGTGGCGAAATAACGATAGGCGACATCAATGGTAATGCCTTGTTCACGCTCCGCCTGCAGGCCGTCCGTAAGCAGCGAAAGATCGACACCTTCCATTCCCCGGCGGCGTGAAGTGTGGGTGATAGCACTCAACTGATCTTCGAAGATGGACTTTGAGTCATGCAGCAAGCGCCCGATCAGCGTGCTCTTGCCATCGTCCACACTCCCGGCGGTTATGAAACGCAACAACTGGGTATGATCAAACGAAATATTTTCAATGGCTGACATTTGCAACTCTTCTGTAGGTCTTTCTTCTGTAAATTTCCTGTTCCCGCAAAGATGCATCTTTTAATACGTTCACCACATCCCTGCAATGCCCGTATCCTCCTTCATACCTCCTTCATGACCTCTTTCTGTGATCTCCCCTGCGAAATCCAGGGCTATAAGCACGGCATGGGGGTAATACCGAAGCTTATGAGAAATGAGGATGGCGCCACCACATAATTGCGTAATTGATGAATTCGTTGAAAAAGCTGTACAACGGCTTCGCGATTTTGTCAGGAACAACCTGGAGAGCCTTCTTCTCAGAAATATCCTTCTTTCTTGCGAAGCTCCATGGACGCATCCGAGGTCTGGTCATCCATGCGCGTGGCGCCCCGCTCGGTAATTCTCGTAATCGCGGTTTCAGCAATGATTTCGCCAACACTGGCTGCGGTAGAGAGTACCGGGCAGGTGCAACTCATATCGCCTACGGTACGGAAGCGCACCATCAGGCTTTCCACCCGCTCCCCCTCCTTGGGCTGCGCCAGATGGGACAGGGGTAAAAGTCCGCTATCGCGCCGGATTACGGCGCGTGTATGCGCAAAATAAATATTTGGCACCTCCAGCTCCTCGCGAGCAATGTATTCCCACACATCAAGCTCTGTCCAATTGCTGATGGGAAATACCCGTATATTCTCTCCCGGATGAACTCTTGTATTGTAGAGATCCCATAATTCCGGACGCTGGTTCTTCGGATCCCATTGGCCGAATTCATCCCGGAAAGAAAATATCCGCTCCTTGGCTCGCGCTTTTTCCTCATCACGGCGCGCGCCGCCGATACAGGCGTCGAAGCGAAATTCCGCAATGGCATCCAGCAGGGTCACTGACTGGAATGCGTTGCGGCTCTGGTTCTCCGAACGCAGCACGACTCTTCCCTGACGAATGGAATCTTCCATGCTGCGCACGATTAACCGCTCGCCCAGTTGCTGGGCGCGGCGGTCGCGAAACTCGATCACTTCAGGAAAATTATGACCCGTGTCGATATGCATCAGGGGGAACGGAAAACGCCCCGGGCGAAAAGCTTTTTCAGCCAATCGCAACAGGACGATGGAATCTTTTCCACCGGAAAATAGTAGAGCCGGATTGGCGCATTCGGCCGCCACCTCTCGCATAATATGGATAGCTTCGCTTTCCAGTGCATCCAGATGCCCTAATTGCCGTGCGGTACGGCGTTTAATGGCTACCGGTTCGCTCGTGCCCATTGGTTCGTCAGCCGTGGCAATCGCTTCATTCGCAACCGTCGATTTACTCGTGGCCATCGATTCATTCTTCATGACAAAACTTGAGACAGGAGTAGTAAGTTCTTCAATATTGTTCAATAGGATATCCATCGATCCACTCTGCAATTCTGATGAAACGGAGGAAGTACGGGGAAGTTACACGGGGAATGTTACAAGGGGCCGGCCATGCCTTTCGCCTTTTCCTTGCCTTCGTCTTGATTTGAAGCCGGATCTCTACTGGGGATTTCTTCATGGAAATAGCCGATGCAGAGGCATTCCGCTTGCCCGGATGCAGACCACATTCCTTGATCTCCGGGTCTTCCCACCACCACCGGCCAGCGCGAATATCCTCGCCGGGCGTTATGGCGCGTGTGCAGGGCGCACAGCCGATGCTTGCGTAGCCCTTGTCATGCAGCACATTATAGGGAACGTCGAATTGCTTCAGATAATCCCATACGTCGGACAGGCTCCAGTCCAGCAGCGGGCTGAATTTTTGCAAACCGTCGTCGGCATCAAATTCAGATTGAGCCAGATCCTTTCTTGTCGGCGCCTGATCGCGACGCAAGCCGGTGATCCACGCGTGCTTTCCGCTCAGAGCGCGTTTCAGCGGCTCCACCTTGCGAATATGACAGCAGCTCTTGCGTAATTCCACGCTGTCATAAAATCCATTGGGTCCATTCCGTGCAACATATGCCTCCACCGCGGCGGGATCGGGAAAATATATGGGGACCCGAATCCCATAGCGATCCGCCACCTCTTCCATCAGGCTGTAGGTTTCTTCCGGCAGGCGCCCGGTATCCAGCGTAAACATCCTGATATCGGGGTAATACTTTGCGATAAGATCCGTCAGAACCATATCCTCGGCGCCGAAACTATTGGCAAAAGCGGCTGGGGCATAGTCTGCCTGCACCGTATCCAATACCTTTCGCACTTCAGTAATCTTCTGATCCAGAGCCATAGTAACGGGCTTAATAAAAGATAAGAGATTAAAAATTTGTCAGACTATCGCGGATGGTTGCGTCCGCTGTAACAATGGCGATTGGGCTGAAGCTTTAAACGGCAGCGCACCAGCCAGATCAAGCTGACGGTCGAAACCGAGACAAAACTCCGCGGCTTCCATCGTCCACGCATCCTGTTCGGCAAACCACTCGCTCAATCGGGCATCATTCAATTCTTCGACCGGAGACGCGAAATCCTGGGCGAATTTTGCCAATTGCCTGGACAGGCGCGGCTTGGTAGGCAAAACACGGCGCAGCTCTTCCGACTGCTGTGTCAGATCATTGAATTTCTGACCACCAAGCAGTTCAGATACGCCTTGGCCGATCAAACGGGCGATCTCCTCGGCGCATTTGGCGGAATCCTCAAATTTTCGCTGAAACTTGAGCGCATCCCGATAATTACGTTCATGGGCCGCTTCGAAAAAGCTCGAGCCGATCTTCACCTGGCTCACTCCGGCGCATTCCCCGCCGCCGAGTTGCAATACCTTGAAGTCCGCATCCTTGCCGTGATCGCGCAGGACCGATTCCAGTTCTTCCGGTTTGACTTCAGTCAAGTCCACCAACAGACCGGCAAGGTAATCTTTGCCGACGCGCCGTATCCAGGATGAAAACGTCTCACCCGCCTCACGGCAGGAAGCGTAGTCTGTCTTTACGCGTTCTACCGCGGTCTCTATGCGTGCCGAAGGAATCGACGGACCCTTGATCGCCAACGCTCCGCCTGCCATGGCGTTGCCTCCGAAATACATCTGATAATGGGGCACGAGCTTGCCATGCATGCGTTTGCCTTCCCCATAAATGCCGATATCGCCCGCCTCCGGCTGGGCACAGCCATTGTGGCACCCCGAAACGCGGATCTTTAAATCGTGCGGGCCACCGTTCAATTTGGGTCCGAGGATCGTGCTTGAGGTTATCCCCAACCGGCAAGTCGAGGTACCGGGGCAAGCCACGACATTATCCCCTATCTTCGGTTCACCCAGACCCAACGCAGCCAATTCCGTGCGCAAGAAATCAATTTTTGCCTCCGGCACATTTGGCAGAAACATGTTTTGATCCTGCGTAGTGCGCACTTCTTCGAATTCATGAGCCTCGGCAATCCGGGCGAGACCACGTAAATGTGCAACGGTCAAATTGCCCATCGGCACACTGATCGGAAATACGAAATACCCCGGCTGTTTTTGCGCGAACACATGCCGGGGCGCGCCCATGCCGGGAACTTCACTGTCCAGGCCAGCGCTCCAGTCACCCCTCGGATAATCCTGGGCTGCCAGCGCTTCCTTCGTTCGCGTCAGTTCTTCCCGATACTTCTCGACAAACCCTTCAGGACCAAACTTATCAACCAAAAACTTGATTCGCGATTTAGCGCGTTTAACTCGATCGGAGTAGCGATTGTGCAAAGAGATGACTGCCTCCATTACCAGCAGCAAATCCTTTTCTTCAATGAATTCTTCCACAACGATGGCCTCATGCGGCTTATGCCCGAGGCCGCCCCCGGCCAGAACCTTAAAGCCAAAGCGATCGCCGTTGTGTACCGCGACAATACCCATGTCGTGCATCATGCCCTGGGCACAATCGGACTCGCAGGCGGAAAAACTGATCTTGAACTTGCGCGGCATTTGCTGAGTCAGCGGATTACGCAAAAAGTGCTGAACCGCACCGTCCAGGTGCTTCGTGACGTCGACGTGCTGACGGGGACAGATGCCCGATAGCGGGCAGGCGGTCACGTTGCGTATCGTGTTTCCGCACGCCTCGCGCGTCGTCAATCCGGCTGTGGCCAAATGGCGGAGTACCGCCGGCGTATGCTCCAGCGGCACATAGTGCATCTGGATATCCTGACGGGTAGTAATATGCACGACATCATGGTGCGCATATTTTTCCAGCATGTCCGCGATGACATTCAGTTGAGGTGCGTTCAGGCGGCCACCGGGCAGCTTGATGCGCACCATGTTGACGCCTTCCTGCCGCTGGCCATAAATCCCCATTTGCAGGCGGGTAGCGGTAAAGCGATCAACATCCATGCGCAGGCTCTGATAATCCTGCAGCGCCTGATCGAACGAATTTATTTCCTCATCATTAGCGAGGTACTTTAGATGACTCATCTGTGTTCTCCGCAATTAAGGCAATATCAGCCTGGACCTCGGTAAAAATCGAATGAGCATGGCCTGTTTGCTGGTTCGGTTGCAAGACTTCCAGCTCATCCGTTATACCCCCGCGCCAGTCTGCTCAGTCTTATCTGGCAGATTTTTGGCCTGCCTTGCCGCGCCAGCCAAAAATCGCATTCCGGTTCTGCTTCAATCCCGGCTAGCCAGAGTCCGCCATTATCCACCTTTCATTACTCACCTTTATCAAGAAAGCCCTATAAAAGGGGGTAACAGGCAACCTCATATAGTGCCGCGAAACCGGCATAATAGCAATGTGCTTATATATCGTGAAAGAATATTATGTTAGATTATTATAATCTAATCTTATTTAGAATTCGAATATGAAATTGCAACAACTACGTTACCTCTGCGAAGTTGCCAATCAGGGCTTGAATTTATCCAAAGCCGCTGAAACTCTTCATACTTCCCAGCCGGGAATCAGCAAGCAAATTCGCCTCCTGGAAAATGAACTGGGCGTGGAGATCTTTGTGCGCAATGGCAAGCGTGTAGTCGAGACCACGCCTCCCGGAAGAGCAATCATCGAAATTGCCGAAAGGATGCTGAGAGATGCAAAAAATCTGAAGCAGGTCGGTCAGGAGTTTGCCAACGAGGCAATTGGTTCGCTTACCATCGCTACAACCCATACTCAGGCAAGGTATGCGCTACCCTCCGCGATCAAGCATTTTACCGCGCGTTACCCCAAGGTTAAGCTGATTTTGCGCCAGGGCAGTCCGACACAGATATCGGAACTGGTCACATCGGGGATAGCCGATATTGCCATCGCTACCGAAGCCATCGAACTGTTCCATGAGCTCGTGATGCTGCCGTGCTATCAGTGGAACCGTTGCATCGTCGTTCCGCCGCGCCATCCTCTGCTGAGACTTGAGAAACTGACGCTGGAAGCCATCGCCCAGTACCCCATTATTACGTATGACTTCGCTTTCACCGGACGTTCCAAGATTAATCAGGCGTTCGATGCGAAAAGACTGGTTCCCAATGTCGTGCTGACCGCCATAGATGCGGACGTGATCAAAACCTATGTGGAACTGGGGCTGGGTATCGGTATCCTGGCGCAAATGGCGTTTGACCCCAAGCGTGACAAGCACCTGAGGTCTATCGATGCAAGCCACCTGTTTGAGCCGAGTACCACCCGTATCGGTATCGGCCGCAATAGTTATTTACGGGGATATGTTTACGATTTTATCGAAATTTTTGCCCCTCACCTCGATCATGCTGCAGTCAAAGCCGCGATGAAAGATAAAGAGTACTCGTAAAAGCCAGAGCCAGAGCCAGAGCCAGAGCCAGAGAGAGAGATTATAAAACTGCAGGAGGCCCGCGCAATCTCAAACCAGATTGTCAATATCAGGTGATCAACGTGTCCCCGTCTCGTGATCCGGTGAAATGTCCGGACCAGCGCATTATAATGCAGGCAAAACCCAACCTTTATCGGGAAAACGCCTCATGAATGCAATCAAGCTGCTACCCGACCTGCTCATCAGCCAGATTGCTGCCGGAGAAGTAGTCGAGCGCCCGGCCTCTGCACTCAAGGAAATGCTGGAGAACAGCGTGGATTCCGGGGCAACCGAGATCATGGTGCAGCTCTTGCAGGGAGGCATCAAGCTGATTCGCGTAGCCGATAACGGCACAGGAATTTCGAAGGAGGACATCCCGCTTGCGCTTGCCCGGCATGCAACCAGCAAAATCACTACATTGGAAGATCTGCAACAGGTGGAAAGCCTGGGTTTTCGGGGCGAGGCTCTGGCGAGTATTGCGGCAGTCTCGCGATTGACGTTGGCCAGCCGCAGAGCGGAGGAAAAACACGCCTGGAAAGTACAAGCGGAGGGTGGCCGCCTGTCATCACCAGAGCCAGTGGCACTTGCTTCCGGCACTGCGGTTGAAATGCATGACCTCTACTTCAACACCCCTGCCCGCCGCAAGTTTCTGAAAACCGAAGCTACCGAGCTCTCCTATTGCGACGAAACATTCAGGCGCATTGCATTATCGTGCCCAGGGATCGGGTTTACACTGCAACACAATGGAACTGTACGGCGGCACTTACGCGCGGGGGATGCAAAAACGCGAATCGCGGCGTTATTGGGCGATGAGTTCAGCCAGACATCAGTTTTTATCGATGAACACGCGGCGGATTTACGGCTATGGGGCGCAGCCGCGCTACCAGCCTATTCCCGGGCTTCGCGCGACGCTCAGTATTTCTATGTCAATGGCCGCTTTGTACGCGATAAGCTCATCGCACATGCCCTACGCGAAGCCTATCGGGACATACTCCATCTGGACCGGCATCCGGCTTTCGCACTCTTCCTTGAGATGAAAGCTGAAGCAGTGGACGTAAACGTGCACCCCGCCAAGATCGAAGTACGGTTCCGTGATCCGCGAGCCTTGCATCAATTTGTGTTTCATGCCATTAGTAAAGCGTTGGCAAGACCACCAGTGGAAGCGTCTGCTTCAGTATTTTCGACGGAACGAAAACAAGACCAGGGCGCGCTGTCCGCCGGCAGGCTTTCCTACCCCCGGCAAGGCGTGATGGCATTGATGCGTGGTGCACCTGCACCCCTGGCAGCAGCACAACCGCAAGCATTTTATTCCTCACTGTTCGGCCGCGATGACCGCGAACAGGAATCGCCAGGCAGGCTGCCCGACCCATGTGCCGCAATAGGGGGCGCTGAGAGACAGGAAATGCCCCCGTTAGGCTTTGCCCTGGGGCAGCTCCGCGGCATTTATATCCTGTCGCAGAATGATCGCGGCCTGCTCATCGTGGATATGCATGCGGCACATGAGCGGCTGCTTTATGAAAAACTCAAATCAGCGCTTGATAACCAAACGTTATCGATGCAGCCCCTGCTCATCCCGGCTACTTTTCATGCGGACAGCCTGGATATTGCTACAGCCGAAGAGCACAGCGCCACCTTGAGCGAGCTTGGGTTTGAAATCTCTGCTTTCTCCCCAACCATGCTCGTGGTACGGTCAGTCCCAGCAGCGCTCAAGGATGCTGATGTGGTAAAGCTGGCGCGCGAGGTATTGAGCGACATCCGCGAATTTGGCGCTACCCAGGCATTAACCGGCAGGCGCAATGAGCTTCTTTCAACCATGGCCTGCCATGGCGCGGTGCGCGCCAACCGTATGCTGACCATCCATGAAATGAATGCGCTGCTACGTGAGATGGAAGTGACGGAACGTGCTGGCCAATGCAATCACGGTAGGCCGACCTGGTTCGAAATCAGTCTTGCCGATCTCGACAAGATGTTCATGCGCGGCAGGTGAGGCTCATAGACCAGTTCGGATGCCTGGAAACCCAAGCTTGAATCTGCCCGGCTTGTGACTTCTCGACTTCCGAAACGGCGGTAACCCAGAGGTGCTGGTAAACTGCCATCAGCTCCATGGACAGCCTCCGCAATTATGGCTTGAGCACCATTCTGGCTGCTTCTCTCCCCACCTTAAAAACCATCAGCTGAGCCGTCCATGAAACTCGAGCTACTCGGAGGTATTTCTCCCAAAAAATTTCTGCGCAATTACTGGCAGAAAAAACCCCTGCTGGTTCGTGGAGCCCTGCCCGGCTTTCAGGGATTGCTCAGCCGGGACGAGCTTGTCCAGCTTGCCTGCAGAGATGACGCGCAATCGCGGCTTATTACCCAAAAGAAAGGTCAATGGCAAGTCCGGCATGGACCTTTTTCATCTCGCGCTTTTTCCCGGCTCCCAAAAAAACAATGGACATTGCTAATACAGGATGTCAATCACTTCCTGCCTCCTGCCCGTGATTTGCTGCTTAAATTCAATTTCATCCCTCACGCGCGGCTGGACGATCTGATGGTCAGCTTTGCTCCGGAGGAAGGCGGAGTAGGACCACATTTTGACTCATATGATGTCTTCTTACTGCAGGGTATGGGGCGCAGGAACTGGCAGATATCTGCCCAGCGCGACAAAAAACTGGTTGCGAATGCGCCATTGAAACTTCTTCAGGATTTCAGACCGGAACAGGAATGGATACTGGAACCAGGCGATATGTTGTATCTGCCACCTGGCTATGCGCACAATGGCATAGCAAAAGACCCCTGCATGACTTATTCGATTGGATTTCGCGCCCCCACCTACCAGGAACTCGCTACCCAGTTTCTGATATACCTCCAGGACCACAGCGTCATCAGTGGAATATACCGCGACCCCGATATCTGCTTGCAATCTCACCCAGGGCGTATCAGCGCCGCCATGCTGCGCCAGGCAAGCGCCGCGCTTGACAGGATCGCGTGGGGCCGCGGTGATGTAGAACGTTTTATTGGAACTTATCTCACCGAGCCCAAGCCTCATATTTTTTTTACACCGCCACCGCATCCTAGAGATGAGCGAGACTTCGCGTATCAGGTTGCCCGGACCGGACTGGAGCTCAACCTGAAGAGTCGCATGCTATGGAAGAAAAAAAATATTTTTATAAACGGCGAGAATTATAGAGCCGGAGCTGCATCTTGCGGATTACTGAAAAGGCTCGCCGATAATCTTGCATTGCCAACCACGGAGGAGCTCGATAGCGAAACCCTAGCACTGCTTTACGAATGGTATCTGGCTGGGTATGTTGATCTGCCGCCATCGAGAACGACGAATTCGGAGTCATCAATTTAGCGGTTACAGCAATGTTTTCACGCTCAACTTGCTCTTTGTAGTGAACTGAGCAGTAACTTTCCGGATGCCACGCAGAGCTCGTTTAACCGTTCCATAATGCCTGAGCCTGCGAGGATGCTCGCTTCTTGAAGAGCTTGAGCAAATCGGGGATCTCTAAATGTCCGGTAAGTGCTCAAAATGTTCAGCTAGCGTTTTCCGCAATCCGCTAAAAACCTCATCCCCAGACGATTTAACGCTACCTTTTATGGCTCTGGGATATAACGACTAGACAACATTTCTGAATTCTGCTATTAAGATAGTGGCTATTACGATATAGTGGGTTTTCCGGATTTTGAATGGCCGAAACTCATCTATAATTTTATTGGTGGTTCGTTATAACTTCTTATAAGGAGATTAAAAAAATGAAGTATTCGCTCCTCGCTATCGCCTTGGCAACACTAACACTTACTGCGTGTGATCAAATGAAAGAGCATAAGCCCGGGGAAGGAAAACCGGGGCAATATCCGCCCAGCCTATGGGAAAAACGTGAAGGGCAAGTCAGCGATGCTGACATCGAAGCAGCCCAGAAGGCTGAAGCTGCCGCGGCCGCAAAACAATCCGAAGCAATTGCCGGTGCAAAAAATACAGAGCCAAAGCCTGAGTATGATGTCGCAGGTAAAAAAGCGGATTAATGGCAACCATAACAGACAAGCACTCCTAAAAGCAGTTGTTAGGGGACGGCATTTTTTATTGAAATTGCTTCCGGGGGCGGAAAACCAAATCAATTTGCTTCATCTCAGATTTGAATGGCCGAATGCGCTTTAATAAGCTTTTATAATAATTTACCCATTGATTTATTTTAAACCTGTAAAGGAGATTAAAAAAATGAAGTACTCGCTCCTCGCTATCGCCTTGGCAACACTAACACTTACCGCGTGTGATCAAATGAAAGAGCATAAGCCCGGTGAAGGAAAACCGGGGCAATATCCGCCCAGCCTGTGGGAAAAACGTGAAGGGCAAGTCAGCGATGCTGAAATCGAGGCGGCCCAGAAGGCTGAAGCGGAGGCAAATAAAAGTGCACCGTCGCAAGAACAACCCAAGCCGTAAGATAAATACGCAATCGTTAAAAAAGCCGTCCTTCGGGACGGCATTTTTTTGTTGAAACCGATGCCAGGCAGGCTTCAGTCGGTTCATTTCACGTTTATTTTAGGCACATTTTCAGGCTCATTTTCAGGTGTGAGATGACTCAAACGCTTTTATGTTGTATCATGTTTTTTTTGGTATAACCTTGGACTGATTGAAAAATGAAATACTCGTTGCTCCTCGCTGTGTCCGTGGCGGCGCTGACGCTATCCGCCTGTGAATATAAGAAACATCCAATGGATAAGCCACCTCCCTCCGCAATGGCTGAGCGTGACTCCGCGCCCAAATTTGACGAGCTTGATAAAGAGGAAGGTGCCGGATCTAAAGCTGGCGCCGGTGGTGCCGAGGTCAAGAAGGAAGAATCCCCAAATAGAGTAGTACTTAATACGCCTGCACTCTACTTTTCCCCTCCATAGAGCAAAATTACACTTTTAACGCTAATTTTAGTTATTTTTATTATATACTGTCGGTCTGCTGCAAATCTCTTTATAATTTATCAAGGATCCCTTATATGAAATACTCACTCCTGGCCGCCGCTTTAGTGGCCATCAGCCTGACAGCCTGTGACAGGCCGAAGCAGGCACTCCCCGAAAATTCGACCACATACGGAACCAGAACCGAAGAGGGGTCGACATTGGATCAGGAACGTGCTGGCACTCCGGGTGACAAAACCGCCGCTGCACCTGCCCTAATACCGAGGAAGATCTTTCCGGCCCAGCCGTTCTCCCCGGGCACGCGCTTGATGGAAATGGCAATCCCATAAAAGCAGGTCAAAGCGCCATACCCGCAGGCCATTAAGAACAGTTCGGCTAGTAGATGAAAGCCATCCATGCGGATGGCTTTTTTATTGGGAAAACCACAAAAATGGACAATCTCCACAGGGCCGGCTGCCTCAGCTTTATTGCGTGCACATGCAGGGGCCTATGAGGGGCTTATGGCCCTTCCCGGCTTGAAGGATGAGAGGGTTTCGTTATATACTTCGAATTCTATCAACTCCGTTAATATTTAAGGGATTAACTAATGAGACTTACGCTTCTCGCTACTGCCTTGGCCGCATTGATGTTGACCGCCTGTGGTAAACCAAACCAGGCACTTCCGGAGCAGGAAAAGGCAAACTTCTCGAAGATAACCGGGCACCAAAGCCCCACTTCTGGCGCTCCCGCCACGTCCCCCGCTCCGGCAACCCCAGGGGCAAGCGCACCGGCCTCTAGCAACTCATCCGAAGCAGCCAAATAATAGTCAGGATTTTGAATAAACCGCTTAGGCGGAAAAGTCATCCTTAGGCGTAAAAAGCCGCTCCCCAAGGGCGGCTTTTTATTATCCCCCAAATCCGGCACTGGACGCGGAATCACCAAAAGGGTGAAAGGTGAAGATCATGATTCCTTCAGTAACTGCGATGACTGCCGTCTAATCCAAATCGGTCAGCTGCCGATTTAGGATTATCCGGGGCTGAAAATCAGAACAGTTGGCGCCAATCGAAACCATCGTTTTGGCTTGCCACACCAATCCAATCCATTCCACAATTCAGCGCGCTACTCAACTTACTTTGCGCAAGCAAGGGGGTATTATTTTTTTGGCTCAAATGAGCGGCGACTATATGCTGAAGACGGCTGCAATCAAGATTTTCCAGCAGTTCCGCTGAAGCAGCGTTCTCCAGATGGCCTAGGCGCCCTCCCACGCGTTGCTTGAGGCTCCATGGATAATCGCTGTTGGCAAGCATTTGCGCATCGTGGTTACACTCCAGCACCAGTGCGTGGCAATTGCTCAGAATCGCCTCGATGTAAGGTGTCGAACAGCCCGTATCCGTCAATACACCTAATCGCAGCGCACCATCGCCGAACACAAATTGTGCGGGTTCCTGAGCATCGTGCGGAACCGGATAAGGCTCGATCTCAATATCATCAATCGAGAACCGCTGGTAGCTGTCTATGATATTGATCACCGGAAGTGGCGCAAACATCTTTTCCGCGCTGCGCAGCGTCCCATGCGTCAACCATACAGGTATACCAAATTTGCGCGCAAACCGCACCACCCCGCCGATATGGTCGTCGTGCTCATGGGTCACAACAATTCCGTCTATCGTATCAGGCTCAATGCCGAGCCGTGAAAGGCGAACGATGGTTTCCTTAAGCGTAAATCCACAATCCAGCAGTAATCGGGTATCTTGCACCTCGACCACAAGGCCGTTTCCCCGCGAACCGCTACCCAGACAGGCAAAACGCATGCTAATCAAAAATAAATATAAAAATGGGAAAGCAATCGTTAAAGGCTTAGCGTCCGCTTCCTGCTTGCCTATATTCGAAAGCCGCCTAAAGGGGGCTGCTAAAAGACTATGAGGCGAGGGATTGCGTTGGCCTGAGAGTGCTGTCGCCGTTCAAAAACAGCTTGGATATCTCAATTGCGGAAAGCGGGCGCGCAAAATAATAGCCCTGAATTTCATCGCACCCTCGCGCACGTAGAAAATCGAGTTGTTCAACCGTTTCTACTCCCTCCGCGATTACTTTGACATCCAGGCTGTGAGCCATGTCGATAATTGCAGTAGTAATTGCCGCGTCCGCAGGATTCGTGATGATATCCGTGACGAAGGAACGATCGATTTTAACCACATCAATTGGAAAGCGCTTTACATACGCGAAGCTAGAATAGCCGGTACCGAAGTCATCGATTGAAATCCGGATCCCAAGCATTTTCAATCTCTTCAGGATGCCAATCGTTTTTCTTGCATGCGTCATCAGCGAACTTTCCGTCAGCTCCAATTCCAGTAAATCGGAATCAATGCTATGTTCTCTTAAAGCTCTTTCAGTCTGCAATTCAAATTCGAGCAATCGGGGATGCACGTCATTTTCTTCGATGACCCGAATGACGTCACGCTTTAAGGCGATTTGCGAAAATTGCCTTCCCGATACATTTACCGATACCGGTATCTCCCCGATTCCCGCCCGCCTCCATTCCGCGATCTGCTTGCAAGCGGTCTCAAGAACCCATGCCCCCACCTTGCTGATCAACCCGGTCTGTTCCAGAACGGAAATAAATTCTGAAGGTGGAACAAAGCCATATCCGGGACGGTTCCACCGTATCAGAGCCTCTACTCCAGTGATTTTTCCCTTAAGCAGTTCGACCTTCGGCTGGTAATGTAAAACGAATTCATTCCGCTCAATTGCCTTACGCAACGCGTTCTCCTGTTCCAGCTTCTGGATAGCGCGCGTGTTCATTTCGGCTGTAAAGAAACGATAGGTATCTCTGCCTGCCTTCTTGGATCGGTACATGGCGGTATCACCGTTTTCACCAGCGTGTCGGGATCGAGGGAATCCGCTGGATACACACTGATCCCCATGCTGGCGGTTACCGTAATGGAATTTCCCTGCACTTTGAAGGGCTGACGCAAGGATTCTCTTATCTTGCTTGCAACGACTCCCGCATCTCCCGAAGCATCGGGAGTAAACAAAATGCACCCAAACTCGTCACCTCCCAGCCGTGCAACCATGTCCGTGACACGCAGGCACTCCAGTAACCGAAGGCTGAACTGACGCAGTACCTCATCGCCGAGCGCACGCCCCAGCGTATCGTTGATATTTTTGAAGTCATCAATGTCAAGGTACAGCACGGAAATAACCCGATGATTCGCTTCGGCTTGCCTGATAGTTTTCTTAAGCGACTCGTAAAATAGACTCCGATTGGGAAGACTGGTGAGCGCATCATAATGGGCGAGCTGCATCGACCGCTGGTCAATCTCCTTGCGGCGGGCGATGTCATCAGGCTGATCAAGCAGCTCTTCGTTTTCCTGGCAGGGAGCCGTCCGCTTGCTGAGCATATTCTCCAAACCTGCCACGGATTGCCGCAGCTCTTTCTGCAGCAGCCGGATTTCCAGAACATCGCGGATATGGGTTAGCACCTCGAGCCGATCAAAAGGCTTGCTGATAAAGCCCTTTGCACCCGCTTGCAAGGCGCGCTTCTTGTGCTCCACCTGAGCAGTAATCACCAGGACGGGAAGAGATTCGCCAGGCTCGATTTCTTCAATTTCCTTCAAGCCCTCCATAACCTGGAACCCATCCATTTTGGGCATCATCAGATCGAGCAGGATGAGATCGTATCTATTCCTGCGGTGAAGATTGCAGACCTCCAGCGGATTCACAGTGGAAGAAACGGAAGCATAGCCAGCCGCGCGAAGCATGCTCCGGATCAGTTCGACATTATTTTCCCTATCGTCCACGACCAGGATACTCGCATTGAAGATATCGGGAGAAAAAGCCATTTAGTTCCTGTGTCTTATGGGGCTAATTTTTAGCTCTAGCGACCATTGCGAACTTATTTTCCAAATGTAGGGGCACTAACTCGGGGATGGAAATATCGCAAAAATACAGATTGACTAAAAAGCGAATCAGTCATTTATCCGGCAAGTTGGGCATCAATTTTTTGGTAACCTATATGAGTCTCGATAATATAAGCAGAATTCGTGCCACCCACATAACGCATTGTTTTCGCGCCTATGACCGTTTATAGCTGGAAGGCAACAATATCTAATGTAAAATCTGCCGATAAGCGGACGGCGTGCCATGCCTCAAAAGCACGCGCCAAGCATGCGGGGTTAACCTTAAATTATACGATATTCCGGAGATTGAATATATGCGGACCGGTCAATGCTGCATAACTTAACAGAATTCCTGATCCATTGCGGAATAACCGCGCTTTCGCTCTGGCTAGCAAGCTTCATTTTTCATGGGATCTCATTCACCAATAAAAAGTCCTTGATTTTATCGGCCATTCTACTTGGCCTTGCTAACGCGGTGATCAGGCCAGTCGTTATCATATTGACAATTCCACTGACACTCATCACTTTCGGCCTGTTTTTACTGGTCATTAACGCACTGATGATGCTTCTGGTATCGACGCTCGTCCCGGGGTTCAGGGTGTCGGGTTTCTGGACAGCCTTTTTTGCCAGCATTGTCGTCACGATTATCAGCTTGCTTGTGGGCTCGCTCTTCTTCGAATACGACAACAACCTGATCAATATTCCCAGCACATCAAGGCGTGATGGTTTAGCATGAATTAATATGCAATCGGGTTTGACTGCTCTACTCTATTTTTGCATCAGATGAGGTCCCTCGGATATTAAATGGATATCAAACAATCAACCCACTCTCATGTCCGCAATGTCCAACAACGCTGAAAATTTTTCGGCATCGGCATTTTGCTCGAATGGCAGCACGCCCAACAGCGGGCAACCCAGCCGCTGTTTCAATGCGAATACATTCTCGTCAAACGAGGCCATCTGTAGCTCGATGCGATTCGCTATCCACCCCGCGAGCGGCAACCCGGCTGCGCGCACTGCCTGGGCGGTCAGCAGCGCGTGATTAAGACAGCCTAACTGCATGCCGACAATGAGGACGACCGGCAGACCCAGGGCTTTCGCCATATCAGCGCTATCCTGGTGATCATTGAGCGGCACGAGAAAGCCGCCGACCCCTTCGACAATAACGATGTCGGCAATTTTCTGCAGTTTAAAGCAGGCGCGTCGAATAACTGTCATATCGATTTGGATGCCTACCTGCTTTGCCGCGATATGCGGAGCGATCGGTGGAACCAGTGCATAAGGATTCACCAGTTCACGCGGCGCTTCAATATTGCTCGCCGCCGCGAGCAGTTCCACGTCCGCCCACTTGCCGTTCTCGCAACCGGCCGCAACTGGCTTCATGCCTACAGCCGACTTGCCGCATGCCCGAAAAGCGTGCAGCAAGGCGCAACTTACGAGGGTCTTGCCCACACCAGTGCCGGTACCGGTAACGAAATATCCTCCTGACATAATCAGAATATCATATCAGGCCAAGTTGCCGTCTGAGCTCGGGCGTGACAACTGGCGTTCGCAGCTGTGGCTTCCAGGCATGGCCATAAACGACTTCGAAAGTCGCCGGCAGCTTTCCCTCTTTTCGTAAAGCCTCGTATCGACTGATCGCATTTTGCCACGCGACTTTTCCAGTCAAGCTGCGCCGCCGCCCCTCAGTCGCATTACGAGCGCCGATCGCTTTGAGATCCCGCATGACGCTGATCACGTCGTCATAGGTGAGCGTGATGTATTCCATGTCCATGACCGGGGTTGCGAAACCGCTGTGCACCAGCATATCTCCAATATCGTGCATATCTGTAAAGCGGTTGATGTGCGTGTATTCATCGGTCCTCCCGGAAAGCCTGGCGCAACTCTTTCAGGGTATCGGGACCGAACGTGCTGAACATGAACAAACCGTTGACCTCGAGCACGCGATGAATTTCGGTAATGGTTTGCTTGAGGTCATTGCACCATTGCAGAGTCAGATTCGACCAGACCAGACCGGCGCAGGCATCCTTGAAAGGCATCTGCTCGATGTCACCGCCCACATAGAGAGTCTGATTCCCGCGGGTTCGTCAACTGCTTCCACCAGGAAACGGGAGGGCGGGCCTGCAAATGCATCGACACTGCAATATCGATTGCCAGCATCCTGCGGCCGGATAGCGCATAAGCAGCTTGCGCGTACCGTACCCCGTACCGCTGCCAGCGTCGAGAATGACATCCGGCGTATACTTTATATAATCGAGGCGTGAAAGCATCCGGTCGCACACTTCGCGTTGCAGGACAGCCGCCTGGTCGTAATGCGCGGCTGCGCGCTCGAAAGCGTTGCGCACCCGGCGCTTGTCAATAATATGATCGTAGTTCACCAAGGCATTCACCTAAATATTCCCACCATGCAGCCGTACCACGCTTTCTACAAATTGATCAGGGTGGGACAAAAAAGGCGCGTGACCGCAATGAGGCAGCAAGATAAGCTCCGATTCCTGCAATTGCCCGTTCATCCATTTTGCGGCATCCGGATGCGTAATCACGTCGTTTTCACCATGCAGCAACAATACCGGTTGACGGATGTATTTGAGTTTATCGCGTAAATCGCTCGTCAACAGAATCCGCAGCCCTGCTTCCAGCGCGGTTTCATCCGGTTCCCTTCGTTCAGCCAGACTCTTGCGCAACTGCGACAATATTGATGAACTATCGCTGCCGCCGTTCACCTGCAGGGTGAGGAATCGTTTCATGGTTGTCGCATAATCCCGCTTCAAGTTCTGCGCGAATAATTGCAGCATCGAAGTTTCCATTCCCCACTGCCAGTTTTCCCGTTTAACAAAACAGGGTGTCGTTGAAACCAGCACGAGCTTTTTAATACGCGCCGGCTCGCGCAAGGCAAGTTCAATTGCTATCTCTCCACCTAGCGACCAACCGCAAACGATACAGCTTTCAGGCAAAATTTCCGCTATCGATTCAAGCATGCAATCCGATATGTTCCCCTGCGAATCGAATGCACAAGCAGGGCTCAGCCCGTGACCAGGCAAGTCCACCAGGTGCAGATGAAAATGCTCAGCCAGGCGATCGCGCACGCCGCGCCACACGCCGCTGTGCATGGCCCATCCATGCAGTAAAACGAGGTCAGGGCTACCGCCTGCGCCGAAAGATTCAACATGAAGACTCATCGTTGCGTAAACAAAGGCTACCTGTTGCGATCCACTTCCTTCAATGCCTCGCCCAGCCGGGCAATATCCTCCATGGTATGCGAGGCAGATAAGGAAATCCGTAGTCGCGCTGCCCCTTGGGGAACCGTAGGGGGGCGAATCGCGGGAACCAGAATTCCTCTGTCGCGCAAGGCTTCGCTGACCTCCATGGCCTGGTCATTCTCGCCAATGATAAGAGGCTGTATGGGTGTGGCCGAGGGTAATAGCCGCCAGCGCAGCGGCTGCAATTCGCGTTTGAGTGCCGCGATGAGTTGCGCCAGCTTGTCACGCCGCCACTCTTCTTTTTCGATCAGTTCCAGGCTTTTCAATAAAGTGTGAGACAGCAGTGGCGGAGCCGCAGTGGTATATATGTAGCTTCTCGCTTGCTGAATCAGGGTTTCGATAATCTCCGGCTGTGCGGCGACGAAAGCGCCAAATACGCCTGCTGCCTTGCCGAGCGTTGCCATATAGATGATGCGCGGCGAATGAATATTGAAATGAGCCACAGTTCCTCGCCCCTGCGGGCCCAGCACGCCAAAGCCGTGCGCATCGTCGAGCATCAGCCAGGCATCGTATTTTTCGCACAGCTCCAGCAGGCCGGCGACAGGCGCGATATCTCCATCCATGCTGAACACGGCATCGCTCAATACCAGTTTGCGCCTGGCATGCGATGCGGCCAGCTGCTGCTCCAGCGCAGCCAGATCACGGTGCGAACCGCGGCTATAGCGGCTGAACTTTGCGCGCGACAGCAGGGCCGCGTCATTGAGCGACGCATGATTGAGCTTGTCGCAAAATAACGCATCACCGCGGCCTATCAGCGCCGTCACGCCCCCCGCGTTCGCCATATATCCGGTGGAAAACAGCAACGCGCGGGGCCATCCCGTGAAGCGTGCCAGCGCTTCTTCCAGCGCATGATGTGCTGAGGAGTGTCCACTGATAAGATGGGAGGCACCCGCGCCAACTCCATATTGCCGCGCACCCTCACACGCTGCTGCAATCAATTGCGGATGATCGGCAAGGCCCAGATAATCGTTGCTGCAAAAGGTAAGGTATTCGCGTCCGTCGATCGAAACGCGAAGTATGTTGCGGACTTTCCAGAGCCAGACGCCGGCGGAACAGGCTCTTCTTCTCGCGGCTGTGCAGTTGCTCGCTTAGCTGTTCGATGAGATCATTGCTCATTCCGTTAACCGGATCCAGGAAATGTGGAGACTGTGACGTTCTACATCGAACGCAGCCCGAGCTTATCGAACAATGCCTTGTCTCGTTCAGCTTCCGGATTGCCGGTGGTGAGCAACTTATCCCCATAGAAAATGGAATTGGCCCCGGCAAGAAAACACAGCGCTTGCACCGCATCCGGCATTTCACGTCTGCCGGCCGATAGCCTGACCATCGCTTTGGGCATGGTGATGCGCGCGGCCGCGATCGTTCGCACGAATTCAAGCGGATCCAGCGCTTCAGTGCCGTGCAGCGGAGTTCCTTCCACCTGCACCAGATGATTGATGGGGACCGATTCGGGATACGGATCGAGATTGGCCAGCTGGGCGATCAGGCCGGCGCGGGCATGGCGCGATTCGCCCATCCCCACGATGCCACCGCAGCATACGTTTATTCCTGCACCACGCACTTTCTCCAAAGTATCAAGCCGATCCTGATAACCGCGGGTGGTGATGATTTCGCCGTAAAATTCGGGTGATGTGTCGAGGTTATGGTTGTAGTAATCGAGCCCTGCCTGGCGAAGCTGCTCCGCCTGCCCCGGCTTCAGCATGCCCAATGTGGCACAGGTTTCAAGCCCCAGCGCTTTCACGGCGCCCACCATTTCCGCCATTTTTTCGATGTCGCGCTGTTTGGGTCCGCGCCATGCCGCACCCATGCAGAAACGCGTAGCCCCCTGTGCCTTGGCCGCAGCCGCGGACTCAACCACTTCGTCGAGCTGCAACATATCCTGATTCTCGACATTGGTATGATATCGCGCGGCCTGGGGGCAATAACCGCAATCCTCGGGGCAGCCCCCTGTCTTGACCGAAATCAGCGTGGATAGCTGCACGGCATTGGCGTCATGATGCTGCCTGTGAACCAATTGCGCGCGGTGAATCAAGTCATTAAACGGCAAGCTCAGCAATGCGTGAATTGCCGCAATGCTCCAGCGCTGCGAGGATGCGTCACCAACAGGTTCGGCAGCGTGCTTGCTACCTGCGTCTCCTGGTTGCGCTTCCACATCATCAACCATTTCGGAATCAAGCTGACTCATACTGTGCCCCTTATTGGCATACTTTTCAGCATACTTTTCATCCGCGCTATAGCCGCGCGTTGTAGTGGTCAGGGCTGAGCTACAATGCGCGCTAGCCAAAAACTTTTGCCGTGCTGAAATGAAGCGCAATCATCGGAGATTCCGCCCGGGATGTCAATTTTTAACCGACATTATTTGAACAATGGATTAAATATTGTGCAGGCCTTGCTCGCAAAGAATTGCCTGCTCTGCGGCGCGAAATCCAGGGACGATTTTTGCAATCCCTGCCGGGACAGCCTGCCCTACCTGGCGCGCAATCATTGTATGGTGTGCGCGTTACCGGTGAAAGAGGCGCGAATCTGCGGCGCTTGCCTTGCTAACCCGCCCGCGTTCGATCGCACCGTTGCAGTGCTTGAATATACGTTTCCGGTAGATGGATTGCTGCAGAGGCTTAAGTACCGGACGAACCTTGCCATGGCCCGCGTTCTGGCCGATTTGTTGATCGCGCACATAGATAGCGTTGACAGCATTGGGCGGCCGGATTTCATCGTACCCATGCCGTTGCATCCAGGTAGATTGCGAGAAAGAGGGTTCAATCAGGCGCTGGAAATCGCCCGGCGTGTTTCAAAGAAAACAGGTATCGCGCTACTGCCTGACGCATGCCAGCGTATCAGGAATACACCTTCACAGACGGGATTGCCGTGGAAAGAACGCGAACAGAATATCCGGGGCGCCTTTACCTGTGAGGCGAAACTGGAAGGCAAGCATGTTGCCATGCTGGACGATGTAATGACCACCGGAGCCACCCTGAATGAACTGGCGAAAGTTCTATGCAAGCATGGCGCTACGCATGTGAGTGGATGGGTGGTCGCCAGAACATTACGCGGCGCAGGCCCGACGGTGGCTTTATAGGAGAGAATGCCCCACTCCGCTTCCTTCACATGGGCCCTCTCTCCTGCCGCGCTCCCACAGAGCGGAGAAGGGTTCAGTAAGGTCAACCTCCGCGGGAGATTTGTTCAGAGGCGTTAATTGTTCGACATAATTCTTTATCAACCCGAAATCCCGCCTAATACCGGTAACATCATACGACTCTGCGCCAATACCGGCGCAAAGCTGCATCTGGTCAGACCGTTGGGATTCGCTCTGGAAGACAAGCAATTATTGCGCGCCGGGCTGGACTACCATGAGTTTGCCAGCATGTCGGTTCACGAAAACTGGCAAGACTGCGCCGCGCACATGCAGGGGCGCCGCATTTTTGCCCTCTCGACGAAAGGGAAGCAACGCTACGATTTGGCTGCTTTTGCCAGCGGAGATGTTTTCCTGTTCGGTCCGGAAAGCCGCGGTTTACCGGCCGCTATATTGGAGAGTTTCCCGCAACAAGCTCGCATACGCATTCCCATGATCGCCGGAAGCCGCAGCCTCAATTTGTCCAATACGGTCGCGGTGGTGCTCTATGAGGCGTGGCGGCAGATCATGTTCGAGAATGGCCAGTAGAGATACAAAACATTTTTTTAAACGTTTCCACGCGTCGCTCGGCCACATGAACACCACCCAGCGTCGCTCAATTAAACCTAAATCCGGCAGTTGGACAGGGTGGAGTGTGCAATTTTTGGGGTGCAGGGCAAGGCGCAACGACGCGGAATGGCTATTCCATTCCAAGGAGTTGCAACGCAGCCATGTGCCGCAAAAAAAATACAATCCGCCCTGTAGCGAACTCACCAAAAAGGTGAAGGTCAAGTGTTGTAAAAACTCTTTGTGGATCATAGTGATAAACTGAAAAATAAGCGGTCAACTGCTGGATTTAGGTTAAAGATTCTCTCTTTCAAAAATCCGAAATTGAGCGTCGGGCGAAGCAGGATAATACCTTTTATCGCATATTGTCCCGCCGCTGCTGTTGATTCATTCGATCCAGTGATTGCTGCTGCATCTGTTGCTCCATTTTATGCTGCAAAGCCTTTTGCTGCTGCATCTGCTCCTGCATCTGATGCTGCTCTATCTGTTGCTGTGACATTTGTTGCTGCATTTGTTGTTGCTGCTGCAGCATACGTTGCTGTATTGAAAAGTCGGAGCCGTACTGCGCTCCCGCAACTGCCGAATATGCCGATGTTGCCGATATGACGATTGCTGCGATGAGATGTTTCATTGATCATTTTCCATGACAAACATTTCGTATGTTTCCCAAGCTTTCCAGATAGCGATCATAGTGCCTTCCGGCGTCATTTGGAGTTTTAACTACTGCAGAGACGAAACGAGCTGTAAAGTTTTCAGCGACATTTTCTTGAATCTTAGAGGACTAGAAAAGTAATCTCCAGCCCCGATGAATCATTATTTCGATCCATCAAGAATAAGTGTATGGGCATACCCTGTATGCGAGTCGGGTTGAACTATCCGAAACCAACGTATCAGCTATCCCTATTATTCTAATTATCATTAATCATTATAAGGTTATTTCACCAGATACCATTGAGAAGAAGTTCAAGGACTTTGGAGTGAGTGAGGTCGTTTCAGTTCTTGATACATCACCTTAAACGTTTTGATTATCCTCCGGCCGGTATTGCGGATGAGCAGACATTCGGGTGGTCATCACCTCAGCCAATCCCCTCCCCGGCTCAAATGGGATTGCCTCGAATAGACCCGCTCAGTAAATTTCAGTCTTGGGTTCGCGGTTGAGCAATGTCTCCACGGCAAGCCTTGCCGGTATGCCATCGTGAAGTATGCTGCATACGGCTTTCGTGATTGGCATCTCGACTTTTAATTCCCGGCTTAGCCGCAGTACTTCTCCTGCCGTATGCACTCCCTCGGCTGTGTGCCCTAATTCCTTGAGAATGGCCTGTAAAGGGCGGCCTGACGCCAACATCAGGCCCACCCGGCGGTTGCGCGAGAGATCGCCGGTACAGGTGAGTATCAGGTCCCCCGCGCCCGTTAAACCCATAAAAGTTTCCCGTCGCCCGCCAAGCTTCAGGCCCAGCCGTGCGATTTCCGCCAGACCTCGCGTTATCAGCGCCGCTCGGGCATTATGGCCAAAGCCCATGCCGTCGGAAATACCCGCGGCGATCGATATGACGTTCTTGACCGCTCCGCCCGTTTCCACGCCGATGATATCGCTGCACGAATAGACACGCAGCCTCGGGGTGCGCAGTTGTTCAGCGATGCGCCGGGCAAATTCTCCGTCACGCGATGCCAGCGTCAACGCAGCAGGAAGTCCCTGCGCGACTTCCTGTGCGAAGCTGGGCCCTGACAATACCGCCCCCGGCGCAATATCGGCATATTCCTCCTGAGCCACCTGGTGGGGCAGCTTGGCGGACCGTGCCTCGAATCCTTTACAACCCCACACAAGCGGTATTTTTTTTCTGCAGGCAGCAATTCCCCGCAGGGTCTCACGTAAAGCCACTGTGGGAACCGCGATTAAGACGAGTTCCGCAAACTCAACGGCAGCGGCGAGCGTAGATGTCAACCGCAGGGAATCAGGCAAAGAAAACGCGGGAAAGTAGCGCTGGTTGATATGCTGTGAAGCAAGCTCGGCAAGATGATCCGGATCTCGTGTCCACAAAATCACCTGATGGGATAAGTCAGGGTTGCGGCTGAGGGTAATGGCCAGCGCGGTGCCCCAAGCACCTGCGCCCAGAACAGCTATCCTCATGAGCCCCAGACCTGGGTCGTTCTGGTATAACCGATCTGGCCGTCGCGATGCCGTACCTTTACCCAACCATTTGCGCCGACCTCCAGCAACTCCATCACGACATTTTGCTGAGCCTGAAATACTAATGGCGAATTTACATTCGCAGCCTGGTAGGCTTCCGCCTGCGGCGCCGTTACAATTACATAACGTTTGTCGCTTAGTTCCTTTTCCTCCACCCAGGCAAGGGTGCCGCCGCTATCGCGTACCTTGACCCAGCCTTCGACTTTCACCACCGCCTCTACCGGGAGATTGCGGCTCGCCACATATAATTTGTCGGCTTTGAGCGACGGCGCGTCATACATGATGACGGCATTGTCCTTTATCGAAAAAAACTCCAGCGCGGCAAAAGCATGTCCTGAAAATCCCAGCACCACAGCTCCCACGGTCGCCAGAACTCGGCCATAGGAGATCAGGTTGATCAGTTTATACCGGGAAGCGAATACCGCATGAGCGTATTTCATCTTCAATGGGTTACTTTTTGCGCCTCTCCCGCCGTTTCTGCCGCCGCGACATTTTTCTCGGCCTGTTGCTTTCCCTGGTGGTATAACGCTTCGAAATTTACCGGGTTTAAAATAACCGCATGAAATCCGGCACGCGTAACGATATCCGAAACGCTTTCACGCAAGTAAGGAAAAACAATATTGGGACATGCAATGCCCAGCACGGGATCCATGTCAGCTTCAGGCACATGGCGAATCTGGAAAATACCCGCTTGCTGTACTTCCACCAGAAACATGGTCTTTTCCTTGACTTTGGCGGTGACAGTTATCGTCAGCACAACTTCATACATACCTTCATCGACACGCTCACCCTTGGTATGCAGCTGAATGTTCACCTCGGGCGTTTCCCGCTCAAGAAAAATTCTGGGTGCGTTTGGAATTTCAAGCGATAAATCCTTGACATAGATTTTTTCAATCGCGAAAACGGGCTGCTGCTGGTTATTCATATCAGTTTCCATATGTGGTCAAATGAGTGAGGTTAGATGATCAATATTATTTTGGAGTTATTGAGTTATTATTTGACCGCTGTGAGCAAGGGTTTTGGAGAGGTAACGCCCGAGGGCAAGCAGCTTAATATATGCATATTGCCTGTAGATCTCCGGGCTTCAATGCAGGCGCTTTCGCATGAGTGTATGAGAATTTTCTCAATGTAACTGCATGCCCGTTTTGCCGGCAAAGTGCTGTCTGGCCAGAGGTTTCCGCGCCGGCCATCAGACGGCCAGAAGCTTCATCAATCCATCGCTGCGGTCGAGCTTTGCCAGGTCGTCGTAGCCGCCAATATGAGCGCTGCCGATAAAGATTTGAGGAACCGTGCGACGTCCGGTTTTTTCGATCATTTCGGCGCGGCGCGCAGGCTCCAGATCAACGCGGATTTTCTCGATTTCCGTCACTCCCCGCGCACGTAACATACGCTCCGCCATGACGCAATATGGACAGAATGCAGTGGAATACATGATAACCTTAGTCATGGATAGCCTTCTTATTTTTTCACTATCGGTAAATTGGCCTGCCGCCACACATCGATGCCGCCCCCAAGATCATGCACATGCGCAAACCCGTGGCTGCGCAGGACCGAGCCGACTTTACCGCTCGTGTTTACGCCGCTGCGATGTATCACGACAATGGGCCTATCCTTGAATTTTTCAAGCTCATGCAGCCGTTCTTCAAGCTTATCCGCGGGGATATGCTTCGAATTGGGTATGTGGCCGGATTCATATTCGCTACCCTCCCGCACATCCAATACCAGTCCATCCTTATAATTGATAAGCTGGACCGCCACCATTGTGCCGATTTCATGGCGGGGCCGGCGCAGCAATTGCCATAACAGCAGACCGCCGCTCGCTACGGCGGCAACAATCAAGGCAATATTATTCTGAAAAAAAGTCGCTTCCATGCTCTCTCCGTTTCGTAACAGGCAATTTTAACAGAGACGCGAATATTGCGGAATTCTCTCGTTCCATCTGTATGCTTCATCAAGGTGGCAGGAGCATGCTGGAACATTCATCGCCGAGTGCGCCTCTGACTTGTTCAGCGTCTCCCAAGGTTAATAAAAGACTCTTAACAATCCGTTCATGGCTCTATCGCGTGCTGCATCCCCGAGTAAAATGGATTAAAATTACTACGGCGTTTCATGTTACTTCGCGTAAAATCTCATCCTTTTTGTAAAGAACGCTATGAAAAAGCTCGTTCTCCTGCGTCATGGAGAAAGCACGTGGAATAAGGAGAATCGCTTCACTGGCTGGACCGATGTCGATTTATCATCAAAGGGTCTGGAAGAAGCCGCCTATTCGGGCCGGCTGTTGCGCGAGGGCGGGTTTACATTCGATGTGGCTTACACCTCGGTATTGAAACGTGCCATTCGTACGCTCTGGATCGTGCAGGATGAAATGGATCAGATGTGGATTCCCACCCACTTATCCTGGCGATTGAATGAGCGGCATTATGGCGCATTGCAGGGCCTGAACAAGCTTGAGACAGCGCTTGAGTATGGGGAAGAACAGGTGCAGATCTGGCGCCGCAGCTACAGTATCAGGCCACCCGCGCTAACTCCCGAGGATGATCGCTACCCTGGGTTCGACCCTCGTTATCATAAGCTCGCTCCCGAGGATATACCGCTGACCGAGTGCCTGGAAGATACCGTGGTGCGATTTCTTCCATACTGGAACGAGACCATTTCACCCCAGGTCCAGGCCGGGCAACGGGTACTCATTTGTGCACATGGGAATTCGCTGAGAGCGCTTGTCAAGTATCTCGATAATCTTTCAGAGCAGGAAGTTCTCGAACTGAATATTCCCACCGGGGTTCCGCTGGTGTATGAACTGGATGACAATCTGAAACCTCTCCGGAACTATTATCTCGGCGATCAGGCAAAGATCGAACAAGCAGTGCAGGCCGTGGCTAATCAAGGGAAGATCGGGCCTCACCTCTGAGTCGGCCGCTCTCTGCCCAGCCGTTTCCAGGTAATCGATATTACGCTAGCGCGGTGTATTCGATTTCTTCAGTGGCGATGTCCTTGAAAATTTCGGTTTTGAACGGCACAGGTCGGTGGTTAAAGGCGTTTATTCCGTTTTTTATCCCCCTTCTTATCCCCGTTGCCGCGCTCATGCTGGCGCATTCCCCGCATGCGCTCTGCGCAGCGCCTAAAATCGATAAGGAAGATTTGAAACAACTGCGCAGCCGGATCGAAACACTGCAGAAAGAGCTGGCTGACACGGAAGAATCCAAATCGGAAGTGGCGGATGCCTTGCAGGATTCGGAGCGTGCCATCAGCGCGGCCACCCGCCAGTTGAGCACACTTGCGCAGGCACAGCACAAAGCCAGCAATAAACTCAGTCAATTACAAGCGCAATCCGAACAGGTTACTAAGGATATCGAAGTGCAACAGTCGCAGTTGAGTAAATTACTTTACCGCCAGTATATGGCGGGAAGCGGACAAAAAGAATACCTGGAGCTTTTGCTGAATCAGCAGGAACCCAACCAGATTGCGCGTAACATGTATTATTATGGTTATCTCACCCGCGCCCGTGCGGAAGGGATCGACGCACTACGCACAAATCTTCAACAGTTGGATTCGCTCACTCGTGAAAGCCAGGAAAAAAGTGCGGAAATCGCGGTGATCCAGGCTAAGCAAGCCGAGTATAAAAAGGAACTTGAGCAGAAAAAAACCGAACATGCAAGGCTGCTTGCGCGTATTTCGCTCCAGGCTGACCAGCAGCGGCGTGAGATCAGCAAACTCAAGCAGGATGAAGAGCGGCTTTCCCGTCTGGTTGAAAAACTCGCCAAGCTGCTCGCGCGCAAAAATCGCCGCGCACCCTCCACTAACGCCACGCCCCCCGCTGCCTCCACTCCCCTGAGCAATGACAGCTTACCTGACGCATCCACGGATGGAAGCCCATTCTCGGCATTGAAGGGCCGCCTGAGTTTGCCGGTGCGGGGGGAACTTGCCAACCGTTTTGGGAGTCCACGTCTCGATGGGGGTCTTACATGGAAAGGATTGTTCATTCGTTCGGCTATCGGTGAAAATGTGAAAGCCATCGCGACAGGGCGAATAGTTTTTGCCGATTGGCTGAGAGGATTCGGCAATCTTCTGATTGTGGATCATGGCGGCAGCTACATGAGCCTCTACGGTAATAATGAAACTATCCGCAAGCAGGTCGGCGACTCCGTCCGCAGCGGCGATACAATCGCGACTGTGGGCAATAGTAGCGGTATCAACCCGAACGCAGGTCTATACTTTGAATTACGCCATCAAGGCAAACCGTTTGACCCTTTGATCTGGGTCAGAATAAAATGAGTAAAATGAGCAACGCAACAAACTTCATAGCGTGGAGAGTTTAATGGGTAACAAGATGCGGCAATTCGGCTTGGTCATTTTCGGCGCCATCGTTGGCATAATGCTCAGCCTCAATTTTTCTGCTGTCGCCAACAAGGAAACCCAGGAGGTCCTGCACCCGCTGCCGGTCGAAGAGTTACGCGCATTCACTGAAGTATTCGGCCGTATCAAAAGTGATTACGTCGAGCCGGTGGAAGATAAAAAGCTGATCACCGAGGCGATCAACGGGATGTTGACCGGTCTCGATCCTCATTCAGCCTATCTGGATACGGATGCGTTCAAGGAACTGCAAATCGGAACACAGGGGGAATTTGGCGGGCTCGGCATTGAAGTCAGCATGGAAGATGGGTTCGTCAAGGTTATTTCGCCAATCGAGGATACTCCCGCGTTTCGCGCCGGCATTAAACCCGGCGACCTGATCGTCAAGCTGGACGATACCGCCGTCAAGGGCCTCTCGCTTACGGATGCGATCAAGCGCATGCGGGGCAAGCCCAACACGCCCATCACACTCACGATAGTTCGAAAAGGCGAGACCAAACCCATGGTGTTTGCGCTGGTGCGAGCCGTCATCAAGATACAAAGCGTGAAATCGAAGATGATCGAACCCGGCTATGCATACATACGAATTACGCAATTTCAGGAACAAACCGGCGAAAATCTGACAAAGGCCATCGACAAATTATTCAAGGAGAGCCCCGTACCCATGAAGGGTCTGGTGCTCGATCTGCGCAATGATCCCGGCGGACTGCTCAACGGCGCCGTGGCGGTTTCGGCCGCCTTTCTGCCGGCCAATTCGCTCGTCGTATATACCGATGGCCGTACTGAAGATGCCAAGATGAAGCTGAAAGCCAGCCCCGAGTTCTACTTGCGCGATACCAAGAATGATTATCTGAAGCGGTTGCCTCCGGCAATCAAGACTGTGCCGATGGTCACTCTGGTGAATGCCGGCTCGGCTTCCGCCTCGGAAATTGTCGCTGGTGCCTTGCAGGATCACAAGCGCTCGGTCGTGATGGGGACGCAAACCTTCGGTAAGGGATCGGTGCAAACCATTCTGCCCCTGGGCAACAATACGGCTATCAAACTCACCACGGCACGTTATTTTACGCCAAACGGCCAATCCATCCAGGCTAGAGGGATCACGCCCGACATTCTGGACGAAGCGGCAAAAGACGAGACCGAGCGTTTGCGCGAAGCCGATCTGGACCGTCACCTGTCCAATGGAAAAGCGGAAGAAATAAAGCTTGACCTTGAGGCAGTGAAAAACGCGCCGAAGCCTGTTATCAAAGCTCCAAAACCGGAGAGCGAAGAGGATAAAAACAAGAAACGCGAACCGCCAGCAGAATTTGGTTCGAGTGGAGACTTGCTGCTGACCCAGGCGATGAATTATTTCAAGGAAGGTGCAGAAAAGAAGAACTCTGCCAAGATTGCCAACTAAGCCTGAGCTGATTTGCGCGAAGCCGGGGAGCTGAAAGCTCTGAGTAAGCGCTCCGGTACCGCCCTCTAATAAACGACTGTCCCGCCTGTTTCGGATTATGGGCGATAAGGTTCGCATGCGGCGCAATGCACGTTGCGTATTGCGCCCTACTTCTAGCCCTACTTCTAACGTTAGGATCGGCCATTCATATTATTAAGGTTAGCGCTGCACGTTTTCCTTATTCTTCAAATTTGCAATGGCAGCACCAGCGAATAAAGTATAGGGCGCAATAAGAGAAACGCGTTGCGCCGTATGCCCCCATCAATGCCCGTATCTACTTGTAATACTTGCAACGCATACCATAACGCATACCACCCCGTAAGTGACTGTTGCGCCGCGGTTGGGGTGATGGATATCTTCTTGCCCCATTCTCCAACGGCCGCGCCGCCGCAACAGTGAACGACGACCAACTGCTACGTTACAGCCGTCACATTCTGCTGCCGCAAGTTGGCGTACAAGGGCAGGATATCTTGCTCAAGTCGCATGTATTGATAATCGGTGCGGGTGGCTTGGGCTCTCCTGCCGCGATGTATCTGGCCGCAAGCGGCGTGGCCAAGCTGACCATTTGCGACAATGATACCGTTGACCTGACTAATCTTCAGCGGCAAATCGCTCACAGCACGGATCGTATTGGTACACCCAAAACGGATTCCGCAAGGCAAACCCTCACCGGTATTAATCCGGAAGTCGAGGTAATTGCGCTGAACGAGCGCTTGGACGAACGGCGATTGCTACAACTGGCGGCCGATGCCGACGTCATAGTCGATGCCAGCGATAACTTCCCTACCCGGTACGCCGCCAATCGCGCCTGTACGCGCCTTAAAAAACCGTTGGTATCCGGAGCGGCGGTGCGGTTCGATGGGCAAGTTGCCGTGTTCGACCTGCGCCACTCCCACAGCGCCTGCTATCACTGCCTGTTTCCCGCGGAAGGAGAAGATCAGGATATGCGCTGCGCGGTGATGGGCGTATTTGCTCCCCTGGTGGGAATGGTCGGATGTGTGCAGGCGGTTGAAACACTAAAACTTCTTTTGAATATCGGGCAAACCCTGAATGGCCGTTTGCTGCTGCTCGATGGGCTGGCGATGGAGTGGCGTTCGATAAAGCTGAATAAGGATCCATCCTGCAAGGTCTGCGGGGACGGACAAAGAGCTTATAACAAATAATTCAAGAAAAAAATGGCGGTGGATTCACCCCTTTCAATCAGCGGCCACAGCACGCTTGAACGCTTTATGCGAGAACAGCTCGCTGCGCTGCCCTTCCCAATATTCCATTGGGTCACGCTTGAAGCCGCTCTTGGCGAACTGGTGCCAGCGGCCAGCGACATAGCACATCAGCAGGTTTGCCTGGGCGGATATATCTAAATCCGCTGAGATTTCCTTCTCGCTGACTGCGAAGCGCAATGCTTGTTTCAATGTCGCCTCAAGGCGGTCGTGCAATTGGTTGATGCGTATTTGCAGGCGATCATTCTCGTTAACCAGCGCATCGCCGATCAGTACTCGCGTCATGCCTGGGTTTTTCTTCGCGAAACCGAGTAATAACGACACGATGCCTTCCACCTGCCCTAAGCCGCTCAGGCCGCTTTTCTCTTCCACAGTGAGCTTGTTGATAAGGCTGAACAGCGTTTTCTCGATGAATTCGATCAACCCCTCGAACATTTGAGCCTTGCTGGCGAAGTGCCGATAGAGTGCCGCCTCGGAAACATCGAGTTTGGCCGCCAATGCTGCGGTGGTAATTTTTTCCGGCCGAGGGCTTTCCAGCATTCCTGCCAGAACTTGCAAGATTTGATCTTTTCTTTCGCCAGATTTAGCAGGCATGAAACCTCGTCCAATAGCTCGTCAGTTCAATCTGAGAATTTTGGCAGCAACCTCTCCATAACCCAGGGCGAAAACCAAATTTGAAACGGTATTGCAATAATGAACTATGGCAATGAACTGCGGGAACCCGTTCGGCGCAATGCGCTGCGCTTATTGGCGCCCTACCGTTTGCCGCAAGCACAGTTCGAAGAAGTTCAGTAAGCCGAAAGGTGATTGCCAATTTGTAACAATATCAGATCGGAATCACTCTATGAGTCATAAACCGAGGCTGTAGGGGCGCCAATAAGCGCAGCGCGACGCAGGGGCGGAGCAGTCTTCCGCAGGAAGATGCGACCCCAGAGCGGGATGCAGGCGCCCGCGTGTGCATATGATCGGTCGAGGCATTCCCTCCGCTGCCCGATCCCGCTTCGCGGGCCCCTCGTGCAACGCTTCAGGGCGCATTGCGCCGTATATTGTTTTATTATTCAATTTGCGTATCGGTTACCGTAATATTCCTTAGTTCGCCTTGATAAGGGTACCTACCCCCTCATCTGTCAACACTTCCAGCAGCAACCCATGTTCCACACGTCCATCGACTATGTGGCAGGATCTGACCCCCCGTTTCACCGCATCCAGCGCTGAAGCAATTTTGGGTATCATGCCACCCGAGATGGTGCCATCGGCAATCAATTCGTCTACTCTCCGCGCCGTCAATCCGGTCAGCAGATTGCCATCCTTGTCGAGCACGCCGGGCGTATTGGTGAGCAGGATCAGTTTCTCGGCGCTCAATACCCTGGCCAGTTCGCCGGCCACCAAATCGGCGTTGATATTGTAGGATTCGCCATTTTTACCCACCCCTATCGGTGCTATCACCGGAATGAAATCACGTGTTTCAAGCAGCTCAATCAAGGCCGGATTGATACTTTCGATTTCGCCCACCTGACCGATATCGATCCATTCAGAGGCTTTTTCCTTGTTCTGCACGAGCATTTTTTTCGCGCAGATGAAATTGCCATCCTTGCCTGTCAGGCCGACTGCCAGGCCGCCCTGCTGATTGATGAGATTGACGATTTCCTTGTTGACTACGCCCCCCAGCACCATTTCCACAACGTTCATGGTTTCTGCATCGGTCACACGCATCCCCTGGATGAATTCGCCATGCTTGCCGATCCGCTTCAGCATGCCGTCGATCTGGGGACCTCCGCCATGAACTACGACGGGGCTCATTCCCACCAGTTTCAGCAATACGACGTCGCGGGCGAAGCCCTGCTTGAGGTTTTCCTCGATCATGGCATTGCCGCCATACTTAATGACGATAGTTTTGCCATGAAAATGCCGGATATAGGGAAGCGCTTCGGCAAGGATTCTGGCTTTATCTTTCGCAGTGGATGGAGATAAGGGCATAAGTTATTCTCTAAGAACTTTTAATTATCATCTTATTTGAGATCGAAGGCGCAGAAAACCCTTATTCTTGAATACGTGCAGGTGGAGCGGAAACACCAGTCGTCTTGGTAATGCTATTGTCAGGCACATCAGGTAATGGGTCGAAATAGCGGTACAGCATGGGCACCACCACTTTCGTCATCACGGTCGCGGTAATGAGCCCACAGATCACCACGATGGCTAATGGCTTCTGCACCTCGGAGCCGAGGCCGGTAGCAATCAGGAACGGCGCCAAGCCCAGGATAGTAGCCGCGGCGGTTATCAGCACGGGACGGAAGCGCGCTTCACAACTGTGTCTTACCGCTTCTTCCACGCTCAGCCCCTGCTCTCGCAGATCCTTGATAAAAGAAATCAATACCACACCGTTCAATATTGCAACGCCCCACACCGCGATGAAACCCACAGTCGCTGGTACCGATAGATATTCGCCGGTGATGAATAGACCGATAACGCCACCGACGGATGCGAACGGCAAGGCCAGAAAGATGAGCGTGGCAAGCTTGACCGAACCGAACAACATGAACAACAGGAAGAAGATTGCAGCGAAAGTAATCGGTACAATTACTCCAAGCGTCGCCATGGCGCGCTCCATGTTCTCGAACTGTCCGCCCCACACAAAATAGTATCCGGTGGGCAGCTTGACTTCCTTCGCCAGGCGTTCCTGTATTTCAGCAACGAATCCGCCCAGGTCCCGGTTATGCACATTGGCGCCAACCACCACGCGACGTTTGGCAAATTCGCGTGAGACCTGCGCAGGGCCATCGATGACCTTTATATCTGCCACGGCACTTAGAGGCACCAGCATGCCCCCACGGGCCAGAACGCCCTCCGGCCCGGCGCCACCGGGCGGGCGCAGCAATAAATCCCGAATAGCCTCGACGTCATGGCGGAACTGCTCGGGAAAACGCAGGAGAAGCACGAAACGCCGCTCACCTTCGAACACCTGGGTGACCGCCTTGCCGCCGATCGCAGTTTCGATCAGCTCGTTCACATCTGCAACATTGAGGCCGTGACGAGCTATGGCGCGGCGATCGATGTCGATGGTCAGCGAATGCTGGCCGGACAGCCGCTCGATGCGCAGATCGCGCGCACCGCGCACCGACTTTACGACACGAGCCACCTGCTCCGATAGCTTGCGCAACTCCTCCAGGTCATCGCCGAAAATCTTTATCGCAACCTGCGAGCGTACTCCGGTAACCATCTCGTCCACGCGCTGTGCAATGGGCTGCGACAGCACAATCTGAACACCGGGCAGGACCGCGAGACGCTTGCGTATATCGTCTTCGATCTCCTCCTGAGTGCGGCCGGATTCAGGATCCAGGTTCACAATGGGATCCGACTCGTTCTGTGACGCCGGATCGGCAGGCGATTCGCCACGGCCGAGCTTGGACACCACACTCTCCACCCCCGGCACGTCTGCGATCATTTTCATCGCCTCTGTTTCGAGCTTGATCGATTCATCCAATGAAATCGAGGGCACACGGATGATCACGGGCGTTATCGCACCCTCCCTCATAATTGGAATGAAAGATTTACCTAGCAAGGGATACAATGCTACCGCCAGCAAAAGAGAACCCACTGACACCATCGCCGTAGCCTTGGGATTTGACAACGCTAAATTGAGCAAGCGCAGGTAAAGAGACTTGAGGAAGACGACGATTTTGGTATCCTCCTCGCTTCCGCCCTTCAAACCGTAGTCGCACAGCACCGGCGACAACAGCACGGAAACAACCAGCGCCACCAGAAGCGCGATAGAAATCGTAACGGCAAGGGGGCTGAACATCTTGCCTTCCATGCCATGCAGCGTCATCAGTGGCAGGAATACCAGGACAATGATAATAATACCGTAGATTACCGGAGAACCCACCTCGGCTGCCGCCTTCGCAATGGTCTCGATCTTTGGCTCGCCTGTGCCGTGGGCATGACTCAGGCGTAGAAAGATATTTTCAACCACCACCACCGTGGGGTCCACCATCAGCCCGATGGCTATTGTCAGCCCGCCCAGCGACATCAGATTGGCTGGAATGCCGAAATAGTTCATTACCATGAAAGTCACCAGCGGCGTTATGATCAGCGTCGCACACACGACCAGGCTCACGCGCAAGTTACCCAGCAAGACGACCATTACCAAAATTACGAAGATCATGGCCTCGATCAATACGCGGTATACCGACGCCAGCGCGGCATCAACCATAACGGTACGATCATAAAAAGGCACGATCTGGAGTCCGCCCGGTAACAGCTTGCGTTCGTTGATCTCGGCAACTTTTTCCTTGACCCGCCCGACTATCTCCTTGGCGTTGCCCCCGCGCAGCATCATTACTATTGCGGCGACCGATTCAGTGTAGCCGCCCTTGATACTGGCCCCCTGGCGCACTTCGGTGCCGAACTTCACCTCGGCCACGTCCCGTACGAACACAGGGACACCTTCCACCTCTTTGAGGACAATATTGCTGACATCTTCCAGCCTCCGGATCAGGCCCACTCCACGAATCAGGTATTGCTCCGCATGCATGGTCAGGATATTACCGCTGGCATTCGCGTTGTTGCTGGCGATGGCGCGGTCAACCTGCGCCAGAGTGAGATCATAGTGGCGCAGCCGGTTCGGATTGACCAGTACGTGGTACTGCTTGACGTAACCTCCAATGGAATTGATTTCCGCCACACCCTGAATCGAGCGCAGCATCGGCCGCACCACCCAGTCCTGCACGGTACGGCGCTCGGTCAGCTCTTCAATGCTGAGTGCGCGCTCGCCATCACTCGGATGATCGAGGGTATATTGATATACCTCCCCCAGTCCCGTGGATACGGGCCCAAGCACCGGAGTGATGCCTGCCGGCATCCTGTTGGAGACTTCAATCAGCCGTTCCATCACGAGCTGACGGGCGAAGTACACGTCGGTCCGGTCGGTAAAAACCAGGGTAATGAGCGACAAGCCGCTCTTGTTCAGAGAGCGCATCTCCACGAGCCCCGGCAAGCCAGTCATGGCGATTTCGACCGGGACCGTCACCAATCGCTCAATCTCCTCCGGGCTGCGGCCTATCGCCTCCGTCGCCACCTGTACCTGAATATTAGTCACATCAGGGAATGCGTCGACAGTCAGCTTCTTTGCGGCGAAAACACCCGCCGCGCAAAGTGCCAATGCGACGATCACCACGAGCAAGCGCTGCCTGAGCATGGCACGCACGATTGAGGCAAGCATGGCCTAACCCATTTCAGCGAGCTTGCGCTCGTTGTCCAGATGAAAGGCGCCATCCACGACAATGCTCTGATCGATGGTAAGCCCTTTTAGCACCGGGCGCATGTCCGCCACCTCTGGGCCCAGTTCGACGGGAACGCGTAGAAACCGGTTATCGCCCTGAGCGAGAAATACATAATCCTGGTTGCCTTCCCGCACCACTGCGCCTTCGGGCACAACCAGGCTTTTAGCCGGGTTATCCGTGATATGCATGATGGCAAGCATCGAAGGCTTGAGCTTGCGCTGGGGGTTTTCCACCACCGTCCTGACCATAACCGTGCGAGTCAAGGGATTCACGGTATCCGCGACGAAAATGATGAGGCCATCGAAGCTGATATCGCCCAGTGCCGGAACGTGGATTTCCACATGTTGACCCACGCGCACATTGCCGGCAATTTGTTCAGGGACATCACCGGTTACCCATACCGAGGAAAGATCGGCTACCTGGAATAATTGATCGGAGGGCTGCACGACCTGACCGACGGCGACATTCCGCTCAATAACGACTCCGCCTTTTGAAGACTTGATCGCAACTGAAGGGATGATATGACCCTGCTTTGCCAGCTCTTTCAAAACACCACTATCCACCCCCAGCAAGCGTAACTGATCCATCGCCGCGCTCAACTCGGCACGAGCCACCTGCAACTCGGATTCACGCCGTTCCACTTCAGCGACAGCGATTACGTCGGCCGCAAGCAAATGGTGAGCACGCTCGGCCGCTTTCTCCGCCAGCCTGGTCCGTGACGATGCGCGCAAGTAGGTCAACTGCGCCTGCGTCAATTCAGGGCTTGCAATGCGAGCCAATGGATCACCGGCGCCAATGCTGTCTCCCAGCATGGCATAAACCTCGACAATGCGTCCGGTTACACTGGCGCCTACACGGACGAGCCTGTGCTCATCCACCTCGACCTGGCTTGGTACCTGCAGCTTATCGGCGAGATTGATCAGTGTCGGATGCCCGATCCTGATGCGCTGCATTTTGTCACGATCGAGGACGACACTGTTTACGTCGGCCGGTTCCTGTTGCGCAATCTCCTCGTTTGAAGACGCGGGCTGTTCCCCGCCATTGCATGCGGCCCCAAGCGAGGCCGCGATTAAAAGAAAACTCGTGATCAAGTTCTTGTATTTCATTCGAGCGATTGCTCCCTGGGATAATATGCGCGCAGGCGGTCGATCTCGGCAGCGGCAGCCTGCAAATCAAAACGTGCCTGTAATGAATCGGCCAATATCCCTCGCAATACCCGCTGAGTGTCCAGCACATCAATCAGTCCACGCTCTCCGAAACGGTACGCAGCTTCGGCAATACGTAATGCCGACTCGGCCTCCTTGATTATTCCCCCCTCGTACATTTCCACCCTGCGCTTCGCTATCTGCAGGGCTTGCCAGGCCGATTCAAATAATTGCCCAATCTCATAACGGCGGTAGTCCAGTGTCTCCCGGACTCGCGCGGATTCCGCAACCGCCGCGTCGATTTCCCCGCGGCGGCGGTAAAAAATGGGAACGGTTACGTTCACCCCCACCAGGTTGGAGGTGTACTGGAACTCCTGAAAATTGCTGTACAAGACTTGCATCGACGGCAGTACGGTGGCGCGTTCCTGATCGATTCGCAGGCGCGCCCGGTCTGATTCAGCCTGCAAGCGTAAAACGTCCGGGTTGACAGCCGGCACCTCCTGGCGCAGTTCTTCAAGGCCCGGCAGATTGACCGGATCGAACAGAGACGCATTTATCTCGAAATCAGCCTTCAGGCCGCCGGCGGTAAGTTGCATCAATGCGACGCGGGCGCGCTGCGCATTCAGTAGCGCTGCCTCTTTACGGCTGGCTGCATTTAATACTTCTGCTTCGGCCCGGACCAACTCGAAGCGCGCTGTTTCTCCGACACCTACACCTACATTGATGCGCCGCCTCACCTCCTCCATCAGGTGAAGAACACTGCCTTCCATGCGTGCTATTTCCTGCCGCAGCAGCAGCTCGTATGCGCGCACGCGCAATTGAGCCGCCAGATCTGCGCGAACCTGATCGTACCCGGCACGACTGGCATCCACCCCGGCTTCCGCGGAACCGATACGCGCGCTCCGCAGGAATGGGTTTTCAATGGTCTGAGCGACAGTTACCTGACGGTGATAATTGGCCGGCAACCCGGCAGGGACACGGGCATGCTGGGGTCCGCCCGCCACGGTCACTTGCGGATTAGGATAGGCGGCGGCGCCAATCACACCCGCTGCGGCCGCATCCACCTGGGATTGCGCCGCCCGCACAAGGCCGTTGGCCCGCAGCCCCAACCGCTGCAAGTCTTCGATGGAAAGCGCGTCAGGCGATACCGGAGCGGGGGGAGATGCACCCGGTATGGCAACAGGCGGGATTTCCCCCGGCCGGCGAGCAGGTGCCGGAGGAGGTACAGTGGAAAAGGTAAATGGTGCCGTTGACCCCGGTTCGGGAGTCGCTGGCGCAATAGCGGGGGGGATGATGAGGGGCGTAGCGGATTGTTGCGCCAGGCCAGTACTGAATGGCAGAAGGAGGGCTTGGCCTAGTAAAAGTCGATAAAGAGTGACTGTCTGCATGTACTACCTTAATTTTTCCCTCGGCGCGTACTTCGATCGCCGGGAATATTCTTAAAACTCATATATTGAATCTCGCATCTCGACGATAAAGGAATAACGGAGGAAGGTTCAAGCGATTAGCCACGGGAATAAGAAGACAGCCAAAGGCAGGAAGGGGACAGCTACGTAACCACAAAGCCGAAAAAATAATGATAATCCACAATGTTCTAGCCCTTCCAAAAGAGCTCCCATGCCAAGATTTTGATGAGTCTAATTGAGAATTAGCATCAAGAAAAGTCATATCTCACTGATGATATAATCGGTTTTTCCGAATAATCCCATAACGAAATAAGAAATCCGGTGCTCAACTACAAGCAATTACACTATTTTTGGGCTGTCGCGAAGGCTGGCAGTATTATTCGCGCAAGCGAGCGGCTGCATCTTACGCCACAGACCTTGAGCGGCCAGATTGGATTATTGGAAGAGGCCCTCGGCGTCTCGCTTTTTTTGCGTGTCGGGAGACGTCTCGAGCTAACCGAAACCGGGCGGCTTGCACTGTCTTACGCTGACGAGGTTTTTCAGATTGGCAGCGAACTGGAAGAAGCCTTGCGCAGCCGTCCCGAAAGCCGATCCATTCAATTTCGTGTGGGGGTCGACGATGCCGTTCCCAAGTCGATCGCCTATCGCCTGTTAACCCCGGCGATGGAACTTGCCGAGCCGGTGCGTATCGTCTGCCGGGAAGACAAGCTTGCGCGTTTGCTGGTGGAACTGGCGATACAACGCCTGGATCTGATACTCGCCGACCGGCCCATGCCCGCCGGAACCAGTGTAAAAGGATACAGCCATAAACTCGGGGATTGCGGGATAACCTTTTTTGCCGAGCCACGGCTTGCAGCGCGGTTCGTTGAAAAATGGCCCGGCATCCTTGACGTCGCGCCTTTGCTCATCCCTGGCAAGGAAGCGGCTGTGCGAGCCCCGCTGATGCGCTGGTTCGATATTCACCAGATCCGGCCCCGCATCGTGGGAGAGTTCGACGATAGCGCACTCATGCAGGCTTTCGGGCAGGCGGGGACCGGCATTTTTATTGCACCTTCGGTGATGGCCGACGAAGTGCGGCGCGAGCATGGCGTTATCATTATCGGCCAAACAGACGAGGTCACCGAGCAGTTCTACGCCATTTCAATGGAACGGCGGCTGACTCACCCAGCCGTCGTTGCCATCAATGATGCCGCCCAAAAAGAACTGTTCGGCAGTCTATATAGCCGTTAGCGCGTGTTCAGACAAGATTAAGAATCATATGTCTATGAACCATTCCCCATTTACAGCTTACGTAGGATGGGAGAAGCATAGCGAAACCCATCAAAACCCACATTCAACACATCAAACGATGATCAAATGATGGGTTACGCTTCAGTCCACCATCCTACAACCGCGTAGAGGCATAAAGAATAATCCTGCCGTTCCTTGCTCGTTATCGCCGCTCTTCATCCGTTTGCCGCTGCGGGTGCAACGAACAACAGTTCATTGATCCGTTTGACGAAGCTGGCCGGGTCATCAAGCTGCCCCCCTTCCGCCAACAACGCCTGGTCGAACAGGATATGACTCCAGTCAGCGAAGTGCTCCTGTTCGTATTTCAACCGCTGTATCATGGGATGATAAGGATTTACTTCCAGGATGGGCTTGGTATGGTTCACTTTCTGCCCGGCTGACTTCAGCAACCGCTCCAGATTTCCGCTCATATCATGGCTATCCGCCACCAGGCAGGCGGGAGATTCTGTCAGACGCAACGTCACCCGAACGTCCTTCACTTGATCGCCGAGGATGCCTTTTATTTTTTCGGTGAGTTCCTTGTATTCCCCTGCTTCCTTGTCCTGTTCCTTCTTCTCCGCCTCATCCTCCAGCTTGCCCAGGTCAAGGCTGCCTTTTGCCACGGATTGCAGGTGCTTGCCTTCGAATTCGGTCAGATGCGCAACCAGCCACTCATCCACGCGTTCGAACAGCAATATGACTTCAATCCCTTTCTTGCGGAAAATCTCCAGGTGCGGACTGCTCCTTGCCCCCTTGAGGCTATCGGCGGTAACAAAATAAATTTTTTCCTGCCCTTCTTTCATTCGCCCGATGTAATCGGCCAATGACACAGTTTGCTCGTCAGAGTCGGCATGGGTAGAGACGAAGCGCAGGAGCTTGGCGATGCGTTCGCGGTTGGCGTAATCTTCCCCAACCCCTTCCTTCATCACCTGTCCGAATTCCTTCCAGAAGGTCTTGTATTTAGTCTTTTCGTCCTCCTGCTCACTTTGGGCCAGATCTTCCATCAATCCCAGCACTTTTTTCACTGCGCCAGCGCGTATCGCTTCAATATCTTTTGATTCCTGCAATATTTCGCGCGAAACATTCAGCGGCAAATCATTCGAATCGATCACCCCGCGTACAAAGCGTAAATAGTTCGGGAGCAACTGTTTCGCGTCGTCCATGATGAACACCCGGCGGACATAGAGCTTGATGCCGTGGCGCTGCTCGCGGTCAAATAAATCAAAGGGTGCCTTGGAGGGAATGTAGAGCAACTGCGTATATTCCTGCTTGCCTTCCACTCTGGCATGCACATAGGCCAGCGGCGGCTCGAAATCATGCGCGACGTGCTTATAGAATTCCTCATACTGCTCCGGGGTTATCTCGGTTTTGGGCCGCGCCCAGAGCGCGCTGGCCTGATTGACAGTTTCGTCTTCGTCGGTGATCGTGTTTTCGTTCTTTTCCTGCGACCACTCCTCTTTTTTCATCACGATCGGGAGCGTGATGTGGTCGGAATATTTACGGATGATCGTGCGCAGTCGCCAGCCATTGAGCAGTTCGTCCTCGCCCTCGCGTAAATGTAGCGTCACCTGGGTGCCGCGGTCTGTCTTCTCAACTGTCTCAAGCGTATAATCGCCCTCACCCCCGGATTCCCAGCGAACGCCGTGTTCGGGCGTCAGGCCTGCGCGGCGCGTGATGAGCGTCACCTTGTCCGCGACAATGAACGCCGAGTAAAAACCGACGCCGAACTGTCCGATCAGGTGCGCATCCTTGGCCTGATCGCCAGTCAACGAACTGAAGAATTCGCGAGTACCTGATTTTGCGATGGTGCCGATATGGTCGATCACCTCTTGCCGGGACATACCGATGCCGTTATCCGTAATGGTGATGGTCCGCTCCTTTGCATCGTAACCCACGCGGATTTTCAGGTCCGAATCGGATTCGTACAGGGCGCCATCGGTTAACGCCTCGAAGCGCAGCTTGTCGGCGGCGTCGGATGCGTTGGAAATCAGCTCGCGCAAGAAAATTTCCTTGTTACTATACAAGGAATGAATCATCAGCTTGAGCAACTGCCTGACTTCGGTCTGAAAACTTAAATGTTCTTTCGTCGTTGTGGCTTCCATGTTTCCTCCTAAAAGATCCGGCTAAAATAATAAGGGCGAATTCGAAATTTTCAAGTGATGCTTATAAATACAATGCTCCATTTCCTGTTAAATTGATTTGCATGCCCGATAAACCCGGCTCAACGTTGACACCATGTTCATGATAAAAATCATCGTCCGTTTCACCGCCGCCTGCCTATTCTTTTTGGCATTGCCCGCCGCAGCACAAAATCGACCGCTGCCGTTGGAAAAAATCAAGCTGCCAGCCGGTTTCTCAATTGAGTTATGGGCTGAGGCCCCCAATGCGCGCGAGCTTGCGCTGGGGAAAAATGGCACGGTTTTTGCCGGCTCCGCGTCGGAAGGCAAGGTTTACGCCATAACGGAAACCGATGGGAAACGTCAGGTTAGAACTCTTGCCGAGGGGCTTACTTCGCCCATAGGCGTCGCATTCAAGGATGGGGCGCTATATGTTTCGGCAATCAGCCGCATTCTACGTTTTGATGATATCGAAGGAAAGCTTGACCAGCCCGGAAAAGCCGACGGTCGTAACGGATATTTACCCTGGCGAAAAACACCACGGCGGAAAATTTATCGCTTTTGGGCCCGATGGCCTGCTGTATGTGCCGGTCGGGGCACCCTGCAATATATGCGAACCGCCTGAACCTTTTGCATCGATTACCCGCATCAAGCCGGATGGGACAGGCTATGAGGTCTATGCGCAAGGGATACGGAATACAGTAGGTTTCGATTGGCATCCTGAAACAAAGGAATTATGGTTCACCGATAACGGCAGAGACTGGATGGGTGACAATCTTCCACCTGACGAACTCAACCGTGCACCACGCAAAGGCATGCATTTTGGCTATCCCTATTGTCATGGCAGCGATATTCCCGATCCCAAATTCGGCGCAAAACGCGATTGCAGCAAGACTACGCCACCCGAGGCGAAATTCGAGCCCCATGTGGCCACTCTGGGCATGCGCTTCTACACCGGTAAAATGTTCCCCAGGGAATATCAAAATAACATATTTGTTGCCGAACATGGCTCCTGGAACCGCCGAAACAAGATCGGCTATCGCATCAGGCTCGTGCGAGCTAAAGAACAGCAAAGTGGTCAAACAGGAGGTATTCGCGGAAGGCTGGCTGGAGCAGGAAAACGCGTGGGGAAGGCCGGTTGATGTGCTGGTTATGCCTGACGGAGCACTGCTGGTTTCCGATGATTATGCCGGGGCGATATATCGCATCAGCTACAAGAAACCTTAGTGCCTACGGAACAGGTGGTCGAGGGGCGACTTGCCTGAAATCCTGGGGGCATTCTAAGGTTAGTTGTCATATCGGCTACATCTGTCAGAATGAGTCAGAACGTGAATGCTTCAGATCGACACTGAACGGTCATACAAGACTACCGCAAGCTGGACTTCAACGATTGAATTCACCGGCTTGAGCGGCTTTCCGCGCACTGTGCAATGATGGGTTGGGCCACGCAAACTTATGACAAATCCCATTGCTTTTCCAGTCGGGTAACTTCGTCAAGGAGCATTTGTTTCCGCACATCATCGCCTCTACCTCCACCAACATACATCGTGCGTGGTGCTTCAAATCTCGTTGTTACTTCCTTCTCATGTGCAAACGTAGGCTCGAATATTCGTGGGAACTTCCGAAATTATTTCGACCTTCCGGTGAACTGAATTCTGCGGCTGCAAGTGAGAAGCCCAACGTAAAAGTAAGGGGCTGCGCGCTTTTGCGCAATCCCGCTTGACTGCTGGGTTAGTGTTTTCCAAAGACTTCATCCATCACTGAGTAGAACGTGATCTCACGGGGTTTATCATGTTGTCAAATATCGCTTGGATGTCAATGTGCCCCGATGCGTACTCGCTGATCTTGATGCGTTTCGTTGTCGCGGCTTCTTCAAACACTGGCTCCGCGCCTTTAACTTTCCAGCCAGGGTCTATGGACTCGATTTGCTGAATAAGGACATGGGTTACGTTTTCTCCATCAAGAGTGAAATGCTCCGGCCCCAGCTTTATCGTCTGATGCTTGTGGTTAAAGTTCAGATGCAAACTCCAAGGCTCGACAGGTCTTCCGCCGTCAGCAAAGTAACCCATCACGTAGCCAAGCATTCGCATGACAGAGTGCTCGTGCATGGCAAACGCCAATTTGTTTCCGTTCTGGACGACGTAAAGGCTCCAGCGGAACCCGAACAATTTATTGAGAAAGCCCATTTGAAGCTTCTTAAACGCTAACGCAAAGTAGACGACAGAAATGACGCATAATCTGGCATGGAATGTCGTATAACTTGACGTTTTATTTCTAAGGTTATGTTTCCAATAAACTTCAAAATAGAAATACCTAAAACGTCAAACATAAACACCGCATATCCGTAGCCCGCGCTGAGGCCTGGGGCCTGCGAGTGTAATATTCGAAATTGCGCCGCTT
>CAVUXR010000009.1:0-39441 GCA_963745455.1 uncultured beta proteobacterium
CTGTGAACTTTGCGCTCCCGCTAAGTTTCGAAACCGGGCGCATATCCATGAAAACATGGCCAATGCCCCCTAAGAAAAAAAAGGCTGAAATCCAGAGTCCAGGCCACGATTGTGGGTTTGCTAAAGCCAATTCGTCGCCATTACTGCTCGGTGGCCGAAGGCATCAGGGGAAATTTCAACAACCTGCTAAAGCCGGTGGTTTAAACCTTAGGATAGAAAATAAAGCACGCTAACCGATTGCAGCGGACGTAGCCGACCTGAATTTCCCCGCGCCGATCTTGGCGCTGCTGCGCCATACGTAATCGCCCGTCAGGTTGATGTGCTCCAGCCCAGCGCCGACAGGTATTGCAGCAGCGTGACATCGTGACCGTTCAGGGCCTTCGTGGCCCGTTCCAGATAGCGCTTTATGACAGGAGAAAAACATGTCTGAACTGGTTGTAGTGGGTTTTAAAGATGCCGAAGAAGCCGATCGTGTTCTATTCAGACTTGGCAAATTGAAGAAGGAACACCTGATAGATCTTGAGGACGCCGTTGTCGTCATCCGCGACGAGGCCGGCAGGGTCCACCTCAAGCAGAGCATTAATCCTACCATTGACGGAGCGACGACCAGTTTCATTTTCATTTCCGGCAGCTTATGGGGAGCCCTGGTCGGACTGCTGTTCCTGCATCCGTTTGCCGGCTTTGTATTAGGCGGCGCAATGGGCGTCGGGGCAGAGGCGCTGACCGGCTCTCTCTCCGACTACGGCATCAACGACGATTTCATCAAGTCGTTGGGCGAAACTATCCCCGTCAACTCGTCCGCGCTTTTCATTCTCGTGCGCAAGGCGCAACCGGAAAGAGTTCTGGCGGAGCTCTCCGGCGTTAAAGGCAAGGTCCTGCGAACGTCCCTGTCTCCCGAGCAGGAGAAAAAGCTTCAGGAAGCCCTGGAAGATTCAACACCTCACGATCACGGCATAGCTGAGGCGTCGAGACATTGAAACGTAGGGTGCAATAAGCGAGGCGCATTGGACCATATGGCGGTTCCCGATGCATGCCCGATTTATCGCTACGCTTCAAGTAGGTCGAATTAGTCTTCCTTGATATCAGGAGGTATCGATCTATACTGATTTAACGCATGCCGGATGGGGAAGGGGGAGGTTATCTTGGTACCCTTGAGCGCGCGACTGTTTCTAAGGGAAGTGCTCATCAAGAGCACAGCAGGTTCAACCTTATCTAAAGGAAGGGGTGCGACATGAAGCGCTGGTTTTATTCGCTTTCGGCTGGGCTTGTTGGCTTGGCATTGACCGGGTTCGCGCATGCGGCCATCAGTATTACGCATGCGGGCGCGGTTGACCCTACGACAGAAGGCTTCACTATCGAGGCTTGCTGCGGCCAGTCCGCATCCGGTTCCGTATTGAATGACCTGGGGCACGACGCATGGTCCATCACCGGACAGGCGAGGAGTTATCAGTTCGGCTATTACTCCGGTACACTATCTCCCGGGCAGAAGGCCGATATTGGAAGCCAGGGGTTTATCCTGACACTGGAAGCACGGGCTTCGCAAGGCCTTGCACCGGCCTATGATTCCGGCAGCCATATTACGGTAGGCGGCGCGGCGGTCGACATGGGTACCTCGCGGTTCGAGATCGGCTTGGGAGTGGATGGCAACGGAGATACTGTTGTTGTGCTGCCTACGTCGATTGATCCTTTTGGTCCGGATGGGTCAATTAGAACTCCGGGCCCCAGTTACACCTTAACCGGATCAGGAAGCAGCTACCATACCTATCAGCTTGTCTTCAACCCGGAAGTCCGATCGGCTGATTTGTTCGTCGATGGAACCGAGCGCATTCGGGGATATGCAGGTGATCCGAGCTTCCTCGATAATAAGGGCCTGAAATTCGGTGCATTTAGCGGCGGGCAAATCAACTTTGCGCAGGTTCAACTTACGTCTCCTGTCCCCGAACCGTCCAGCCATGCCATGATGGGGGCTGGCGTCCTGCTATTGATCGGCTTGTGGTCCACAGGATTGAAGAAGTCGAGGGCAAATTCGGCAAGTTTTTCCGGACTTCACCATGGGCATACTGTCTGACAATATCGCCATGACTTCAATTGGCTTTGGCATGGTCCAGCCAGTTTTCCAGCCCCTGCGCGTTAAGCCCGACGTCGAGGCTTAGCAGATCGCGAATTTCCTGCTCCGGCAATTTGCAGCCGTGTGTAATTATCCGGCCTAACAACAATTCCCCAAGTTCCTTCACCAGCGCGGAGTGCCTGTGTGGAATGTTGCGCAACCCTCTCGCTATCCTCACATGAGCATCGATCAGTTCGTGCAACTCGCCAGCATGCCGTGGCAAATGGCCGATACGGCCATAATGCGTGAGAAACGCATGAGATGGGTTATAACTCATGATCCTGTCCAGCGAAGCGTGTGCCGCGGCAGGGTCGAACTGCACCGGGGTAGTGGTTGGGAATACGAATTCCCTGCCATCGACGTCGAATTCGCGATAGGAAATGCCAAAGGTGTCGCCCGTGAAGAAAGATTGGCTGGATCTGTCGAGGATGCAATAATGGTGGCGCGCATGACCCGGCGTGTCGAGAAAAAGCAAGGGCCTGCCGTTGAAGTCCAGGCTGAATCCATCCGGCGCTTCGATAATGCGGCTGGCATCCACAGGTCTCACCTCCCCATACAGATGCCTGAACTCCGCCTCTCCGTAGACCGATATTGCGCTCGCGATAAGCTTGGCAGGATCTGCCATGTGCCGCGCCCCGCGGGGGTGCACCACCAGCTTCGCATTGGGAAAACGATGCATGAACTCCCCCGCTCCCCCGGCATGATCGAGGTGTATGTGCGTAACGAACACATACGCTATATCTGCAGGATCAAGATTCTTTGCTCGCAATACCTGTATCAGCCCCGGAACGGAAGATGAGGTTCCTGTGTCGACCAAGGCCGCCTTGCCGCCTTCGACGATCAAGTGGATGGCGGCCAGCCCAGGGCGGAGATAGTCCGCATCAATGGCGCTAATGCCAAAATCATAATCTGTGATGCGCGGCAGGTAGCAGGAAGGCAGAAGCGTTTCTGGCCGTGCTTCCACCCGGGAATGAGCGTTGTTTTTCATAAGGCTGCTCGGTGTTGCGCTAGGCGATCGGTTCTTTCAATTGTTCAAGTATGGCGGGATTTTCCAGTGTCGAAATATCCTGGGTTATTTCCTCGCCCCTGGCGAGCGTGCGCAGCAGGCGACGCATGATTTTGCCGGAACGGGTTTTGGGCAGGTTGTCACCGAAGCGGATCTCATCAGGTCTTGCAATAGGTCCTATTTCGGTGGACACCCAGTTGCGCAATTCGATCGCTATATGTCTCGCATCCATGCCCTGAACGCGGGTGCCTTTCAGGACGACGAACGCCACGATAGCCTCTCCCTTGATGTCGTCTGGTTTGCCCACCACTGCCGCTTCCGCGACCAGCGGGCTGGCGACCAGTGCAGATTCTATCTCCATGGTTCCCAAGCGGTGGCCCGAAACATTCAGCACATCGTCGATGCGTCCCATGATCCAGAAGTAGCCATCGAAGTCGCGGTTGGCCGAATCGCCGGCTAGGTAGTATTTGCCGCCCAGTTCTTCAGGAAAATATGTTTTTTTGAAGCGTTCAGGATCGCCCCACAGTGTGCGCGCCAGAGAGGGGAACGGGCGCTTGATGACAAGGAATCCCCCCTTGCCGTCAGGTACATCATGGCCCGCTTCGTCCACGATGGCTGCCATGATGCCTGGTAAAGGTAACGTGCAGGAACCCGGCTTGAGCGATACAGCGCCGGGTGTGGGAGCAATCATGTGGCTGCCTGTCTCGGTTTGCCACCAGGTATCCACCACAGGACAGCGCGATTTCCCCACAACGGTGTAATACCACATCCAGGCTTCCGGATTGATTGGTTCGCCGACCGAACCGAGCAGCCGCAACGAAGAAAGATCGTATTTTTCCGGCAGATCCGCTCCGAACTTGATCAGCGAGCGAATGGCGGTGGGCGCGGTATAGAAAGCCGTTACTTTATGGTCCTGGATCAGTTTCCAGAATCGGCCCGCATCGGGAAAGGTGGGAACTCCCTCGAACACAACCTGCGTAGCGCCCACGGCAAGCGGGCCGTATGTGACGTAGCTATGCCCGGTTACCCAGCCCACATCGGCTGTGCACCAGAATATGTCGCTGGGTTTGTAATCGAATACCCATTGCATGCTCAAGATGGTGCCCAGAAGATACCCGCCGGAGGAATGCTGTACGCCCTTCGGTTTGCCGGTCGAACCGGAGGTGTAAAGGGTAAACAGTGGATGCTCGGCGTTAACCCATTCAGGCTCGCATGAATCGCTTTGGTCCTGGATCAGGTTGTACCACCATACATCGCGAGGAGCATGCATCGGCACGCATCCCCCACCCCGCTTATATACCACCACCGACCTCACGGAGCCGGGTCCTGCCATTGCAAGCGCTTCATCTACCACAGCTTTCAGATGGTTGATTTTGCCGCCACGGTGTTGCTCATCGGCGGTAATGACAGCCACCGCACCCGCATCCGTGATACGCTCATGCAGGCTTTTGGCGGAAAAGCCGCCAAACACTACCGAATGCGTTGCGCCTATGCGCGCACATGCCTGCATCGCTACCACGGCTTCGATGCTCATCGGCATATAGATAATGACGCGATCGCCCTTGCGGATACCCAGTGACTTCAGCCCATTGGCAAACCGGCATACGCGCCCGTGAAGATCGCGATACGTGGTAGTGGTCACTTTCCCATCGTCTGCTTCAAAAATAATGGCGATTTTGTCTGGCTGGGTGGCAAGATGGCGGTCGAGGCAATTGAAGGAAACGTTCAGCTCTCCATCGTAAAACCATCTGAAAAACGGGTGATTGGTTTCATCCAGAACCCGGGTGAACGGCTTATGCCAAATGATAGTTTCCCGCGCCAGCCTGCCCCAGAAAGCGGAGAGATCCCTTTCGGCTTCAGTGCAGAGGTTACGATAGGCTCCAATTCCCGACAGATTGGCCTGTTTTACAAACGCCTCATCAGGCGGAAATACACGGGTTTCATGCAGAATGGATTTAAGGGTGGACACGGCGCCTCCGGTGGTTTTTTGAGATTCATTTTTGGGGAATTGTATCATCTGCCGCGGCTCTGAGCCTTTCTGATCCAATGAAGCTATCATTTATGAGCCACGGGCCTGCATGGCCTGAAACCGGGGTTTTCACCACTGCCCCCGCAATTTATCCTCGATCAAGTATCTATTTCATTAATGGTAAATTTTTGTTAAAATGAAAAATGATTATGGGCTCTTTTCAGCCCATTTTTTGTTTGTGTCGGGGCCATGGATCTGTACGAATTGCTCGATTCAACCCTGCATGGGCTGGGTTATGAGCTGGTAGATGTTGAACGGATGTCACGCGGCGGGCTGTTGCGGGTGTTTATAGACAAACCGGGCGGCATCAGCGTGGATGACTGTGTGATTGTCAGCAATCATCTGGGCCGGCTGTTTGCCGTGGAAAATGTCGATTACGATCGGCTGGAAGTTTCTTCCCCAGGGCTGGACAGGCCACTGAAAAAACCGTCTGATTTCATCCGTTTTTTGGGGGAGTCGGTTAAACTGAAGTTACGTGTCGCATTAAAGGGTCAAAGGAATTTTGCCGGAATTCTGCGTGAAGTGAACGACGGCATATTAAGACTGGAAGTAGACGGAAAAATGCTCGATCTGGAACTGAAAAATCTTGAAAAAGCTCGTTTAGTTCCCAAATTGTAACTGTCCGAGAAATATTGGCTGGAGGTAACATGACCCGCGAGGTTTTGCTATTGGTGGATGCATTGGCGCGAGAAAAGAATGTCGAGAAAGACATTGTTTTTATCGCACTCGAGTCGGCATTGGCATCCGCTACGAAAAAGCGTTTTCATGAGGACGCTGATGTGCGCGTGTCAATTGACCCTCAAACGGGTGATTATCAGTCGTTACGCCGTTGGCAGGTAGTGCCCGACGACGCCGTGGAGGAGCCTGCCCGTCAGATTGCGCTAAGCGAAGCATTGCACCGCAATTCTGAGGTCAAGCTTGAGGAGTTTATCGAGGAAGTGCTGGAGCCGGTCGAGTTTGGGCGTATTGGAGCGCAAGCGGCGAAGCAGGTGATCTTTCAGAAGATACGCGATGCGGAGCGCGAGCAGATTCTGAACGATTTCCTCGACCGCAAGGAATTCATGGTCACCGGAACCATCAAGCGGATGGAACGCGGCAACGCAATCGTCGAGTCCGGCAGGGTGGAAGCGGCGTTGCCCCGCGACCAGATGATTCCCAAGGAGAATCTGCGGGTCGGCGACCGTGTGCGCGCATACCTCCACAAGATCGACCGTACTGCCCGGGGGCCGCAATTGGTATTGTCCAGGATCGCGCCGGAATTTCTGATAAAGCTGTTCGAACTGGAAGTACCGGAAATCGAGGAAGGTTTGCTGGAAATAAAAATTGCCGCGAGAGACCCAGGCTCACGCGCCAAGATTGCGGTTAAGTCCAACGATCCGCGTGTTGATCCTATCGGTACCTGCGTGGGCATGCGCGGCTCAAGGGTGCAGGCGGTAACTGGCGAGCTGGCCGGAGAGAGAGTGGATATCATCCTATGGTCCGACGATCCCGCCACATTCGTAATCAATGCGCTCGCGCCTGCCGAAATCAGCAGCATTCTCGTGGATGAGGAAAAACATAGCATGGACGTCGTGGTGGATGAGGACAATCTTGCCCAGGCTATCGGCCGCGGCGGGCAAAATGTGCGGCTAGCTTCGGAGCTGACCGGATGGGAACTCAACATCATGACGATGGAGGAGTCACAGGCAAAAAATGAAGAGGAGTTTTCCGTCCTGCGACAGCTCTTCATGGAAAAACTCGATGTAGATGAGGAAGTGGCGGATATTCTGGTGCAGGAAGGATTTACAACGCTCGAAGAAGTGGCGTATGTGCCACTCAATGAAATGCTGGAAATCGAAGCGTTTGACGAGCAGACGGTGAACGAGCTTCGCACTCGAGCGCGTAATGCGCTCTTGACCGAGGCGATTGTCACTGAGGAAAAGGTGGAGCATATAGCGGAAGACCTGCTTTCGCTGGAGGGCATGGATGGCCAGATTGCGCGCGAGTTGGCGGCCAAGGGAGTGAATACTCAAGAGGATCTTGCCGACCTGGCTGTCGATGACTTGATGGAAATGGTCGAGATGGATACCGAACGAGCCAGGCAATTGATCATGGCAGCGCGCGCGCCGTGGTTTGCCTGATTACAGCCAGAAGGCATAGCGTTATAGAAGGTTATTGATGTCAATGAGTGTAGAACAATTCGCGAGTGAACTGGGCGTGCTCCCGGCAGTACTGCTGGAGCAGCTGAAGGCTGCGGGCGTCCGCAAGCATCAGACAGAGGATAGTCTGACTGAGACGGATAAGACTCAACTCCTCGAGTATTTGCGCAGGATCCATGGCGCGAAGGATGAAAAGGGCAAGATTTCTCTGCCACGGCGGCAGACTTCCGAAATCAAAAAAGCGGATAGCACCGGCAAGGCACGCAGCATCCAGGTGGAGGTTCGCAAGAAGCGCGTTATAGTAAGAGGCGATTTAAGTGAGAAGGCTCCAGCAGGGGCTAAAAGAGCCGAGCCTGCGGCCTCATCCGTCACGCCCGTGCCACCCTTGGCTCCAGCACCAGTATTGGATGCCGCCCAACTGGCATTGCGCCAGGAGGAAGCAAGAAAACAGGCTGAGCTGATCGCGCGGCAGACTGCGGAACTCAGGGAAAAGAAACAGCGCCATAAGCCTGCGGTAGCTGAAACCAGAGAACCCGAGGCGGCTCCTGAGTCAGCGGTCGCTCCTGAGTCCGCCGTTGCGCCCGCGCCTACGGCCCCGCCCGCGGTAGGCCAAGTCACGGTTCAGGCCGGCGCAGCGCCGGCTGGCCAGGAAGCCCAGCCGCAACCTGCCGCTACTGAAGGCACTTTGCATAAACCGGTGGTCAAGCCGGAAGACAAGGCCGCGAAGGCTGAAAAGAAGAAGAAACAGGCCAAGCAGGTGGTCTGGAAAGACGAAAAAGTTGAGAAACGCGGGCTCAAAACGCGCGGAGATCTATCGGGGGGGAGGGGTTGGCGTGCGCGCAAGGACAAATATAGCAAAGGCACCGCCGAAGAGCAGGGCGCTCATAGCTTCTCAGCGCCGACCGAGCCTATGGTGCATGAGGTAATGGTGCCCGAAACCATTTCTGTCGGAGCATTGGCCCAGAAAATGTCCGTCAAGGCTGCGGAAGTCATCAAGGCCCTGATGAAAATGGGGAATATGGTAACGATCAACCAGATGCTGGACCAGGAAACCGCCATGATCGTGGTGGAAGAATTGGGTCATATTGCGAAGTATGCGGCCCTGGACAGTCCCGAGGCATTCCTGGCGGATACCGAACTGCCGCCAGCAGGATCCCAAACGGAGCCACGGGCGCCCGTTGTTACCGTGATGGGTCATGTTGATCACGGCAAGACTTCGCTGCTGGATTATATACGTCGTACGCGTGTGGCGAGTGGGGAGGCGGGCGGCATTACACAGCACATCGGAGCGTATCATGTAGAAACGGATCGTGGCATGGTTACGTTTCTCGATACGCCCGGTCATGAAGCCTTTACGGCTATGCGTGCCCGGGGTGCGAAGGTCACCGATCTCGTTATATTGGTCGTGGCAGCAGATGATGGAGTCATGCCACAGACGGTCGAAGCAATCCATCATGCCAAGGCTGCCAAGGTGCCAATCGTGGTTGCGGTAACAAAAATCGATAAGCCGGAGGCGAATCCGGAGCGCATCAGGCAGGAGTTGGTGGCTCATGAAGTCGTACCGGACGATTGGGGCGGCGATACGATGTTCGCTGAGGTCTCGGCCAAGACGGGCCAGGGCATCGATGCGCTTCTGGAAAGTGTGCTGCTCCAGGCTGAAGTGCTGGAGCTCCGCGCACCCAGGGATGCGGCGGCCAGGGGCATTGTCATTGAATCACGCCTGGACAAGGGACGCGGGCCGGTGGCCACGATACTCGTGCAGTCAGGCACGTTGAAGCGTGGCGATATACTTCTGGCAGGCGCGGTGTTCGGGCGGGTGAGGGCGATGCTCGACGAGAATGGCAATGCGGTGGAACAGGCGGGACCTTCCATACCGGTGGAAATTCAGGGGTTATCCGAAGTCCCCGTAGCCGGGGAAGCGGTCATCTCATTGACCGATGAGCGTAAAGCCCGCGAGATTGCGCTATTTCGCCAAGGCAAGTTCCGCGACGTCAAGCTGGCGAGGCAACAGGCAGCTAAACTGGAAAACGTATTTGAGCAGAAGGGCGAGGTCAAGGTGCTTCCGCTCATTATCAAGGCCGACGTGCAGGGCTCGTATGAGGCCCTGACGCATGCCCTGCAAAGACTTTCGACCGATGAGGTCAGGGTCAATATCATCCATAGCGGGGTAGGCGCAATTACGGAATCGGATATTAACCTGGCCCTGGCTTCCAAGGCCGTTGTAATTGGTTTCAACAGCCGTGCGGATACCGTCGCGCGCAAGCTTATTGCTTCGACTGGTGTAGATGTGCGTTACTACAGCATTATTTATGAGGCAGTGGATGAAATCAAGGCGGCCTTATCAGGGATGATGGCGCCTGATCGCAAGGAAAATATTACCGGTTTACTGGAAATCCGCGAAGTATTCCGTATTTCTAAGGTGGGTGCTGTAGCAGGCTGTTACGTACTGGAAGGCATTATCAAACGAAGTTCACTAGTGAGGCTGATACGCAACGGACAACTGATCCATACGGGTGAGCTGGATTCCTTGAAGCGCTTCAAGGACGATGTCAGAGAGGTTAGGGCGGGTTTCGAATGCGGCCTGTCGCTGAAAAACTTCAATGACATCCAGACGGGCGATCAACTCGAAACTTATGAAATCGTCGAAGTCGCACGCAGCCTATAAAGCAGGTTCGCCTGCGCCGGAGCATTATGCCTAAAGATTATTCCCGCGCGCTGCGCATTGCTGACCAGATTCAGCGTGAACTATCCGATTTGATTCTCAACGAGCTCAAAGACCCGCGCATTGGCATGATCACCTTGACCGGTGTCGAGGTGAGCCATGATTATGCTCATGCCAAGGTTTTTTACACGACGTTGCGGAGCGAGAGCGATAATTTTTTGACTGCGAACGGGCTGGAGCATGCGGCCGGTTTTTTACGCAGCCATTTGTCGCACCGGTTGAAGCTTCGGGTAATCCCGCAACTCCACTTCATCTATGATGAGTCGGTCGAGCGCGGGGTACGTCTATCACATCTGATAGATGAAGCTGTGGCCCAGGAGGGCGCGCCGAAAAAGCCGGATAATATCTGATTAGTCCAACCGGTTGATTCCTCAAGGGTTTGCATCCCGTGCATCTCAAGCGCGAAATTAGCGGTGTTCTGCTGCTTGATAAGCCTGCCCGCATCTCCTCCAATAAAGCGCTTCAGATTGCCAGGCATATGTTCGCAGCGGCCAAGGCCGGCCATACCGGGACACTTGATCCGATGGCGACAGGATTGCTGCCAATCTGCTTCGGAGAGGCCACCAAATTCTCATCCGTATTGCTGGGGGCGGATAAAACCTATGATGCAACATTAAGGCTGGGTTATATCAGCACCACGGGGGACGCCGAAGGTGAAATTTCAGTAACTTCGGTAGCGGTTGATCGCGAATCTCATGATCTGAAACTGACACTGCCGCATGTGATGGCGGTACTGCGAAGCTTTACCGGGCCAATCATGCAGACGCCGCCCATGTATAGCGCCCTGAAACACCACGGAAAACCCATGTATCGTTACGCCCGGGAAGGTATCGTAATCGAGCGGCAACCGCGCAAAGTTTTTATTCATGACTTACACATGCAAGCAGCCACAGATGATGAGATTCACATCGTGGTGAAGTGCGGCACAGGCACATACGTTCGTACCTTGGCTGAAGATATCGGCAGGGCGCTGGGATGGGGCGGAGCATATCTTACCGCTTTGCGCCGTACTACTCTGGATGATTTCTCCTTGACGCAGGCCCATACGCTGGAGGCACTTGAAAACCTGTCGTTGGCCCAGCGTGATCATTGCCTCCTCCCAGCCGATAGTTTTGTCCGGAATTTACCTGGCGTCACCTTGGATAACGCAACAGCCGAATCGTTGCGCCAGGGGCGAATAGTGGAAAATTACACCTCCGAGCGGAGCTTGACGGAAGGCGAAAAGGTGCGGCTATACAATGAGGAAAAACGTTTTTTAGGACTGGGAGAAATTACAGCCCAAGGTGAGATAGCTCCGAAGCGGCTCGTAAATTTTTAGAAATACCCGATCGGAAACTGGGCATTATGTGAGGGAGCGACAACCCGACTGGGTATTATTGCGCTGCAACTCGGCTGTGAAATGAAGAGGTTGTTTGTCAAAATCTGGAATCGGGCTATACATTTTCCTTAAGACGCATGCTGTCGGTAACATCCTTGCCGATACCGCGATAGCCGGTAAAACGGCCGGATGAATCGAACATTGGCTCGCCACTAACCATCAAATATTGCTGGGAGCCATCGGACTTAGTGCGGCTGTATACAAAATCAAGAAAGGGCCGCCGTGATGCAATGTTCGACTTGAACGCTGAGTACTCAGCTTCGTTCCAATGCGTTCCCTTATTTCCCTTCGGCTCTCCCATCAAGTTGTCGACCGTAATCCCGAGCATCTCGAGAACTGGCCCATAAACCTTGGTGAAATGTCCTTTTTCGTCCTGCTCCCAGTACCAGTCGGAAGCCAACTCAGTCAAACGCCGAAAACGTGCTTCACTCTCGCTCAGCTCAGCGGTTCTCTCCGCCACGGTTCGTTCCAGCTCTTTGTTGTAATTCTGGAGCTTTTTATACAACAGGCGTACTTCCAGCATGTTGTATATGCGTGTCTGAACTTCAACCAGATCAAACGGCTTGCTGACAAAGTCCTTCGCGCCGGCCTGCAGCGCGCGCAGCTTATGGCCTGGTTGGGCCGTAATTACAAGGACGGGCAAATACCCGTGGGTTTCGATTTCCTTCAGGCCTTGAAGCACCTGGAACCCATCCATGCCGGGCATTTGTAAATCGAGCAGAATCAGATCGTACCCATTTTGCCGATAGAGGCCACAAACTTCGCGCGGATTCATTGTCGAGGCTACGCAGGTATAGCCCGCATCGCTGAGCATCTGCTCAAGCAGGCGGACATTGGCATCCTGGTCATCGACAATCAGGATTTTAGCGTTAAGAATATCGGGTTTACTAATCATTTATTTCCATGCCTTGTCTATTGCAATTGATAATTTCAATACCGCTCATTCTATAGATGATATGCAAAAGTGGTTATTGAATATTAGCCATTTTTGCGATATTTTTATCCACAACAAAAGACTGATCCGCACCAAACCGCTGTGCTTGCCCCACAGTTTATGCTTTTCTCAAACCCGACATTGCCATAATTCCCGGCGGGTTTTCAAATGAAGAATAGGATGCCTATGCATTGGCGCGCATTGAAATCCGGTAAGTATTTTTGTTGGCATTCTTGGCTTCCAGAAGGGCGACATCCGCGTTTTTCAAGAGCGTTTTTACGCTCCTGCCATGGACAGGATAAAGACCCACCCCTGCGCTGGCGGTTACTTTCACATCGTTGCCCTGGATGTTATAAGATTGTGATAGTGCTTTGATGACCTTATCTGTTGCCAAAGCGACGCCTTCAACACTGTTAACATGCGGCATTGCGATCACAAATTCATCACCCCCGAGGCGCGCTACCGTATCCTCCTGCCGTACTATGGCCACCAGACGCGCGGCGACCAGCTTCAGGAGCAGATCGCCTGCTTCGTGGCCCAGTTTATTGTTGATTTCCCTGAATCCGTCCAGGTCCAGATATACGACAGCCATAATGCCATTGTTTCTCCTCGCGTGAATGATAGCCTGTGACACCCTTTCGAGCAGGAGCCTGCGGTTAGCCAACCCGGTCAATGGGTCGTGCAGTGCCCTGAATTCCTGGGTCTTCGCATAAGTGCGCGCCTTCTGATGCAATAGACGCACTTCCAAAAGGTTGCGAACACGTGCCAATACCTCCGCCATATCAAACGGTTTACTGATGAAATCCTTGGCGCCTGATTGAAGCGCGCGCAGCTTGCAGCCAGGATTTGCAGTAACCACCAGCACGGAGAGATAACCATCCGCTTCGATTTCCCTCAAAGATTCCAACACCTGAAACCCATCCATACCAGCCATTTTCAGATCGAGCAGGATCAGATCGTAGTGATTCCGACGGTGCAATTCAGAAACTTTATACGGATCTGTTGTTGAAGCGATCGATGTGTAGTTCGCTGCCGCAAGCATATGCTCCAGCAAATCAATATTTACTTCCTGATCGTCAACAATCAGAATTTTAGCAGCGTGAATTTCGTTTTCGCTGATCATGATCCATCAAGTATATTTTTACCGGAGTTTTAACCTGCCTGACTAAAAGTCCCGAGTTCTGCCGAAGCTCATTGCGCGACACACGCGTAGCCCAACTATCGCAGACTCTCAAGAGCTTGGCGCAGGAACGCATGAGAAAAAAATCGGCTATTATGAATAATACTGATTAGTATCGGGTGGCGTTGAGTGAAATAAATTCTCTCTTTTTTTGCTATGGCTTCGCTGATGATCGATCCGCTATCGCAAAAGCAATCATCGAACAAGTAAATACAACAAATTGTAGAATTATCCACCATGCGTAAACTCATTCCCGCGCAGCCCCGACCATGAAGTTGTTCTCGGGGTTTTGCAACCATTAATATTGCCGTTTCTTTGAAAGACGCTCTGTGCGCTAACTCTCATAAGAAACGGAATGAAGTCCCACGTAAACAAAAAGAAATCCAGGCGAAGAGGCTGATCCATTGGCTAGTAATTAAGGCCATCATCCCATGCTCGGAGCCATCCATTGACCATCGCCAAATTAATTGACCTCGATCGATTGGCCTTGTTATAATTATGCCTTACATCCTCTGGCGCGGGGTGGAGCAGTCTGGCAGCTCGTCGGGCTCATAACCCGAAGGTCGTAGGTTCAAATCCTGCCCCCGCAACCACCCAGCATTACCGCACAATTCGCGAGGTTACCCGTATTCCCTTGGGGGTCGTCTTTGGGAAGTCATCCAGGTAATCGTCTCTGCGATTTTCAGTAACATAGCGCGAATTCACTCCCTTGATCGTCGAACAAGGTCCGGGTTACCAGTATTTACCTAACCGGACGGCTTCACAGTAGACGCGGGCTTCAACTCCGGGCACAATACCGCAATTGTGGAGCGCAAGAGGCCACTCCGGCTTTGCCCGTTCCAGCTTTCGAATTGTTGATTTAACTTTTAATGGCGGGCCTCCCCGCATTGCATGGTAGTGAACCTGGTCAGGTCCGGAAGGAAGCAGCCACAGCTATTTTCTGCAAGTGCCGGGGATCAGGCTCGCCACCCATTCTTGTCTGCACAAATGATCGCAATAGAATCGGCAGCAGCCGCTTCTTTTCCAGCGGTGGTTGGAAGCGAGACAAATGGTTTTTCCCCCACCCAGGTTCAGCCTGAATAACACCTCTTAATTCATTCAACATTGTGTCCCAGACTCAAGTTCTCGCCCGCAAATGGCGGCCAAAGAGCTTTTCCGAACTGACCGGACAGGAACACGTGGTCAGAGCGCTTACTAACGCGCTTGAACAAAAGCGGCTGCATCATGCTTATCTGTTTACCGGCACGCGCGGCGTCGGAAAGACGACTATCGCACGCATTTTGGCCAAAGCGCTCAATTGCCAGTCGGGCATGACATCGACTCCCTGTGGGTTATGCTCGGCCTGTACCGAAATTGACAGTGGGCGCTTCGTCGATCTGATCGAAATGGATGCAGCGTCCAACACGCAGGTTGACAAGATGCGCGAACTGCTTGAGAACGCGCTTTATGCTCCCACTGTCGCCCGCTACAAGGTGTACATCATCGATGAAGTACACATGCTCTCCAAATCCGCATTCAACGCCATGCTGAAAACTCTGGAAGAGCCGCCGGAACATGTCAAATTCATACTTGCGACCACCGACCCGCAGAAAATCCCTGTAACCGTTCTGTCTCGCTGCCTGCAATTCAATCTAAAGCAGATTCCGATTCCTCTCATTACCGCGCACCTCAAGCACGTGCTTGAACAGGAGCGTATTAGCTGCGACGGCGCGTCATTGCTATTGCTGGCCCAATCAGCGCAGGGCAGTATGCGGGATGCCTTGAGTATGCTGGACCAGGCGATCGCTTTTGGTGGCGGAGGAATCGAAGAGGCTGGGGTACGCAACATGCTCGGCGCCATCGATCAGAGTTATCTTTATGAGCTGCTTGAGACCCTGGTCCAAAAAGATGGAGTCCGGATGCTGGCAATAACGGATGAGATGGAATCCCGTAGCCTATCGCTGGACGCGGCACTGCAGGATTTGGCCGGGTTGCTGCATCGTCTTGCTCTGGCCCAAATCGTGCCCTCGGCCATAGGCGAGGATATGCCCGAGCGCGAGCGGATTCTAGCGCTGGCCAAAGCATTTGCGCCGGATGATATTCAACTGTTTTATCAGATTGCCATTCAGGGCCGTGATGACTTGAGCCGGGCGCCCGACGAATACGCAGGCTTCACCATGACTCTGATGCGGATGCTGGCTTTCCTGCCGGAGGATATCTCCTCGGTACCGGCAATAATGCCTATGCCCAGTGCGCCCGAAACGCGCCATACATCTTCAACCACCAAGGCAACGCCAACGGGAAAGAACACCCAAGCCGCACCGGAACCGGAAGCAGAGAAGCCGGCCAGAGCCAGGGATACGGCAGAAGTTGCGTCCCCAGCAGGGGCAGCGAAGCCGGTGAGGGCCGAAGATACGGCAGAGGTTGCATCCCCGCCAGGGATAGCGGAGGCACAGGCATTGAAGCCAAGCTTGGCATTCTCGTTCAGCGACGATTGGATGACGACTGTAACTCGATTGAAGCTCAGCGGGATGCCTAAAATGCTGGCTCAGCACTGCGAAGTGAAATACTTTACTCCGGATGAAATAGAATTTTGCGTACCGGAAATCCATCGGCATTTGCTGGATAAATCCTACAGGGACAGGTTACAGGCTGCTCTCAGGGAATACTTGGGCAAGCCGGTTCGGCTGAAGTTTTCGGTTGGGGTTGTCACCGGGTTGACACCTGCGGAACTGGAAAATCGCGAAAAGCAGGATAGGCAATCCCAAGCCACCGCGGCGATTGAATCCGACCCGTTTGTGCGGGAACTGGTGGAAAATTTCGATGCAAAATTGATCACTTCCTCGATCAAACCCATTCAATAGCGGAGGTAAGAAATGATGAAAGGCGGCTTGGGCAATCTGATGAAACAGGCTCAGCAAATGCAGGAGAACATGAAAGCCATGCAGGAAAAACTGGGCTCGATAGAAGTTGAAGGTCAGTCTGGCGCCGGAATGGTCAAGGTCTCCATGACCTGTCGCTACGATGTGAAGCGCGTCAGCATCGACAGCAGTCTCATCGGCGATGATAAGGAAATGCTGGAAGATCTGATTGCCGCCGCGGTAAATGACGCCGTGCGCCGGGTGGAATCCACCACACAGGAAAAAATGGCTGGCTTCACCTCGGGGCTGAGTTTACCGCCCGGGATGAAATTGCCATTTTAATATTCGTAAGCGATCGCGGGGAGTCGAGGACGGATATGTCGGGGCAGCCTGCTTATGATGTCTGGAAATGGTTGCGATATCCATATCGGTGTTTCTGCCATATTTCACCTAATTGAAAACACCGAGCAGCCTCGATGACTTGATCAACGCCTTGCGCTGCCTGCCCGGCGTGGGTCCAAGGTCGGCGCAGCGCATGGCCTACCATCTGTTACAGCGTGATCATGAGGGCGCGCAACGGCTTGCCAGTTCGCTCGATTATGCGCTGCGACACATCAGGCATTGCGAGAAATGCAATAATTTTACTGAAGAAGTCGTGTGCGAGCTATGCAAATCACCTCGACGCGATGCCGCATTGGTGTGCGTGGTCGAAATGCCTGCCGATCTATTGATGATGGAACAGGCACACTGTTTCAAAGGCCTGTATTTCGTGCTGATGGGTAGGCTTTCGCCTCTGGATGGTATCGGTCCTCGGGAAATTCATCTTGACCGGCTGCTGAAGCGAACTCAGGATGGCATGGTCAGGGAAGTTGTGCTTGCCACGAATTTTACCGTGGAGGGAGAAGCCACCGCTCACTATATTGGTGAATTGCTGCATGACAAGGGTTTGAGAATCACCAGAATCGCCCGTGGCTTGCCCGTAGGGGGCGAGCTGGAACATGTCGATAGCGGCACCCTGGCGCAAGCGGTGATCCAGCGCCGGGAACTTTAACGGCTGAACCAGGAATACCAGGAATACAAGTGAGAGCACGACTGTCGAAGTCTCCCAAGCCGCCTACCCAACGGCAATCTCCACGGCCGCCAAAAACGCTATCCGTGCCACGTGCCGTGTCGCCATCAGAGTCGGCATTCACCGCGCAGGCGTTCCCGGAGAAACCGATCAGCTTCGGCAGAAACCCGGATTGATGGCGACTCTCGTTCGAGGCTGGCCGCAACCCAAAAATTGCATAAGTTGCTGGCGCAGGCAGGGTTGGGTTCCCGGCGGGAAATGGAGGAACTGATCGCCGCCGGTCAAGCGACTATTAACGGAAAGGTGGCGCAAATCGGCGATCGGGCAGGACCGGCCGATATCGTACGTGTAGGCAAGCGCGTCGTTCATTTCAAATTCGGGAACGTCTGCCGCGAGTTCTGCTTTATCACAAGCCGGAGGGGGAAATCGTCAGTCGTGAGGATCCTGAAGGCCGTCCCTCGGTATTTGATAAACTTCCTCAATTGCGATCATCGAAATGGATATCTGTCGGCAGGCTTGATTACAATACCAGCGGGCTATTGATTTTTACCACTGATGGACAATTGGCTAACCGGCTAACCCATCCGCGTTTCGAGATCGAGCGCGAGTATGCGGTGAGGATTATGGGACGCTTGACTCCCGAACAGGCGAACGTATTGACGACAGAGGTTAAACTGGAAGATGGCCCGGCAAATTTCGATCATCTGTCGGATCAGGGCGGCGAAGGTTCAAACCACTGGTACCGGGTGATATTGAAGGAGGGCAGGAATCGCGAGGTGCGGCGCATGTTCGAAGCGATCGGGTTGACTGTGAGCCGTCTGATGCGCGTGCGCTTCGGTCCTATAAATCTGCCGCCGCGTTTGAAACGCGGAAAATCCATGGAACTGGACGAGGCCGAGATAAAGCGTTTGCTGGAATTGGTCGCTTATCAAACTGAGGGAAAGGATGTGTGAATTTGATCGTATCTCACCCTCTCCCCGGCCCTCTCCCATGTACGAGAGAGGGAAGATTTGTGCCGGGCCGCTGGCGCTCAATCCCAGCAGATGGGCAAAACGCCATAACAGACATGCAGCGATAAACGCTGTAAACCCCTGATCGTACCGTATCTGATAGCTCATCTCCATCTCACTTCAACCATTTAACTCCTTCTCCCGCTTGCGGGAGAGGGGACAGGGGAGAGCGTCCGGAAGCTGATCACGCTTTAACAGAAATACCAGCTCGTCCCCGGCGCTGGTTTCAAGCCAGGTGAAAGGAATCTGCGGAAAAGCTCGTTCCAGGGCCTCCCGATTATGACCAATTTCGACGATGAGTACCCCCTCATCGGTTAAATGGCTGGCTGCGCCGCGGATTATTGCGCGAACCGCGTCCAGCCCATCTTCCCCTCCCGCCAGGGCACTGCGCGGTTCATGACGATACTCCTCCGGAAGCACGGCCATCGATTCAGCGCTGACATAAGGCGGATTGCTGACAATAAGGTCATAGCGGCGCCCCTGCAATCCGGCAAATAGATCGGATTGGATGAGATTGATTTTGTGCTGAAGGTTATAGTCCGCCACGTTCTTCTCGGCCACTTGAAGCGCCTCATGTGAGATATCAGTGGCGTCGATCACGGCGTTTTCGAAAGCGTGGGCGAGCAGTATTGCAAGGCATCCCGAGCCAGTGCAAAGATCAAGTGCCGAATGGATGTCATCCGGTTGTTCCATCCATGGAGAGAGTTGGTCTCGCAGCAACTCGGCAATAAAGGAGCGTGGCACGATCACACGCTCATCCATATAGAAGCTGAAATCGCCCAGCCAGGCTTCCCTGGTTAGATATGAAGCAGGAATTTTCTCGGTCGCACGGCGCTGAATCACATTCAAAACATGCTCCAACTCGGGTGTAGTGAGACGCGCATCCAGAAACGGTTCCAGCCGGTCGAGCGGAACGTGCAGAGTATGCAGGATGAGATAAGCCGCTTCGTCGTACGCCGAGGTCGAGCCATGGCCAAAAAAAAGACCGGCTTCATGGAAGCGGCTTACCGCAAAGCGCAGCAGGTCGCGAAGAGTGTGAAGTTGGGCCTTGGCTTCATTGTACATAGTTCAGTGGCGGTATGAGGCAGTAGCCATAACTCATGGCGGCTATCGATGGGTTGCGCTTCGCTCCATCCTTCCTAGCGAATATTACTGCTGAAATTACGACTTTTAAGTAGTCAATAATTATCTCAACAGCAGTCTTTCCATGGTCAGCCGGTAAATTTGCGGCAATTGTTCGAGATCTTTTATTTCCACATATTCATTAATCTTATGAATCGTGGCGTTGCGCGGACCCATCTCCACCACTTGCGGGCAAATATCGGCGATGAACCGCCCGTCAGACGTACCGCCTGAAGTGGAAAGCTGAGGCTCAATTCCCGTGACGGTTTTAATCGCACCGCTTATCGCTTCCACCAAGTCACCTCTTGGGGTGAGGTAGGGCTTGCCCGACAGCTCCCATCTCAAGTCGTAATCGAGGTTGTGCCGGTCGAGAATCTCATGAACTCTAGCTTGCAGTGATTCAACCGTGCTGGCGGTTGAGAAACGGAAATTGAACAGGATTGTCACATCGCCCGGAATGACATTGGCTGCGCCGGTGCCGCCGTTGATATTGGAAATCTGCCAGGTGGTAGGCGGAAAATATTCATTCCCCTTATCCCATTCCGTTCGCGCCATTTCGGCAATAGCCGGAGCTGCGAGATGTATAGGATTTTTGGCCAGATGAGGATAGGCGATATGGCCCTGGATACCCTTGACGATCAGCATTCCGGACAAGGAGCCGCGTCTGCCGTTTTTGATGGTATCACCAAGCTTATCCACACAAGTAGGTTCACCCACGATGCAATAATCGATCGGCTCCTTGCGTGCTTTGAGTGCTTCCACCACCCGGACGGTACCATCAATGGCAACACCTTCCTCATCGGACGTGACAAGCAGCGCAATGGAGCCGCCGTGGTTGGGGTGTTCAAAGACAAACGTTTCGATTGCGGTCACAAATGCCGCCAATGACCCTTTCATGTCGGCCGCGCCCCGACCGTAGAGCCTGTCGTTGCGGATTTCTGGTTTGAAGGGATCGCTTTCCCATTTTTCGAGCGGACCGGTTGGCACCACATCAGTATGGCCGGCGAAGCACAGCAGGGGAGCATTCGTTCCTCGACGCGCCCATAGGTTATCCACCTCGCCGCAGCGTATTTTCTCGATAGTAAAGCCTGATTTTTTCAATCGCTCGACCAGTATATCCTGGCAGCCGTTGTCAAAGGGCGTCAGGGAGCGGCGGGCAATCAGCTCCTGAGCAAGGGCCACTGTGTCATTTTGCATAAGTTATTTTCCTGAAAATTCGGATAAGCGAAAGATTGAATCTGGTACTGATAATCAACTATTGATTCCGAGGGGCAGACCCGCATATTCCATACCGGCGGGAAGCAGGGTATCCGGGGAAGCGCAAGCAAACAGTTGGTTGAGCTGGATTCCGGGTCAAGCCCGGAATGACGAGCTTCGCAATAACCGGGTTCAGGTCACGTCCGGAATCACTAAAATCCACAATGTATTCTTACCCCGGATAAATATACGCGAACCGGGGGAAATGAATGCTGTCGTGGATGGCAATTCGCTGGCTTATATCCCGCGCAACAATTCATTGATCCCTGTCTTTGCGCGCGTTTTCGCATCCACTTGCTTGACGATGATTGCGCAGTAAAGGCTGTATTTTCCGTCCGCTGAGGGGAGATTGCCTGAAACTACTACCGAGCCTGGCGGAATGCGTCCATAGCTTGTTTCACCGGTTTCGCGATTATAAATCTTGGTGCTCTGGCCGATATACACGCCCATTGAAATGACCGAGTTCTCCCCGACAATAACGCCTTCGACGATTTCGGAGCGCGCGCCGATAAAGCAGTTATCTTCGATAATGGTGGGATTTGCCTGAACCGGTTCGAGAACCCCGCCTATGCCCACCCCGCCTGATAAATGCACGTTTTTACCAATCTGCGCGCAGGAACCGACCGTGGCCCAGGTATCCACCATTGTGCCTTCGTCGACATACGCGCCGATGTTCACATAAGAGGGCATCAGCACGACATTGCCTGCAATGAAGGCGCCTTTACGCACTGCCGCAGGCGGTACCACGCGAAAACCCCCGTTCCGGAAATCCTTGGAACTGTAATCCGCAAACTTGGAGGGCACCTTGTCGAAATAATTGGAGAAGCCACCCTTGATAAAACTGTTATCTTCGATACGGAAGGATAACAACACGGCTTTTTTGATCCACTGGTATGTTTCCCATTTGCCGTCGACCTTTTCCGCTACGCGCAATTTGCCGCTGTCGAGCATTTCCAATACCTGCGCGACAGATTCCTTGAGTTTCGCCTCGACATTACGAGGGGTAATCCCGGCCCGGCGTTCGAATGCTTCTTCGATTGTATTCTGGAGCTGATCCATGTTTTTACTTTCCTCTTTTTCCTTTTCCCGTCTTTCTGGCGACAATTTTTTTGTCAATTCAAATTCTCAATCTTGTACTGCCGCTTTACTGCTGCTGTAAGCCGGATGCCAGCGTTGCAATTCGTCCGGCTGCCTCGGCACATTCCGCCAGTGGCGCGACCAGGGCGATTCGAATAAAATTTTCTCCGGGGTTGATGCCGTTCGCATAACGCGCGAGATAACTGCCGGGCAAAACCGTAACATTATAATCGCGATAAAGTTGGCGGGTGAACTCGACATCACTTACGGGGGTTTTTATCCATAAATAAAAGGCCGCGTCCGGCATGGATACCGAAAGAGTTTTCTTCAGCAATTCTGTGACTGCAGCAAATTTCTCCCGGTACAAGCGGCGGTTCTCGACAACATGAGCCTCGTCATTCCAGGCCGCCTCGCTCGCCGCTTGTACTGCCGGGTTCATCGCGCTGCCATGATAAGTTCGATAGAGCAGGAATTTTTCGAGTATTGCAGCATCACCCGTGGCAAACCCGGAACGCATGCCCGGTACGTTGGATCTTTTCGATAGGCTGCTGAGGACCACCAGCCGGGGGAAGCCCTTACGGCCGAGATGATGTGCTGCTTCAAGCGCACCGAGGGGAGGAGCAGCCTCGTCGAAATAAATTTCGGCATAGCATTCGTCCGAAACAATCACAAACCCGTGGCGGTCCGATAGTTCGAATAACCGCTGCCACTCATCCATCGACATTACTCTGCCGGTGGGGTTGCCAGGCGTGCAGACATACACCAGTTGAACATGCGACCAGACCTCGCCGGACAACTGTGCATAGTCGAGTCCAAAATCATTCTCCGGCCGTGTATTCAGAAAATGAGGCGTAGCACCGGCCAACAAGGCTGCGCCTTCGTAGATTTGATAGAAAGGATTTGGACACACCACCCCAGCTTCCCGGAGAGATGGATCAATCACCGCCTGGGCAATAGAGAACAGCGCCTCCCGGCTGCCGTTGACGGGAATGATCTCCAGATCAGGATCAATGGCGGGCAGGCGATACCGCCGCATCAGCCATTTGGCGATACTCGCGCGTAGCGACCCGGTCCCTAGCGTAGTGGGATAATGGGCCATCGCGGAGAGATTAACCGTTAAGGCGTTGCGGATGAGTTCGGGTGTGGGATGCTTGGGCTCGCCGATGTGCAGACTGATCGGCAGATAAGAGCGGTTTGGCGTAATGTCCTCAAACAGCTTGTTGAGCTTTTGGAACGGATAAGGCTGTAGCCGATCGAGGTTGGGATTCAATTTAATATAGCAGCGAAGGCAATACGGGTTGACAGGGCGGGTGGGCCGGAGATGCTTCCTGAGATTGAAGCTTTTAGTGAAGGCAGAATTATAAAGGGCGGGGGCTTGCTGACCAAACAAAATAATCAAAATACCGGAAACGCTTTGCCCGTGGCAGCCTTGCTTGCTGGCGCCGTTATTTGGGGCCTGCTCTGGTATCCCTATCGTCTTCTGGAGCAAGCCCAAATACATGGGCCCATCGCAACCGCGATCACATACGCGTTGGCCTTGTTGATGGGGTTGATCGCATTTCGCAATCGCCTGCGTAGATCCCGCATATTCGACGGTCAATCGCATCTATTGTTATGCATCGGGTTATTCGCGGGCTGGGCGAACCTCGCGTATGTGCTGGGCGTGGTTCATGGCGAGATCATGCGCGTATTACTGCTGTTTTATCTCGCACCGCTATGGACTATTCTATTCGCACGTCTTCTGCTAAATGAACAATTAAGCCTGCACGGGTACCTGGTCATCACTCTTTCATTGACCGGTGCGGTGGTGATGTTGTGGCAGCCGGAAGGTGGATTTTCGCTGCCATCTTCGTTTGGTGATTGGATGGGATTATCAGCGGGCTTCATGTTCGCGCTTTCGAACGTGCTGAGCCGCAAGGACCAGGCCCATGATATCCAGCTGAAATCGCTGGCCGTCTGGGTTGGGGTGACGCTGATAGCATCCGGTTACAGCCTTTTGCTGCATGACCTGCCGGTTTTGGCCGGCATTTCCATTAATACGTATCTGCTTCTGGCGGGGGTGGGGCTCATCGTATTTGTCCTGAGCCTGGTTGTGCAATACGGCCTTACGTATGTGCCCGCAAATCAGGCTATTGTCATTATGTTGTTTGAATTGGTGGCCGCGGCCATTGCGGCACATTTTCTGACGGATGAGGTAATGGCATTGAGGGAATGGGTCGGCGGATTGATGATCGTTTCCGCAAGCCTGTTTTCAGCAAGGATGAATCGCGGCTAAACCTGGATTTACCGGGTTTGCACTTTCTTCGGCCGCCTCCGCCGAATACTCTCGGATATTAATTCGTTGTACAGTCCTGGATAATGCATCGGTCCCAAAGGAGTGAGCAAGCATGAGCCACCATGTCGTTTTTCTGGAGCGGGATTCGCTTAAGGCGCACGTGCGCCGGCCGAGGTTCGAGCATACCTCGGAGGAATACGCTCACACATCTGCCGACCAGGTGGTGCCACACCTGCGGCACGCCACGATTGCGATCATCAACAAAGTGCAGTTGAGTGACGAAATCCTGGCGCAACTGCCCAGGTTGAAAATGGTGGCAATTTCCGCAACTGGATATAACGGGATCGATCTCGCCGCTTGCCGCAAGCGGGGCATTGCGGTGGCAAACATTCGCAACTACGCCATCCATACCGTGCCGGAACATGTGTTTGCGCTGGTGCTTGCGTTACGGCGGAATCTGCCGGCCTACCGGCGCGAAATTGAAGAGGGTGCATGGCAGAAATCTGAGCAGTTCTGCTTGTTCACCCACCACATTAGCGAACTGTCCGGTTCCACCATGGGCATTATAGGCGAAGGCGCGATTGGACAGGGCACTGCCGCAATCGCGCGGGGCTTCGGCATGCGCGTTCTGTTCGCCTACCATGACTCGCCCAAAAAGAAAGAGGTAGCGCTTACACTGCTGGATCAGGTGCTGGCCGAGTCGGATGTTCTCTCCCTGCATTGCCCGTTAACACCCGCTACGCAGAACCTGATCGGCATCGACGAACTGCGCAAGATGAAGCGCAGCGCGTTGCTGATCAATACCGCGCGAGGCGGACTGGTTAACGAGACAGCGCTGGTTCAGGCGCTGGATGAGGGTTTGATCGCTGGAGCCGGTTTCGACGTGCTTACTACCGAGCCGCCTGTGAACGGCAACCCTTTGCTCGACCTGCGCCGCCCCAACTTTATCTTGACGCCCCATGTGGCCTGGGCTTCGGATGAGGCAATGCAGGTCCTCGCCGATCAGTTGATCGATAATGTCGAAGCCTGGGTGGCGGGAAGACCGCAGAATCTGGTTACGTGAGCGGTTCCTCTGTCGGGTTACACTACGCTGACCCGGCCGATTACTCGCTTGCGCGACCAGAGAAGAGCCCCATGGTTGAGGTAGGGGCTGTGTCAAGATAGCGTAAATGCTCAGTACTGGTAGGTTGGGTTAGCGTAGCGTAACCCAACGAAAGGCCTAAAGTAGAGGTTGTGTCCCGATAGCATAAATGCTCAGCCGGACGATAGTTGACAAGGCATGCCCCCTTCGATAGTCTCCTACGGTTCGGTTCTGGCCTCTGGTCGGCGTTCACGGCCAATTCAGCGCAATTCATGCGGTTGAGTACGCGGCTTCAAATATTTTAAAATATTCAGTTTTATTTAAACCATTAACCACAGGAGAGAGAGTAATGGAACTTAAGGGATCGAAAACCGAAGGGAATCTGAAAGCGGCATTTGCCGGGGAGTCTCAGGCAAACCGCCGTTACCTCTACTTTGCAGCCAAGGCGGATGTGGAAGGGCAAAATGACGTCGCGGCGGTCTTCCGCTCCACGGCCGAAGGCGAGACCGGCCATGCCCATGGTCATCTGGAATACCTGGAAGCGAGTGGTGATCCGGCCACCGGCCTGCCTATCGGTTCATCAAGAGACAATCTACACGCAGCCATAGCCGGTGAGACGCACGAATACACCGATATGTATCCGGGCATGGCCAAGTCTGCACGAGAGGAAGGTTTTGATGAGATCGCCGACTGGTTCGAAACATTGGCGAAGGCTGAGCGCTCCCATGCCAACCGCTTCCAGAAAGCCCTGGACAACCTGGCTGAATAATATTTCTCTACAAAACTAATGGATAGTCCGGGCCGCGCCGGTCCGGCCGGTCCATTCGCCCCTGAAGGTTTTATTGTTTTTCCGTTTATTCCTCATCTAATTTTCACATTGGCATGACCACCCGAGAAGGCAGCCTTGAGGCCCCAAAACGTCATCCGCTTGATTGGGAAAACCCTGATTTTTACGACGAGCCCAAGCTGTTCGCGGAGATGGAGCGTGTTTTCGATATCTGCCACGGCTGCCGCCGCTGCGTCAATCTGTGCACGGCATTTCCCAGCTTGTTCGACCTGATAGACGAGGGATCCACCGGCGAGCTGGATGGAGTCGAAAAGCAGAAATTCTGGGAGGTGGCTGACCGCTGCTACCTCTGCGATATGTGCTTCATGACGAAGTGCCCTTACGTTCCCCCTCATCCGTGGAATGTTGACTTTCCGCATCTCATGCTGCGCGCCAAGGCGGTCAAGCACAAAAAAGGGGACATCCGTTTCCGTGATAAATTACTCTCCAGTACGGATGCCGTCGGCAAGCTAGCGAGCATTCCCGTGATAGCCCAGACAATCAATGCGGTGAACAAAGCCCCGGCGGCTCGCAAGCTGATGGACAGCATGCTGGGTATCCATGCCAAGCGTAAATTGCCCGAGTATGACAGCCACAAATTTCGTCCTAATGCGCGTGTCAATTCCTCTCACGAGGTTCGCGACGGCGTCAGAGCACCGGGCAAGGTAGCGATCTATGCCACCTGCTATATTAATTACAACGAACCGGGTATCGGGCACGATCTATTGAAGATATTGGATCACAACGAGATTCCGGTGCATCTAGTAGAAAAAGAGGCTTGCTGCGGCATGCCGAAGCTGGAATTGGGCGACCTTCCGGCGGTAAAGGAACTTAAGACGAAGAATATTCCTCCTTTAGTGAAATTGGCGAAGGAAGGGTATGCGATACTTACCGCCGTGCCATCGTGCACCCTCATGTACAAGCAGGAGTTGCCGCTCATGTTTCCAGAGGATGAGGATGTGAAAGCGGTAGCGGAGGCGATGTTTGATCCGTTCGAGTATCTGATGTTGCGCAACCGGGATGGCTTATTGAAAACCGACTTTACACAACCTTTAGGCAACGTTTCGTATCATATTCCCTGCCATTTACGGGTGCAGAATATCGGGCAGAAGACCAGGGAAATGCTGCAAATGATACCGGGGACTAAAGTGAACGTGGTGGAGCGCTGCTCCGGTCATGACGGCACCTGGGGCGTCAAGACCGAGCATTTTGCCGAATCGATGAAGATCGGAAAGCCTGTTTTCAAGCAGATGGCTGCGGCCAAGCCGGACTACATCAGCTCCGATTGTGCCATCGCCGCTCGTCATATCGAGCAGGGCATAAGTGGTACAGGCACCACCCCTGCACAGAAACAGCACCCACTGACACTCATGCGTATTGCCTATGGACTTGGCTAAGTTGGACTTGATTAAGTTGGACTTGCTAAGTGCGGCCTGGTTAAGTGCAGCTTGGCTGAGTGAGGCTTGAGTAAGTGATATTCAAACTCCGCATCAAGCAACATACATTGTATAAAAATGTCTGGAATTAGCCGCGACAGTCTGTTGACTCTTGAGGCATACGCCAAAGCACGGGAGGATTTTCGTGCTCGCGTTATCGCACACAAGAAAAACCGTAAGGTTCATCTCGGGGAAAATATAACGCTCATTTTCGAGGATGAGCTGACGATACGGTATCAGATTCAGGAAATGCTTCGGGCGGAAAAGATTTTTGATGAAGTTGGCATACAGGAGGAACTGGAAGCGTATGGTCCCCTGGTTCCGGATGGAGCCAACTGGAAAGCAACCATGATGATTGAATTTCCCGACCCGGCGGAGCGCGCCGCGAGGTTAAGGGAACTGATTGGAATACAAGATAGGGTTTGGGTGAAAGTGGAGGGCTATGATCCGGTTTATGCTATTGCCGATGAGGATCTGGAACGCGAAACCGGGGAAAAGACCTCATCAGTGCACTTTTTGCGTTTTGAGCTAAACGCCGGCATGATCGAAGCGTTGCGCCATGATTTACCCTTGAGCATGGGTATCGGCCATACCGCTTATAATGTGCCGCCTGAACCGGTTACGGGGGTGGTGAAAGATTCCTTGATCAGTGACTTGGCTTCGGGGACGACTACCCAATGAAGAGGCTTTTGAAAAGACTCTTGATACTGCTGTGCTCGATTGCTGTTATGGCTCCCATCGCTTATGCCCAGAAAAAAGGGATCGATTACGAGTTTGATAATGAAAAACCATGGGTCGAGATACAGGCGGAATTGCCGCCTTATCCCCAGACTGAAAATCTTCTGAAATTCGACGCCGGCCCGGCGAGCGACAATTCTCATTACGTCGATGCGCCATCCATCTCCGTGGGAGAGGACGCGGTCGTGCGTTTTACCCTCGTGATCAAATCACCGTCAGGTGCGATGAATGTGAGCTACGAGGGCATACGCTGCCAGACTGCGGAAAAAAGGACTTACGCCTACGGACGAAGCAATCATACCTGGATGCAGGCCCGAATGTCGAAATGGACCAACCTCGAAAATATTGCCCAGAATTATCCGCAACGAACGCTTTACCGGTATTTTTTCTGCCCACTCGGATTTGACATGGTGACGGATGCCGACGAGGCTGTCCGGGCCTTGAAAGCCGGGGTTCACCCGCGAGCGGTCCGGTACTAGAACTCAGCTCCAGGATAGGTTTTTGCTACCCGCAATTTCCACAGTTACCTCGATCGCTCGTAAAGCGTCTTTGCACGCATACCCATGCGGCAATATCCCAGGACGGGGGCGGGCAACTTGTCGATCAAGGTCTTGAACTGGGCGACATGGCTTTCGTTTATCTGCCCTGGTATGACGGGCAGATAGGCAAACTCCAAGCCCAGTTTTCGTGCTTCGGATTCGAGAAAATTGTGGTCCGCGTGAGCGCCACCGTCCTCATTATCCGGCCGATTGCAGATCACGCTTTTGAAACCGGCCGCTTTGATCTCGGGTAAATCCTCGACATCGATCTGCGGGCTGGTTGAAAAATTGGCGTCCATTTCCGTAAGCGGTTTCATGAGTATTTCTCAGAGGTAACTAAAATATTGGGCTGCAATTTTCAGTGAGTGGCAGTATTCTACGCCAGCTCTTGATACTTGGCTAAAAGTCTGGTTAATGTAGAAGCTGTTCAAAGTAGAACCGGGGAGCAGAACCGGTCACAGCAGAACGATTACAGCAGACCGGTTAGAGCAGAACCAGGTTATCCCTGTGGATGAGCTCGGGTTCGCCTGCATAGCCCAGGATTGCCTCGATCTCGTTGCTTGCCCGCCGCAATATCCGACGCGTTTCCGCGGCGCTGTAATTGACCAGTCCCCGTGCTATTTCCTTTCCCCAGGGATCAAGGCAACCCACGACCTCGCCGCGTTCAAAATTGCCGCTGACGTTTGTCACTCCAATTGATAGCAGGCTCCTACCGCCGATCGCGAGCGCTTTCACAGCACCTTCGTCCAAGGTAACGTTCCCGCGCATCTGCAGATGGTCAGCGAGCCATTGTTTACGCGCTGCCAACGTCATGGTTTCGGCCAATAGTTGCGTACCAACCGTTTTTCCTTCAGCAAGCCGAATCAGGACGTCGGGTTCGTGCCCAGATGCAATCACGGTATGCGCGCCGCTGCGGGCCGCGCGTTTAGCGGCCAGCACCTTCGTCAGCATGCCACCGCGCCCGATATCGCTGCCGGCGCCGCCCGCCATAGTCTCGATGGCAGGATCTCCGGCGGCAGCCTCCTCCACCAGGCTCGCTTGGGCATCTTTGCGCGGGTCGGCGGTAAACAGCCCGCCCTGGTCGGTGAGGATTATCAGCACATCAGCTTCGATCAAATTGGTGACCAGCGCAGCGAGGGTGTCATTATCCCCAAAGCGGATTTCGTCGGTCGCTACCGTATCATTCTCGTTGATGACAGGAATCACATTCATGCCAAGCAGAGCAGTCAACGTCGAGCGGGCATTGAGGTAGCGCTTCCGGTCAGACAGATCTTCATGAGTGAGCAGCACTTGCGCCGCATGCAGGTCATGAGCGCGAAAGCAGGATTCATATGCCTGCACCAGCCCCATTTGACCGACAGCAGCGGCGGCCTGCAATTGGGACAATGCACGGGGTCGCTTCTTCCAATTCAAGCGCTGCATGCCTTCCGCTATTGCACCGGAAGACACCAGCACGACCTCTTTACCCTTTTCCTTTAGTTTGGCGATTTGTTCCGCCCAGCGCGCAAGCGCGGCATGGTCGAGCCCTTGTCCCTGGTTAGTGACCAGACTACTGCCGACCTTGACGACGATGCGCCGTGATTGTTTTACGATGGATTGCATAGTTTTTCATTAATGCTGGGTTGTGCTACGCGATGTTACCGAGAGCTATATTCGTGATAATCACAATCCGAAAGGTGCCCGCCCTGCAACGTGGCGTCTTTGCCCTCTCCCTGACCCTCTCCCGCGAGCGGGAGAGGGTAGCCAGGAGATGAAACTGCTGAGGCATTGGCCGTGCCCGAATTACATTTTACCGCAACCTGGAGCAGGACTCACTTTCAGCCGCGGGCTCACTTTGAGCTGCCTTTCTGACCCCGTCTCCCATATGCGTGAGAGGGGTAGGGGAGAGGGCGCTGAATCCTGCTCAAATTTTTCCCTGACATCCCCCTAGCGCTCTCTTCCGAATGAAAGAGGGGGAAGTCAGGAAGAGCTGGTTTGCTAATAGAATGACCGCAAAAGGTAACCGAAATATTGCTAATGCGGGATGAGCTTGCGCCGCAATAGTGCCAACGTTATCCTGCGTCCGGCTACGAGCAAAGGATAGACTGCCTTGGCAATTTTTTTATTGTGAAACAATAGCCTGTTCAGCGCGCCGATGACGCCAGAATCGTTACCTAGTATAGCCAGGAGGTGCATACCTTCCACGCCGTGATAGTTACGTCCGCGCCATGTGACGATCATGCCATCGTTGATTTCCATCCCTTTGGACCGCAGCTCCTGGACGAGGGCGGGTTTTTCCCTGGCGTTGATCAGTTCCACGCCGCCTGCATTTTTACGGACGGAGTAGTACTTCAGGAAGGTCGCGCACAGCGGACAATCGCCGTCATACACCACGAGCAACCGGCCGGAATCACTCTCATCCGTCGTCATGCCCATCCCAGCCAGCCGCGAAATACTGAATTCATCACCATGACAGACGGATAGGTTGCAAGGAAAGGCCAAACAAACGCATTCAGCCCCATGAAATAGGCGTTGGAGAGATGAAAAGCGGCAAAGCACAAGAGGCCGGCAATCGCGAGAGCAGGGGGTACAAACAAAATGAGTGGAAACAGTGTTTCCGTTACGATAGTAGTCCAGCAGACGAATGAGCAAAAACGGGGGTGATGTTCGCCAAAATAAACTGCTGCCGGATGCCCGTACGATTGGGTTTTCATTACCCCCATCAACGCGCTTCCATTACGCCAAACGGGCGAAACGAGCTTTGCCGCTCCCGCCACAAAGTAGGCTAATGTCGCTTGTCCGGCGATTGCCAGAACTCCGCATAAAGCGAGATCGATATCGCTCAGAACCATACCCGCTGACATGATAGCCACTCCTGCGGCAATGATCATTCCCATCTGATCCGATCCATCACCACCCAACCACGTGCGGCGGGACATATAAAAACATGAAAGCAGGATCATTACGCTGCACGGGAAATCCACCGGACTGGGGTAGGGCAAGAGCAGCGGAAGCGCGGCGGCAATGCGGCACAGCAGGACGGCTATCACAACGCTTTGGGAATGAACATAAGGGCGAACGGCACTTGAACTGATCAGAGCAGGCCGCAAGCGCAGGATATTCCATGACAACAGGCCATCGGGACGGAAGAGATGAAGATTAGAGAACCACTCCGCCGCAGAGAGCAGCGACCATGCGGCCAGCAGGATCTTCGTTATGACGAGGCAAGAAGCGATCTCCACCGCGAATCCTGTATATCACCTGCCATGGAAACTGGAGAGGAAAGAGCATTCCAGTATCCGTTCATCATGTCCCGACGATTCGATAATGGCGATTTGAAATTCCACGGCATTCGGGTCAGGCGGTACGGCATGCGCCGCGTAATACAGGAGAAGCAGATAGGGCACTGTGAAAGGAATTCCGGCAATACCGATATCCTCGCGCTTTAACAGCAATTTTATTGCCTGGACGGCATCATTCAGGATTTTGGATGAGCGCTTTTGCGGATTCCAGAGATACCCGAATTTTGGCCGTGGCGAATAGACGGGTACGCTTTTCCAGCCCGTCAAGCATCCATCGCTGCAGCGGTCCCTTATTATGAGATGATAATCCCTGACGCCGGGGTTGGGTGCGAAAAAAGTCCAGCGAGGAATAATGTGCAGTGCATTGAACGCGTTAATAAAAGGCTGAAAACGCCGGTGTTGAGCCAATAACGTCATAACCAGCCACAGAATTACTAGCGAATATGACAGAATGGCGACCAGCGACATCTTGGATCTATCGTTGCTGGATCTACCGCTGGCGAAGCGCGCTCAAACGAAGCCTCATGAGTGCAGCGAGAGACAGTCCTTCACCGCCCACCAGACCGGCATTATCACCGGCTTGAGACTCGCCGGCGTTCCCGATGGGTATAACGATATTCTCGTATTTGTCCGAAACATCGGATGTCATTTTGCGTGCATCGATAACAGGGTCCAGTCCGGCGAGCTCCGTTTCGGTAAGTTTGGTCATGGTTCCTCCAAAAATAATGGCAAAAATGATTCTCGGTTGACTGTGAACAGCAGCCATAAAAAATACGGCAATGGCGGAATCTTAAGAGCCTCGATGCCGAGGCATTCAAACAGTGCCCGTAATTCAGTTATAGCAAAAACATGATACCCATGTTTTTACATTTTCGAGTAAAACTGTCAAAGCTATCGTGAGCCAAACCCTGCCGTAGCTTCGGAGATCATTTTGATGCGATAAATTCAGGCGGTTATTCAGCCGTACCGGGGCAGGTAAATTGCTCAGCGTGTTTTGCTGATTCCTCCTCAAGATAATCCATGATGGCATAGGTCAGCCCGCTGCAGCCTTCGCCGGTGATTGCTGAAATAATAAAGCTTTTTCCCTTCCAGCCGAAGCTCCGCATGAATTTTTTGCCGGTTTTTTCCCGCTCATCCTCCGGCAGCAAGTCAACCTTGTTGAGTACCAGCCAGCGTGGTTTTTGATAGAGCGATTCGTCATATTTCCTGAGCTCTTCCACGATGGCTTTGGCGTCGCGTACAGGATCGACATTTTGGTCCAGCGGGGCGATATCCACCACATGCAGGAGCAGGCGCGTACGCGAAAGATGCTTCAGGAAGCGGTGACCCAATCCGGCGCCTTCCGCCGCACCTTCTATCAGGCCGGGGATGTCGGCCATGACGAAGCTGCGGTTCTGGTCTACCCTTACCATGCCCAGGTTGGGGTGCAAGGTAGTAAAAGGGTAATCGGCCACTTTTGGACGGGCGGCAGACACGGCACGGATCAGCGTGGATTTTCCCGCATTGGGCATCCCAAGGAGTCCCACGTCGGCCAAAACCTTGAGCTCCAGTTTCAGGTCGAGTTCTTCTCCCGGTTCACCCGGCGTAAATTGACGGGGTGCGCGATTGGTACTGGATTTGAAGTGTAGATTGCCGAGTCCACCCGCACCGCCTTTTGCCAATAACACTTTTTGCTCATGGCGCTGCAAATCGGCGACAGTTTCTCCAGTTGCGGCATTCATGATTACCGTACCGACCGGCATGCGCAAGGTAATGTCTTCAGCTCCCTTCCCGTAGCAATCAGAGCCACGTCCGTTTTCTCCGTTTTTCGCGTGATGGATTCGGGCAAAGCGATAGTCGACCAATGTGTTGATGTTGCGGTCGGCTATGGCAAAAACACTGCCGCCCCGCCCGCCGTCGCCGCCTGAAGGGCCGCCTTTGGGAATATACTTTTCCCGGCGGAAGCTTGCCGCACCGTCGCCTCCCTTTCCGGCAATCACATGTATGATTGCTTCATCTATGTACTTCATGGAATGCCTCTAGTATATCTAGTATATATTCGTTACCAACAAAAAAGCCCTATCTTTGACAGGGCTTTTGAGCGGGGATTGCTAAAAGTCTAGACAGGTATAATACTGACTGTTTTGCGCCGTTCCGATCCTTTCAGGCCAAAGCTGACCGTGCCGGTGGCTTTCGCAAAAAGCGTGTGGTCTTTGCCCATTCCCACATTATCGCCAGCATGAACCTTCGTGCCCCGCTGGCGGATAATAATGCTGCCAGCCGGAATCAGCTCGCCGCCGAAGCTTTTTACCCCCAAACGCTTGGAATTTGAATCGCGGCCATTCCTGGAACTGCCACCCGCTTTTTTATGTGCCATGACAAATTCTCCTAAGCCGAAATGCCGGTGATTTGAATTTCGGTGTAATTCTGCCGGTGACCTTGATGCTTCTGGTAATGTTTACGCCGCCGCATTTTGAAGATGCGCACTTTGTCGTGTCTGCCCTGTTCCAGCACTGTGGCCTTCACCGAGGCGCCGCTCAGGAGAGGTTTGCCCATTGATACATTATCGCCGTCGGCAATCATCAACACCTGGTCGATCACGAGTTCGCTGCCGACATCCACCGGTAACTGCTCGATTTTAAGTTTCAGCCCATTCTCGACGCGGTACTGCTTCCCACCGGTTTTTATGATTGCATACATACTGGATTCCCTTTATTGCTGACCGATTATTGCCAAAAGCGGGCGTCAAAAAAGCAGCGCTTCTAAAACGCAAACCCGAATTATACATAGCCATCTTCCTGAGGTCAAAGACCTGTTGCGGATGAGTTTGGTATCGAAACCGCGGCCGCTGCAATGCCGAACTTGACACGTTGGCGGCTACGTTTCTACCATGGCAGCTTTTTCCAGGAACCTTTGTGTCAATTGAACGTATCAGGAGTCTGATCGCCCGGGACATGGTCGCGGTGGATGCGGTCATCCGCGAGAAACTTTATTCCGATGTAGGACTCATCCGGCAAGTAAGCGAATATATCATCAATAGCGGCGGGAAGCGCCTGCGTCCCGCGCTGGTCATTCTTTCCGCTGGTGCGTTCGGCTATTCCGGAAAATATCAGTATGATCTCGCGGCGATTGTGGAATTCATTCATACCGCGACCTTGCTGCATGACGATGTCGTGGATGCGTCCGAGTTACGGCGGAGCACGGCGACGGCAAATGCCCTGTTCGGCAACGCCGCGAGCGTACTGGTTGGTGACTTTCTTTATTCCCGGGCGTTCCAGATGATGGTGGAAGTGGACAATATGCGCGTCATGCGGGTATTGGCCGACGCAACCAATACCATCGCTGAAGGCGAAGTACTGCAGTTGCTCAATGTTCGTGATCCTGATGTTGATGAGGAGAACTACCTGCGAGTGATCCGTTACAAGACCGCGAAGCTGTTCGAAGCGGCGACCCGGCTCGGCGCGATCCTCGGCAATGCTACCCCGGCGGAGGAGGAAGCAATGGCGGTGTATGGCATGCATCTGGGAACCGCGTTTCAGCTGACGGATGATATGCTGGATTATTCCGGAGACTATCATGAGACCGGTAAAAACCTGGGGGATGATCTGGCTGAAGGCAAACCTACGCTACCGCTCATTTATGCGATGAGAACGGGTTCAAGTGCCCAGGCTACAATCATACGCAATGCCATTGAACAGGGCGGTGAAGGGGGGTTTCAGCCGGTTCTGGACGTTATTCAGCAAACTGGCGCGCTGGATTACGCGCGACAGCGTGCACAAACCGAATCCGACATTGCATCCAGAATGATTTCGCGGTTGCCTGACTCCGATTATAAGGAATGCCTGCTGCAACTGAGCACTTTCGCCGTTGCGCGAAACTATTGAGCCCGATTCCATTTTGGATTTGCTCGAATACCTCTTCCTCAGTACAATTGCTGCCCACGCGCTGATGAACAGAACTCAGCATTAATTGCGAATCAGTGCGTTTAAATGGTATAGAAAAAGCTGGATCACAGCTCGGGTGTAGCTCAGCCTGGTAGAGTACTGCGTTCGGGACGCAGGAGTCGGAGGTTCGAATCCTCTCACCCCGACCATCATTTTTTTAAGTTCCCCTTTCAATAATTTTTTCCCTGACTCTCTCCCGCAGGCGGGAGAGTCAGCGCGTATTAAACGCCGGGTTGTAGCCCAGGAGCCGGTAGTAAAGTGGAATTAGGTTTTTGGGTAGGGGCTGAGGAAAGAGTAAGATATGAGCTTACTGGAGCGTGCAAGGGTATTGAGCTCAAATCAGACCGAGGCCGAGCAGCGATTATGGTATTACCTGCAGTGCTCGCCGGTTTTTTGGTCTGAAATTCAAGCGTCAAAAATCTGTTGGGAGCTATATCGTCGATTTCGTCTGGTTCTCCCCAACACTGATTGTCGAGGTCGATGGAGGGAGCATGCTGAACAAGGGGAATACGATTATCGAATCCCCAAAACTGTATTTTCCAACATAAAAGGTAAGGTGGAACCTGAATCAGACTTGCACGTCCTTATGCAACCGGTAATGCCTCTGTATGTTTAAACGTTATGCACATCTCTTCGTGATGCGCCGGAGGAGGTTACCCGTTGGTAGAATCCTGTTCTTTGTTCTTATTGCAGTGCTCTTTATATGGGTGATAAGCAGCTACCGGCGTGCGCTTAAAAAGCGGCAGGAGGAAGCGCGAAAGGGTCCAGCAACGCTCGAAGGCGAGGATATGGTGCGGTGTGTTCACTGCGGCGTGCATTTGCCCAGGAGCGAGAGGTTACCTCGGAAGGTAAATTTTCTGTAGCGATGAGCATCGGCGACTGCATTTGCAGGGCTGATGTATCGGGATCAGGCGTGAGCGACCCCACAGCGCGCCAAATGGAAAATGCAGAAAATGAAATGCAGGTGTATGCAGCGGATGGCCTAGACAACATACGTTTGATCCCTTCGCCCAATTTTGACGAACGTCCCTCGGAATGCGATATCAGTCTGCTGGTGATCCATAACATCAGCCTTCCACCGGATGAGTTCAGCGGCGACGGGGTGATCCAGTTCTTCATGAATTCACTGGAGAGTAAAACGCCGCCCTTTTTATCAGCGACTTCACGGCCTCAGGGTTTCAGCTCACTTCTTCATTCGCCGTAACGGTGGAATCGCTGAGTTCATTCCCTGCGAGAAGCGGGCCTGGCATGCGGGAGAATCCTGCTGGCAGGGAAAGGAGAAATACAACCATTATTCCATTGGTATAGAGCTTGAGGGTCTTGATACAGTGCGTTTTACCGATGCTCAATACGCTGCGCTGGTATGTATTAACGCGCGCGCTGCAAAAGAGATATCCCATCATGAAAATGCCGGTCATTCCGATATTGCACCGGAGACCAAAAGCAGCCCCGGCCCTTGTTTTGATTGGGTTCGTTACCGCGCCGCCCTGAAAGCCGCCGGTTGATCCGGCTTGTTGTTATCGGAAGGCCTGGCGCAAGAAGCGGATTAACGGGCGGACATACGAGAGTTTTCCCCTTTTTGCTTGAGGCTTGGAGTATTGCCGCGGGACATCAAGGAGGGATGACAAGACCCTGGCCTTGGAGGTAGTCTTCGTCCATTGCCTTTGAAGATCCGTGAGACCACCAGGCTTCATCTGGATCACACGGGTAGCGGCGAGGAAACGAATTCGCGGTCATGTGAACGCGAATAAGAGTTGCAGTTTATTAAAACAGATCCGGTGTTTGGGACTCAATGGATTCCATGTCGAGGTGATTGGTAGGTTCATGCATGTGTCGCTTATTATTTCGTTGCAGCATAAGATTCCCGAAAACATGAAATCCTCTCGCCTGAAATGACCTGGACCAACTTTTTCACCTCGTCCCCCGAAAACAGCAATCTGCCGAGAACGCTGCGCACGGCTTGATCATCATCGTTTTCACGGCGCCATTGGGTCATCCAATCGGTAAGCGATAGATCAGTTGCAAAATCCGCGGAGTGATCCTGTGCAAAATAGCCGGGACGAGCTTTCTCCGCCCATTTCACTTCTCCCGCGTCTGGCGCCAGGTCACCGGCAATGCAACGCAACAGGGTGGTTTTGCCGATGCCGTTAGGTCCAATGATGGCGATTTTCTCCCCCGCCTCCACGTTGAGGCTGAATTTGTGTAATAACGGCTTTTCCATTCCCGGAAAATGCTTGGTGATGCTTTGAACCGATACCGCAAGCCGATGCAGTTTCTCTCGCTCATCCACATCAATGCGGATATAGGGATACTGCCGGCTGGAAGGCTTCACATCTTCCAGCTTGATTTTTTCGATCTGGCGGGCGCGGCTGGTGGCCTGCCGTGCTTTGGAGGCATTCGCGGAAAAGCGGCTTACGAATGCCTGCAGCTCGGCAATCTGGGTTTTCTTCTTCTGCATTGTCGGCCAGCATGCGTTCCCGTACCTGCGTGGAGGCCATCATGTAATCATCATAATTTCCCGGATAGATGCGGATTTCGCCATAGTCGAGATCGGCCATGTGAGTGCAGACACTGTTCAGGAAATGGCGATCATGGGAAATAATGATGATAGTGCTCCTGCTCTGGTTAATGACGTCTTCCAGCCAGCGGATGGTGTTGATGTCGAGATTATTGGTGGGCTCGTCGAGAAGCAGAATTTCCGGATCGGCAAACAACGCCTGCGCCAGCAGCACTCTCAGCTTGAATCCCGGCGCTATTGCGCTCATCAGCGCCTGATGCTGCGGCAATGGAATACCCACGCCCAGCAGCAATTCTCCCGCACGGGCTTCAGCGGAATAGCCGTCCAGCTCGGCGAAACGCGCCTCGAGTTCCGCGGCATGCATATAATCGGCCTCGGTAGCGTCGGGATTGGCATAAATTGCATCGCGCTCCTCTTTCACGCGCCATAATTCATCGTGGCCCATCATTACCGTGTCGATCACGAGACAACTCTCGAAAGCAAACTGATCCTGGCGCAACTTACCGACCCGCTCGCCGGCGTCGACATTGATGTTGCCGGAGGTCGGCTCCAGATCGCCACCAAGTATTTTCATAAATGTGGATTTGCCCGAGCCGTTGGCTCCGATCAGACCGTAGCGATTGCCATCGCCGAATTTGACTGAAACGTTTTCGAACAGCGGCTTGGCCCCGAACTGTATGGTAATGTTGGCAGTAGTAATCAAAATTTGCGTCCTAAAAAATGGAGCGAAAAACCTTGTATTATACGATTTTTCGACGAACTCCGAATATTTAAAGCCTTCCTGCTGACTATAGTTGACAAAAAAGTCAGGAGAATGTTGCCTCAAGAAAAGTAAAGCGATGTAACGTTGCGAGGAGATATTGGAAAGGTTTTATTCAGCGAAGGGAAAAACTTTTTGAATTTTTCTCATTCTGTTCAGTAGATAGAGAATCTCAAAAATTGATTGCTAACGATG
>CAVUXR010000010.1:0-15033 GCA_963745455.1 uncultured beta proteobacterium
CCTATCTGCAACATTACTATGTCGGGCGCCTTTTTGATCCGCAATTCTGGAACAAGATAAGGCAAGGTAATTTTAATTTTTTTGCCTCAGCCCAGTCCCTCTCCAAAATCGCCGGAACTGCCCTAGCGGGACGATATCATATTGATGTGGCTTCTAAAGCGCCTGCCTGCTATACCGCTCCTCTGCCAGAACGCATGTTTTATGGACTTAGCCGCTTTAACGGACGAGTACTTCTAATCATAAGCGGCAACGACCTTACCGCCCAGGAATTCTCGGATATGGTCAAGGACTCACGTGAATGGCGGGAACTACTGGGATCTCAGCGGATCTCCAGGCATGACTTACCGGAAGCTGATCACACGTTCTCGCGGCGCCAGTGGCACGACCAGATAGCAAACTGGACAACTGCGTGGATCCAGTCATGGTAAAACAGTTATTGATCGCAGAGGCCTTAGGCTCACAGCACACTACGGCAAGTCAAAGTTACAGTAATGAATAAGCTTGTTAATTCCAATTAAAGATATTCTCCATCAGCGTTGTACCCGGAGTTCATAAAAACTGGACTATGTCGTTATGAGGAGGTTTTATGAAAATCATGGCAAGCGTAGCCGTATTAATAATCTCAACTACATCGGTAAATCTCTACGCACGCCCGGCTCCTCCCCACTGCGGGGAATTATATAACGCTCATATCTATAACAGACCCTTCGATTATTACAGTTCAGAGGACAAGCATCTGTTGAATCTTGTCGAGATGGCGCATTTTACTTCCAACGTTGAAAATCTGCGCCATGGAAATACGGGAACTCTTGGAGGAGAGTTGAGCTATACGCTTGTAATGTTCCCGAATCACCCCCGCGCGCTCGCAGCGATGGCGAAACTTTCCTTGAGAGAAAAAAACCTTAAACCGAAAGGCTCAAAATATTCTATCGAATGTTTTTTTGATCGCGCCATTCGGGCCAAGCCAAATGACGGCGTAATACGCATGATTTACGGGGAGTATTTGACAAAAGCCGGACAACCCGACAAGGCCACAGAGCAGCTTGAGGCAGCTATTAGTCTCCAGCCAGAAGATCCCACCATCAACTACAACCTCGGCTTGCTTTATATGCAGAGGAAGGATTATCAGCGGGCAAAAACTCACGCAAAGAAAGCGTATGAGCTGGGTTTCCCCCTGCCCGGCCTCAAGAATCAGTTAATAAAAGCGGGAAAGTGGGAGGATTAATCTGACGTAGAGCCAACGGCTTCGACTTTTACAAGAATGAGCTCTCGTCAAGCTGCTAGCCAGGCCGGCTCATGCAAAGTCCCTTCTCGGGGCTTAGATGGGCTATATACCAGCCCATGGATTGCCTGAGCCCTTCCTGAACATGATGAGTCGGCAGGTAGCCCAGCATTTTGCTGGCTTTGGAGATGTCAGCCTGGGAATGCCGCACATCTCCGCTGCGAAAACTGGCGTACTCAGGGGTATGATTTCTCAGTTTGGGAAATTTCTCTAAAAGCAATTCTCGCATCATCTTATAAAGTTCATTCAGACTCGTGCGTTCGCTAACCGCGACGTTGTAGACCTGATTGACAGCACCGGGATTTTCGGCCAAAGCTGCGAGAAGATTGGCTTGAACCACATTCTCTATAAAACAGAAATCCCGGCTGGTTTCACCATCCCCATTAATGTATAAAGCTTGATTCCTGATCAGTGCGGCGATCCATTGAGGAATCACTGCGGCATAGGCCCCGTTTGGGTCCTGCCGCGGGCCGAAGACATTGAAATACCTTAACCCTATCGATTCCGTGCCATAACAGCGGGCAAACACATCGGCATAAAGCTCATTCACATACTTGGTGACCGCATAGGGCGAAAGCGGCCGGCCAATCACTGATTCCACTTTAGGTAAGCCGGGGTGATCACCATACGTGGAACTGGACGCGGCATAAATAAAGCGCCTTACACGAGCATCACGCGCCGCCACCAATAAGTTCAGGAAACCGGAAATGTTGCTTTCGTTTGTACGGATAGGGTCCTGTATCGAACGAGGCACGGATCCCAGAGCCGCCTGGTGCAATACATAATCGATACCCTCGCATGCCTGTTTGCATGTTTCCAGTTGGCGGATATCCCCTTCCAAAAAGCTGAAGTTGAGCCAGGCATCATCGCCGACCAATTCCTTTATCTGATCGAGATTGTGCCGGTGGCCCGTCGAAAAGTTGTCCAGTCCGATAACTTTCTGGTTCAGCCTGAGTAAGGCCTCCAGCAAGCTGGAACCGATAAACCCGGCAACCCCGGTGATCAGCCAGCGGTATTGGGTATCCTTCAAATGCTGCAGGGTGCCTTGATATCTCGTCATGACCGTTTTTTATAGCCGCCAGACACTGAAGCCGGCATTGCGAAGCGCCAGCGGATCAAATTGAGATTTGACATCAATAAAGCACCCGTTACCGGTAATCTTGGACTGGAACTCGGCTAATGGCCTATCCATGAATTGCCGGTGCGACACAGCGACAATTATTGCATCCGCGCGAGGAAGCTCTTCCCACGACTTGAGCTCCAGGCCATATTCATGACGAGCTTCGTCCGGGTTTGCAACAGGATCATGGACATGAATATCGATCCCGTAGGATTCAAGTTCGTTGATCAGGTCGGCAACCTTGGAGTTTCTCAAGTCGGGACAGTTTTCCTTGAAAGACAACCCGAGAATATTCACCTGGGCACCCCTGACATTCGTATCAGCCTTAATGATATGTTTTATCGTTTGTTCCGCGACGAATTTGGCCATGCTGTCGTTGATTCTACGGCCGGCCAGAATGACCTGGGGTATATAGCCGATCATTTCCGCTTTGTGGGTAAGGTAATACGGGTCCACACCAATACAATGCCCGCCTACCAGACCCAGGGCGAAAAGGAAGAAAATTCCATTTCGTGCCGGCCGCTTTCAAAACCTCCATGGTGTCGATGCCCAGCTTATCGAAGATGATTGCCAATTCATTCATCAATGCGATATTGAGATCCCGCTGCGTGTTTTCGATCACCTTGGCCGCTTCCGCGACTTTGATACCGGATGCGCGGTATACGCCTGCAGTAATGATGCTTTCATAAAGTGCGGCGATTTTTTCCAGCGTGTCTTCGTCGTCTCCCGACACAACCTTTAAAATACTGGTAAGCGTGTGCTGTTTATCTCCGGGATTGATACGCTCAGGAGAAAAGCCGACATGAAAATCGTCTTTCCATTTCAGCCGGGAATATTTTTCCAGAACAGGTATGCAGATTTCCTCCGTTGCCCCAGGATAAACGGTGGACTCGTAGATAACGATTGCTCCCCGCTTCAGGTATTTTCCAACGGATTCACTGGCACCGATGAGGGGCCCAAAATCAGGCTGATGCGCAAGGTCTACGGGGGTCGGTACAGCAACCACAATGTAATCTGCCTGCGCCAGCTTTGCCGGGTCTGTGGTAACAACAAGCTGGGTTGCAGCCCGCAGATCATCGAACGAAACTTCGCCGGTCGGATCTATACATTGCCTATAACTTTCCACTTTGTTGCTGGAAAGATCGTAACCTATGGTCTGCCGTTTCTTGCCAAACTCGACTGCGAGCGGTAACCCTACATATCCCAACCCAACCACTGCAACCACACTCATAAACTGTCTCCCTTCCTGGTTTTCATTACTGGCGCCGTTTTCATTATCCGCATCGTGAATGCTCAAGCTCGATCATATCCGGTATCATTGCGCTCGATGATTTTAAATAAAACTGTACTAAAGGGCAGTTTTAATAACGGCTGTGCCAGCATATCATACAGGGAAATAATGGTGAGAAAGAGAGCGGGCGAACACGAGCCGATTCCGAGTTTGGGGTGCGCAGCCGATCTGGGCCACCGAATATTTCCATCAGGGGCTGAATGAGGTATTTTTTCGATTTAGCGAGATTCGGATACCGCCCATAACAGTTGCGCGCTAGTGTCGAAAATGAGGGAGCTTTTATGAGTCATTCAAGCAGAGCTGTTTTGAGAAAATTATTGGTTATGGTTGCTGCGGTTTTGATCGGCGCAGCTATGCCGGGCTGTGGGAAGAAGACTGAAAATGCTCAGACTCTGATTGCCGATGCCAAAAGCTACCAGGAGAAGGGAGACAACAAGGCCGCCATTATCCAGCTTAAGAATGCTTTACAAAGCAATCCTGATAATTCAGAGGCTCGCTATCTCCTGGGCACAATCTATAACAAAACAGGTGACTTCCAATCCGCAGAGAAAGAGCTTCGTAAAGCCTTGAGCTTGGGGATGAGTCTCGCGAAGGTGATGCCCGACCTGGGACAAACCCTGCTTAATTTGGGCCAGTTTCAACAGGTTTTGGATGAGACGGGAAAGCTCTCTGAAGAGAAGAATTCGGCTGAAATTTCTGCATTACGAGGGAATGCCTCCCTGGCGTTGGGCAAGACCGAGGAGGCGAAGGACCTGTTTGAATTGGCGCTTAAGGACAAGCCTGATTTTCCGAATGCGTTAATCGGACTGGCAAGATACTCACTTTCAAGAAAAGATATTGAGGCAGCGATGGGTTTCGCTGAACAAGCTGTAACCGGGAATCCGGAGAATGCCGATGCCTGGCTGTTCAAGGGGGAACTGCTCGGCATGCAGGGAAAAGTCGATCCAGCTCTGGCTGCTTATGATCAGGTTGTGAAGTTAAAGCCGAACAGCGTTGTCGCCTACCTCAACAAGGCCTCTTTGGAAATTAGAACCGGAAAATTGGAAGCCGCCGAGGCAGACATCAAAGCGGCGCGCAAAGCTGCGCCCGGTAGTCTGATGGTTTCATATACCCAGGCCTTGCTCGATTTTAACCAGGGAAAGAATAGCGCTGCATTGGAATCCCTCCAGCATATTTTAAGCAAAGTGCCCGAACACATGCCAAGCCGCTTGCTTGCGGGAGCGGTACAAGCTGCCCTGGGATCCACGCAGCAAGCCGAACAGAATCTGAAGTATTACCTCGAAAGGGACCCGGCAAATATTTACGCCCGTAAACTGTTGGCATCCGTATTGCTAAAAAATCGTCAAACTCAGCGAGCAATCGACGTACTGGCGCCAGCCCTCAAAGGCTCGCAACAGGACCCGCAATTGCTCGCCCTGGCTGGCGAATCCTACATGCAAGGCAAAGATTTCACAAAAGCGACGGAATATTTTGAAAAGGCCAGCAACATAGCGCCGGAAAGTGCAACACTTCACACGGCATTGGGTATGAGCAAATTGGGGCAAGGCGAGAACGGGCGCGCCGTGGCGGAGCTTGAGATGGCGGCGAAATTGGATCCCAAATCCACCCAGGCAGGCATCCTTCTGGTTATGACTCATCTTCGCCTCAAGGAGTACGACAAGGCCCTCGCGGCAGTGAGGGATCTGGAAAAGGCGAATCCGGATAATCCCCTCGTACAGAATTTGAAAGGCGGTATCTACCTGAACAAGAAAGACACAGCTCACGCACGCACAAGTTTTGAGAAAGCGCTTTCACTCCAGCCCACTTATTTTCCCGCTGTAGCAAATCTTGCTCAGATTGACTTGCAGGAAAAAAAACCGGAAGCCGCAAAAAAACGCTTTGAAGCCATCCTGGAAAAAGATAAAAAGAATGTTCAGGCCATGACTGCTCTGGCGAATCTCGCCCTCAGCCAGGGCCAGGGCAAAGAAGCGACGGCCTGGCTGGAGCGCTCCGCCACGGAAAATCCGGATGCGCTTCAGCCGGCCATGCTGCTGATCGCACATTACCTTCGCTCAGGGGAAAAACAGAAACCTTTGACCCTTGCCAGGAAGCTACAAGGCGCGAATCCACAAAGCCCCGAAGTTCTGGAACTACTGGCACAGGCGCAGCTTGCGGCCAACGACAAGACGGCCGCTTTGGAGAGTTACAACCGGCTTGCGGCGATGCAGCCAGAATCTCCGGCCGTTCAACTCGGAATCGCCTCACTTCAACTTGCGAACCAGAACGCGTCGGCTGCATCGGACGCGCTGAAGAAAGCGCTTGCTATAAAACCGGATTATATTGATGCACAATTGGCGCAGATTGCGCTTGAGTCGCATCAAGGAAATTATGAGAAAGCTATGGCGGTTTCACATCAAATTCAAAAGCAACAGAAAAAATCACCTGTGGGATACATAGCGGAAGGTGATCTGCTAATGGCCCAACAAAAGCCAGCGCTTGCAGTAAAAGCGTATGAGCATGCGTTTGGTATCAGCAGGAGCGGCCTGGCAATGGTAAAGATACATGCATCGCTCAGCCGGGCCGGGAAAGGGCCGGAAGCAAACTCACGCTTGCTGCAATGGCTAAAGGAGCACCCGGACGATGCAGCAAGCCGGATGTACCTGGCTGGAGCCTATCTTGCGGATCGAAATCATAAAGCGGCCATCGAGCAATATCAGATCATCCTGAAACGAGCCCCAGCTTACATGCCCGCATTGAATAATCTCGCTACAGCTTATCAGCAGGAAAAAAATCCCTTGGCCCTGGAATATGCCGAAAAGGCCTATAAATTGGCTCCGGATAGCCCGGCGGTTCTGGATACCCTTGGCTGGATATTGGTCGAACAAGGCGATACTACACGAGGTTTGCCGTTTTTGGAAAAAGCACTCTCACTCGCACCGGAAGCGCTGGACATTCGCTATCATCTTGCGGCGGCACTGGTTAAATCAGGCAATAAGACTCAAGCTCGCAAAGAGCTTGAGCAACTGCTGGCTGCCGGAAAACAGTTTTCGAGCATAGATGAGGCCAAGCTGTTGCAAAAACAAATTCAATAATTGAAAGCAGGATTGAGATGGAACGTTATCGGCTGTTGGTTCGACACCCCGCTTTGGGCCTGCTCGGAGGCTGGATGGGCTGCGCCATATTGTTTTATGCGCGAGGATCGAACTGAACCAGATTGAGCTTGAAGTTTCAAAACCGGTTCCGCAACGCTACCTTGCACAGGATAAAGGCTCGATTAGATCACTATGCCACTATTCTTGAAATAGCCGGATTCTGATCTTTTCACCTTTCCGCCAACCTGTCTTGTACAGCTGTCGTGTCCCTGCCTGGCAAACTCTCGACCCTATTCAAGGGTTTCTTTTGGTTTTCGCCATTCCTTCCTGAAGTCGATGCCGAGGCTTCGGCCCAGATGCGCCGCAGGGCATTCCACATCCCAGTCCGCACGGTCGTCAGGTAAAGCGTATTGTCCCTCAATCCATTAACCAGTCGACGTTGAGCCTCTCCCAAGTTATGGTAGGGCATGCTCATGAACAAGTGATGGGTTGCATGATAGCGCAGGCCAACCGGCGCCCATAGGCCAGTAATGAATAAATTACCGGGCACATTGATCGAGTCGAGATATTGTTCAGCAAATTCCATTCGATGGTCAGGAGGATTGCGATACGCATGAGCACTCAACGTACGTAGCGAGTTCATAAAAAATATGAACATCGCAATGACGTACCAGAAAACGAGAACCATATAGGTCAGCAGGCCCAGGCTGATGCAGCCGACGACTATGGTTATAAACATAAAAGCTGCAAACTCCTGCAACTGCCAATGGGTATCGTTGCGAATGGCGTTTGCCTCGCGTTTATAACTCATGTCGATAGTAAGGGAAGAGGCGCGCTCCCAGACGAACTTTCGCAACGGTGGAAACAGATAGGACAGAGGCGTCAGAAGGAGAAAACGAACGATAAAGAAAATTGGAATGACGAACGAGAGCATTACGTACCCCACCATCGCGGCTGGCCGAAGCGTTGCGAATGGAATGTATTCACCATCCTTTGCCGTACCGTAGACGTCAGGCTTGTGGTGATCGCTGTGAACGCCATCGTAGGTAAAGGATGGTATCAGTAATGGTATTCCGCAGATAAGGTTCCATACGAGGCGGAACAGTTTAAAGGTGCCCTTCTTCAGATGCGCCAGCTCATGAATGAAAATTGCCGCCCGATAAAAGGCGAACGTGGCGACAACAAGGGCTGAAATCTGCCACGAGGGAAAGTAACGGGGTAAGCAGGACGATTGCAAAAGCCGCCCAGCCCAACGAAATGTGAAGCAGGAAATCAAGCCAATAAATCCAGGGATTTGGTGTCATAAGATCGCGGACAAGATTGTGCGCTTCCCGCAAAGGAAACTCCCGGCCAGAGGTTGGTTCAGTCATCCGAATCCTCATAATGTTGGTTTTCAGATTGAATCAAGTGCGCGATTATCCGCCAATTTTATGTGTAACCTTAAGTGTAACCCATACCGAGTCTATGCGCGCCTTGTTGCCTCTTGATGCGTCCTCTTGCATGCCGGAACGTTAGTGAATCCAAAGCTCAATGCAAATACTTCCGCATCAGCCAGGCCTACAGCTTGAGCGTCTTTTATTGAAACAACAGGTGATGCCCCGATCTCCACTGGCCAGGAAATGCCAATCCGGGGGTCGTTCCATAAAAGGCTGCGCTCGAAATCGGAATTATAGTAATCGGTCGTTTTGTACAGGAAGTCGGCGCTGTCGCTCAGCACATAGAAACCATGGGCAAATCCCGGCGGCATCCACAGCTGGCGATGATTGTCTTCAGTCAACTCCACCCCGACCCACCGGCCGAAATTTGGCGAAGATTTGCGGATATCCACCGCCACATCAAATACCGCACCCCGCGCCACGCGCACCAGCTTGCCTTGGGGCTGGCAGATCTGATAGTGCAACCCGCGCAGCACACTTTTAACCGAACGGCTATGATTGTCCTGGACAAAGCTGACATCAAGCCCGGTGGCTCGGCAGAAATCCTTCTGGTTGAAGCTTTCGAAGAAGAAACCCCGGCTGTCACCGAACACCCTGGGCTCTAAGATTAAGCACTTCAGGGATTGAGGTGGGGATTACCTTCATGAATTTCCCGCTCCTTTAACAAGCTCAATAAATATTTTCCATAGCCATTCTTGGCCAATGGCTGCGCCAGTTTTTCGAGCTGTGAGGCAGTAATAAACCCTTGGCGGTAAGCGATCTCTTCCGGGCACGCAACCTTCAGGCCTTGCCGGTGTTCAATGGTTTCGATAAAGTTGCTGGCTTCTATCAAGCTTTCATGGGTGCCTGTATCCAGCCACGCATAACCGCGGCCCATGATCTCGACATTGAGCTGGCCGCGTTCCAGGTAAATCCGGTTGACATCGGTAATTTCCAGTTCACCCCGGGCGGAAGGCTTGAGGCTGCTGGCAATATCGACCACCTGATTATCGTAGAAATAAAGCCCGGTCACGGCATAATTACTCTTCGGCCTGGCAGGCTTCTCCTCCAGGGAGGTGGCACGGTCGTGGCCATCGAAGGCGACCACCCATAACGCTCGGGGTCCTGGACGTGGTAGGCGAATATGGTCGCCCCTTCCTCGCTTTGTCATGGCGCGGCGGAGCTGCAGATATAGATCGTGGCCATAAAAAATGTTGTCACCCAGCACCAGCGCGCTGGGGCTATCTGCCGATAAAATTTCTGCCGATGGTAAAGGCATGGGCCAGTCCGTCCGGGCTGGGTTGCACAGCGTACTGAAGGTTCAGGCCCCATTCACTTCCATCACCCAGGAGCTGCTCGAACCGCGGGGTATCCTGCGGAGTCGAGATGATCAGAATGTCGCGTATACCCGCCAGCATGAGCGTGCTCAGGGGATAGTAAATCATCGGCTTGTCATAGATTGGCAGCAGCTGTTTCGACACTGCTTTTGTCACGGGGTAGAGCCGGGTGCCGGATCCGCCGGCCAGAATGATGCCTTTACGCTGGGTCATGATGACTCTCAAGAATTTCCGTAAGCATCCGCGCGACCCCGGTTTGCCATGAAGGAAACTTCAACTCGAAAGTGATCTCGGATTTTACGGGTATTCAGGCGCGAATTTTGCGGTCGCTTGGCAGGCAAGGAAATGCGCTGGATGGCACAGGAACGGATCTTCTGGCGCAACCTTGAGCATGATTCCGGCTTGCCGGGCAAATTCAGTACAAACCGCGCGTAGCCGTACCATGAGGTTTCGCCCGCAGCAACCAGATGATAAATACCCGATCAGTTCCGCCGTGCTGTCAGCGCCGATGCGAATGGCGTGAGCCGTAACATCCGCCAGCAGATCGGCGCCCGTCGGCGCGCCGACCTGATCATCGACAACGGTAAGGCGATCGCGTTCCTGGGCCAGACGTAGTATTTTTTTTGCAAAATTTTCGCCCCGCGCGGCAAAAACCCAACTTGTACGGAAATATCAAGATGGCTGCAACCTGAAGCCACTATTGCTTTCTCGCCTTCCAGCTTGGTTGAGCCATATACATTCAGGGGTCCAGTCGGAATCCGTTTCGCCCCAAGGCCTGTCCCCACTGCCCGTCAAAGACGTAATCGGTAGAGTAATGAACCAGCCAGGCACCCAGCTTTGCGGCTTCGGATGCAAGTGCGGCAGGGGCCAAGGCATTGATGACCCGGGCTGTGCTCCGGCTCGCTTTCGGCCTTGTCCACAGCAGTATAGGCGGCGGCATTCACGATGACATCGGGAGCCACCGTCCGAACGGTTTCCGCAATTTCGTCGACGCGCGTCAAAATCACCGCACAACTCCTGGCTATGAGAGTCAAGCGCCACCAAGTCCCCCAAAGGCAACAGACTGCGCTGTAGCTCCCACCCTACCTGACCGCTTTTACCAAACAGCAGAATTTTCATCAGACCCGTTCGGTGTAATTCTTTTCGATCCAGGTTCGGTACGCACCGGATTTTACATTGTCGGTCCAGTTGCTATTGTCCAGATACCATTGCACTGTTTTGAGAATGCCCGTTTCGAAAGTTTCAGCAGGTTTCCAGCCCAACTCGCGTTCGATCTTGCTCGCATCGATTGCATAGCGGCGGTCGTGGCCGGGGCGATCGGTAACGAAATGTGATAAGATTGCTATATGATCCGGTATCGTGCGGCCGAAGCTTATCCAATAAATTGCAGATGATATGCACGATTTCAATGTTGGGTTTTTCGTTCCAGCCGCCGATATTATATGTTTGCCCAGGGATACCGGCTTCCAGCACACGGCAGAACGGCATCGCAATGGTCTTTCACATATAGCCAGTCCCGAATCTGCTGGCCATCGCCATAGACCGGCAAAGGTTTGCCGGCAAGAGCGTTGACGATCATCAGCGGGATAAGCTTTTCGGGAAACTGGTAAGGTCCATAATTGTTAGAGCAGTTGGTGGTTAGCACAGGCAAGCCGTAAGTATGATGGTATGCGCGCACCAGATGGTCGCTGGCCGCCTTGCTTGCCGAATAAGGGCTGTTCGGCTCATAACCATGGGCTTCACTGAAAGCAGGCGCACCTGGAGCCAGCGAGCCATAAACCTCGTCGGTCGACACATGGAGAAAGCGAAAATCCTGCTTGGCTTTTCCTTCCAGGCTGCTCCAGTAATTGCGCGCTGCTTCCAGAAGCCGGAAAGTGCCTACGATATTGGTTTGAACGAAGTCTTCCGGACCATGAATGGAACGGTCGACATGACTTTCCGCGGCAAAATTTATGATGGCGCGAGGTCGGTAGCGCCCGAGTAAATCGGTCACCAGACCGGGGTTGCCGATATCACCCTTTACAAAGATGTGACGCCCATCTTCAGCCAGTGCGGCGAGATTCTCCAGATTTCCCGCATAGGTCAGTATGTCGAGATTGATAATTGCTTCATCGAACTGGCCAAGCCAATCCAGCACAAAATTAGCACCGATGAATCCGGCGCCGCCAGTCACCAAAATCACTGAGTTTCCCTCAATTATTAGATATTAAGACGTTGAAATGTTTTACCGTTAGAACTCTTCGTTGGCTCTCAGATAGCGCCATTTCCCTAACGGCAGGTCGGCCAATTTCACCTTGCCGATGCGAACACGCTTTAACCCGGTGACTTTCAATCCGACCAGTTCGCACATTCTACGGATTTGGCGTTTCTTTCCTTCGTGTAAAATGAAGCGCAATTGATCCTCGATTTTGCTGGACCACCCGGGCATGCTTTAATGCTTCACCGTCCAGGCTCAGCCCATGATTCAAAAGGCTCAGCGCGTGCGCGGAGGGCGTTCCCTCTACCCGCACCAGATATTCTTTCTCAATGCCGGATTGCGCGCCCACCAGTTGCCTGGCAATGCGCCCATCTTGTGTAAATACTATCAATCCGACTTGAATCAATATCCAGCCTTCCTGCTGGAGCCAGACCTTTTAAATGTGCCGGATTGAAATGCTGGGGCGCCTGATCACCATGGAAACGAGTTTCCGGATTAAGCAGGCCGATCGCTGGCTTGTAGCCGGGTTCGGGTTGGCCGGATACATAGCCAATGGGCTTGTTCAACAGTATTGTAACCTGGCGTGTCTGCTGCGCCTGCGCTCTTTCATGAAGCTGGATTTTCTGGATGGGATAGATCTTCGTGCCCAGTTCAGTAATAAGTTCGCCATCCACGAATACCCATCCGAGTTCGATATAATTATCCGCTTCTCTGCGGGAACACAGTCCTTGCTGAGACATGAGCTTGGAAAGCCGAATTTTTTCCATGAAATTCGAAGGCTCTTGCGCCGTTTATACGGACAACTATGGGGCAAAGTCATGCCGGCTCGGAATCATTATTGCCGGATTCGCCATTATAATTTGAACCGTTGTCCTGTTTCAGATAAAATTTAACTTCTTCAGGCGCGTAGCTCAGCTGGTTAGAGCACCACCTTGACATGGTGGGGGTCGTTGGTTCGAGTCCAATCGCGCCTACCAGGACCAAGAGTAAAACTTTCCTGCCCGTCATTAGCCTCCATATTATCCAACTCCTACAGGATAATCCCAGGATCGGGGTGGCTTAAATTGTTTCTACCAAGCTTTCTTGCCAAAGAAACCAGCCGCGCCCCTCAATTTGCTCGCAAGCGTTATTCATCTCGACATACGGCTCGCGTTCTCCCGCTCTCCTGATATCAACGATAGTTTCCTGAGTTTCTGTTGACCAGTAACGCGTGCTTGAACGCCCGAACCTCGATGCTGTAGCTTATAGAATAATTCGAGGGATATTAACGCGACAAATTTAACGATAAGCATGAGGATCGCCTAACGGAGGGCGCCCATGTGCTAAAAATAGATTTTTCAGGGATGACTACTGTAGGTAACACTCGACATCAAATAATGCAAAGAACGAGCGATTATCCGATTTAGAAAGAATAGAGACGCAGGCAGGGCTGAAGATGAGAAACGGCCTCCATAGGAGGCCGCGATTAAAGCAATGTAAATTGCGCCTGAGTTTGCCTTGCTCAGGAATTCTTGCGCATGCTCCGCCGGCGAACAACCGCGCCCATCAAGCCCAGGCCAGCCAGCAGCATGGCATAAGTTTCGGGTTCGGGGACAGGTGAAATGCTGATTGCGCCACTATATGCGCCGCCCAGCGTACCGCTCGTTACCCCGGTGACGTTGAGGTAAATACTCTGAGGGGCTCAAGGGTTGATCGATAGAGAAACTGATATGACCGTTGGTATTGCCCAAGTCAGAAAAAACAGACGCCTTCAGCATCACATCGTCACCGTCACCGATGATTCCCATCAGCCCCAGCGGAAGAGAGCGATACAGTGGCGAGCGACAATCCCAAATTTCCCGATTGAAAGCGTTATGGGAAAATCGATGACACTGAATCCTGCACTGCCAGCGGCTGCTTCCGGAGTGAAGAGTGATAGATATCATTAAGGCTGGTACTGATGCATCTCCCGAGAACGAAACCGTTGAAAGATGTTGGCACGTCTAACTTGACTGTACCAGCATCCTGTTGGGCAGCATTCGCCCCAACGCTCGCGCCAGCTAATATCGCGACAGCTACAGCTCGTTTCAAAGTAAGATTAATCATAATTGCAAACCTCCTATAAGGATGTACTTGAAGCATTGATATCAACCGTCCTTGGAAATTGAGTCAGGGTAGATGGTTGATAATTTTTTATTGGCAGTACTTGACAAGTCCGGAAAGTTATTCACTTGGCCCGACGTATGATAGGTTACACCGCGCAGAAGATCGGTCAATAGACCGTTTGGACTAGCAATGCGATATGCAGAATCTTAAGAGATTTCTAGTTTATAAATCAAGTAGTTAGATTCAAGCGATACTACAAGATAAATTACGGAATTATTCAGATTGTGCGCGTTATCCCTCTTTTCTCCCGTAAATATCGTCAAAACGCACAATATCATCTTCGCCCAGATATGAGCCCGACTGCACCTCAATCATTTCGAGCGGGACACAGCCGGGGTTTTCCAATCGATGACGGGTTCCGAGCGGAATAAAGGTGGATTCATTTTCTGAGACCAGGTAGCTTGAATCGCCGCGTGTCACCTGTGCCGTGCCGCGCACAACAATCCAGTGTTCCGCACGGTGATGATGCATTTGCAGCGACAGGGCCGCGCCAGGTTTTACAACGATGCGTTTTACCTGGAAACGCTCGCCGGCATCAACGCCATCGTACCATCCCCATGGACGAAAAACCTTACGATGCAGCTCCCCCTCAGGCCGGCCTTGGCGCTTGAGGCTATCCACAACTTTCTTTACATGCTGTGTCTCGCTCATATGCGCAACGAGAACAGCATCCGGCGTCTCAACCACGACCATATCCTCTACCCCAACGCACGCGACAAGCCGATGTTCCGACATCACCAGCATGTTATGGCAGTCCTGCAGCAACACATCGCCTTGCGAGACATTCCCCTGCGGGTCCTTTGGCAATACTTGCCAAAGTGAATCCCAGGCGCCGACGTCAGACCAGCCGGCCGCCAGCGGAATTAACATACCTAGCGGTAATGCGCTATTGCCGGCACTTATGCGCTCCATCACGGCGTAATCAATTGAATCGCTGGGGCAGCGGATAAACTCTTCTTTGTTTACACGCAAGAAATCGCCATCCACTGAACCTTTCTCCCAAGCAGCACGGCAAGCCGCCAGAATATCGCTCGGCACGTCTCGATGGCCGAAAGCCAGACCGAGGCACGCATCATGAATAAGCCGCTATTCCAAAAGTGGGAGCCGGAATCAAGATAAGCCTGGGCTGTGGTGGCATCCGGTTTCTCTACAAAACGGGCTATGCGGCAAATGCC
>CAVUXR010000011.1:0-26272 GCA_963745455.1 uncultured beta proteobacterium
GCGGCGAGCCGGGTATCGTGCAGCATGCGCCAGGTGTTACCGCAGACAGGAAAAATATTTACCAGCCTCGATACGGTGGTGTTTATCGAGCACATACGCGTGGGGAATGATGCGGTATGGTGCCCCGGTAAACCACGGCTTGACCATAGTCCTCGCACGCCGGTTCAAGATCGTCCAGCTTGAACAACCGGTAGGTGGCGGAAAAAAAACGGATGTTTCCCGTCCAGGTGCGCCAGTCGGCATTGTCCACGTCAATTCGCCGGTCGTTAACCAGCCGTGGATCCGCAAAACCGTGTGTCCGGGAAAGCTGGAGGAAATCGTTCCAGTACAATGCTCCGCTCAGGCATTCGCCGTACAGCACCGGGTCGCGAGTCAACGGTTCGGGTACCCGGCGATCGGTATAAACGTCGGAAAAATAAACTTCCCCACCCGGCTTGAGAACCCGCCACGCCTCACGCAGTACCGAGGCCTTGTCGGAGAGGTTGAGTACGCAATTGGAAACAATAACGTCGACACTCGCATCGGCTAATTCGAGTTCCGCCAGACGCTCGATATAACCGTGCAGGAAGCGCACATTGCTTGCCGTGTAACCGAATGCTTTCCGGTGATAGTCCTCGTGCCGCCGTGCGACAGCGAGCTGCTCCTCGGTCATCTCGACCTCAATTACCGGCCATGCTCTCCCACCAGTTTCGATAAAACAAACACGTCGCGCCCGGCCCCGCAGCCGAGATCAAGTACAGTCAGGGCTTCAAGAGCTTCGGGCAACCAGGCCCAGACGTAGTATCGAGCCAATACCTCATTGTGCACCTGCGCCAGTATGGGTTTCACATACCCAGGCAAACCGTCGTCGGTCTTGCAGGCGCTGGTCTGGAGATCGAGCGAGCCGCTCAAGGCTTCGCCATAGTACTGCTGGACAACGTTATGCATGGTTTACCTCATGATTGGTTAAGTTGTCGTCTTGGAGCGATAGCGGGCTGCCAGCCTGTCCGGTTTGGCACCGCTCGCAAAAGCCAGCGCCAGACTGCGATTCACCCAGGTACGGCGCCACCAGCCATCACGGTGCCAGCGGCGAGGATCGATAAAGAGCGGTTCGTGTAACGGCAGAAAACGCCCCTGAAGGCGCAATCCTCGCACCAGCGCCACTTCCTCAAACAAAGGCCAGGGGGAATGGCCGCCTGCCTCCACATAGGCCCGCCTGGTCATGAACAACCCCTGATCACCATACGGAACGCCTGCGCGACAACGAAGGGCGATAGCCGGCTCCAGCAGTAATGCGGGCCAGGCGCGCGGCTCATCGAAACGAAAGCGAAAGTAGCCGCCTACCGCATTTTGCTCCAGAGCGCGCTCCATTGCCAGCACAGGATCTGGCGGCAGCCGGACGTCCGCATGCAGGAACCATAATGCGTCGCCTCGCGCCAGCGCCGCGCCCGCCAGTAATTGCCGCCCGCGGCAAGGTTCGCCAGGTATCCAGCGCGCATCGTATTGATAGCAAACCTCGCGGCATTTCTGGTCATCGGCCCCATCGGCCACGATAATCTCAAGAGACTGCAGGGAAGAACTACCCGGCAGCTTTCGCAATTGGTCGAGCAGGGTCGCCAGCTTGGCTTCATCATGATAGCAGGGGATGATGACGCTAAAACTGGACATGATCCATTTCGCCGGACTGGACAAGGTGCCCGGCCAACTCATGCAGGGCCCGCCGTGCCGGGCGCAGATCATGACTCAAGGATATGATCAGCCGTGCGAGATCATCTTTCTCGTCAACATCGAAACCATGTGTCAGAATCGCCACTGATTGGCCCGCCGCACGGCAGCAGTCGGCCAACGCCATACCGAGGCACGGCGTACTCCAGGGCAACTCGCCAAGTGGCGGCCATTGCCTGCGGCTCGCCATCAACACTACACCTCCATCCGAGGACGGCACCAACACGCTATCGTGGTGTTCCAAAGCCTCGCTCGCTGCTGCATAATCCGCTGCGCTGAGTGCAGGTGCGTCGCTGCCAATATAGATCAGCTTTTCCAACCCGGCAGTGCGCAATCTGCAATCCAAAGTGTTCAGCCGCTGTCCCAGATTGCCTTCCGCTTGAGGCTCTATATCGTACTTCCGGATAAACTTCCGGCAACAGAGCCTCGGCCCAGGCATAATCCTCCGGATTCGAAGGTGCGATGACTACCGGGCCGGACCAGACACGAGCGTCTTCCAAAGTGCAGGCAAGCAAAGCCTCGGCAACTCGGTTCGCTGCTTCCGGGCCAAGGCTTGCAGCCAGGCGCTGCTTGCCGATCCCCAATCCCGGCCGTTTACAAACCAGCACCAGCGCGGCTTCAGTCATGGCGGCGATTAGGGGTTACGCGCGGGGGACAGCATGAGTTGCTCATGAGTTTTTCACCACGAGTTTTCTTGATCAATGGAGTGAGAGCTTGTTTCGGAATTGTTGCCGACACAGCAAACATCGCCCAGACCTCGACCGCAAGACGGGATTTGTTACATCATAGACAGCATTTGTCTATGGAGCACGAAGTTTTTTGAGGAAAATTTGCCAGCCGCCGATACCGAGAACGACTGAACAAGTCTCATGCGGACGCGGTGGAGAGCAATATTGTCAGCTGGTCAGGGTTTCAGGACTTTAAAGCCTTGCCTCTGCCTGTACCACTGCTCGAGCATCATCAGAACCCACACCATGGTTCCGTGGTAACCGGCATGTTCGCCCAGATGCTGTTCGAGCAACTTATCGATAAATTTCTCGTTGATGATGTGCCGCGACTTGAGATCGCTTAAGCTATCGGAAGCAAGCGCCTGCAAAGGCTTATGGTGTTGAAGCCACACACCGAAAGGTAAACCGAAGCCGTGTTTCTGCTTGGCGATAATCTCGTCCGGCAGAAATCCGCGGAGGGCTTCCTTGAAAAAGTAACGTAGCTTCGTGCCTTTAAGTTTGAGCTGGGGTTCGAGCTGCAATGAAAAATTCACAATTTCATCGCTTATCAACGGATAGGCGACATCCATCCCGGCCAATTCGCAAGCCTTGCTCACTTTAGGCAGGTCATTGTCCGAGAGAGTGAATTTTCTATCGAAAGCCAGCATGCGATTAATCAGACTTTTGGCGTCGCTCTGATGGTAAATCTCGCTTAACAATTTGCTTGGATACCCCGGATTGACCATTTCGAGGAATTCCTGGGTAAACACTTCTCTGGCTCCATAATGCTCCAGCAGATTATAAGTTTCAGTTCGAGCGGGCATCCCGATTGACGCCTGTTCCACATAACTGCGGGCCTTGCGTACCAACGGCAACGCTGCTCCGCCAGGAAGGCCAAAAACCAGTGGCTCGACAATTGCTTTGCGGAGCAGCCCGGGAATTTGTTCATACAGAGCGAAAAGATGTTGTTTGGCATAACGCGTATTGCCCCCGAATAGTTCATCCCCTCCATCGCCCCCGAGCATTCTGCTCAGACCATCGGCCTTAGCCATGCGGGCGCAATAGAAGGCCGGGATGGCGGAAGAATTACCGAAAGGCTGATCGAAAATTGCGGCAACCTGAGGGATGCCTGACACAATGTCATCAGGGGTGACATAATATTCCTGATGCCGCGTGCCGAAATGTTTCGCTGCGATACGAGCATATTCCATTTCGTCATAACCCGAAGCATCGAACCCAATCGAATATGTGCGTGCCGGCTGGCCCGTCACCTCACCCAATATCCCTGCGATCGTCGAGCTGTCGGTTCCTCCGCTGAGGAAAGTTCCAACTTCCTCGCCCCCGGCAGCCTCGCGCACGCTTGAGCGCAACACCCCCAGGAAATCTTCCTTGAGCTCCTGAAAGGGGCGTTTCTCGCCTTCGAGGAATTGCATTTCCCAATACCTGCGAGTTTCGACCCGTCCCCTTCGATAAACCAGATATTCACCTGGCAGAAGGCGAGTCTGTTCCCGATAAATGGTATCGGGACCCGGCACCATATGAAAATAGACATAGTTGTACAGGCTCTGCGGAGCAATCTCAGGTTTTATCAATGGATGAAGAAGAATGGCATCCGCCGCTGAGCCGAAGACAAGCCCTCGTCCTGACAGCTGGAAGGAAATGGGGTAGCTTCCCATGCGGTCAGTTGCCAAAACAGCCTCATCAGCGTCTTCGTTCAGAATGCAAAATGAAAATGCTCCAGCCAGACTCTCAAAGGCGTTATCACCCCGAACCCGCCAGTGGTCGGCGAGTGTTTTCGCAACACCCTGGCTCAGCGCGAGCTGACTTAGCTGCGGATCGAGAAAGCTGGGCCGTCCCCATATGGCGACGATAACGCCGTCCTTTTGATAAAGGTGCCCGCTACTATCTCTCGCCCCGACTGCAAGCGCGCTCTCCATCCCAGCCAACGCCTTGATATCACAGCCATCAAAACGGGAAAGCGGCCCAGCCATTTGCCGGACAAGATGAAGGTTTTCGGAAGTGGAGATACTGTGGCCTATCCAGCCGCACAACCCGCTCAAAGTACTACCTCAATTTTTTTTAACATCAGCGTTCCAAACGTTTGTGCTCACGATTCCGATCGACGATTTATCCGCAGAACAAGGGCATACTCAAAGCCGGCAGTGTTATGCCCGGCAAGTCCGGATATTTCATCCGGCCTAGACCAATACTTCAACGGGAGGAGGGTGACCGAGAAATGCTGTCGGGCTCGCGGTAAGCCCATAAGCCCCGGATTGAAAAACGACAATCAGGTCTCCGGCTTCCGCATGGCTCATTTCCATCTGATCCGCGAGAAGATCCAGGGGCGTGCATAATGGCCCGACTACCGAAACCGTCTCTCTTGCATTACCGCTAACCTTGTTGCCAACGACGACAGGGTAATTCTTGCGAATAACCTGGCCGAAATTGCCGGACGCAGCAAGATGGTGGTGCAATCCTCCATCCGTTATCAGGAATACCTTGTCTCTCGACTTCTTTCGCTCCAGCACGCGGCAGACATAGATACCCGCTTCCGCGACGAGATAACGTCCGAGTTCGATGACCAGGCGTGCTTGCGGCAGTTGCCGTTTTGCCTCCGGCAACAAACGGCGCTAGATTTTCACCAACGGCTTTCAGGTCCAGCGACTCGTCGCCCGGGAAATAGGGTACGCCAAAGCCGCCGCCGATATTCAGCAAACGAACTGCGCCAGGCGCGTGTTGCGCAAGCGCGATGCCAAGCTGCAGGGTTTTCTCATGGGCTTCCTGGATTGCCCCCACCTTCAGGTTTTGTGAACCGCTGAAGATATGGAATCCTTCGAAATCGAGTCCAAGTCTGCCTATCCGGTTCAGCATGGCGGGAACTTCCTCAGCATCGACGCCAAACTGTTTTGCGCCGCCACCCATCTTCATGCCAGAAGATTTAAGTTCAAAATCCGGGTTGACACGAACCGCCACTTTCGGGCGAATGCCGAGGCGATCGGCGAGACTGGCGATGCGCTCCATTTCCTGGGCGGATTCCATATTCAACACGATACCGGCAGCAATGGCGCAGGAAAGCTCATCATTACTCTTGCCCGGCCCGGCAAAGCTGATGTGCTCCGGGGATATCGGCGTATCAAGTGCAATTTTCATCTCACCCGCAGACGCCACATCTATCCCGTCCACCAGGCCGGCCATATGTTGAACTACCGCCGGCATGGGATTCGCCTTCATTGCGTAATGCAGACAAATCTCTTCGGGAAGATGCTGGCGCAGAAAAGCTACCCGGTCAGTGATAAGCTGTCTGTCATAAGCATAAAATGGTGTTCTGCCTATTCTTTGCGCCAGCCGGATGAGTGAAACACCTCCGATTTGAAGACAGTCCTCACGAACGGGAAATTGAACCACAGGCGCGTGCTTTGGACGGGCGTCACTCATGTGCCGGTTCCTCAAACGCATGTAGCAGTTCCTGGGCAAGAAGCTTCCGGTCAATCTTGCCGTTGGGGTTGCGTGGCAGGTTTCCTTGTCTGAATTCAATGCGGCTGGGCAGCATGAAAGCAGGGAGATGGAGCTTGCAGGCCGCAAGCAAGGCCTCCTGGTCCAGGTTGACGCCCGTGCGTGGCGTGGCGACCACTACGATGGCCTGGCCCAGCACGGGGTGAGGGATCCCGATAGCGGCAGCCTCTGCCACAAGTTCGGTAGTGTAGATTACTTCCTCAACTTCCATTGGGCTCACACGATAACCGGACGTCTTGATCATTTCATCGCGGCGGCCGATGAAATACAGGAAGCCTTCATCGTCCATACGCACCGTATCGCCCGACCAAACGGCCAATTCCGGTATCGTCAGTCCCACCTCGCGGGAAAGAACGGGTTTAAAACGCTCTGCGGTTTTTTCATGATCATTCCAATACCCCATGGACACGTGAACGCCGCGATGCACGAGCTCTCCCGGCTCGCCGGCGGCACAGAGTGAGCCGTCCTCCCGGACCACGAGCACTTCCGCATTCGGAATTGCCTTGCCTATCGAATCGGGGCGTATGGCCACCTGATCCGGGGGCAGAAAGGTCGAGCGAAATGCCTCGGTGAGACCATACATAAGAAACACGGCAGTGCTGGGAAGCCTGCTGCGCAACAGATCGAGGGTAGCGCGCGGCATCGCTCCACCGGAATTTGTAATATAACGCAGAGTGTTCGCTCTGGGCCACTTCAGCTGAGCCAACTGAATCCATAATGGGGGTACCGCGGCCAGACCCGTGATGTTCTCCTCCTCAAGGATATTGATGATGTCCCGGGGAAGAAGATAATTCATAAGGACGCCGGTGGCCCCGGCATGAAATGCGGTAGTGAGCTGGTTGAGGCCATAGTCAAAACTCAGGGGAAGTACCGCAAGAATCCTGTCGTCGGGACTGTTTTTCAAATACTGAGTCACGCTTGCCGCGCCCGCCGTCAGATTGCGATGAGAAAGGACGACGCCTTTCGGTTTGCCGGTACTCCCGGAAGTGTAAAGAATGGCGGCCATATCGCTGTCAATACAACGATGCACTGCAATCTCTTCTGCTTGAGACAGCCCATCCTCCCACGATATAACGTTGAGGCCTGGCATCACTGGTAGAGTCTCCTCCGGACCTACCGCTACCGCTATCGCGGTACGCAAGTCGTGGCAGTTCGGCAAAACGCTTGCAAGCAGCTTCAACCGTTCGGCCGAAGTCACCAGAATCCTCACATTACAGTCGCGAAGAATATAGGCAACTTGTTCAGGTTTAAGAAGGGGGTTGATTGGAACGAAAACGGCCCCTGCGGCCGCAGCGCCGAATAGGGCAATAACTGTTTCCGGACGTTTTTCAAGATAGACGCCGACGCGCTCCCCCGGGTCTAGTCCCAAAGTGCGCAGGGCACGCCCGGCTGAACCGATCTCCCGAGCCAGCATGGAATAGCTTATCCGGCTTTTCCGATGCACCAGCGCTTCCGCATCCGGAAAACGTTCGGCAGATTTAAAAATGAGCTCGTGGACAAGATCTGCCATTTAAATACATAAACCTCAAAAAGGAACTTATTATTTTATCCGGTGGCGGTTCATCAGATCGTAAATGGTGGGGCGGCTGACGCCCAGCAATTCCGCCGCCTTGACAACGTTTCCGTCGACTCGCGCCAGCGCTTTCATCAAGGCATCATACTCAGCCTTATCACGTACCTGACGGAGATTGATTGGTTCCGCTTCAACAGCCGGCGCCTGCAAACCGAGATCATCCACGCCTATCAGGGGCCCATCAGCCATGATTACCGCCCGCTTGATGCAGTTCTCCATTTCACGGACATTACCCGGCCATGTATGATTTTCAATTGCGGCCATCGCCTCCTTGCTGAAATTGAGCGATGAACGTTTTTCCTGAATACAGAATTTATTCCTGAAATGATGCGCCAGCAATGCAGCATCGCCCACCCGCTCTCGCAGAGGCGGTATCGTGATGACGATTTCGCTCAGGCGGTAATAGAGATCCTCGCGGAAGCGGCTTTCTTCAATCAGTTTCTTCAGGTTCTGATGCGTTGCGCATACAATACGCACGTCAACGGGTATCTCCTTACGCCCGCCGACTCTCTCAATGACTCTTTCCTGCAAGAAACGCAGAAGCTTTGCCTGTAGCGGCTGGGGAAGATCACCTACCTCATCAAGAAAAAAAGTGCCTTCATGGGCGAGTTCGATTTTACCGGGAGTCTGCTTGACCGCGCCTGTATAAGCTCCTTTTTCGTATCCAAACAGCTCACTTTCCAAAAGTGATTCCGGAATTGCCGCACAGTTAATCGCCATGAAGCGTTTTTCTCTTCTGGCGCTGGATTGGTGGAGAGTTCTCGCAAGAATTTCCTTACCGGTACCGCTCTCGCCCAACAAAATGACTGTAGCGTCGGACGGCGCGACTTTTTCAATGTTGCGGCATACTTTGACCAGTGCGGGATCGCGAGTAATGATGCCGCTTATAGACGCGTATGCCTGAGCTTGCGTTAATCTGCGATTCTCCTGTTGCAGTGAGTGCAAGTAGAAAGCTCTCTCTACCACCAGGCCCAGCATATCGGGATCACAGGGCTTTTGATGAAAATCATAAGCTCCCATACCGATAGCCTTCAGGGCGTGGGCATGATCCTGATTACCGGTCAGAACAACTACCTTGGTGTCAGGCGCGAGCTCAAGTATCTGCTCCAGCGTCGCCAGTCCTTCCGAAGCGCCGTCCGGATCAGGAGGTAATCCCAAATCCATGGTGACAACTGCCGGCTCATGCCGTCTGGCCAATGCAAGCGCGCCTTCACGATCACCGGCCACCAGTACTTCGTACCCATCAAAGCTCCAGCGTAATTGCCTCTGCAACCCGGGATCGTCTTCGATTACTAGCAGAATCTTCTTGTCTGGACTCACTTAGTTCCTCTTACATTGCCTGTTCAAATTTATTACCATCAACCTATACTTTGTACACTCACCCGCTGGCCCTGGTGAAGAGGCAGAACAATGCGAAAAACCGTGCCATTGGATTCACTGCTGCTCACCTCAATTTCTCCACCCAGCTCAGACACATACTCCTTGCTTTCGAACACACCGATACCCATACCCGCCGACTTGGTGGACTCGAAGGGCTTAAAAAGTTTTTCCCTGATGAACTCATCGCTCATGCCACGCCCTGTATCCTCTATTTCAACGATCGCGAAATCATTCTTCCTTTTCAGCTGAACCGAAACCCGGCCGTCTCGGCTGGTGGCCTCAATGGCGTTCTGGATAAGATGACCCATAACACGCTCGAGACGCGATGAGTTGGCGTACACTTCGAGGCTGGAATCCAGTATTTCAAGAGTTGGCTTGGGCTCGACAATAGATTTGCTCTTCACCGCTTCCTGCAATAATCGCGCAAGCAAAAGAGGACCCGGCCTTTCCGGCGAACTCGCGGTACTCAATTTCTCCAGCAGCCGTTTCATTTTCTGAACGGACAGATATACCGTTTCAACCATGTCACGCTGGAATTCCGGATTTTTTTGGTGTTTTGCAGCATTGGAAAGCAATAGCGATAATTGAGATACCAGATTCTTCAAATCATGGACTACGAACGTCGACATGCGGTTAAAAGATTCAAACTGACGGGCCACCATCAGCGCATTGGCTGCCTCGTGCTGCGCGAGGTAGCTGGCTGCCTGATTACCCGCGACTTTAAGAAGGTCGCTGACTTCCCAGTTCAACTTTATCCTGCTTCTGGGCCGTGCCAGCACTACAAATCCAAATAATTTCTTATGTTGAATCAGCGGTATCACCAGCCATGCTCTTGGCAAGATTTGCAACCATTCAGGCAGCGTAACTCCTGGGTATTTTTCGGGGTTCGATGCGTATTCTTCCAAATCGATCACCCATTCCTTTTGCCCCAGGAACTGGCAGAATGAACTATTAACGGCCTCAGACCCGCTGGCTGAAGGCATATTCCAATATGATACGGGTTCACATTTGCCGGACTCCCGACTTATCCATAGGCCTCCGCCAGGGCTCTCAACGAGTTGCGCCAAAGCCTGGATCACCCGCTCCTCCAGTTCATGCCCACTCCCTGAAAGCATCCGCGTAAAGCGCAGCCACTCCTCTCGATAATCATAGTTGTAGCTGAAAAAATGCTTGCTGATGAAAACCCTTAGCCAGGACCGTAACGTACCTGAAAACAGCACGGCCAATAACAGGATTACCGCGCCGAACAGAAACGTTACCTGCATGACAGTGCCCCAGCTTCCACCAAAAAAACGAAGGTAGTAGCCGGCGGCCGCCATCGCCAACAAGTAAGCGGCGGCACCAAATAGTGCCGCTGAATAGAAGAGAATCCGGCGAGATACGGTTATCCCGACCGACCATTGAGGATTACGTGCAGCTGATACGGCGACAAGTGGAACAACCAGGGCGTTTACGATTCCCCGAGCCGCCCATATTTCGGGATTTATATCCCTGAGCAGTAACGCATCGCTGTAGAGATAGAAATCGTAAGCAAAGATACCGCCTATGCCAAGACATGCAAATTTTATTCCCCAGCGCTGTTTGGCCGGCGTATTTCGGTAAAGCTGTTCCACCAGAATCATGCCAATTACCGCTATGACCAGGCTTCCGATAATATTGTTACGAAAATCGATAGCGTCGGGGATAAAAAAAACAAAATCCCCATGCGGATAGAAGGCCAATAAAAGGCGTGCAATGTAAAGTACTGCTATTGCAACTGCGACTGAGCTGACTCTTCGAACTAAAGGTGAGCTTCCCTGCCGGTATAAGCCCAGCAGTGTAATGAGAAAAACCGACCAGCCTGCGTTTCTGATAATTTCCAGAATATCGGTCAGAATCGAAAGAGGAGGAACGTCGGCGCCATGATAAGCGAGCACCGCAGCCCACAGCGTGGAAAAAAGGCACGCAGCGGGCAGTACCAGCCCATGCGAACGGCTGCGCCAACTGGTCAATAATAGCGCAGCCAAAAATAAATGTGCTACTGCCGCCAGTGTATAGCTGATGGTCGCGATGCTCGTCAGCATAACAGGAGCAGTCGGCGGAAACTCTTAATAGGCACTCCGCCGGACGCATCGTCTGAAACGGCCATCGACCGGCTTTCCGGTAAGGCCATGGTTGGTAAGGCCCGTGGCTGGCGATTCCGTTTGCGACCGGCTTTTCAGTTCAGTTGATGATTGAGCCGGCAAACCCGGAGGTTTGCTTAATAGTTTGCCAATCATCGGCCGCCTTTGCCCAGCACAACAACTTCAATGGTATCGATCAGAATGATGATATCGAGAAACAAGCTATGGTTTTTTACATAGTAAAGGTCGTACTGCAGCTTCTCGATTGCGTCCTCCACCGAAGCGCCATACTTATAACGGACTTGAGCCCAGCCGGTTATTCCCGGCTTGATGCTGTGCCTGACGTTGTAAAAGGGGACCTCCGCACAGAGTTGATCTACGAAATAGGGTCTTTCCGGACGAGGCCCGACAAAACTCATGTCTCCATTTAAAACATTGAATATCTGAGGAAGTTCATCTATTCGCAGTTTTCGGATAATTTTACCCACTCGGGTTACCCGAGGATCATCCGTTGCAGCCCATTGGGGCGTCCCGCCTTTTTCCGCGTCGTTCCCCATACTGCGGAACTTTAATACCATAAATGGTTTGCCACCTTTGCCGACACGCTCCTGCCGGTAAAAGATGGGAGCACCATCCTCCAATAGAATACACAGGGCGGTAATCAACATAATAGGTAGCGTAACGGCCAGAAGGATTCCGCTCGCAGCTATGTCGAATATGCGCTTGATTCCGGATCTGAGCGGGCTTTGGTCGAATCCACCGCCAAAAACCAGCCAGCTCGGGTAAAGGGAATTAACACGAATCTGACCTCTTTCCCGCTCAAAGAAGGCGGCCGAGTCCGTTACCTTGATCCCGTTCAACTTACATTCCAGCAGATCCTGAATAGGAAAGCAGCCGCCGCGCCGTTCTTGAATCGCAATGACGATTTCACCCGCCCCATATTGATTAACCAAAGACATCAATGAAGTCATTTTCGGCAATACGGCAGCGGATGGCACCTGGAGCTCTTCATCCGGCAATGGGATAAAACCGATAATTTTGAGTCCCCTATAGGCGGGATCGCTGCCCGCCTGATCGACGAACTCTCTCGCTTTTCCCCCGATGCCCAATACGATAGCCTGAGATTCAAGAATGCCCAGACTGGACCATTTGAAAAAGGCTGCCCGTGTCAAAAGAATTCCTGGCAAGGCGGCAAGCAGCACCAGTCCCAAGATTCCACGGCCGAGATAGAGGTCTGGCAGGAGGTAGAAAATCAGGGTCATGATTCCGAATCCCAGCACTATGGATGGCATTAAACGATATAACGTGTCCTTGACGTTTCGCCGGGAATCCTGCTGGTACATTCCCATCGCCGCCATGGATAAGATCATGACGAAGGTAAAAGTGCCGGCTTCCGGAAATAAAGACGAGAAAGTGAACGGAAATGGCTCAATTTGATCAAAAAAACGAACACCCGCACCGAAATAAACTGCAAACATCAGCACGAAAAACTCCGCGCTGATCAATAAGACCGTAGTTCTGGAAATATAGTGGTTAGAAATACGAAGCAATTTTTCAACCCTTTACGAGTGCCTGATCAAATAATATGGCACCGTTGCTCTCCTGTTTGCCTGTTTGTTTGCCGCTTGTTTGTTGCAAAAATTGAAGATCAGGTACTCGTGCCCAGCCCTGCGGTATCCGCCCATGCACAGGCGCTGGTTGGCTCTGCTCCCGCTTTCCACATTCTCTCCATGATTTATGCATCAATTTCTCAAAAACGAAACGAATCGCTGATTGGGGGCAGCGAAATAGTCCCTGGACCTCACTAAATTATTTTGTCGTTATTATCAGTGTCCGGTATAGCACGGCTTGGTGGATCGCGAAACGAATAGCGCCGGTCCACCTCCGACAAGATGACTCAAATACTTATCGGTAGCCATCCATACAAGAGATAAGCCTATCATTCATAGGCGCATTGTCAGGTCATCCTTTCTATTTAGCTCTTTCCATCAAATGCGCACGTATCATATCAATTTCGCCAGCGAGAACAATTGGACTTTGGTACGTCAGGAACTGCTAAATACGTCTGCGTGGGCACTTGCTTGCCAAGCCTCTTACCAAACCGCTTAAGGGAGGGGGCGGAGCTTGCAGGAGCCATTGATTTGGGGTGATCATTGATGGTAAAGATCGAATCCGGGCTATGGCGCGCTACGCCATAGCGTGCCATGCAATGTCTAACGATGTCGCGGCCTTGGATAGGGGGTGAAAATCCCTGACAATAATATTCGCGAGATCCATCGCATCCTGCCGCAAAAATAGCGGGCTTCGGGCTCTCTATACAGCGAGCGCCGAACCCAGCCAACTTTCAAGTCCCCAGCGTTCCAATTAATATCCACTATGATGAACGCATGGTTATGACCCTTGATGGCTGATAACGGATGAGAGCGGAAATCAGTGTCCCGCTTGTGTCGTGTCGTTTGGTGACACGGAACCCTTCACGATCAGCGCCAGCTTGAGCCGATCGGCAACTTCCAGTTTTCGAAAGACCTCCGTCAAATGCGCCTTGACCGTCCGCTCTGTGATAGCCAGCCGCCGTGCAATTTGTTTATTGGATTCCCCGTTTCCGACCAGTGTAGCAATCTCATATTCTCGCCGTGTCAAATTTGCGAGTAGTTCACCCACGGCTCGCTTGATCTGGTTCTTCTCGCGCGTCATCATGACGAGTTCATTCAACAGGCGCCAGCTAAGCGATCGCCGAATCCAATTCCCCTTGCTCACAGCCTCTACCACCGCCTTTAGTCGCTCAGGCTCGATATCGCTCTTACAGCTGCCCCTCACGCCTGCTCTAAACAGTTCCCATTCAATTTCATCAGAAATGGTGCGGCTCAAAACGATGAATCTGGTTTCCGGATTCAATTTGATGAGACCCGCGATTCCCTCCGGCCCATCCAATTTGGGCAAATCATGATCAAGCAGAAGGATTCGAGGTTTCACACGTACTAATTCATCTCTGACGGAATCGAGCTTGGTCGAGCAGAATACCGGGGCAAGGCTGCGAACCCCACGCTCCCAACGATATAGATCGTCCTGTGATGAACTAGCCAGCAAGATCAAGAATACTCTCCCTTAAACCCATGCATCAGTGCAAAACCTTATCCATCATTTTACCGAGCATCTTGCGACTCACCCAGATCTCTCCACGGTCGACGACACGCACAGCCTTTAAAAAATAAAACGGATCCGCCTCATGGCTCAAGCAGCCGCGCGCACCATTAGACAAAGCCTGGATTATCTGTTCCTCATGAATCGATTTATCGGTCAATAACACCACAAAGGTCTCCGGATATCGGCGGTGAAGAGCTTCGAGCAAAGTAAAATTGGCGTTATTGGACGGATCGAGGTTAATAAAAAGAATTCGTGGCCGGAGATGGCCGATTTTTACAATAAGATCTTCGGCTTCCACAGTGCTTGAGTCCGGCTCGGGTTGGCGTTCGAGCGTTACATCACTTCCATTTGACATAACGTTTGTGAGCACTTCGATTCCTTGCTCGCCTCTCAGGATCTGTTCCAATTTGTTGCGCCGCCCGGGGTTGGATCCGCTATCGCCACGGTTACTGTTTGCATCTGTCCTCCTTCCAGCTCACTCATTGGCTGCTCTTATCAAGATAGCCGTTGCACCCTGGGGTTGATCGTCCATCCAACATGGGCCTCGTCCATTGCGCGTCCATTTCGTCCGCCAGGAAAGAACCGGGAAGTTCTCGTCGTCTGCACATGTTTGAATAGCATCCGGGACCCATAATAATAAAAACCGCGCCATAGGCCGTATCAATTGCCCATAGCAATTGCCTTAGCCAGATCAATTCTGAAAAGAATGCTATTGACCATTCATGATGTTGAATATTTATTTTTGCTCTCCAGCAGATTCCGAATATAAGTCCCGGAATGGCATAGGTTATGCCGCTCGGATTGCTGAGCGCAGCCTCCTTGGTGCCTTTTACGAAGACCATATTGATCACCCCATAGACAAGCCCGGTCTCGGGATCATAAAGCGGGCTGCCGCTGCTGCCCGGATAGGCCGTGCCATCAAGCTGGAATACGGCATATCGGGGCTTTTGCAATTGCCCGATCATTTTTGCATTAAGTTGCCTTGAGTTGTGCGCCGGTAAAATGATGGGTGTAATTGCGAAACCATGGCTCTGTGTGTTACCGGGTAAAATCCCAGAATCATTCCGATCGGAAAACCCGTGAACATCAGTGCTTGTCCTTCGCGAACCCTGCTCGCATCTCCCAACTCCATGGCAGGCAATGCCGTGCCACTGATTTTCAGGAGTGCCAGATCGTGGTCTTTATCCACGGCAGCAATCGTTGCGGCCCTGAGCTCCGGTTCGGTACCCTTCCCGGTAATGATGATGTATGACTCTTTGTTGACCACATCCAATACCTCTGGAACAACATGAGCATTGGTCACGACATGAAACCCATCATCCAGCACGAATCCGGTCCCCAGAAAGTTCACCTGGGGCGATCGTGTCCTTTGAACGGTTCCCACCCCTACTATCGAAGGCTTGATATTTTCGATTGTCTTGACAAGCCCGCTAGCCCAGAGCGGGGAAGCAAATATGATGAGCGTCAGGCCGGCAAACCGGTTGGCATATTCCGGGAAAAGTGTCGAGAAGATGCGCCATATATTCATCTTTGATATTCATTACCCATTTCTAACCTTTTCCGAAAGCCTCGGCAGATTCTCAGCAGTGCGCTGGTTGGCAGCCAGCTTCCACCAGCCTGATGATTCGTTGGCAAGATCAGAGCCGACGGTGGAACATTCAGCGGGCTCGATGAGCACGGGTGACGTGAAGCAGCGCGGTAGCATCAGGGGATCGGCCAACCAGGGGACACCGGGAAAGCTAGGCCCGGTACGCTTGTTTGAGCGCCCTGGGAACCGGACCGACTACTGGCAGCCTTCCATCTTATAAATGTAATACCCATCCTTGTTGATTGCATCGGCAACGTTAGCCGGGGCGCCCTGGCTATGGCAAAAACTACATTCTCTACTGGTGACGGCTGCGTCACCCTCACCGATGGAAGTCAACCACTGCTTCGCATATTCGATCGCTTTCTGGTTGTCCTTCACCGCGGTAAATACATCAAAGTGCATCGTATGGCCATCTTTGGCTTTGACATAAGTGTCATACACGTGAATTTCCATTTGCTCCTCTCCAGTGTTAGCAATTTCAGGAAGTTAAATGTTAGGAGGTTAAAAAGCGCCATACAGTTCAGGCGGCTCAGCACATAGACTATCACGGCAGCAGGAAAAGTGAAATGCGGGACGTAGGGGCAGTATCCATCAATATTTTGCGCTCATTCACGCCCGTTGACCGCCGAACCAGTCTGCCGCCTTGCCCCGGTTTTCCGTTATCGTAGTCTACATACATCATGGTTGTCATAAAACTGTGACAAAACCGCAATAAAACGGCCACATCTCTGCACTATCCTCCCCCTCGTTTCTAAATAACAACCCGCGAGAAGGGGAGGGCAAATGAAGTTATCCAAAATAAGTTTAGCGATCGGCGCCATGTTAGGCTCAAGCGTATCCTGCACGGCCTTTGCCATCGACCTGTATGTCGACACAAAAACTGAGCAGATTTATGCAAAACCCGGGCCTGGCCGCGTTCATATGGGTTCTTTTGTACGGGAGGATGCTCCGGCAAAAGCAGCCAGGACGCCCGCCGGCAAGACGATTAATGTTCCTGCGGATAGGGAGCCGGCAAATACGGCAGAAGTAGCAGCGGAGGAGGGCCCGGCGGTCGAGCTAGCTGCCATGCGTAAAGACCTTGAGCTGAAAGCCAAAATGAGAGAGGCTCGCCTCGTCAGCGATCTTTCGTCACTTGAAGAGCGTGTCAAGGAAGCCGAAAAAGTCCATGTCGAATTTCACGATGGGGGGCCGCATTTTGCAAGTAAGGACGGCAATTTTACATTTGCGATGAATGGACGAATACAAGCTAGTTCACAATACAATTTTGAAAATGAAGTCCTGCCTGCCTTCGGCAGCAATTTACCTAATGAGCTAAATAGTGGTATGACCATCCGGCGTGCCCGTCTAGGTTTCGAAGGTACCTTTTTTAAAATCTGGGATTATAAATTCGAGTACGATTTCACTCGGGGTAACGGCGCACTCGCGTCCGGAGTTACTGACGCTTTCATGCGGCTAAACGTAACCAAACCATTCTCGTTGAAAATCGGGTCATTCAAGGAGCCTTTCAGTCTTGAGGAGGCCGCCAGCAACCGCTTTCTCACCTTTATTGAGCGCCACATGGCGGTCAATTCATTCATCGACAATCCCAATACCTACAAGACGGGCATAGGCGCCAATTATGCGGTGCCGCGATTCCAGTTTGGAGTCGCTTTTCAAACCGAACCTGTGGGGCCGTGGTCCGCAGCTTCCACCTCGGTCAATGCCGCCGGAAACAACAGCCGCAACAACGGTTCGGGCGATACCGGTTGGGAAGGCATCGGCCGCATCTCGGGTAGGCCATGGATGGAGGATGAAACCAAATTCCTGCATGTAGGCGTCTCGGCCGGGCACACAGCCGTCAACACCCAATACGCTGCCAATGGGGTGATTGCGACTACGCCCTCAGCGCAAGGCGGCGGGGGAGGCGGAATGGCTTTCTTTGCCTTTCCCGGGAACCAACGTGGACCGGACCAATGTATTGAACACCGGCAACCTCAGCGTGGGAAACAAGGGGGCGCCGGGTTCACGGCAGATAACGAGCTACGATCGCTATGGCGCGGAGGGTTGGCTGGTTCACGGGCCGTTATCTCTCCAAGCGGAATATTTGCGCACGAATATAAATGGGATAGGTTATGACAATGAACATTTCACGGGCTATTACGGTTTTGCCAGTTATTTCCTGACGGGTGAATCCAAAACTTATCATGTCAGAAATGGCGCAGCGAATCGTATAAAACCCAAGCAGAGATTTCAATGGAACGGTCCTGGCTGGGGGGCGTGGGAGGTTGCTGCGGGTTATGATTATCTCAACCTGAACAGCGGGGTCATCAGAGGGGGGCAGATGGATATGGTCAGGTTTGCCTTAAACTGGTATCCGCACCCGAATGTAAAAATCCAGAATAACGTTATCCATGTTTTAAACGTGGATACAAGCGGGTCTACCATTCCTCGTACTGCTGGCTTTAATAATGCCCATTTAAGCTCTTTCCTGACACAGGTTCAGGTTGATTTTTAACAAGAATCTGCTCCAAAAGACTCTGAATAAGCCTGATGCAATCGAAGTAAAGAGCTCGTTCAGGGGTTCCCCGCAATTAGAAGGTGGAGGATAAGAGGGAAATTTGGGTGCCCTTATCTCATTTATCTAAGTGAGAACTCCACTCTGCTGGCGGATTTTTTGCTGTCCGCTTCGGCCTGAACCTTCGGCTCGAGCATAAAGATGCGATCGCCCGGAACACTGCCTTTTTCAATCAGCCAATCACGGGCGTTCTCGCCACGGGCTTCGGCAAGTGCACGCATTTCATTGTCCCCCGCGCTGATATTGGCGAGCATCAATTGCTCCATTTCCGGTACCGGTAAACTTTTGTTCAGCCCTATGACATTTTTGGGCTTGTGCGAATTTTTCTTCCTTATAAGCAAGGGTCAAGTATTTGGCGTATTCCTCTGGGTTCAACTCTATACCGTCCAATGAACCACTCTCTTCTCCTTTTTTCACGTTTTCCAGCAATTTCCGGGCCTTAACCCGACGCTCAAGTATTGTACGCTTCAAGGCCTCGGGGTCATGCATGACATCCGCCTCACCCATGATCTCGAGTTTGAGCGCCGGCCGGTCTATCAATGCCTTCGACAATGCCTGAAGCCGCTTTTCCGCCTCTGAGGTAACGTCTGCGCGGCCGGGAGAAAAGTCGATCTCGGATAATTCCGCGCCGCCCGCAAAAAGCGATCCGAGCAATGAAAAAGGGGCGGTCGCAGCTTTGGTAAGCAAATTGACGATGACTTTGACAATGACTGCTCCAATGCTGAATTGCGGGTCATTGATGGAGCCGCTTACCGGCAGGTGAACATCGATTTCCCCACGCCGGTTCTTCAGCAGCGCTACCGCGAGCGTTACCGGGATCGCGAGCGCATCCGGACTTTCAACTTTTTCCCCAAAAGTCAATTGATCGAGGAAGACATTGTTCTCGGCCGTCAACTCACCTTTTTCAATGTGATAGTGAACATCGACGGATAACTTGCCTTTCTCGATCGCGTAGCCAATGTATTTGCCGGAGTAAGGGCTGAAAGCCGGCATATCGATGCCTTTTGCTGTCGCGGTAATATCGAGATAGAGCTCCTTGCCAAAAGTGTTGACCTTTCCGGAAATTTTCAGCGGAGCAGTTTTATCGACCGCCCCGTGAATATCGATTTCCCCGGGTTTTCCGGGATCAAGAGGGCCTACACGCCCGGCCAGGCCGGTCAAATTAGCACGATAATTGGGCTTGATGAATTGATCGTTAAAATTAACGTTCCCGCCTTGCAGCAGGATCCGGCCGATCCGAACAGGAATGGGCTTGCGATCCGGTGGAGGGGAAGTGCTGGTTGCAACGGCCCGCCCCGGCTCGGAAGAAACATGCCTGCGCCGCTTCCGGCGGAGCCGGAGGTGCTGCCTTTCCTGGCGGGGCCTTGTCGCCCTCCTGGCGGATCATATGTTTAAGGTTGAGCTCTCCCTGGGGGGAAAGAAACACGTAAGCAAAAAAATCCGCAATTGCGATCGAATTTACGTTCACCCGCAAGCGGTTCGTTCACAAACTCGATACCGCTGATATCAAGGCTTCGCCAGCGCATGAGATCCGTGGTTGCCAATTTGTCGAGCACATTAAAATTGGTGAATTTGCTGTCACCGATCAATGCGACTTTAACCGGGGATCCCTCCGCCTTGACTTTACCGCGAAAAGAGGCCGCGCCACGCGTAATCAGGGCGTTCATCCGGTCTCCAGCCCAGCCTTGCAGCGCTACCAGGTCAATATCTTTGGCGTCCATATCAAGTTCAGCCGCGAGTGGCGCCCAGGCGAGGGTGCCATTCGCTTCAAGACTTCCGCGCTGATTTACCGCCGCCTTCAACGCCAGCTTGAGCGGGGTCGCGCCGGTAAAATCGATATCGTGAACAGTCAAGTCCAGTGGCTGGACGACCATTGGAGCAGTGTTTTTCAGCGTAACGTCTTCGAAGCGAAGCGCCGCACTCTTCAGCTTGAAACTGCCAAGCCGAACCGTCCACGGCTTGCCGGCTTTGGCCTTGGCAGGGAGCTGCCTCAGGCGTCGGTTTTGCCCCCGAGGCTGGAGAAAACAATTTCATAAGATCAAGGCGGCCGTCGTTCTCCCGCCGCATCGCAGCGTTCATGCGGTCCAGCGTTACATCCGCGAGGATGGCGGTCTGCCGTGCAAGATCAATCGTGACCTGGCTGACGTTCAGCGCGGGAAGGCTCAGTATGGGTTGTGCCTCTCCCTCACGCGCAATCACCGCTTCAGTCATGGATAGCACCGCATGGGATGGCTTCGAGTCATTCAGGTTGATTTCCATCGAGCTGACATCGAGCTCCTCGAGATGCGCGATATAGGGCATTTCCACCGCATGGTTCTCGACGCGCAGTTTCCGCAAGGCGGTTCGACCCGTCAAAGCGATTTTTGGCGGTTCGCCGTCAACCTGGACAAATGTCAGCACCAGGTTGCTATCCAGATAACCCGAATGGAGACTGATTCCAACCGGGACGGGTGAATACTCGTCTACGCGCGTCAGGTCGATATCGTTAAGCTTAAGCTCAAGGCTCGCTTCCTGGTTTTTTGTGAACGGGCGGACTTTGCCCTCGAGAATGAGCGGAGCACCGTTTACCCTGGCGCTGAAGTGCGGCTCAACCCAGCTTTGTTCATCACTTTGGAAGTTTGCGATAAACGGCACACCGAGGCGGATTTCTGAGATTTCCTGCTGGCTTTTCTTGATGCGGTCGACAAATACGAAACGACCGTCCTCGACGAGAATATTGCTGACGGAGAACATCGTCTTCCCTCCGGCCGGCCGCTTCATGAAATCTTCCACCAGATCGGTAATGTTGAAGCGGTTTTCACCTTCACGTACCAACCGCACCGAGGGCCCTTTCACCGATAGCGAGCTGATTACCGGCGCACGGTGAGTGATCGAAGCACTGCTCAGATTGGTATACAGTTCATCGATTGATATCAGCGCTTCACCCGCATCAGTGTCCGATATTTTCTCGCCCACGCGAAAACCGCGCACGGTCACCTCCAGTGTATAAGGCTGAATTTCAATGGATTGCACCGTTACAGGCCGATGCAAGGCTTCGGAGAGTGCGCTTTCGAGCTTGGCCTTGGCGTAACCCGGCAGCCAGAAATAACCCAGCAGGCCAAAAAGAATTATCAGGCCGGCCAAAATGCCGAGGCCGATGCCTAAGCTACGTAAGCGGCGTTTTTGCCCAACGATTCGATGGAGAATTGACGCAGACATGGTTGCTCGGTATTCCGGAAGAGGTTGGGCGGGATAGCACTCATGAATAGGAGTTTAGCGAAACCCCTGAGCAAATCTTTCGCGGGGGAGATTTATCCGGAGGTTCCCTTTCTTTTTATATCACAACTTTACGCTCAGGCGAGGGGATGGGTCAATCCCGGGAGGCCGTCTTCGCGATCAGTGACGAAGCTTTCCACGAGAGGGCGGAACGACCACAAATGTGAAAGCAACCAGGAGCGCAAACAGCACATAACTTGCGGTTAATACCCATTCAGGAAAATCGTAGTAGAGAATGCGATGCAGCCAGCGCTGAACAAAACTACTGGCGGTCGCGGTCCCCCGCAGCGTATCTTCCAGCGAGGTCAACGGACAGACCATGCCAATGAGGGATTCGGCAGCGACGAACAGAATGGCAATCAGATGCGCAAGCCGAAACCGGAGATTGCGCACGAAACCCAGCCCCATCCATGCGCCAATCCAGATCAGAGGAAGGCTTCCCACCACGAAAAGCGCAAACAGGAAATGAATGACAAGTATGAAATCCGCCAGCGGCATGTTAATGCAAACATCTTCGGCAATGCAAAAGAATAAACATATTCTATTAGGTTATTTCTGAATGGTTGTGCCTATCGGTATAGTGCTGCCAAACAGAAGAGGTGGCAGGCAATTCATGAAGATTCGCAACCTGGATCTGACGCACAATCCCATCAACGAAGAACATCAACAACTGGGCCTCCCCCCAGTTGAGGAGCCGGTTTCCCATCCAGGACCCCATCCGCTGCTACATGGCGCCATGTGGTTTATCGTTCTGGTGCTGATTGCGCTGGTTCTATTCTTGACCGGGCGCTTTTTCGTTTCCAACAACTGGCTGGGTGGCTGGCAGATAATTAGCGAAACGCTCAGTGGCAGCGCTTTCTGGAGTGCTGTAATGGTCGGGTTTTTCGCGCAAGTGGTGGACGGCGCTCTGGGGATGGCGTATGGCGTCACCGCGACAACGTTTCTGTTGGCAACAGGGGCCACTCCGGGCACGGCGAGTGCGAGCGTTCATATCGCAGAGATTTTCACTACCGGAGTCTCGGGTATTTCGCACGTTAAATTCGGCAATGTCAACAAGGATTTGTTTGTACGGCTGCTGGTGCCGGGTATCCTCGGCGGAATACTGGGGGCAATAGTCGTAACAAGCATTGATGGCGCCGTGTTTAAGCCATATATATCCGCGTACCTCTTGCTGCTGGGCGTTTATATCCTCAGTAAGGCGTTCCGGCCCTTGCGCCTGCGCAACAGCGCGCCAAGACATGTGGGAAAGCTCGCATTGTTTGGTGGATTCGTCGATGCGGCTGGTGGGGGTGGCTGGGGGCCCGTGGTGACATCAACGCTGGTCAGTTCGGGCAATGACCCTCGCACAACGATCGGGTCGGTAAATTTTGCAGAGTTTTTTCTCACCTTGGCAGGCGCCACGGTTTTTACCCTGCTGATGGAAACAAATACCTGGACCATTATTGTGGGCCTGGTGTTTGGAGGACTTTTCGCGGCGCCATTCGCCGCGGTGCTGTGCAAAAAGCTTCATGCACGAACGCTATTGATACTGGTGGGAATATTGATCATTATTATCAGCCTCTACAATCTGTATCGGGCGCTTTCCTTCTGATGCCCGGAACGGGGAATGGAACTTGAGTGGGATGCGGATTGAAGCTGGAATTGGCGGACTGCCCCTAAATTTCGCAGGAATATGAATTGTCGGTTTTGTTCTGACTAAAAACTTCGCATGAAAAGCGTACGCATTTTTTGCCTGGCATTGCTTGTGCCACTGGCGCTGCTGAGCCTGCCCGGCATGACCGCGACAAATTTACCGGATGCGGGAGCTTATTCAGGAGCTTTTGAGCGATGCCTTCGCGATGCAATGAAAGGGGTGACGAGCGATCGTGCCGCTGATAAGGTTACACGCGCCTGCCGCGAGCAAACTCCGGGAAGGGCGACGGATGAAACAAATTTACCGCCCGATGCTCTTGCAAAGCTGGTGGTTCACGCCGGTTTCGGCTGGGGAATTTTCAGCGGCACCCTCTATAATGGCAATAGCGATTATGTCATTACGCAAATTACCGTTCTTCTCATCCCCATGAGGAAGAGTAATGTTGCGGAGGCCCCGGCGGAAGGCAGAGAATATAATATTGCCCTGGCTGTGCAACCGCTTACGAAAGCCGCGCTATCGATGCCGATCCCGTCCGACAATACCCTGGAGTATTCCTGGAAAATTGGGAAGGCACGGGGTTTTAAAATAAGGTAAGGTGTACCTTTTACTTCAGTCGGCTCTTCTCTACAGAAGAGGTTTTACCATGGACTCGAGCTTGCTCTGACTGAGGCTGCCTAATTTTGTACCGGTAATTTTGCCGCTGCGATCGATAATTACCGTAAAAGGCAGGGCCCCCTGGCGGTTTCCCGCTGCTTCCGCCAGTGCCATCGCTTTCATGTCCCCTACCAGTACCGGATAGTTGATGCCAATCTCTTTACTGAAAGCTGCCGCTCTTTCCTTCTGATCCACTGCAATGCCGACAAAGACCAATCCGTCAGTGCGGAATTTTTCCTGAAATTCAATGAACTCAGGGATTTCCTTGCGGCAGGGTTCGCACCAGCTTGCCCAGAAATTCACCACCATCACCTTCCCGAGCCATTGCGAGAGCGGTTGGTTGTTGTCTTGCAGGTCCGGCAGGCTGGCCGCGAGAATTATCTCGGCTCCTCTATTTTCCGCCTGCGCCGGTACTCCAGCCTGCGAGCCGCTGCTCATCAATTGGCCACGCAATAAGAATCCCGCCGTTATCGCAAGCAGCGCAACCCCTGCATACAACAGCATTTGTTGTAATTTTGTCATTCCATAAAGCCCATTATTTCGACCACAGACCAGGACTGGCGTTTACGGGCGGCATGCGCCCAAAGAACCCACGTGAGCAATTTTTATCCAAGTTATGTTCTGGCTATACTCTGCTCTGGCGAGTTATGCCGGCAGCGTAACGATGCGCTGTGATGAATTTATCGGAAAATCTAAATCAGCACTGCATTAAGCACTGCAAGAAAACGCTCCGCATCCTGATATCCAATCAATCTGACTCCCGGAACTTCGCGTCCTTCACGATCGAGGAACAGGATGCCGGGCGGACCGAACAGTTTGAACCGCGTGAGCAGCGCAGCATCGTCGGGTGTCCCGGCGGTCACATCTGCCTGCAGCAATACTACATCCTTCAACCGGGATTGCACCTTCTCATCGGTAAAAGTGAAACGCTCCATTTCTTTGCAGGAAATGCACCAGTCTGCGGAAAATTCCACCATGATGTATTTGTCCTTCGACTGGAGAATATGCTGGTCCAGTTCAGCAACCGATTTCACCTTCCTAAATGGTAATTGCCCCGCTCGATCGCCGTCCGGCTTGCTTTCTCCGAATGATCCGAGTGTGGAGGAAGAGGCGATAGCGAGCTTGGACAGCGGTTGCAAGATATCGCGACTCCCCGAGAATACACCGATCAGCAGCGCAACGCCTGTTAATAATGAGATCATGCCCAGCCCCTTCAGGAATTTCTGCAAGCCCGAAGCTCCGGGCCGCAAGGGATCGACAGCATGCAAATAAATGGCTGAGATGATCAACAGAATCGCCCAAAGCAGCATGTGCGCTACCGCTGGAATTACAGGGGATATCAGCCATATCGCGACCCCCAGCAACAATACACCGAAAAATTGCTTGATGGATTCCATCCACGGGCCTGCTTTGGGCAATAGCGCCCCCGCGGAGGCGCCCAGCAATAATAGTGGAACCCCCATTCCCAGGGCCATGGCGAATAGAGCTGAACCGCCCAGTACTATGTCCCGCGTCTGGCTAATGTAGAGCAGCGCTCCCGCCAGCGGGGCGGCCACGCACGGTCCGACAATCAATGCCGACAGCGCCCCCATGCCAAAAACGCTTGTCAAATGTCCGCCTTTTAAATGGCCAGCCTCTTCGGACAACTTGCTCTGAAGGAAACCAGGCAACTGCAACTCATAAAAACCGAACATGGAGAAGGCCAGCGTAACAAAGATCAGTGCGAACCCACCCAGTACCCAGGCATTTTGCAATACCGCTGACAACATCGCGCCGGAAAGCCCGGCCGCCACCCCCGCGGCGGCGTAAGTGATTGACATCCCCATCACATAGGCTAGCGATAGAGTGAATCCACGGCCCTTGGTAATATGTTGACCCCTGTTGGCGATGATGCCCGAAAGGATGGGAAACATCGGAAAAACACAGGGAGTGAATGAAAGAAGCAGACCGACACCGAAAAAACCGGTCAGAATCAGCCAAAAATTACCGGTTTCGAACATTTGCTCGATTTTGGCCGATTCAGTCTCGATAGCGGGAACTCTGGCCGGAGATTGAAACAATTCCGCAGCGGGATCCGCCTTAGTGGTGGACTGCGCGGTGGAAAAAGGCGAGGCTGCGATTGCGTCACCACTCACGGCGGTGGCGATTGCTCCGGCGGCTGCTTTGGCCGCGGGCAGAGTCAATTCGATTACCTTATTGATAGGCGCGTAGCAAACGCCCATTGGCTCGTTGCATCCCTGATAAGTCGCAACAAGGGTCAGTTTATTGCTGGATGAGGCACCACGCTTCAGGGAAATAAGGGCTTCGAAGGGCCGGTGGAAAACCTCGACCTGGCCGAAGGTCAGATCGCCTTTCAGCTCACCCTGGGGCAGTGAAATTCTTTCAATCGACGTTTCGGTAGCAGCCTGTGGCTTGAACGCCACTTTATTCTTATACAGATAATAGTTTTTCGCCGGTTCAAATTG
>CAVUXR010000012.1:0-23488 GCA_963745455.1 uncultured beta proteobacterium
GTCAACGTGGCGGAAAATAGTGTGGTGGACTTTGCAGCCTCAAAACGCTGCGCAAGAAAGGGAGCGGGAATGACATTTCTAAGACACAGCACCGAGCGGGCCCCATAATTCCCGGAACCGGAAAGCTTCTCATCATCCCCTGCAATTTTCGTTACGTCGAAGAGCGAGTGCTGATCAAGTAACTCGCTCATCCGTGAGAAATGCAGTGCGTCAAGTAGAAGCGTTGCAGTTCGCCATGGACGCCGTTGGGGTTCGCAGTGAAATAATCCGTAATAGCAAAGATGGCCTGCTGCAATGCTGCAAGGAATTTACCAGGCGCCGCAGGGTAAACCTGATAGACGTCTACCTGTTCCTTATTCAACTCGTTCCAGCGGAGATTAACGCGATCGAGGCCCTTCTTGAGCACCGCCGGCGCCGATCGCCGCATTGTTCTAAAACCCGCCTGATCCAGTTCGGCTGTGTACATCTTCCGCGCGCGGCCAAGCAGGTTGTGAGCCTCGTCCACCAACACGCTGACACGCCACTGATTGGCGATGGCCAATCCATACAGTGTTGCGTTCAGATCAAAGTAATGATTGTAGTCGCCTATGATTACATCACACCAGCGGACCAACTCCTGGGAAAGATAGTAGGGGCAAACCTGATGCTCGCGAGCGATGGCGCGCAGCGAATCTTTATCCAGCGCGCTCGCGTACCCTGCATTACCCACCGTTGTTCGTGTGATTTCCAGTGCGGCGGCTCGCGCCTTTGGAAGTCGGTCATAGAATCCCCGGGCCAGAGGGCAGGATTCTCCGTGGCAAGCCTTTTCGGGATGTTCGCACGCCTTATCCCGTGCTGTTAATTCGAGCACCCTCAGAGGCAGCGTGGGCTCGCTATTTCTAATCAGCTCGAGTGCGTCCAGCGCAAGTCCACGCCCGGAAGTCTTGGCGGTCAGAAAGAAAATTTTATCCAGTTTCTGCCCGGGGACGGCTTTAAGGAGCGGAAACAAGGTACCAATAGTTTTGCCGATCCCGGTAGGGGCCTGTGCAATGAGACAAAGTTCGTCGCGAGCTGCCCGGTAAACAGCCTCAGCCAATTCCCGCTGGCCTTGGCGAAAGGAGGAATGGGGAAAGTGCAGTTCGTTCAACGCCCGGTTGCGCGTCGTCCTATGCGCCAGTTCCTGTTCTGCCCAGCACAGGAAGCGTTCGCACTGATCTTCGAAATAATGCTTGAGCGTTTCGGCGTCGTGAATCTCGATCAGGAGATTTTCCTGCTTGCTGATGATATCAAAGTACACCAGCGCCAGGCGAATGCGGGAAAATCCCAGCTTCTGGCACAGCAACCAACCGTAGACCCTGACTTGTGCCCAATGCAACTGGCGCTGATTGCAGGGCATCGTGCTGAGGTCGCCTTTGAAGGTTTTGATTTCTTCGAGTTGATTCTCAACTGGGTCGAAGCCGTCTGCGCGGCCGCGGACGAGCAACTGCTTGTATTCACCTGTGAGGCTCACTTCTCGCTGATAGTGCGGAGCCCGGCGCGACGTGACCACTCCGTGCCCGGCAATGCCTTCCTGGGCGGAGGGCCCCGGTGTGAAACGCAAGTCGAGATTTCCTTGCTTGGCGGTGAATTCGCACAGTGAACGCACTGAAATCTCATATTTCATCTGATCCTGGGGACGGGTCTCTGGATCAATCTCTGCATTTCTGTTCTGTCTTAATGCTTGGCTGCCTACCAAGACCGATCACATCGCGCCCGAAAATAAGGTGAAACAATACACATTGATTTTGCATAGCTTGAGATAAGCTAAAGAGAAGCATCAGTCCGAGTGCGAATCTTCCCAGTCAATTTTCGGATCAGTGCCAGAGCCTCAATATCAAAAACCCTAGCGGTCAGAATTAGACCCGGCGGAGCCTCCGCGGCGGGTGCGAACAATTGCTGGTCGAAATCATACCCCAGCCGACCGGAATATAAACCATTAATCGTTAGCTGCCAGCGTTTATCTGCTTGTCTCTTAATGCCTGTTAAAATCAGGCAAATGCACCCCATTCCCTACTGGCGCCTTTCCGGTTTTTACTTCTTCCATTTCGCTTTCATCGGGGCCTTCGCGCCTTACTGGGGCCTTTATCTGAAATCGCTCTCCTTTAGCGCCTTCCAGATTGGGGTGCTGATGTCTCTTTTGCATGTGACGCGTATTTTTGCTCCAGCTGCGTGGGGCTGGCTGGCCGACCATACCGGCAAACGGGTCATAATCGTGCAAGTGGCGGCGGTTACGGGTTTAATCAGCTATTGCGGCGTATTTTTTGGCGAGTCGTTCGCCTGGCTGTTCATTATCATGGCGCTGATGAGTTTTTTCTGGAGCGCATCGCTGCCGCTGATTGAAGCCACCACGCTTTCTTACCTTGGCGAAGGCACTGCACAGTACGGGCGTATTCGTGTTTGGGGTTCGGTAGGGTTCATTTGTGCGGTAACCGGTATCGGTTATATGCTGGACGCTCTGGATATCGCTTCACTCCTATGGGCCGTGCTCGGATTCAAGCTGGGCATCGTTATCTTTTCGCGCCAGATTCCCGAAGCTGTGATCATGGTTCATTCAAGCAAGATGTGTCTGTCCGGCAGATTTCGGGCGCCCGGAGGTACTGGCCTTTTTCGCGGCCTGCATGCTGATGGCGCTCGCGCATGGGCCCTATTACACTTTTTACTCGATTTACCTGGTAGAGCACGGCTACAGCAAGAGCGTCGTCGGCTGGCTATGGGCCACAGGCGTTATCTGCGAAATTGGTGTGTTTTTCCTGATGCCGCAGCTCATGCACCGCTTTCGCCTCAAACAAGTGATGGCTTTCAGTTTCGGTTGCGCGGTAGCGCGTTTCCTGATGATAGGCTGGGGCGTGGAATCGCCGCCCGTAGTGCTGGCAGCGCAAATCTTCATGCTGCCACCTATGGCGCTCATCACGCGACTGCCATGCTTCTCGTACATCATTATTCCGTGGCCGTAACCAGGCGAAAGGCCAAGCGCTTTACACCAGCCTTACGTTCGGGCTCGGCGGCACACTGGGTGGGTTGTTCAGCGGTTATGCCTGGGAACGGCTGGGGCCGGGACTCACGTTTACCGTAAGCGCGGCCGCGGTTTTGCTCGGATTGGTACTGGTCGTCTGGAAGATGCATGCTGATCATACAAGTGAAAGCACGGCGATAGGCTATTGATCTGTTCAATTTGTTTCTTGTTGGGTGGTTATGGGATAATTTGGAAATTAGAAGACTTCTTTTGATATGCAGACCTTATACGACAAACTCTGGCAAAGCCATGTGGTTTATGAGGAATCCGATAAGCCGGATAAGCTGGATCGGTCCGGAGAACCGGACAAACCTCACGAACACAGCAATACAGTATTGCTTTATATCGACCGCCACCTGGTGCATGAAGTCACCAGTCCGCAAGCATTCGAAGGGTTGAAGCTGGCCGGGCGCAAGCCCTGGCGGAAGGAATTCCATACTTGCCGTGGCTGACCATAACGTCCCCACCACCGGGCGTAGCCATGGTATCAGTGATCCAACATCACGTATTCAGGTGGAAACGCTCGACCAGAACTGCGCGGAACTGGGCATTACCGAGTTCAGGATGAATGACATCCGCCAGGGCATCGTTCACGTGATTGGCCCGGAGCAGGGCGCCACCCTGCCGGGCATGACGGTCGTATGCGGCGATTCGCATACCAGTACGCACGGTGCCTTCGGTTGCCTGGCGTTTGGCATAGGCACCTCAGAAGTGGAACATGTACTGGCGACGCAATGCCTGGTTACAAAAAAATCCAGGACCATGAAGGTTTCGATCGAAGGCGAACTGGGTCATGGCGTCACGGCCAAGGACATTGCACTTGCCATTGTTGGTGAAGTCGGTACCGCAGGAGGCACAGGCTACGCTGTCGAATTTGCTGGCAGTGCCATACGCGCGCTTTCCATGGAAGGGCGGATGACGCTTTGCAATATGGCTATCGAAGCAGGCGCCCGTGCCGGAATGATAGCGGTGGATGAGATCACGATCGAATACCTCCGGGGGCGGCCTTTCGCGCCAAAAGGCGATTTATGGGAACAGGCGATTGCCTACTGGCGCACGCTTAAAAGCGATGAGGGCGCGCGCTTCGATAGAGTGGTGGCGCTGGACGCGGCACAGATCAAGCCCCAGGTAACGTGGGGAACATCTCCGGAAATGGTCACGACCATAGACGGCAAGGTGCCGGATCCGTCGCGGATTGACGATATCGTGAAACGCCATGACATGGAGCATGCGTTGAACTATATGGGGCTTGCTCCCAATACGCCAATCAGCGAAATTCGCCCGGACAAGATATTCATCGGTTCCTGCACGAACGCGCGCATAGAAGACTTGCGGGCTGCAGCCGTGGTGGTCAAGGGCCGGCATATTGCTTCCAGCATCAAACTCGCCATGGTCGTGCCGGGTTCCGGTCTGGTCAAGCAACAGGCGGAACGGGAAGGCCTCGACAAGATATTCCGTGATGCCGGATTCGAATGGCGCGAGCCTGGATGCTCGATGTGTCTTGCAATGAACGACGACCGGCTTGCGCCTGGTGAACGTTGTGCTTCGACTTCAAACCGCAATTTCGAGGGGAGACAGGGCCAAGGGGGGCGAACCCATCTGGTAAGTCCGGCAATGGCCGCGGCGGCTGCGGTGTCGGGACATTTTGTTGATGTGCGGGAGTTATACTAAGATTAAAGTGTTAAGCATTTTATTTTATTAAAAGAGGAGGTTGCCATGAAAATGTTATCTGCAATTATTGCATTGATCGCTGTTTTCCAATTATCCGGCTGTAATACCGTGGGCGGAATGGGGAAGGATATTCAGAAGGGTGGCCAAGCGATCGAGAAATCGACAAAGTAGCCAGTGAAAAAGTTTCACTCCTGCGACGGGCTGGTGGCCCCGCTGGATCGCGCCAATGTCGATACTGATGCCATCATTCCCAAGCAATTCCTGAAATCCATCAAACGATCCGGTTTTGGTCAGAACCTGTTTGACGAGTGGCGTTATCTCGATCACGGCGAGCCAGGGATGGACTCGTCCCAGCGTAAGCCCAATCCGGACTTCATACTCAACATGCCGCGCTACCGCGGAGCGGAGATACTGCTTGCGCGCTCGAATTTCGGCTGCGGTTCAAGCCGCGAACATGCTCCATGGGCTCTTCAGGATTATGGCTTTCAGGTCATCATCGCGCCAAGCTTCGCTGATATTTTTTTCAATAATTGTTTCAAGATCGGGTTGTTGCCGATTGTGCTCGATGCAGACAACGTGGATCAACTGTTCCGCGAAGTCGAAACAACCGAAGGCTACCGGTTGGCCGTCAACCTGCAGGAACAGACGGTGACCACGCCCGGCGGTAAGCGTTTTCAGTTCGATATCGACTCTTTCCGCAAACACAGCCTGTTGAATGGTCTGGATGAGATTGGCCTGACCTTGCAACAGGCGGACAAGATCAGAGCGTTCGAGGAAAAGCATCGGGTGGCGCAGCCATGGCTGTTCGCATGAAACGCTCTGTACCCCGAAAAGAGGAATTAATGAAAGTTGCGGTCCTGGCCGGGGATGGCATCGGTCCGGAAATCGTTGCTCAAGCGGTGCGCGTGCTCGAAGCGTTAAGAAGCGATGGGTTAAAGCTTGAGCTGGAGCCGGGTCTGCTGGGCGGTTGTGCGGTCGATGCCGCTGGGGAGCCATTTCCCGAGGCCACGCGCAAGCTTGCTGCCGATGCCGATGCTGTGATTCTCGGCGCGGTGGGGGGGCCGCAATATGACTCACTGCCGCGCCCGCTGCGGCCCGAAAAAGGTTTGCTTGGCATACGCAAGGCCTTGAACCTGTTTGCCAATCTTCGTCCGGCGCTACTCTACCCCGAGCTTGCCAACGCCTCGACCTTGAAGCCGGAGGTTGTTGCGGGTCTCGACATTCTTATTGTGAGAGAATTGACTGGCGACATCTATTTCGGTGAGCCACGTGGCATCGAACGCCGTGATGGCCAGCGCGTCGGTTTCAACACCATGATATACAGCGAAACGGAGATCGCCAGAATTGCCCGGGTGGCCTTCGGGGCGGCGCGTAAACGCAATCGCAGGCTTTGCTCGGTTGACAAGATGAATGTGCTCGAGTGCACTCAGTTATGGCGCGATGTGGTGTCTGAAACCGCGAAAGAATATCCAGACGTCGAACTCTCACACATGCTGGTGGATAATGCCGCAATGCAACTGATACGCAACCCCAGGCAATTCGATGTCATGGTGACGGGCAACATGTTCGGCGATATTCTGTCGGATGAAGCATCGATGCTGACCGGCTCGATCGGCATGTTGCCATCCGCCTCGCTCGACGAGAACAACAAGGGACTGTATGAACCGATACACGGTTCGGCTCCCGACATTGCCGGAAGGAATTTGGCGAATCCTCTGGCAACCATATTGTCGGTGGCAATGATGTTGCGTTATACCTTCGATCTGGAATCCGCAGCCGCACGCATTGAAGGTGCGGTAAAGAAAGTTCTGGCACAAGGTTACCGTACTGCGGATATTTATGAATCAGGAATGAAAAAGGTTGGCACCGCGGAGATGGGCGATGCGGTTCTGGCCAATATCCAGGCAATTTAAGTAGAGGCGATCAATGAAGCGAGTAGGATTTATAGGCTGGCGCGGCATGGTGGGCTCTGTCCTCATGCAGAGAATGCGGGAAGAAAATGACTTCGCGTTGGTGGAGCCGGTGTTCTTCACAACGTCCCAGAAAGGTGGGAAAGGTCCGGATATCGGGAAGGAGACGCCGCCGCTCAAGGACGCGTACGATATAGGCGGGCTCAAGGCTATGGATATCCTCATTTCCTGCCAGGGTGGCGACTATACCAGCGAGATTTTCAGCAAGCTGCGCCAGGCGGGCTGGCAAGGGTATTGGATCGACGCGGCTTCGACTTTGCGGATGGGCGAGGATGCTATCATCATACTCGATCCGGTCAATATGCCGGTCATCAAGCAGGCTTTGCACGACGATGTAAAGAATTACATTGGCGGGAATTGCACGGTAAGCCTGATGCTTATGGCGGTGGGCGGATTGTTCGAGGAGGATATGGTTGAATGGATGAGCGCCATGACTTATCAGGCGGCGTCTGGTGCCGGGGCGCAAAATATGCGGGAATTACTGCTACAGATGGGTGAGGCCCATCGCGTGGCGAAAGACCTGCTGGATGACCCGGCTTCAGGCATCCTTGATATCGACCGCGAAGTGGCGGGAACCCTGCGGAACGGTAATTTTCCGACCGAGAATTTCGGCGTGCCGCTGGCGGGCAGCCTCATACCCTGGATAGACAGGGATCTCGGCAATGGGCAGACTCGCGAAGAATGGAAGGGCCAGTCCGAAACAAACAAAATTCTCGGGCGTACTGATCAGATGGTCCCTGTCGACGGTATCTGTGTGCGGGTCGGCGCGATGCGCTGCCACAGCCAGGCGCTCACCATCAAGCTGAAGCAGAATGTTCCATTGGATGAGATCGAGGATATTCTGGCTGCTTCCAATAGCTGGGTGCGGGTGATTCCCAACCAGCGCGAAAGCACCTTGAAGGAGCTGACCCCGGCTGCGGTGACCGGGAACCTGACAATACCGGTAGGACGTATGCGCAAGCTCACCATGGGGGGAGAATATCTATCAGCCTTCACGGTGGGCGATCAGCTATTATGGGGGGCGGCGGAGCCGCTGCGCAGGATGCTGAGAATTCTGGTCGAAGCCTGAGAATCGGAGTGTTGCGTGTTGACGCCCGCTAAAGCGTTCTTATTTTTAATTACGTTCATCCTCCCGTTTGCCTCCCATGCCGCCGGGCTGGGCAGGCTGTCCGTCACGTCCGCGCCAGGACAGCCGTTCACGGCTGAAATTGATCTTGTTGCGGTGAAAAAAGAAGAGAAATCATCTTTGAGCGCCCGCCTGGCGCCGCAAGAGACCTTCCGCCAGGCAAACGTCGATTATTTACCTCTTCTGTCCACATTCAAGGCAAGTATCGAAACCCGTCCCGACGGCGTGCCCTACGTCAAGATCGCTTCCCCGCAGGTGATTGCGGAACCCTTGCTGAACATGTTGATCGAGCTGAATTGGTCGTCGGGGAGATTGCTGCGAGAATATACCGTTGTCCTTGCTCAGCAGGAAGGCGACGCGCCTCCGACCGCGAAGCCGGCAATTCAGGCTCAGTCTTCCGGCTCAGCTAAAGGTGAGCCGGCGATTGAGAAAGGTCATGGATCCAACGCGTCCAATGCATCCATCAGGCACGATGAGAAGATGCCGGTAGCGGAATTGATGCCGCCTACCGGTAAAATTCATGCCGCCTATGGCCCGGTAAAGCAAGGCGATACGCTGGGAGGAATAGCCAAGGATATCGTTCTGCCCTCCGGGGCAAGCTTTAATCAAATGCTGGTGGCCTTGCATCGGGCAAACCGCGGTGCTTTTATCGATGGCAATATGCACCAGCTCAAGGCAGGCCCGGTTTTGCAGATACCGGACAGTAATGAAATCGCTGCCATAAGCCCAGCGGAAGCCAACCAGGAAGTACAAGTGCAGACGGCGGACTGGAACCGGCGGAGATTTCCGGTGGCAGAAGCGGCGGAAGAGCTAAAACAAACCGTTACAGGGAAAATCGATCGAACCGTTGAGGCGGACAATTTTACAGCGCGGGAGCCCGCCAAGGAAGTTCTGAAGCTCTCCAAGGGGGCGGAGCCATGGGATAGCAATAAGGACGCGAGCAATATGGGCGCCAACCTGGGTACGGGTTCGGGTCCAAGACAATCGGAACAAGCAGGTGCTCAGGCTCGGCTTGAGGCGATGGAAGAAGATATCATAGCGAAGAGCAGAGCGCTTCGCGAAGCCAATGAGCGTATCGCGCTGCTGGAAAAAAATATAAAGGAGCTGCAACAGCTGCTCGAGCTGAAGAATCTGACGCTGGCGGAGATGCAGAACCGGGCGGAAGCCGTCCAACCGGTTACCCCCGCGGTATCCGTCCAGCCCGCGGCCACTTCGCCTCAGCCTGAATCGGGCCCGGAAGCAGTCGCGGTAGCGCAGCCGTCAATTCTGCCATCAACCCAGGTATTATCCTCAGGGATTGAAGCAGATGATACCGAACAGGCTGCGGCAAGCCCGGCAGACCCGGCAAGCCCTCAAAGCGCGGATGAGCCAGTGGAAATAGCCAAACCTGTGCAATGGGGGAAGCTGACCCCCGAGCCGATCCAGGGAACGGATGCGGGCGCCCGTGCGCGCCCGCGCGATAAGGGGATGGGGACGATTATCGATGACCTTGTGGCCAATTTTGAATATCTCGGTGGCGCGCTGGTTCTTCTGATCACCGGCATAGTCGGGGTATCGATGGTACGCGCACCGAAATCCTCGTCATTATTTGACTCTGATGAGGACAGTATCTCCAATCCAGACCCTTCCCAGCCGCAGGGTAACGCTCGGGAGGCGCCCATGAGCCCGGGAGCAAACGCCGCCGAGCTGGCTCATGAGGGAAAACTTGCATCTTTAGCCGAACGTAATCCGGGTGGCGCTGCTTTGGATAGGAGTGACCCGCAATCCTTAAAAATCGTAAAAGAGGAATCCCAGGAAAGGAACACGCATTGGCATGAAATAATCAATAAAATAGATCTTGCCAGAGCTTATCAGGAGATGGACGATAAGGATGCTGCAAGGCAGATTCTTCAGGAAGTCCTCCAGGAAGGCGATGCCAGGCAGCAGGAAAGCGCGAGGTTGATGCTGGGTAATCTGTAAAAGCGTTGTTCGTATATTCCTCGATCAGGATTGTTCGAATTTATTCAAATCGTACCGCGGCACTGAATGGGCGCTCTAAAGCATCGCCCGAGGGGTCGCCAGTGGAAATCGGGCAGCGGAGGGGATGCTAGACCGCATGCGTGGGGCCCCTGCATCCTGCTACGGGCTCGCATCTTCCTCCGGAAGACACTGCTCCGCCCTTCGCGGTCGCGGTTCCGCTGGTTCCTTCTTGAAACTTCCCAAAACGCGTCTTGCCTTGCACCGCAAAAACTGTACACTCCATCCCGTCCAGCTGCCGGATGTAGGATGACGGCGCCGGTGCTGTGAGAATCGCATTAGTATTGGAGTACGATGGCAGCGGTTTCTGCGGCTGGCAAAGTCAGCGTTCAGGCGGCTCGGTGCAGGACGCTTTGGAGATCGCGTTATCAAAAATTGCAGATGGCAGCGTCCGTGTCATTACGGCGGGACGAACCGATGCGGGGGTTCACGCGGCGTATCAGGTGGTGCATTTTGATACCCAGGCACAGCGGCCAATGACAGCTTGGGTACGTGGGGCGAATGCGCTGTTGCCTGACAGTATCGCGGTTCGATGGGCCTCGCAGATGCCGGATGATTTTCATGCGCGCTATTTCGCCATTGAACGCTGCTACCTTTACCTGCTACTGAACCGTTATATGCGCCCTGGTCTTTACCAGCGCAGGATGGGTTGGTTTCACCAGGCACTTGACGTTGCATCCATGCAGGCTGCCGCACGGTTGCTCCTGGGTGAGCATGACTTCAGCGCATTTCGCGCCGCCGAGTGCCAAGCCAGATCTCCCGTGCGCAGTCTGACGAAGATCGATATTACGCAGCACGGCGACATCATTGCATTTGAATTACGTGCCAACGCATTCCTGCATCATATGGTGCGCAACATCGTGGGTTGCCTGGTTTATGTGGGGAAGCGCAAGTATTCTCCCGAATGGATAGGGGACTTGCTGGCAGGCCGTAGACGCAGCGACGCTGCCCCCACATTTTCCGCCGCCGGACTATACCTGGCAGGGGTCAGGTACGATGACAAATGGAAGCTTCCACGTTTTGCCGAGCCGCCGCTCGCAGCCGTATTGCCAGGGACCAGCGGCCTGATCCAGCCGGCTCATTCCCCAGTTGGTGCATATGAGGAATAACACCGCTTTATTTTTGCGCACATCGAAAATATGGATCCTGGCGGCCGCATGATTGCCATCAAGAATTGATTTTCATGATTATTCGAGCAAAAATTTGCGGTATTACCCGTACCGAGGATGCGCTGGCGGCAGTGCATCACGGCGCCAATGCCATCGGATTCGTATTCTGGAGGCAAAGCGCGCGTTATATCGCGCCCGCAAAAGCGCGGGAAATTGCCGCTGCATTACCGCCATTCATTACCACGGTAGGCGTTTATGTTGATCCGGATCCGGAGTGGGTCAACGAAACTTCATCTGTTGCCGGTATCCAACTGCTGCAATTTCACGGCGATGAATCTTCCGGTTTTTGCGAGCAATTTTTCCTGCCATATATAAAGGCGGTGCGCGTCATGGCCGGGATAGATTTGCTACAATACGCGACCCGCTATGGCGGAGCCAGAGGACTGCTGCTGGATGCCTATGTCAAAGGCGAGCCGGGCGGCACCGGCAGGGCTTTTGACTGGAATCTGATTCCTCGAGACCTATCATTACCGTTGATTCTTTCGGGTGGATTGCGGCCTGACAATGTTGCGGAGGCAATCAGGCAGGCTCGGCCTTGGGCGGTGGACGTGTCGAGCGGAGTGGAAATGGCCAAAGGCATCAAAGATGCGGGGAAAATCGCCGCTTTCATGCGAGGAGTTCGAGCCAGTGAAAATTTATGATCTTCCCGACAGCCAGGGGCACTTTGGCCCTTATGGAGGCGTATTCGTCGCTGAAACCCTCATTGCGGCGCTGGAAGATTTGCGCGTACAGTACGAGCGCTATCGCAGCGATGCCGATTTCCAGGCGGAATTTGCCTATGAATTGAAGCACTACGTGGGCCGCCCCACCCCCATCTATCATGCCAGGAGATGGTCGGCGCATCTGGGCGGTGCGCAGATTCTGCTAAAGCGCGAAGATCTGAATCACACCGGCGCCCACAAGATCAACAATGCCATCGGCCAGGCGCTCTTGGCACGGCGCATGGGTAAGTCGCGCGTAATTGCCGAGACGGGAGCGGGCCAGCACGGTGTGGCCAGCGCCACGGTGGCTGCGCGCTATGGCATGAAATGCGTCGTTTACATGGGGTCGACGGATGTCGAACGCCAGGCCGCCAACGTTTACCGGATGAAGCTGCTGGGCGCAACGGTAATCCCGGTCGAGTCGGGCTCCAGGACATTGAAAGATGCATTGAATGAAGCCATGCGCGATTGGGTGACCAACGTCGAGGATACGTTTTACATTATCGGAACGGTGGCGGGACCACATCCTTATCCAATGATGGTGCGGGATTTTCAGGCAATCATCGGGCGGGAATCGATTTTGCAGATGCAGGAAGAATACGGCCGGCAGCCGGACGCGCTGATCGCATGCGTCGGCGGCGGATCGAATGCCATTGGACTATTTTATCCCTACATCGACAACGACATCCGCATGATCGGCGTGGAGGCGGCGGGGCTCGGGATTGAAAGCGGTCAGCATGCCGCTACCCTGACCAGCGGAAGACCCGGAGTATTGCATGGTAATCGCACCTATCTGATTCAGGATGAGAATGGGCAGATCATTGAAACTCACTCCATTTCAGCCGGTCTGGATTATCCTGGCGTGGGCCCGGAACATGCCTGGCTCAAGGATAGCAAGCGCGCCGAGTATGTCGGCATAACAGACGCCGAGGCGCTGCAAGCCTTCCACAGCCTGTGCCATTATGAGGGCATCATACCTGCGCTGGAATCCAGCCATGCGCTGGCGTATGCCGCGCAGCTTGCGCCCACGCTTGGCCGCGACAAACTCCTGCTGGTGAATCTTTCCGGGCGCGGCGATAAAGATATGGCAACCGTGGCGCAGGCCTCCGGTATCACTTTTTAATAGATCGCTTTTCATGTCCCGTATTACAACCGTATTTGATAAGCTCCGCCGGCAAAAACGGAAAGCCCTGATTCCTTTCATTACTGCCGGCGACCCCGAACCCGCGATGATGACTTCCTTGATGCATGAGCTGGTCAAGGCGGGTGCAGACATCATCGAACTGGGCGTTCCCTTTTCCGACCCAATGGCGGATGGTCCGGCCATTCAGCGGTCTTCCGAACGGGCTTTGAAACACCACGTCGGTTTGAAGGACGTGCTGGTCATGGTGGAAGATTTCCGGAAACACGACCAGAGTACGCCGGTGGTGCTGATGGGTTATGCAAACCCAATAGAAGCGATGGGCTACGGCAATTTCACCGCGAGAGCAAGAGAATGTGGCGTGGACGGAGTATTGACGGTGGATTATCCGCCGGAAGAATCGGAGGAATGGGCAAAATACCTCAAGCGCGAGAAAATCGATGCGATTTTCCTGCTCTCGCCGACGACGCCGCAAGCGCGTATTGCGCGCGTGGCACAACTGGCACAAGGATATGTTTATTACGTGTCATTGAAGGGCGTGACCGGCGCCCTCAACCTTGACCTGCGCGATGTCGCCAATAAATTGGCCCAGTTGCGTTCGCACATTTCCATTCCTATTGGCGTCGGTTTTGGTATACGCGACAGTGCGACAGCCAAGGCAGTGGCGCAGCTTGCGGATGCGGTGGTGGTAGGCAGTCGAATTGTCGAGGAGATAGAAAAATCCCCAAAAACGGAACTCCTGGCAAACGTATATCGCCTGGTGAAAAGCCTGCGGACCGCGGTGGACGAAGCGGATCCTGCACATTAGTCCGAATATTCCCCAAAACCGGCCCGAAATTTTGGAAAGCGGCATGAACAGCGGTATCTGGTCAAACCTATGAGCTGGTTTCAGAAACTTCTCCCGCCTAAAATAAAGCGTAAGGAAAGCGGCGAAAAAAAAGCCGTGCCTGAAGGGTTGTGGAGCAAGTGCGCGTCTTGCGACGCGGTGCTGTATTACTCTGACCTGGGAAACAATCTCAACGTCTGCCCCAAGTGTAATCATCACAACAGGATTTCCGCCAGGGTTCGCCTCGATCTGTTCCTTGATACGCAGGGACGCTACGAAATCGGCCCCGAAGTGCAATCGCTTGATCCATTGAAATTCAAGGACAGCAAGCGTTACGTCGACCGGCTGGCGGAGGCAAAGCGCGATACCGATGAAGATGATGCGCTCGTGGTGATGCAGGGCAGTGTCGAAACGGTACCGCTGGTCGCGGCGGCGTTCGAATTCGGCTTCATGGGAGGATCGATGGGTTCGGTGGTGGGCGAGCGCTTCGTTCGCGGCGTACAGGTCTGCGTGGAACAGCGCCTGGCTTTCGTATGCTTCGCCGCCAGCGGCGGCGCGCGCATGCAGGAAGGCCTGCTGTCGTTAATGCAAATGGCGAAAACAACGGCAGCGCTTACCAAGTTGAGCGAAGAGAAGCTTCCTTTCATTTCTGTACTGACGGATCCGACCATGGGAGGGGTATCGGCGAGTTTTGCTTTTTTGGGTGACGTGGTTATCGCTGAGCCGGGCGCGCTGATCGGTTTTGCAGGACCCCGCGTAATAGAGCAGACGGTGCGCCAAACCCTGCCGGAAGGTTTTCAGCGCGCGGAATTCCTGCTGGAACACGGCGCGATCGATATGATTGTGGATCGCAGACGCATGCGCGATAAGGTTGCGAACCTGTGTACATTGCTGATGCGTGCTCCACCCCCATCCTGAGGCTCCGCGGAATAAGGAACAAATTTTTTACCGACGAGCGCCTGCGTGGATGTTCTTATCTCCAGTTCCTGATCGTTCTTATCATTCTTCTATCATTTCTTTATCTTCTCTCGTCTATCACTTCTAACATTCAAACTCTGGCAGCAGGGCCACACACACGGCCATGAACGAACCCCATCCAGAATCCCGGACGCTTTCCGAATGGTTAACCTATCTGGAAAGCCTCCATTCGAAGACTATCGAGATGGGGCTGGAGCGCGTAGACCGCGTCAGGGCCGAGCTAAGTCTCGTCCCGTCTTTTCCGGTCGTCACCATCGCGGGAACCAACGGCAAGGGGTCAACATGCGCCATGCTGGAGGCCATCCTGAGCCGCGCTGGATATCGTACCGGTTGCTACACTTCGCCCCACCTGCTCCGTTATAACGAGCGGGTGCGAATAGCCCAGCAAGAAGTGAATGATGATGAATTATGCAAAGCCTTTGAGGCGGTGGAGGCGGCAAGGATAAGCTGTGGTGTTTCTCTGACTTACTTCGAGTTCGGTACGCTGGCGGCGGTGCAATTGTTCAGATTGGCTGAGGTAGAGATTGCCATCCTGGAAGTGGGGCTGGGCGGACGATTGGATGCAGTCAATATTTTCAATGCTGATTGCGCGGTGGTAACCAGTATCGACTTCGATCATATGGATTATCTCGGCGATACGCGCGAGAAGATCGGCCTCGAGAAGGCGGGAATTTTCAGAAGCGGGAAGACCGCAATCTGTTCCGAGCCGGATGTTCCCGTGACTGTCCGTGAATATGCGAACACCATCGGTGCGAAATTTCTGCAAATCGGCGAACACTTCGGCTACTCGGCAGGTGAAGCGGGATGGAGCTATTGGGGCGGGCAGGGAAAGCGCCATTCGCTTCCCTATCCCGCCCTGCGGGGAGCCTATCAGTTATATAACGCCAGTGCCTGCCTGGCCGTGCTCGATGCAATGAAGGACAGTTTGCCAGTTACCATGGGTGACATACGCCAGGGCTTACTGGAGGTTAACTGGCCCGCCCGGTTTCAGGTTTTACCGGGGCGGCCGGTAACCGTGCTGGATGTGGCGCATAATCCCGGCGCTGCGCGCGCCTTCGCTGATAATCTCGGCCGCATGGGCCGTTTTAATAGGACTTATGCGGTGTTTGCGATGCTCAAAGACAAGGACATCGCGGGTGTGGTGCAGGCGGTTGGCGACAAAATCGATATCTGGCTGACGGCGAGCATCAACGCAGCCCGCGGCGCTTCGTCTGATGAAATCGTGCAGATACTGCACGCGGCGAAGCCGGAGAGATCGCTTCCACCAGATCCTTTGGCAGGGGAGGAGACGATCCGTGCTTTTCCGGACCCTGCCGCAGCCTATGCTTATGCCTGTGAGCGAGCAACCGGAAGTGATAGAATCTGTGTCTTTGGCTCATTCCATACCGTAGCCGAAGTGTTGCGGTACCGGAATACGGTTGAGCGCGCTTAGTACGTTTGAGAACGCGGCAATCCAGACTAAAGATGGCAAAGACCGTTAGCGATGAAGAAGTTCAGCTCAGGAAACGCGCCAGAAGGCGGTTGGTCGGCGCTGTTACCCTCGTAGTGGCGGCGATTGTCATTCTGCCGATGCTGCTGGACAGTAAACCGGAAGAACGAAGTCAAGAGATTGATATTCGCATACCCTCGGAAGATTCCGTGGAGGAATTCGAGCCCGGCGCTGCGCATCTAGCTGGAGCATCAGATGCGGCTATTGCCGAAAAATCACCCGATGGAGCCCAGCAGCCGGAACAGTTAACCCCGGAATCGCCGGTAAAACCGGTCCCATCCACAGAACCGGCCGCCAAACCGGCCCCCAAGCCAGCCGGGAATAAAGCGGATACGAAGGCCGGATCAGAAGGCGGAAAATCCTCCGCCACTACAGCTACCCCTGTCACCCCTTCCAACACCCCCACTTCCGGCGCTGCTGACGCGTTTGTGGTGCAGTTGGGCGCTTACTCCAGTCCGGCCAAAGCCCGGCAGCAGTTGCAAAGTCTGATGTCCCGGGAATCCGGTGAATACACGGGCTCCACGGCTGATCCAGAAGCCAGAGCTTATACGGAAACAGTCAAGGTCAATAAGGATGTGGAAAAGGGTTTTGAAAAGAGTTCTGAAAAGGGTCCGGAAAAGGGTATCGAAAAGGGCGAAATAACCCGGGTGCGGGTTGGCCCTTTCCGCACGCGCGAGCAAGCCGAAGCGAGCCGCGAAAAATTGAGGAGGCTGGGCTTCGACGGTGTTGTGACAGACAAATAGTACTATGATGAATAATAATTTTCTGCGGGCTGTGCCAATCCATTTTGAAATGGCCGCTTTGAAATGACTGCTTTCGATTACTGCGTTTTTGCCATACTCGGCATATCCGTTTTGCTGAGCCTGGTACGGGGAGTTGTCCGCGAACTGGTGTCATTGGCTGGTTGGATTGTCGCGTTCATGGTGGCCAATTCATTCGCGGCACGGTTTGTGCCTGTGCTGCCCTCTTTCATTACCGGTGAATTACTGCGTATGTCGCTGGCATTCGCTGCGCTATTTCTCGCCTCGCTGCTGGCAATGAGCCTTGTTGCCATGGCGGCGTCCGCTTTGACAAAGACAGCAGGGCTGGGGCTTGCCGACAGGTTTTTAGGCTCACTGTTTGGCCTTGTACGCGGGCTCTTGGCGGTATTATTGATCGTCCTGGCTGCGGGGTTGACGGCGTTGCCGCAAGAGCCGTTCTGGCGGAAAGCCGTGCTGAGCGGTCCTCTGGAAATCGCCGCCATGATGGCCATACCCTGGCTGCCGCAGGATTTGTCCAGGCATATCAACTTCGCGAGATTGAAGCGGAACGATGACCGGATATCATAACAGTGTATTCCAGCGCCATCTCGTCCACGGTACCTCCTGGTGTTAAGCCAGTGAATGTTTTGCACCTTTTTGTGCATCGCTAATCTAAGCCATCTTTCGGAGCGCAATTATGTGTGGGATTCTGGGCCTGGTCGCAAATACTCCCGTCAATCAACTGCTATATGACGGATTGCTGGTGCTTCAGCATCGCGGACAGGATGCGGCCGGCATTGTCACTGCCGAAGGCAATACCTTCCACATGCACAAGGGTGGAGGCCTGGTCCGGGACGTGTTTCGCACCCGTAATATGCGCTCTCTGGCCGGCAATATCGGGATTGGGCATGTGCGATACCCCACCATCCGGCTCCACCGACTCGCCGGCCGAAGCACAGCCTTTTTATGTCAATTCGCCGTTCGGCATCGTCCTTGGGCACAACGGAAATCTTACCAACGCCGCTCAACTGAATCAGGAATTGTTTCGCGAGGACTTGCGCCACGTCAACACGAACTCGGATTCGGAAGTGCTGCTCAACGTATTGGCGCATGAGTTGCAGAGAAGTACGAAAAATCAGCAGCTCGATCCCGCTGCCATTTTTGCCGCAGTATCCGGTGTTCATCGGCGCTGCCGGGGCGCTTATGCGGTTGTAGCGATGATAGCGGGCTACGGATTGCTGGCTTTTCGCGATCCTTATGGAATCCGTCCCCTGGTGTTTGGCTCCGCCGAGAGCGAGCATGGAATGGCTTACCTGATTGCGTCGGAGAGTGTGGCGCTGGATACGCTGGGATTCAAGCTGATACGTGACGTTGCGCCGGGGGAGGCGATATTTATCGATGAGAAAGGCAATTTCTACAATAAACAATGCGCGGCCACCCTTCGCATAATCCATGCATCTTCGAGTATGTCTATCTGTCGCGTCCAGATTCGGTAATGGATGGCATATCGGTATATGAGACACGGCTTAACATGGGCGAAAGGCTGGCTGACAAGATTACTTCGCCATGCGGCATCTCGATATCGATGTTGTCATTCCGATTCCTGATTCCAGTCGCCCCAGTGCCTTGCAGCTTGCCAACCGTCTCGGAGTGAGCTTTCGCGAAGGATTCGTCAAGAACCGTTACATTGGACGCACCTTTATCATGCCGGGCCAGCAGCAGCGGCGCAAATCGGTCCGGCAAAAACTCAATGCCATGAGTGTCGAATTTCGCGGCAAGAACGTGCTGTTGGTGGACGACTCGATCGTGCGCGGGACCACCAGCCGGGAAATCGTGCAAATGGCGCAGGAGGCGGGCGCCCACAAGGTCTATTTTGCTTCAGCCGCACCACCGGTGAGGTTTCCCAACGTGTATGGAATCGATATGCCCAGCAACCAGGAACTCATCGCCACGGGGCGGGATGACGACGAAATTTGCCGCGAAATTGGCGCGGATTACCTCGTTTATCAGGACCTCGACTGCACTCATAAAGGATGTACGCAGACTTAATCCATCCATTGCTGAGCTATCGAAACATCCTGTTTCGATGGACATTACATTACAGGGGACATCACAGCGGAGTACCTGTCCATTCTGGCGGCGCAACGTCACGGTGGCTATCGGCCCTGTCTTCGGCGTCGAGCACCCAACTGGATTTGAATCTTGCGAGAGTGGAATGAACAGAACGATGAAGATTTGACAAAGCTCATGGAGTTTAGCAACATACGGAAACCTCTGAATAAGTTCCGCATGGGCTTATTCAGGGCTCTACAGGTTTGCGCCGATTTGATATCAGCTTGCGGGCGCATTATAAGTTCGGCTAAAGCGGGAAACCCGTTTTGGCGGAATGCTGAACGGGTTTTTTGTTGAAGGAGATTTGCATGTCTGATGATTTTGAACTGGAAACCCTGGCATTGGAAACACTGGCGTTGCATAGCGGCATTCACCGCAGCCAATTCAATGAACATTCGGAGGCCTTGTTCCTGACATCAAGTTTCGTTTTTGATAATGCTGCCCAAGCGGCGGCCCGCTTTTCTGGTGCGGAGGCGGGAAACATCTATTCACGCTTTACCAATCCAACGGTTACAGCTTTCGAGGAGCGGCTTGCCGCGCTGGAAGGCGCGGAAGCTTGCGTGGCCACTTCTTCGGGGATGTCAGCGATTCTTTCCTGCGTGATGGGCCTGCTTTCCGCGGGTGATCATATTGTTGCTTCACGCAGCCTGTTCGGCGCCACGGTAAACCTGTTCAATAATATCCTCAAGCGTTTCAATATCGAAACAACGTTTGTTTCCGCTACCGATGTTTCGGCCTGGGAATCCGCGGTTAAACCCAATACAAACTGCTTTTTATCGAAACACCTTCAAATCCGCTCACCGAGATATCAGACATCGCCACGCTTGCGGGCGTGGCAAAGAAGGCACGGCGCATGGCTTGCAGTCGATAACTGCTTCTGTTCTCCAGCACTCCAACGGCCGTTTGACCTGGGCGCGGATATTGTCATCCACTCCGCCACGAAATATCTCGAAGGACAGGGAAGAGTTCTCGGTGGGGCGCGGTCTGGAAAGCGGGACCTGTTAATGGAACGCGGGGTGTTCGGTTTCTTGCGCACTGCCGGTCCAAGCCTGAGCCCATTCAATGCCTGGGTTATCCTGAAAGGGATGGAAACCTTGAAAATCCGTATGGAAGCACATTCCGCAAACGCTTTGAAAGTTGCGCGATGGCTCGAAGCTCAGCCCAACATTCAAGGGTGCATTATCCCGGCTTGCCGTCGCATCCGCAACATGAGCTCGCGAAGCGCCAGCAAAAGACCGGAGGAGGAATCGTCTCGTTCGAGGTGAAAAATGGAAGAGAAGCGGCCTGGCGGGTGGTCGATTCCGTTCGCATGATTTCCATTACTGCCAATCTGGGCGATACGAAAAGCACGCTTACTCATCCGGCTACGACCACCCATGCCCGTATCAGCCAGGAAAGCCGGGACGCAGCCGGGATCACCGAAGGTTTGTTGCGCATCGCGGTAGGGCTGGAGGCAGTCAAGGATATTACGGCTGATCTCGCAAGGGGGCTTTCCTAGCCCTGGTTCTCGGCTTGAGGGTCGCCGGCTTAAGATTACGGCTTAAGGGTTGCTCCAACAGGAATTTCGATGCGAAGTTTTTATTACATCAACTGATTGATTTTGATATCGGCAGTATGATTGTTCCCGTTTGTACGCGGGACCAAGCAAACGGACAAAGTCCATTGCAGGAATCATGCGGGATATGACCTGTGAGCACAAAAAACCCCGCAAAAGCGGGGTTTGATTTGTCACAAGAATTACCTGCTCGATTAGTTTGGACGGCGGCGCGTTGCTGCAAGGCCGAAAAGACCAAGTCCAAGAAGTGCAAGTGTCGCCGGCTCTGGGATTTCGGCTGGGGTTTGGGGTATGCGGAAGATTCCATTTCCGGCAACCCAGACACTGTTGCCATAACCTTGTACGTGAATTGCGCCAAGGTAATTCCCACCGTTTGGCGCGGGTACGGATAAGGAGTTGAAGGAGCTTGCCGTAATGCCTGCCCCCGTTAGAGCATATACCGACGTGTGGCCTTGGCCGAGTTCGCTAGGATTGGGTCTTGAAATGGAAGGCGAAATCAAATTTCCCGCCAGTACCGTCAGCTTTAAAAGCATTTGATCCATTTTCTACTGGCGTAGGATTAGCTGAAGCCTGGACTCCGCTGACAAAATTAATGGCGCTCAGTGGCGCGGAGCTGACATTAAAATACCAGTCGTTGACGTATGCACCGGAAGGCAGGTTGCTCAATACATTCATCGTTAGCGTCACCGATCCCGATCCACCGTGATCGTCAAATACGGCGGTCGCGAAAATCGTGCTAGGGCTCGGAGATCCGGGTGCCGTACCGGAAAAAGCACCTAACCTATTAAAATCGATCTCAAATATCGTTGCCTGCGCTGTTCCCATTGCAGACAAGAGACCCAGTGTGGCCAATGCACCAGCCAATTTTATTTTTTTAAAATTTTTTTTCATATTTTCCCGTTAAAAAAACGAAAATCCAGCCCAACAAAAATTGTTCAACAGCCTTCCCGCTACTATTCTCTTTCGCATGATTAATTGCAGACATCGGCAATAGTTATTAAGCAATATTTGTGCCATGTATAAATAACTATAAATAACAATGAGTTATGTTTCATACCCGAACGACCCAAGGGTCAATACGTAAGAATATTCGACACTCTGACGAATGGTCCTAAAAAATCCCCCCAAGAAAGCATTTCCTCCGCTGATTTTTATCCAAGGGTTGTACTTCAGCTAGCTTATTAATTTATAATAATCGTGCAATTTTTTATCTGTTAAAGGGCAAACCTTGCGAAAGCAGGGGACGCAAAGTCATCGGTCTACCGGGCAAACGCCCCAGGACGGCAGGACTGCCAGGTAACGCCACTTCTCCTGGTCAATTTAATCATTGACGGGAATCAAGCAAGATGTTCCGGTTCAGGTTTTTTAGCCCGTGCTCGGAGCGTTTTTCTCAAGGCCTGTCCAGGCAGTTCCGCCTCTGCACTATGAGGAGGAACTACATGAATATCAAAAAAAATGGATTACGGGTCAGCTCAAAGGCGCCTGCTTCAAGCGTATTTCAATTAAAGACCTCGAGTTCCGGCTGCATTGTCCGAACCCGGCGCAGCTTGACTGCGGTCATGCTGGCAAGCATCATGATGGGGTCAGCCGTTTCGCATTCGACGCCGCAGGCGACAGGGCCGGGCACGGGGCACGGTATAGGCCACAGAACCGCCGGCTCTGGCACATGGGCGAAGGGGCGGATTCTGGTGACGCCGCGCGCCGGGCTGCCGGCACATGAGTTTGCCAGGATACTCGGCGAACACGGTGGCAAGAGCAGAAAGATAGGCCAGAGTAATTTATATATCATGGATTTGCCGGCGAATGCCTCGGAGGAAGCCGTCGCCGCGAGATTGGCTCACCACCCCCATTTTAAATCTGCGGAACTCGACCGCCTGGTTCCGCCCGACTTTATTCCGAACGATCCGTACTACGGCAGCGCCTGGCATCTGCCTAAAATAGGCACCCCATCAGCGTGGGACAGTTCGATGGGTGCCGGCGTCACGGTTGCCATTTTGGATACCGGTGTAGATGGCGCGCATCCCGATCTTGCGGGTCAGATGGTTTCGGGCTGGAATTTTTACGACAACAACTCCAATACCTCGGACGTGTATGGCCATGGCACATACGTTGCGGGCACGGTAGCGGCGGTGAGTAACAACAGTGCCGGCGTCGCCTCGGTGGCGGGCCAATCGAAGATCATGCCTATGCGCATTTCTGATCCGGCTGGATACGCCTACTTCAGCACTGGAATACAGGCTTTGATTTATGCTGCGGACCACGGCGCACGGGTAGCCAACATCAGCTATTCAGGGTTTGCCGGAAGTAGCTCCGTACACAATGCCGCGCAGTACATGAAAAACAACGGTGGTCTCGTTACCATTTCTGCCGGAAATAGCGGAATTGATGAGAATTACTTATCTTCCACGTCCATCATTGCAGTATCTGCCACTGATTACAACGATATAAAGACTGGCTGGTCGAGCTATGGAAGTTTTGTTTCGATGTCGGCACCGGGCGTAGGAATCTATACCACAGCCATGGGAGGCGGTTACGGTGCACCATCAGGTACATCTTTTTCCAGCCCAATAATCGCCGGTGTTGTTGCACTTATAATGGCGGAAAATTCGGCTCTGTCAAATACCCAGGTGGAGAGTCTGCTTTATTCCACTGCCGTTGACCTGGGGGATATGGGGCGGGATCCATATTACGGCTATGGCAGAGTGGATGCGGCCAAAGCCGTACTGGCAGCCGCTTCCACAAGACCAGCGCTTGATGTTCAAGCGCCGACCATCTCAATCACTTCGCCGCACTATGGAGATATCGTCTCCGGCCTGGTGCCTGTTGATGTATCGGCAGCGGATAATATTGGAATAGCCAGAGTCGAGCTTTCGGTAAATAACAATACGGTGGCAATCGACAGCACTGCACCCTTTGCTTTTTCCTGGGATTCGACAGGCCTGCCCGACGGAACGGCCAGCCTC
>CAVUXR010000013.1:0-24008 GCA_963745455.1 uncultured beta proteobacterium
CATGGATCAGGCAGTAACGCGATGGAAATCTGAGCGTTCTCAGCTCAAGCCTGTCCATTGGATTTCCGGCCGCGCGCGGCCGCCAGTGCACCCGCTGCTGCGCCAAATAATACGAGCGTCCCGGGCTCAGAAACCGGAAAGGACTGAAAATTGAGGGCTTCCACGGCATCCAGCGTGTATCCTGCCGGGAACCCTTGCCCACTATTGCCAGCGGTGCTGATTCGCAAATAACTGATGGCGTCAAGTCCCGATCCGGACAGGTTTACATCTGTTATGCACGGAGAGGAGAGCGAGCATGTAAATATCCCTAAATCTCCTGCAAAGGAAAAAGCATGTGAAAAGCTCACCCCGTCCCTGCTGACGTCCAGGCTGAAGCCATCGGCAAAGCTGAAAGTATCGTAAAGCCTGAGGTCCGCACCTGCCCCATCAATGACTTCTCCCGTGGTAAAACGCATGGTGATGGTGCCGGGAGTGCCGATCGCTCCGCCCAGGCCGAGGACTGCGCCATCCAGAGCCGTGACTGCCAGTGGATCGAAAATACCTTCGCCGGATATCCCTGAATAGGCGCCGTTGCTTTCATCGTCGACTCCGTAATCGGGGACTCCGTTATCGGTACCCGGTACAAAACTGATGACTGAGTCGGCAAAAGGCAACGCATGCAGGGTGGAAGCAGATAAGAAGAGGACCGCGGGCAACCCGAGCGATAGTAAATTTGTTTTCATCGGCATGCCGTCGCGATTGTGCTACTCGACAACTTCCGCTTTTTCAATAGTGACATTTTCGATAGGCACATTCTGGTGGCCGCCCCGGCTTCCCGTTTTCACTTTCTTTATTTTATCCACAACATCCTGGCCTTCCACAACCTTGCCGAACACGCAATAGCCAAACCCCTGGGAGGTGGGTGAGCTGTAATTCAGAAAATTATTATCGGTGACATTAATAAAGAATTGGGCACTGGCGGAGTGAACATCGGAGGTGCGCGCCATGGCAACCGTATATTTGTCATTCTTGAGGCCATTGGCAGCCTCATTCTGGATCGGGGCACGCGCCGGCTTTTGAATCATGCCCGGTTCGAATCCGCCACCCTGAATCATGAAGCCGTCAATCACACGGTGGAATATTGTGTTGTCGTAGTGTCCGCTGGTCACATATTCCTTAAAGTTCTGAACCGTCAGCGGCGCTTTTTCACTGTCGAGTTCGAGCGTGATGTCACCGAAATTGGTGTGCAATTTAATCATGTTTTATCCTTATTTTGAAGGAGAGGCCGCCGGTTCAGCAGTATCGCCGGTCATGAGTCTGGCTTCTTCGATTATAACGGCTTCCCTGGGTACGTCGCTCGGGAAGGGGCCCCCGGCACCGGTAGACATGGCGGCGATCTTGTTGACCACCTCCATTCCCCTGGTTACTTTCCCGAACACGGTATATCCATATCCTCGCTGTGTGGGCGCGGTATAGTTGAGAAACGAATTGTTCGCCACGTTGATAAAGAACTGCGCTGACGCCGAGTGCGGGTCCGAGGTGCGTGCCATCGCAACGGTTCCAATATCATTCTTCAGGCCGTTGGCAGCCTCGTTTTCGACGGGCGCCCTTGCCGGCTTCTGCTTGAACGACTTGTCGAATCCCCCGCCTTGAACCATGAATCCCGGAATGACGCGGTGAAACACCGTACCGTTATAATAGCCGTCCTTCACGTAACGTATGAAATTATCGACGGTTTTTGGTGCTTTGTCGGGATAAAGCTCTATGGCTATGTTACCGAAGTTGGTTTTTATTTCAACCTGGGGATTGGCTGCATGAGAATTGGTTGTGGAAACTCCAATGCAGAAAAGGAGTGGGAGAGCAGTCAGAAATCGTGAAATATGCATGGGTACAGTTGGAGATAAGGATGGGAAATGGATGAGTTATGAGTTTGTTATGGAGTTTATCAATTGATGTGTTAGGGAACCTCTGGGTGAGCGCCATGCGTGGGACTCATCCGGAGATTCATGCCCGGAGGTTCATTGGATTACGCCGTGCTTTCGTAGATGATTTTCCACGGACCATTTTTATGTTCCTTCATCCAGTATTGACGTTTTTTTGTTTTATTCGAAAGGTTATTGCTGGAATACTCCTGGTCGAAATTGACTACCACCAGATCATCTCTTCCGGGATAGAGGAACATGCTAACGCTGCTGATTCCCACCTTGATCCAGTTTTTGTTCGCATTAACCTGGCGTTTGTGCCGGGACCATTCCGCCAGATTCTGGCTGCCGTTGGAGAAATCCTGCCCGTAGTTTCTAATATAAGCCTCGATATTTCCGCTTTCCCAGTCGCGCCGCCAGTTTTCCAGATGACCTGCCAGCTTGTCGCGCAGGCCGGACGCCTTGATGGGTTCGACCCATTCTATGCCATCACTGATGATGACCGGGGTTAGACCGACCTGGAGGGTCGCACTGATCCTGTCCAGATCCTGATTTGCGAGCACTACGCACCCATCGCTCGCGCGAGGAGGGCGGCTATAAGTATCCGAAGGTGTGCCATGAAGCCAGATGCCAAAACCGCTCCGGCCCTGCCGTTTGTCCCATTCGTTGGGATAATTGATGGGAAACGCGCCACGTCCGTAAAAATCGGTGAGCTTTTCCCGCGGCACGTTGGCAGTGACGAAATACACCCCGATGGGCGTTTTCTTGTCGCCTTCCCTTATTTTCCGGGAGCCATTCTTTCCGCTGCTGATGTAATAGTCCGCAACATAGCGAGGGGTTCCCCCAGCATTCTGGAATATATACAGCCGGGACTTGCTGGTATCAGCAATAATCGCATATTTTTGATCTTGCTGCATTTGCAGCAAATATCTGGGAACCAGGTTGCGTGGAACCTGCTCCCGGTGGCGCTGGACTCTAACCCGTGCTTCTTCGCGCAGATCGGCAATATACTCCTGCGGGACCCCGGCGGTATTGCCCATATCGTTGATCGGACGGGAGCGAGCCAGTAATAAATCGCCTTTGATCAGATGGGCAAGACGAAAATTCGGGTTGGTTTTGAGCAGCTCTTCGATTCCGCTCAGGGCCGAGTCCATGCGGCTTTCCGCAATTTCCTGCAAACTTTTGACGAGTACCGTTTCTGGTCCGCTTCCAGTCAATCCCAGTGACGCATGGTCGCTTGCCATGACACAGGAGGCTGCGAAACAGAAGCCCGTTACCATGGTCGTAGACGTAATAGTGGTTTTAATCAGGCTTCGCTTGGGCACCACTGAGACGAACGACCTCACCGTCCCACGTGTTCCTGCAGTATTAGCCATTTTTCTCCTGATTTGACCAACTCGAGTATTTTGCCCGTATGGCTCTTGATCGAATCAGAATGATACGATTGCTTGAAACTTGCCTTGGCATGGCTGGCATCCGTGAAGCTCACCTTGGGATTCGCGATTGCCACATGAATGGACTTTGGCTTGCCTATCCGCTCGCGGCGTGCTTTTTCCCATGCACTACGTGATGCGCCGCCGGGGGGGCGAAAGTCGCTTGCATAAAACGCAAGATACCCGGCGACATCTTTATCCGACCACGCCTTGGCCCAGGCGTTTAATGTCCTGATGACTTCACCCGAATCATCGGAACCAGGAGGCTTCCCCTGCTCCGGTTTTTCAGCGACAGCAATCTTTTCCGATTTTTCCGGTAAAGGTTTCTCCGCTTTCCCGGCGGCCTTTGGCTCGGGTTTTGCCTGCGTTTTTTCCTGTGACGCTACCGGCGGTTCGCCGACAGGGGAAGACGAAACGGCTGCAGACGCCGTCTGTGCTCTGGGTCTGCCTATAAACAGATCCTTGATCATCGCGAGCTTGGTCTGGGCAGTGGCGTTTCCCTTGTCTATTTGCAAGGCCTTTCCATATGCCTGGCTCGCCATTTTTGCATAGATATCGCCGAGATTTTCATGCGCAGTCGAATAGCTGGGGTGCGTACGTATAGCCGCCTCGAGCGCATCCCTGGCTTTTTCATATTGCCCCTGGCTGGCATAGAGCACCGCAAGATTATTATAGGGTTCGGGCAGATCCGGATAATCTTCAGACAACGAAGAAAATATCCTGATGGCGTCGGGGACTTTTTTCTGCTCGGTAAGTATCAGACCTTTGTTAAAACGCATCTGTGCATCGCGCGGCTTGCTCGCAAGGTAAGCGTCGGCTTGCTCCAGCGCCTTTGCAAGATTGCCCTGCCTATAAAGTTTTACAACTTCTTCATTTTCATCGGCAGATACGGCGGAAGCCGTCAGCAGCAGTACCGCTGCCATGATAGACATCACAGATGTGCTTGTCCGATGAAAATCGCGCATTTTCATTATGCTATACTGCTCCGATTTTTATTCGGGCTACGTAAGGGGAATCCAGCAGGGGGAATCCAGCAGGGAATTCGGGATTCTACCAAGAAGGCTGTCCAGTTCACAATCTCACCAGATGCTTAAAATCCATAACTCGCTTGCCAGGGAAAAACAGGAATTCATTCCGCGGGTACCCGGCCAGGTAAAAATGTATGTCTGCGGTATGACCGTTTACGATTATTGCCACCTCGGCCATGCACGGATGATGGTTGTATTCGATATGGTGCAACGGTGGCTCCGCGCGAGCGGCTTTGAGGTAATTTACGTACGTAATATCACTGACATCGACGATAAAATAATCAAACGCGCGCAGGAGAACAGTGAATCCATTGAAGTATTGACTACCCGCTTCATACATGCAATGGAGGAAGATGCCGCCGCGCTCGGTGTATCACCGCCGTCATGCGAGCCCCGCGCAACTTGTCATGTCGAAGATATGGTCGCCATGATACGCGTGCTGGTGGATAAAAGCCTCGCTTATGCCGCGCCCAATGGCGACGTCTATTATGCCGTGCATAGATTTCCAGGTTATGGAAAGCTCTCGGGAAAATCTCTGGACGATCTGCGCGCGGGAGAACGTGTGGTCGTTGACCCCTATAAAAAAGATCCGTTGGATTTCGTGCTGTGGAAGGCGGCGAAGCCGGGCGAACCGCAATGGCATTCTCCATGGGGTATGGGCCGTCCCGGTTGGCACATCGAATGCTCGGCGATGAGCGAGCATTATCTGGGAGAACAATTCGATATACACGGTGGAGGCCAGGACTTGCAATTCCCTCACCACGAAAATGAGATTGCGCAAAGCGAAGGGGCGCACGGCCACGCGCCTTTCGTCAATTATTGGATGCATAACGGGTTCGTGCGTATCAATGATGAAAAAATGTCGAAATCGCTGGGCAACTTCTTTACCGTGCGCGAGATTCTTGCCCGCTACCAGCCCGAGGTGGTGCGCTTTTTTATCCTGAGGGCGCATTACCGCAGCCCTTTGAATTATTCGGATCAGCATCTTGATGACGCAAAACGTGCGCTTGGCAGGCTTTATACCGCGCTGCGGGGCAGCGAAGCGAACGACGCAGCCTTGGTGGAGATAGATTGGAACGAGCCGCATGCGTCACGTTTCAGGGAGGCGATGAACGACGATTTCAACACTTCCGATGCCATAGCCGTGCTGTTCGATCTTGCCAATGAAGTCAATAAAACAGGCTCGCGGAAAGATTTTGCATTGATGAAAGCGCTGGGTAACATATTGGGATTGCTGCAGCAGGACCCGCAGCTTTTTTTTCAAAGTTGGGGTTACACGGATGGCTCGCAGTTTACGCCAGGACGCGTCGAGCAAATGATTCAGCAGCGCCTTATTGCCCGCATGAGCAAAAATTATGATGAAGCGGACCGTATTCGCAAAGAATTGCTGGAAGCCAGCATTATCCTTGAGGACGGGCCGCAAGGTACAACCTGGCGGCGGGAATAGGTTTAATACCCGTTTGGGATAATTCTAAACGCTTTGGAAAATCTTAAATCCAGCGCTTGACGGCCATTCGCGTCGTTGCGCGGCACCCAAGAGCCGCGCACTCCCCTTCCAATTCCCAAATCTATAATAGATCTGAAATTCGTGCGGGCCGTATTACGCACGCTGCTTTCTCATGATTTCCGTAGATTGGACTGGGATTTTTATTCCACGTTCAGGGTATCGTCCCATCATCCTCGATCCGACCGGCCAGCTCCCGATAATCCAACCAGGCGCTTCCAGCCTGGCTTTTCTTACCGGGCATTCCAAACAGGGGCCCATGATTAATGAGTTTGCTTTTTATGGAGGGATCGGCCGGATTGGGCGAAACCGGCTGGCTGTTGAAGCAATCGCTTCATTCCAAAGATAGGCTGTCTGAAGTCTGCTATAAATACCCAATAAGGCGTGGCTGACCTGAACGTTGGCTCAACAGCGGCATTAATGAGCTGTTTGGACAGCAATGCAAAGATCAGATGAGGTTTTTAAAGCAACTATCCTAAATCCAGGCCGCGGCGAACTCCTCATAAAGGTGAAGGTCAGGTATCGCAACAGTCTTTGTGCATCATAGCGAATAACCGAAATTGAGCGATCACTCACCCGATTCAGGATTATGGCCAACAACCATATACGCTTTTTCGAGGTTATCGGGAACGCACCGATCGCTTTGCGTAGAGAGCTGATCTGTTGGCTTACGGTCGTGGCGATCGCGTCAATATCCGGGCTTTCCCAAGCGGCCACGGTGCAACTTATTTCGGTAAGAGAGGTTTCCTCCGGCGTCGTGTCCGCCACTGTTGGACTTTTTACAGCGGAGGCTCCAGAACCATCGGATTTCTGGCTGCGGTTCGACGGGAGGAGCGCCATCCGGGCGAAAGAGATCAAACACGCCCGGTCTGTTTCACATGAGACATCGGTGATTTTTTGTATTGATCAAAGCAACTCAATGGACTGGGCCGCCATTCACCAAATTCGAGACGCGCTCAAGAGCTTTGTACTGAACCCGGCGCCGCAATTGAATATAGGACTTTGGGTATTTGATAGCGAAGTGACAAAACTCCGCGGATTTTCGAGAAACGGGCCGGAGTTGACAGCGGCCATTGATGAGATCGGGGCCGAGCCCCGGCGGGATGGCAAGACGAGACTATATGAAGCGATTGCGCTGACACTTTCCGAATTGCGCAATTACCGGACTGAAGACCCCGAACGGCTGATCCTGATCACTGCCGGAAAAGACGACGGCAGCAGTATTAGCGAGCAGGTAGTTATCAATGAAGCAAATGCGCAAAACATCGAAATTGATGTCATTGCATTTGGCAATGTTTCGGATACAGGCCCCGAGCTACTTGCTCGCTTGGCGGAAGACACAAACGGCCATTTCATGTTCGCCGCAAACATGCCGCAGCTTGCCAGTAATCTGCACAAGCTGCTCGATTTGACTCCTGTGCAGGTTGTGGATGTGCTTTTTCAATACGAGACAGCGGAAGAGTTGTACAGGGTAAGCTCTGCACAGTTGGAGTTTGCGCCGGATGGTCAAACACCTGTTTCGGTTCCTATCAGGCGCAGACTTTCAGTGCCATGGCTGGCGCCGGCCGGTGGCGGTTTGTCAGATCATCCCGCTAGCAAGCAAGAGATCAACCGCATGATTCTTCAATGGGTCACAATTGGTACCATAGGATTTTTTGCCGCGTATATGGCGAGCAGGAGGCGAGCCAAGCCAGCATCGAAGGATCGCTCCGCGCCTGGCAACGAGACGGATGGTAAGAGACCTTGAGTTTCATGTCACCCGTTCGACGCGGATGAAACAAGACGCTGGAACGGGAACGGTACTGGAAAGTTAATGAGTTAAGAACCAATGAAGCGCCGCCGGCGCGTTTTTCCACTCATATGCCGGGAAAAAAGGAGAACTTAAATGGAGTTGCAGGTAAAAAGGACCGATTTTTCCGACGATAGTACGATTGGCGAATTATCCGTCAATGGCCAGTTCGAGTGCTACACACTCGAAGATAAGGTGAGGCCGGTCAAAATCGCGGGAAAAACCGCCATAGCGGCCGGACGCTATGAGGTGATTATCAACTTTTCTCAGCGGTTTGGCCGTCCGCTTCCGCTTCTTCTCAATGTACCCAATTTTGAAGGGGTCCGGATACATCCCGGAAACATACCTGCCAACACGGAAGGGTGCATATTGGTTGGCGAAACGAAAAGCGAGAATTTTATTGGTCAAAGCAGGATGGCGTTTGATCGATTATTCGAAAAACTGAAGGCTGCGTCGGCTACAGAAAAAATATTCGTAGAGATCGCGTAAATTCACCTTATCACCCATGAATAGTCTCGTGAACCTGGCGCTCTTCGTGATTATCGTACTTGTTTCCACCTTTCCTGGCGGCTTTATCAAGACGGTTGAGGCTGCTTCATTCAGGCATGAAAAAACCTACCTGCTCCCATCCGGCAAAAGTATTACCGTAGTTTTCAGGGAACGCCAGTGTAGACGCGGTGAATGCCACGAGGCGGATGCGGGGGTCTGGGGAATAGATGGAGGTGTTCCGCGCCTTATAACGGAGGTGTTCAGCGTTGCCATCGATGGGAAGGAATTTGCCATTCCCGAGAAATTCTACAGAGATCTCACCAATACCCGCTATCTGAATGTTTTTGAGCAGAACGGACGGATTGTCGTCGAACTCAAGGGTGGGCAAGCCGCAGGTGCGTATACAGCCCACTTCATGCTTGGGGGAATGTGCGGATTCGAGCGAAAAGTCTGCGGTGAAGCATGCGCGGAAATATGGGAGCAGTCCATCTGGTACAACTCGTTTGCCTATGAGGCCGATCCACAATGCACGAGCGGAATTCAATGACTTGCAACTTATTTCGGGGAGTGAATCGATGCTTCAAGTGAGTTGTTTGAAGGGATAACACATGAATCCGGTTTTTGTCGCGCTTTCGCGTGCATTTAAAGATCTTTTCCGGTTTCGGGTTTTCTGGATAATGGTCTGGCCCATCCTTGCAGCAGTTCTGCTATGGCTCGTGCTGGGCATTACGTTTTCGAATCTATTCTCGGAGTGGATCGCAAGCGCTCTCACGGCAATTGGAATTCAAAACTGGCTGGAAGGTCTGGAGCCCGGATGGGCCGCGCACACAATCCAGGTTATGACATACCTGATCCTGTTTGTACCGCTGGTTTTTGTCACCGCGCTGGTGATGACTGCCCTGTTCGCCATGCCTGCTTTGATCCATCTGGTGGGTGACCGCGACTATCCTCAGCTCAAACGCGAGAACGGCGGCGGCTCTATGGGAAGCCTGATCAATGTTCTGCTCGCGATGCCAATTTTTATCGCGATATGGCTGATTACATTTCCTTTGTGGTTCGCAGGTGCGGGTGCGATTCTGCCATTTATTGCCGCAGCCTATCTGAACCAGCGGCTGTTCCGTTATGATGCGCTGGCTGAGCATGCTTCCCTTAAAGAAATGAACGCGATCTTTTTCGTTTATCGTACATCACTTTGGGGCTTGGGGCTGTTAACCGGTCTGGTACAATTTATACCGTTTGTTAATGTGTTCGCGCCGATATTGACCGCGCTGGCATTCATCCATTTTTGTCTGGGACGTCTGGCTGAGCTGCGCCGTTCGCCGCGAGAAGTATTGTTGAAGACAAGCTAGCCAGTGCCGCCTGTCAGGCCGGTTGTGAGCCTGTTTGTCGAGCGTTAAAGTGATGGCGATATTTTCAGCCGAGGCGAAGAGAAATAAGGGTCAGTTGAGTCAAATGAGGCCGTTCGAGAAGTGATGCGATGAAATTTCCCCTCCTTCGTACCCTGTCTTTCATGGTGTATACAGTGCCGGTATTCGCTGGCAGCGTTGACATTGCGTTCGCCCAGGCTGGCGGGATTATTCCGGCAGCCAGGGTATCCGATGCCGGCCATCAGCATCACACACGACAGGATCATACCAATGGCCAAGGGGCAGATGATCAGGCTCCACCCAGGCTATTGAATCTCGGCACGCATACCTTTCCGGTGAGTACACGCAACAAACTCGCACAGAAATACATGAACCAGGGGTTGAACCTATCCTATGCTTTCAATCACGCCGAGGCAGGGCTCGCGTTCAGGGAAGCGGCCCGGCTCGAACCTTCGCTTGCAATGGCTTATTGGGGCCAGGCACTCGTGCTGGGCCCCAATATCAATGCTCCAATGGACCCCAATGCCGAGCTGCCGGCGCTGGCGCTCGTAAAAAAGGCCGCATCGTTCATGAGTACGGCGTCGCCACGCGAGCAGGCGCTCATTAGCGCGCTTGAGAAGCGTTACACTGGCGACGCCCTGCAGCGCAAGGCAAACGACAAGGCTTATGCAAATGCAATGCGCGAGGCGCATTTGCGCTTCCCGGACGATCTCGATATCGCGATGCTATATGTCGAGTCTATGATGGATCTCAACTCCTGGGGTTACTGGATGCGTGATGGTTATCCGCTCGAGGGAACCATCGAAATTGTCGCATTGACCGAGTCGGTGATGCAGCGCAACCCGAAACATCCCGGCGGCGTACATATGTACATTCACCTGGTCGAACCCACGAGCACTCCGGAGCGAGGAGAAAAGGCGGCGGATACACTGCTAACCTTGATGCCGGATGCGGGTCATCTGCTGCATATGCCGTCACATATCTATCAGCGCGTTGGGCGGTACGCCGATGCGATAAAGAGCAATCAACTTGCCATGGCGGCTGATCGTAATTATCTTGCGCATCGGCACGCGCAGGGGATGTACCCGATCATGTACACTCCCCACAATATTCATTTTCTCTGGTCCGCCGCCACCGCGGACGGCCAAAGCCGGCTTGCCATAGACTCGGCACGGAAGGTGGCCGCGGCCATCGATGATACGGCTCTGGCCGCGGTGCCGGCGGCTGCGATATTTCGCGTGGTGCCGTATTGGGCGTACGCCAGGTTTGGCAAATGGAACGAAATTCTTCAGGAGTCCGCACCCCCGGCGACCAACGCCTTCCTGAAAGGGGGCTGGCATTACGCACGCGGCCTCGCATTTGTCGCGACGAGGCAATTGGAGCAAGCCGAGCGGGAATTGAACGCATTGCGCCAAGTCGTGAAGGACGGATCGCTTGATTGGACGCTCATGTCGCAAAATACGGCCTATGCCGTGCTGAGCATCGGTCCCGAAGTGCTCGCGGGAGAAATTGCCAATGCGCGGGGACAATTCGACTCAGCCATCGGGCATCTCGACCGGGCGGTCCGCCTCGAAGATGATCTGGTCTATACAGAGCCGGCGGAATGGCAGTCTCCCCCCCGGCTGGCACTCGGGGCCATCCTTCTTGAAGCCGGACGCCCAGCCGAAGCGGAGGCGGTATATTGGGAAGATTTGCGGCGGAATCGCAACAATGGGTGGGCTTTATTCGGTTTGCTACAGGCTCTGCGTGAACAAAAGAAGAGCGCTCAGGCGGAATTGGTTGAGCAGCGTTTTAAAAGGGCCTGGGCGCGTGCGGACGTTAATCTCAACGCCTCGCGCTTTGGTTGTATTGCGGCGCCAATGGCAGGCGCAGCAGGCACAGCGCCCTAACGATCGGGCACCTGAATGGAGGAGAAGCATTCAGAACGGGAACCTCTGATATGCACGATCGGCCATTCAACGCATCCACTCGACGTATTCATCAGCTTGTTAAACACGAACCAGGTCACGCATGTTCTTGACGTCCGCACAGTGCCGCGTTCCCGAAAAAATCCCCAGTTCGATAAGGCAACGTTACCCGAGCCGCTGAGTGCGGTTGGCATCGGGTATACGCATCTGCCAGGACTGGGCGGGTTGCGCCATGCCCATCGCGATTCGATCAACGGGGCGTGGCGCAACGCATCTTTTCGCGGATATGCGGATTATATGCAAACGCCGGAGTTTCAAGTCAATGTGCAGCGGGTTATGGAGTTGGCAAGTGTCGAGCGTTGCGCTCTGATGTGCGCTGAAGCAGTTCCATGGCGCTGCCACCGCTCGCTCATCGCCGATGCGCTTACTCTGCGCGGTGCCCGGGTCGAAGATATCATCACTTCCCACGGACGGAAGCTGCATATAATGACGCCGTGGGCACGGACGGACGGCTTAAAGATTTTTTATCCTCCGGAAGCAATGGCGGGTAATGGCAGTGGATATCGGAAGTGACATGCGCTTCCGTTTGCCGGGTTTGATCGCCGGCATGGTGAGAACCAGAATGTAAGGCAGAATTAGGTTAGGGCCTGTTAACACTAGTTTCGCGCTCGCGTTTTTTCGTGCGCAACCCGGAGGGACGGGACGGAATTTCACCCAACCCATCGTTACTCGTCGCTTACAGAGCTTACTCTGTTGCGCGGCTCATGCCTCGTTCCGGCTGAAATCCGTCACCGTCGCGGGCGCCAAACTAGTGTTAACCGGCCCTAGATAAACGAATATTAATCGCATGAGGCGGAGCGCCATAATGAAGATCTTCTGGATAACGGTAGCAAATCTGGCCGTCATGGGCTTTCAACCTGCGATGGCATACGAAGATACCTTAACCGGGCAAGCGGGGCCGGGAAATCAGGCAACCCAGCGAGGACAGGGAAACGGCCAGTTGCGGTCACGAGCGCCACAGAATATTCAGCCGAAGCCGTGGGAAACGCGGCCGTGGGAGCAGGCACAGGAGGACGTACGACCGGGCGTGTCGAGGCAAAAAGAGGGACGAAACGTGGAAGATACGCGCCGGGTAGGCAGAAAAGCCAGGAAGGAATATCTTGAGAGACAAAAGGAAAAAGCTCAGACGCTGAGTTATCAGGACCGGGTGAAACAGCGTCAGACCAAATGGCAACGGCACCAGCTGGAAAGTGAACGGTACGTCGCCCGGGCCGTGCCAGGGAGGTGATGGAGCATGCCTTGGCCACCCCTTCTCCGCTATACTTTGAATAATCATGTCCGAAACTCTCCTGATCACCGCTTCCTCCGCTGTTCTACTCGTCACCATGGCTTTTCTGGTGATCAGGCTCGGCATGCTTTCCGCAATGGTGCGCGACCTGCTTGGGCAACAAGCAAAGCTGGCGGAGGAAAAGCACCGGGAAATGCTCAAGGACCTGCACGAGGGCCTGGCAAACCATGGCGACCGGTTATCCGAGGTACTTGGCAAGACTTCCGAGCAGTTACGCGGAACGGTTGAAACCCGGCTGGATCAGATTAGCGGCCGCGTTACCGAGCGTCTCGATGAGGGTTTCAAAAAAACCAATGAGACTTTTACCAGCGTCATGGCACGGCTGGCAACGATCGACGAGGCGCAGAAAAAAATAGACAGTCTGACGACCAACATGGTGAGTCTGCAGGAGCTCTTAGGCGACAAGCGTTCTCGCGGCGCATTCGGCGAAGTCCAGCTTGAAGCATTGGTGCGCAACATTCTGCCTGCCTCTGCGTACGCAATGCAGTACACGCTTGCCAATGGTCACCGGGTCGACTGCGTTTTACGGCTGCCGCCGCCGACCGGCATGGTTGCCGTGGATTCCAAATTCCCGCTGGAAAATTTCCATCGGATGTTCGACCGCGATGTGGATGACGCCAGCCGTTCAACAGCGCAAAAGCAATTCAAGGCGGATGTGAAAAAACATGTGGATGACATAGCCGGCAAATATATCGCGCCTCCGGAAACATGCGACGGCGCGGTGATGTTTGTCCCGGCAGAGGCAATTTTTGCCGAAATCCACGCGTATCATTACGATGTAGTGGATTACGCCATGCAGAAGCAGGTGTGGATCGTCTCGCCTACTACGCTAATGGCTGTACTGAATACCGCGCGCGCAGTGTTGAAAGATCTGGAAACGCGTGAGCAGGTGCATATCATCAAAAACGAACTCTCCAGGCTCGGGAAGGATTTTGTCCGCTTCGACGAACGTATGAAGAAATTAGCCGATCATATCCGGCAAGCGAATCAGGATGTGGAAGAGGTACACATTTCAAGCAGGAAGATCAGCCAGCGGTTCGCCCGGATCGACGCGGTTGAGCTGGATGCGCCGCAAGAGGAAAGCCCCGTGCTGGAACCCGGAGGAGATTGACCCGGAGGTTCCTATGGCCTGGAATCTCAAAACCTGGTATCGCCGCCGTATTCTGGAAAACGAATACGTTACAGATGATCTCTGGCTGGAAGCCGTAGGCCGCCTGCGCTTTCTTCGCGGGCTTAACCCGGTCGAGATTGGCCGACTGCGAGAATGCGTCATCCTGTTCCTTCATGCCAAACAAATAAGCGGCGCGCATGGCCTGATCGTCACTGATACAATGCGCGTGATCATTGCAGCGCAGGCTTGCATCCTGATTTTGAATCTCGACCTGGATTATTATGATGGTTGGGTCGAAATTATCGTCTATCCCGGCGAATTTATCCGTGACTATGAATATGTGGACGAAGCCGGCATAGTGCATCACGCGAGCGAACCGGCATCGGGCGAGTCGTGGCTTGGCGGGCCGGTAATTCTTTCATGGGAGGATGCCGCCGCGGAAGCGGGGATAGGCTATAACGTGGTAATACACGAATTCGCTCACAAACTCGATATGCTGAACGGTGATGCCAACGGATTTCCCCCGCTCCATGCAGATATGAGCCGGGGAGCATGGAGCGATGCCTTCAGTAAAGCCTATGCGCGTTTCTGCGTCAGCGTGGACGCAAATGAGGCAGTCGATATCGATCCTTACGCAGCTGAGAGCCCGGCGGAGTTCTTCGCCGTAATGAGTGAGGCATTTTTCGAAACGCCCATGTCGGTAAAACAGCATTTCCCCTTTGTATATGAGCAATTGGTGCTGTTTTATCGCCAGGACCCGGCACAAAGGTGGATTGACTCGTGACAGGCTATCTCATCAGTGGCGATATCGGCGGGACTAAGACTTTGCTTCAGGCGGCGGAATTGAAGGATGGCAGCATGCACATATGCTGCGAACGCCGTTATGCCAGCCGCGAGTACGGGAGCTTTTCCGACGTGCTCAAGGATTTTATGGAGCAGGTAGCCGGGGATAGGGTGGCCATAATGCCTGCTTGTATGGCTGCCTGCTTCGCAGTGGCAGGCCCCATCGAGCAAGGGAAGGTCAAGCTTACCAATTTGCCATGGGTAATGGATAGTGCTGCTATCGCACAGGAATTTTCGATTCCCTCAGTCAAGCTCATCAATGATTTTACGGCTGTAGCGTTGAGTATCGAGGTTTTGCAGCCTTATGATCTTGTAGCGCTCCAGCAAGGGAAACCAGGTATTGGCGAAATGCGTGTCGCGCTCGGTGCCGGTACCGGTATGGGCGTGGCGTGGCTCATATGGCAAGGCGATCGCTATGTACCTTCCGCCAGTGAGGCGGGACATATGGATTTTGCCCCAGCAGATGAATTACAGGACCGGTTGCTCAAATATCTACGGGAGAAGTTGGGCCATGTTTCAGTCGAAAGATTATTGTCCGGGTCCGGATTGACGAATATTTTCAACTTTCTTCAGTTCGATCTTGGAGCGAATCCCCAGGGTGATCGAGAGGCTGATCGCGGCAATGCTACCGGAAGCGTACAAATAGACCTGCATGGGGATGGTGCAGCGGAGGTGGCTGACCTCGCCTTCAACCATAATCATTCCATTGCTGTAAAAGCGATGGACCTGTTCGCCGAAATTTACGGCGCATATGCTGGCAATCTTGCACTGATAGGGTTAACGCGCGGCGGCGTCTATGTAGCGGGGGGAATAGCGCCCAAAATCATCGATAAATTAAAGGAAGGCGGCTTTATAAGGGGATTTCGGAACAAGGGACGTTTTGCAACCTTAATGGAAGAGATCCCGGTGCAGGTGGTGACTAATCCGAAGGCCGGGCTGCTGGGAGCTGCGCAGGAAGCGCGGCGAATGCTGAAATGAGGCTATGCCAGATAATATCCGGCGGTGTAGAACTTTGACTGAATCCATCAGCCCGGTTTGCTGTCGACGCGCGGCCGCCAATAATGAGGCGCGTAGCGGATGGTCCAAAGCGTGAAGCAGATCAGCCAGATTAATCCCGCTAGGAGATATGCACCCGGCGCCAGGTTGACAGCCGCTGGGATGACGTCAGGCAATATGCGAAAAAAAGCCGCGGCCTGAAACCCAAGAAAGAGCAGCCAGCTGAATTTATCCAATGCCAGCGGGCGTCCGGAATGCCCCAGCGTGACACGGGAAGCCATGCCCAGAACCATACCAGCGAAATAGCCGATCGCGAGCGCGTGCAGTGGCGCAAGCCCGAGTATCCATGACTTCCCGCCGCTGGTAAACAGTACCAGGTTTTGCGCCCCATATAGCAGCATTGCCACTCCAAGCCAGGCAAACGCGATATGCAGCACTGCCAGAAGACGGATGCGGAAGCTGCGCAGCAATCCCCAGGTAAACGATAAATATATGGCGCAAGCGGCCAGCGTCAGATCGAATATCCAGACATGAAAAGAAGTGACTTCCGATAACTGAAAAATGCCATGTCCCACGGAGCAGGCAAGCATCAACCAGAGTATCCAGTACGGCCGTACAAGAACATAATTGTCCAGCACGCGGCTGGAAAAAAAGGGGATCATCCGGTGGCTCACCGTCATGACAATCGGGAGCAGGAAAAACCAGATCCCGGCCGTTCGTGTAAATTCGAGCAGTCCCGGGTTGTCCGTCAGCAGCCACAGCAGATAGGCGGCTATTCCCAGCCAACCTGATATAAGTCCGCCACTGGCTGCGGTCCCGTGGCGTCTGTCCTGTTCCCGATCCTTTTCCTTTACCCGAATCAGCACATGCAGAAGGGCGTAAACCGCTATACTGAACCCTGCCAGCAGCACTGCTACGCCTGCTGCCATGAGCGATTCCCCCATCGCCAGGCCAAGGTAGAAAAGTGCAACACCTGCCGACATCAGCAGGCAGGCGCTGACATAGTACCGTGGGTGAATCTTTTCTCCATTCATCCAATTCGGGAAGGTGGTGAACAGGAATCCGCAAATGAAGAATGGAAAGAAGCCGTAGATCATCAAGAAAGCATGAGCCCAGACAGGGGCTATGCCCCATGCCGGTGCGGTGCCGGTAAAACCGTAGCGGCCGGAGAGATCAAAAACCCACCACAACAATGTTAAAACACCTTGTAGCGCGCCCGCGAGGAACATGGCACGATGGGGTGCGGCAGCCAAATAGTGCCAAACAGACATGTCATTATTCATATATTTTGTGTTCGCCGGATCAAGTAAATATTCCGCTGACCCTGCTGGCGAAGCGTTCGAATAGCGTTCACAAAATTATGGAAGCGATCATTAATCAAGTGCACAATTCATAACTTTGATGGACAGTATCTGGCACACTATACCAGCATATGAGTAGAGCATTTATCAGAGAAGCCGAGCCGGATGAGAGACTGGACGAGCAGGAGTTTATCGATGCGCCGCCTGCTCTGCCTGCCGGCAGTAGAAACTACATCACACCCGGCGGGTACGCGCGCTTGATGGACGAGTTTCTGTGGCTGATGAACAAGGAGCGTCCCAGAGTAACAGCCACGGTTGCCTGGGCTGCAGCGAATGGCGATCGTTCGGAGAATGCCGATTATATCTACGGCAAAAAGCGCTTGCGCGAAATCGATCGCCGCATCCGCTTTCTTACCCGGCGTCTGGATATGGCCGAAATAGTCGACCCCGCTGCACCGAGAGAAGATCTGGAGCGGATCTTCTTTGGCGCCACCGTCACGTTTGCGAACCCCAGAGGCGAGGAGAAAACAGTTTCCATCGTGGGAACGGATGAGATCGATACCTCCAGAGGATATATAAGCTGGGTTTCACCCATGGCACGCGCGCTTATCAAGGCACGGGAAGGCGACGTGGTGACGTTACAGGCGCCGGGAGGAATTGAAGAACTGGAAATACTGGAAGTCAAATACCAGCCTGTTCCGATAACACCATTCGAGCCGGCCTCTCCTTGATTCGGCATTCAGGCCGCATGGCGCCTACATTCTTATGTCAGCGAGGATTGTTGTCGAATAACCGTGAAAGTTATCACTTCCCGCGATAATGCATTTTTCAAGCGGTTGATCAAGCTGGCAGGCACTACCAAAGTGCGAAAAGCTTCTGGCTTGACATTGCTTGATGGCGTCCATCTGATCAGTGCCTATCATCGTGCACTGGGGCCAGCGGAAAGCCTGATAGTCAGTCAGTCAGGTGACGCTGATCCGGAAATAAAGCAATTGCTGGCGGAGCAAGGGGCTGGGATTCATGTGAAGGTGGTTACGCTGCCTGATAACCTGTTCCGCGAGATTTCTCCGGTAAAAACCCCAGCAGGCATCATGGCGATCGTGTCTGTTCCCCAACCCGACTCTTTACCCGCTCCTTTATCTGCTTCTGTACCTGCTCGCGTACCCGCTTCCTTATCTGCATCGATTCCCCAGCAAACGGCTGAAGCAGGCGAGCCATTTTGGGTTTTGCTCGAAGCCATACAGGACCCAGGTAATCTCGGCTCCATTCTGCGTTCGGCCGCTGCCGCGGGCGCAAGCGACGTCTATCTTTCAGAAGGCTGTGCCGATGCCTGGTCACCGAAGACGCTGCGAGCGGCGATGGGTGCTCATTTCCTGTTGCGCATACACGAGCAATCCGAGCTTGCAGGCGTGGCACGTGCGTTCAGCGGGAGAGTAATTGCCACCACGCTTAAGGCGGAAACGAGCCTTTATCGGACTTCGCTGAGAGGTCCAGTCGCGTTCGTATTCGGTAACGAGGGAATGGGCTTGTCGGATGCACTCCTGCAGGCAAGCGCCGAGCAGATCTGCATTCCCATGCCGGGTGGAACCGAGTCCTTGAATGCGGCAGCCGCAGCCGCGATATGCTTTTTTGAGAAGGTCCGGCAGAAGCTAACTACGCTTCATCCAATCACCTAAGCTCGATCTGCTTTCCCGTTTCCTTTCTTACTTTTCTTTTAGGGAAGTCGATGCGATGTGCCTTGTCGTTCTTCTTCCTGTTGGCAACAAATAGAATTGTCCGGGTTTACAGCAAATAAATTGTTCGCTTTTGTCCGGTGTGGGAAGCCTGGTGTTTCGAGGTTTTTTCCACTGATGACCGTCGCGGCGGACTTACGCCACGGTCTTGATTTCTGGTATTAGCAATTGCCCGGTGTGGTGAAAGACAGACGTCCTGCTTCTTCTCCAGAGGAGAAACCTGCGCGCGGTCAGCACTTCCCCCTCTCATACGGAGCTCTACAGCCGCCAACGCTTCTTCAATGATTCAGGTCGCAGTATTCACAAAATGACCACTAATACATCATATTCTTCTGACATTATTCACAAATTGACCACTTATACATGATATTACCGTAACAAGTGGTGTGTTAAATTGATTTCACCTCTGGCCGTTGGCATCTTTCTTAAGCCTACGCTGATCAGTCCAAGAAAAGCCACTGCGGAAGTGTCGCGTTTGACCGCTGAATCGATCATTCGTACTTCATAGCCGCCAGTCTATCAGAACCTTGGCAGCGTGATAGCAGCAGCTAAATGCTCTCGGGTGTGCGAATTACTTGTTTATCTTGGAAGGGAAAACTTGGAAGCTCATGGCGCTGCAACTTACCATCCATACGATTGACGTCGAGCAGGGAGAAAGTGCGCTTGTGGTTGCGGCAGACGTGGCAGCCGGGCGACACCGGACAATATTGATCGATGGCGGGCAACTCGGGTATGCGGAGACAGTCCGCAACTTTATCGATTCCATCCTCAGAGGCTACGGTTACCCCCTCGATCACATTCTCGTCAGCCATTACGACAAGGACCACTCGGGGGGAGTCATAGGACTCCTGAATGCGGACAACATGCGAGTCGTAAGCGAGGCCATCTCGAACGCGGTGGCAAATGCGGTGCAATGGGCCGCAGCAGGCACTCGCCCCCAACAAATCGCCTGCGGAGCTGTGGCCGCGTCGGCAACGATCCTCGGAGCTTACTGCCTGAACGTGAACAAAATCCTGAAAATGTGCCAAGTTGTTTTTCCCCGAGCTGTCGGAAAGACAGACGACGAGGCCGCCGAGATTGGATTTAACTATGCCCTGGAGCATACCAATAAGCTTGAGAGCTTTCCCGCCCTTCAAGTCGGCGAAACTGGGAGATGCAAAAATATCGCGAAAATATCCTCGGTCGCTGCGGCGATTGCCATCGCGTCGGGAAACAATCCGGCTACTGCAGCCTTCGGCGCAATCTTCCTCTTAATTGGCAAAACACTTCCTAATCAGCTACGGTTCGATACCGGGGGCCGATACTGTATCGTCCATCTTCTCGATATCGGGCAACCAATTTGGCCACAATCTACCAGATATACGCCGACGCGGCGATCTGGCAAATACATAACGAAGGCGAATCGGGTGGTAGCGCCTGGCGTAAACCGGACCCGGACGATGCCGGCGCCAGAGGACGAAGAGGACGAGATTCTCTGGAACAGCGGGGCCGGTCCGACTCCCGCTCCCCCCCATTCTCCTGCCATATTCTGCCTTGCCATCAACTCCTGGGTTTGGCAAGGAATCGGCAATAACCCTGTTCAGACCGTTTGGAGGCGCAAGACCGGAGGCTGCAAACTTGAGTTGTAATGATCGCCAGGGACAATTCCTTTCTTTATGCGGCTTAGGCAACTGTATTGTTTATAAAGGATTGCAAAAGAATTGCCTTCTCCTTGCGTGCAATATTATAGGCAAATGGATTTTTTTACCGAAGGTATAAGAGGAAACATCGTATGAACCAAATAGTACTTATTGCGTTACGGAGACCTTATACCTTCGTGGTTCTTTCAATTCTGATCGTCATATTCGGGATCAGAGCGATACGGCACTCACCGACAGACGTCTTTCCCACTATCAAGATTCCCGTGATCTCCGTAGTCTGGGCTTACGCCGGCATGTTGCCGACTGGATGTGTCGGGTCGTATCACTTTTTACTTCGAACGCTTCTTGACCTCGACGGTGGAAGGTATCTCGGACATCGTCAGCCAGTGTACTATGGCATCAGCATCACGAATATTTTTCTTCAGCCCCACACCAACCTCCCTGGCGCAGAAGCGGAAGTCACAGCCATAGCCCAGACGATCGTCAAGGCGTTGCCGCCGGATATTTCGCCGCCCATGATCATGCGGCTGGAAGCCTCTCAGGTAGCGGTAGCCAGCCTGCAGGTTACCTCGGACGAGATGACGCCGGCAGACCTCTATAATCTTTCTTATAACCAACTCAGGCCCCTGATTGTCGTGATCCCCGGGGCGATTGTTCCGCATCCTTACGGTGGAAAGCCCAAGCAGCTTCTGGTATCCCTCGATCAGAGACAAGATGCTGGCTCGCAATATATCGCCAACCGATGTCCATGCGGCTTTCGATCGCCAGAATATGGTGCTGCCCGCGGGCGACATGAAGATCAAGCAGACCGACTGGATGGTCCAGACAAACGCGATGCCGCCGGAAATTCCGGAATTCAACGATATTCCGATTAAAAGGGAAGGAAATTCGTTCGTTTTTTTGCGCGACGTCGCCGATGTTCAGCTCGCAGGGCCCCCGCAAACAAACTCCGTTATGGTGGACGGTAAACAGGCCGTCATTATTGTCGTCATGAAAAGCGGCGAGGCGTCGACCCTGGACGTGGTCGACGGCATCAGGGCAACCCTTCCGCGCATCAAGGAGATCGTGCCGTCCCATGTGGACGTTAAAATCATCACCGATGCGTCGGTCTTCGTGAGGGAATCCATCGACGAGGTGACGCATGAGATGCTGATCGCCGGCCTGCTTGTCGGTTTCATCGTCATGCTCATGCTCGGCTCGTGGCGTCCCATGATAGTCGTTACGACTTCCATTCCGTTGTGTATTTTAACCTCCCTCATCTTCCTGCAAGTGCTGGGCGAGTCAATGAACGTCATGACGCTGGGCGGACTGGCGCTGGCGGTAGGGATTCTTGTCGACGATGCGACAGTGATGATCGAGAACATCGATACCCACCTGGAAATGGGCAAGGAACTCGATGAGGCAATCATCGATGCGGCAAACCAGATCGTTATTCCAACGCTGCTCGCCACATTATGCATATGCATTGTCTGGCTGCCGCTGTTCACGCTTTCCGGCGTATCGGGCTATCTGTTCAAGCCAATGGCGCTGGCGGTGATATTTGCCATGCTGGCGTCCTTCATCCTGTCGCGTACGCTCGTGCCGACCATGGCGAAATATCTTATCAAGCATCCTCACGCGGAAGAACACGGAGAAAAAAAGAAGAACACGAAAAGGAAGGTGGCCATGGCGAGGAAAAGCCAGAGGGGAAGGTTGCCGGTTTCAAGCAGAAGTTAAAATATCATATTGGGATTTTCTCCCGTTTTCAGCAGGGATTCGAGGCTCGCTTTCTTCAATTCTGCGCCTGGTATGGCGGGCTGCTCGAACGAACAATTGAAAATCGCCGCCGGTTCGTAACGATCATGCTGGCTTTCGCGCTCGTCTCTCTTATCCTGTTCTACTTCAACGGCCGCGATTTTTTCCCCGAGGTCAGGTCAGGGACCATCCAAATGCATATGCGGGCGCCTCTCGGCACGCGGATGGAATCCATAAACCGCATCACCACTCTAGTTTCGGAGGATATCTCGCGAATGCTTCCCGGGCAGGTTGAAGGCATCATCAGCAATTGCGGCTTACCCGTCGGGCCGCATAATCTGGCCTTTATTCCGACCCCCACGATCGGAACGCAGGACTGCGACCTGACGATCACCCTGTTCAACGATAAATCAGCAGTGTGGGATCTCCGGAAAATTATCCATGACGGTCTGAAGGAGCGCTATCCGGGGAGCGAATTCACATTTCAGCCAGCCGATCTGATAGCGAAAATTCTGAATTTCGGTGCCCCCTCTCCGATTACTGTTCAGATCAACGGGATGGATATCTACGCAAACTACGAATACGCGCGCAAATTGCAAGCCAGGCTTCGTAAAATCGCCGGGTCCTCCGACGTGGTGATCCAGCAAACCATGCGCACGCCCACCTTGTTTATTGAAGGCCAAAGGACATATGGACTCGGTGTTGACAGGAGCGAAGCGGATATCGCCCTGAATATGCTGTTGACGACTAACGGAAGCCAGCAGATCGACCAGAAATACTGGCTGGATCTGAAGACCGGCATGTCATACCAGATCAATATCTATCAGCCTCAACCTCAGGTCTCAAGCATCAATGAGTTGAACAGGATTCCTGTGAAGCCGGTAGGGTGAGGGAGGCCTGGATCAGGATTATCAGCTCCTGGGCAACCTGACGCGGAAAATGCCGGTAGGCACGCCCGGCCTGGTCACCCACAGGGGCATCATGCCGTTGATTGAAGTGTATGTGTCTGCCGAAGGGCGGGGGCTGGGCGGCGTGCTGGAGGAGGTCAAGAAAATCGTCGAGGAGATGGACGAAGAAGTACCCCGCGGGTCCGCTGTCCAAATCGCCGGCCAGGCCGCGAATATGGTCACCACCTATGGCGAATTGCTTATCGGCCTCGTAGCGGCTGTGGTGCTGATCTATCTCATGCTTGTCATCAATTTTCAATCGTGGCTGATTCCCTTCATCATCATTACAGCCCTGCCCGGCGCTTTGGCAGGCATTGCCTGGGCCCTGTTTCTGACCCAGACGAATATTTCCGTTCCGGCCCTGACAGGCGCCATCATGGCCATGGGAACGGCCACGGCAAATTCCATACTTGTCGTGTCCTATGCCCTGGAGCGCATCGAGGAGCATGGCGACCCGCTGCGAGCCGCCATTGAGGCCGGCAAAGCCCGGATTCGTCCTGTTCTCATGACCGCGGCGGCCATGATCATGGGCATGCTTCCGATGGCCATGGGAGGATCCACCAACGCGCCGCTAGGCCGTGCAGTTATTGGCGGCTTGACGTTTGCAACGATATATACCCTGTTTTTTGTCCCCTGTGTGTATGCCATCATGTATTACGCACGACGCACTCCTGAAGACAAGGAAAGCGTTCCTGGCGACAAGGAAATCGTTCCTCAACTTGGAAATTCCTGATATGGAAAAATCACGTAAAAAAAGTACGGTAGTTATCGCAATCGTTCTTCTTGGTTTTCTCATCTATCTGGGTTACCGGGTCGTTGAATCCAGGAAGGATACGGCTTCTTTAACAAAACAAGCGATGGAAAATGACGTTCCCACGGTGGCTATAGTCCATGCCGAACCATTGCCTGCCCAGGAAACCATCCAGCTTCCAGGTAC
>CAVUXR010000014.1:0-13685 GCA_963745455.1 uncultured beta proteobacterium
GCGATTCGCTTCCCCTACATGAACCGATAAATCGAAACAAATTAGGGGGAAAAACAATTTGACGCATCGGAAATTTTTGCAGCTTGGGGGATGCCCGTAGCGCCTGTTCCAGAGTGCGGGAAAGCCCTGGGGATGGCTGTTCAGTTGCCCGGTTATTTAACAGCTTGACCTCGCCGCTTCCCCGTTTCCGGGAGCTATTAACGAGGTCATCCGAAAAGCTTATATGGAACTATGGAAAGTATGGGTTTCGGTATGGACTTCGGTACGAGCTCTGTATGGCCAAGGTTCCATAAGATTCCATAAGAAGAACATGCTTAAAGCATATTTGGCGCATGCGTTGCAGCTCGTTCAAAAGCTCTTCTGTTCTTCCTCAGGCTGAGCGTACTCTATTTTCTTTTTGGCGCCGGTTTGTTATACAATCAGCGGCTATATTGTTTACGCGACAATGCTGGGCGTATGATAATTTACGGATTAGAAACCGGAGATAGTATGAAGAAAAAGTTTGAGCGGGCTGTGAATCTGGTATGGATTGGGCTCCTGGCGCTGGTTGCGTTGCCAGCCCATGCACAACTGATGCTGGCTCATGAAGGTCATCATTCAGGAGATTGCGCCATCAAAACGGGAGCATTTCCTGTAGCTTTTAGCGCATACGAAAAGCCGAAGGGAGACCTTCCACCCACCCATGCATTTTGTGATCATGTGCCGGATCCTGGTGTGTTGCATCTCACGGTCGACCTGACAGATCCTGATTCTCGTGAAATCCCGATAGCAGTGCGTTTAGTAATGGAAGGCCATGGAGAAGGCGGGCACGAGATTTTGTCGCTGCCGGCTAAAGCGTACCCATCTGGCAGCATTACCTTTGAGGCAAATCTGGAAGATCTCGGCCAATACGTTTTGCTGCTTGATACGGAAAAGGCCGGCAAGATGACCAATGCCGTGCGGATCCCGATACACGTGGGAGGAGGAGGGGGCCACGGTAGTCACGGTTCCGGCTTTGGTATGATGGAGATTGCACTGTTGCTGGCTGCGGGGGGCATTGCAGGCTTTTTCCTGATGCGCCGTCGAGCCAGCGCGAAAGCATCCTGACTGCGGCTGCTTTCGAGGACCTCTGAATAAGAGGTCTTCGCTTCCAGAGTTCTGATGATACTTAAAGTATCATAGATCAGTGGTACCGGGGATATCAGTACCTACACCAGTATCATTACCTACACCTGAGCTTCAGATAACCTCTCTCTAAACAGAGCCTCCGTGAATCCGGAATATGTTCAGAGGTGTTTTATTGAACGATCTGGCGCAGCTCGGCAAAAGTTTCTCCAACATAATCCATTTGCTCGCTGCTATGCGCCGCACTGACGCTACAACGTACCAATGATTTACCTTCAGGTGCGGCGGGCGGCAAAATCAAATTGACATAGATGCCGTGATCGAGCAGGCCTTTCCATAGAGCCAGGGCCTGCTGAGGACTGTCCAGTATGGTTGCGATAACGGGACTAGGCTCCGGTCCTAGCTGATAGCCCAGTTCGGAAAGCCGCGAATAGAGCTGATGCGCGTTTTTCCAGAGCTGACGGCGTAACTCGGCGCCATCCCGCAATAATTTAAGTGCGGCTCGCGTTGATGCGATAGTGGCTGGCGTGGGCGACGCCGTAAATATATACGGACGGCTGACATAGCGTAACTGGTCGAGTTGGGGGTGATTGCTTACGCAATAACCGCCAACACCGCCAAGGCTTTTACTGAAAGTGCCGGTAATGAAATCAACCTCGTCAATAAGGCCCGTTTCCTCCACCAGGCCTTGACCTGTTTCGCCCAGGACACCAAGCGAATGTGCCTCGTCTAGAAGAACAGTGCTGTTATAGGCGTTTTTTAAGCCGACGATGTCTGCCAGGGGTGCTCGATCACCGAGCATACTGTAAATGCCTTCGACAACGATAAGAGTAGAACGCGAACGCTCACCCAGGCGCCGGAGACGTTTTTCCAGGTCCGCCATATCGTTGTGACGAAATCTGATAATCTCGGCCCCGCTCAAACGGCATCCGTCATAAATACTTGCATGGGAGTCGCCGTCAATCAGAACGACGTCGCCGGTACCCGCTAATCCAGAGATCGTGGCAAGATTTGCCTGATAGCCGGTAGTGAAAACAATGCAGGAATTGCAATTGTAAAAATCGGCGAATTCCCGTTCAAGGGCGCGATGCCCGCTGTAACTGCCGTTAGCCATGCGCGAGCCGGTTGTACCCGTACCCTCGTTATCAATCGCATCATGCGCTGCCTGCAGACATTCGGGCGAAAAGGTGAGGCCCAGATAATTGTTCGTGCCCAGGAAGAGGATGCGGCGATCATCGATCTTTGCTTCCGTAGAAGAATAAACCTCCTCCACGGGTATGCCAAAAACATCAATGCCCTCTGGCAACAGCGCTTTTCTTGCAGCCGCGACCGCGTCCAGCTTATCTAACAAACTCATTGTTCGGCTGACTTTATCCGGTAAATTAAATTCGCGAGCTCATGAACCGTCTGAACATCCGCCAGAGCATTGAGCGGCACGGAAATATCAAACTCATCCTCAACTTCCATGATCAAGTTTAATAATTTGACGGAGTCGATAGCCAGTTCATTGATGAGATCGGTCTCAGGCGTAATTTTCGCGTCAGGTGCGCAAAATTTCTTAAGATGATGGCAAAGCCTGTGCAGGATTTCGTCGTAATCGCTCGCCATGGATCAGTTTTAATTGGGAATCGTTAAACTATATTGCCTGAGGCAAGCCGTCGCGTAATCGGACGGAGGGTTGCCAATCCGGAAGCGCCCGGGTTAAAGGGGTTATATCACACACCCAATTGATATGTCGCAATTCTCTGACTTTTCCTGGAGTTAACATTGGCAAATAGCCCAGCAATCGGGCTGACCATAAATTAATGCTAGCGATCAACGAAACAAGCCGGCGAGGGAAGGAAAAGGCAGTGAACTGGCCGTTTCCAGACATCTTGCGCAATGGCAGCGACTGATTCGCCATTATAGCCTCCGGGCGTCCCGTCATCCAGTTCATAAACGCCCTGAACAGGAACGCTGGTAGAAAGCCAACATAATACAGCCGCTACCAGATCGCTCACGTGCAAGAGGCCAAAGCGCATGGCAGGCTCGCCAACCATTGGTAATATACCATGGCGGGTTACTCTGAAGAGCGGACTCATCTCCTTATCTCCCGGACCATAAACCGCCGTAGGCCGGAATATCGCACATGGCAGGACAGATGCGCGGTCAATGACCGCCTGTTCGGCCATTCGCTTACTGGTAGCATACCAGGAGAGCTCCGGTTGCCGTGCGGCCAGGGAAGATATAAGGAGAAAACGGGGCGGCGAATCTTGCCGTATTGAAGCGTTTACAAGATTCCGGGTACCTTCTACATTGGTATGAACGAAGTTCCCAAGGGAATCACCGCGGACTTGCCCCGCGCAATGAACAACTGCCGAAGCGTCTTTTACCAGGGCTTGCAACGCGACCAGATCGTCCAGGTCACCTTTGATCCATTGCGTGGTCTCATTGTCGGGCTGATAATGCCTGGTCAAGGCCCTGACCTTCCATCCTTCCTTGATTAAACGCTGTAACAGTACACGACCAATAAAACCGGTGGCGCCGGTTACTGCCACCAATGAACCTGACATATGCCGATTATATGTCTCCGGATTCTGCCGATAGCTGGTCTGTCAGTTTTGTCCGCTGTATAAAACCCTGACGGGCGGCGAAACGCGATAGTTTTCCGGACGAGGTTCGGGGTAAGGTATGTGGCGGAACCAATTCAACCAGACAATTAACACCAAACGCCATATACACGAGCCTTTGTAATCGACTGGTAAGGGACTGACGATCTGTTGTGGAAGTCAGACGGCACTCGATGACCAGGACGATCGTTGTTACCTCATTAGCATCTGTTATGCCAAAGGCGGATGCTTCCCGGGTTCTTACCTCGGGCTGTTGCTCTGCAAGTTCTTCTATATCCTGGGCACGTATATTCCGCCCATTGACGATAATTACGTCAGTACGGCGGCCTGTAATATACAGATCTTCCTCGAAAACAAAGCCGAGATCACCGGTATCCAGCCAATTACCCGGTTGCAGCGCCTTCTCGGTATCCTCAGCATTATTAAAGTAACCCGTCATGATGCTGCTTCCATACACCAGCACGCTGCCTACCCTCAAATCGCCCAGCTCCTGCCCCGCATCATCGACCACTTTGACCGTATGCTCCGGCAGGGGGCGGCCACAGTTTACAAATTCGCTATATTTCCTGCCTTCCGCTTGAAGCCTGACTGCCAGCTTGCGGTCAACCAACGTGCCGGCATCGACCCGCAAACTTTGAAAACCTTGACCAACTTGGGAGAAGGTGACGGCAAGCGTTGACTCCGCCAGTCCGTAACAAGGCAGAAAAGCTCGCGCATCAAAGCCCGCCGGCGCAAATTTCTCCGCAAAATTCCTTAAAGTATCCGGCCGTATCATTTCCGCGCCGACGCCCGCCGCACGCCAGCTACTAAGATCGAGATCCTCCAAATCGGAATCACGAACCCTCAGTGTACAAAGCTTCAGGCCGAACGGCTGGCTGAATGCGACCGTAGCACGATTTCGGCTAATAAGCCGCAACCATTGCAATGGCCTGATCGCAAAGTCGCGGGTAGCCAGATAGTCGACAGAAACCTGAGCGACCATCGGCGCCATGACCATGCCGACCAGCCCCATGTCATGATAAAAAGGAAGCCAGGAGGCGCAGCGATCACCCTCGTGTATTTCCAATCCGTTACGGACAATCCCTCTGAGATTGCTCATCAATGCCCGTTCGGTAATGATCACTCCGCGTGGAATACGCGTGCTGCCCGACGTAAATTGAAGGTATGCAATTTCATCAGGATCATTCGCATTGAATTCCAGATCCGGGGCGGGAAGCTTTGCAAGCTGCTCCGGAGTACCAACCCAGCGTAATCCCTGTGATCCCTCGGCAGCTTCCTGAAGAAAAGCTATGTAATCCATGTTGGCCAGGGCAGCGCTTGCTTGCCCGCCTTCAAGCATTCCCCTGAGCTGCTGAACATATACGGCGTGACTGCCAAGGTTGACCGGCACCGGCATCGCAAAAGGAACCAACCCGGCATAGCGGCATGCGAAAAACAGTTCTACGAATTCGGGCGTAGTGTCGGCAATAATGGCTACGCGATCGCCGCTGGCGAGGCCGAGAGCCATCAAACGCTGTGCTGAAGTACGAGCGTTGAGTCTTAATGCCTGATAGGAAAGTACCGAGCGGAGATTTCCTTTTGCATCGTAAAAATTATATCCGGCGGTCCCGGCCGCAGCATATTCCAATGCAGCGGTCAAGGTATCGAAGTCCGCTAACCTCTGAGGTTGGGTGTTATATGTCGGTGTTGGGGTTATTGCTATCGGCGACTCGCTTGATAATCGAGGATCAAACGCTTGCATTAGCGGAGCGTTCAACTTCGCTATGGTTGAACTCAAGGTCTTCCCCTCCAAATTAATGGTACTGGTCATCTTTTTATAATGTAAAGGGTTCCAATCGGACACACATCAGTTACATCAGTTCCGTAGTCAATCTGCTCATTGCCTGGCTGAAAAATGCCTGGCCTTAAAAATTTGAATCTTAATCAAATCCCGAGAACACAACCATGCAATAACCGACAAATAACCGTGTTAATTTAACTAATTAATGAGCTTATATTATAGTAGTTTTCACTGTCAAGACAATATCATGACTCATTCGAATCACGCTCAAATCGTGAATTAGCGCCCGTTTTCCGGGATGCGATATGCAAAAAAGATAACTCGCGATTAGTAGCCGGAGCTTGCAGGACCGATAGGTTCCATTCTGTACGAGTTGCTTGCCAATATAAAGAAATTTTGGAGAATAGCGGGGAAATGTGTAGCTTTTTTGCAACAATACCATCACTCCAACAAAAACCGAGCTCATCCGGTTTAACAGGCTGAGCAGTGGAACTATTCCCTGGGAAATACCGGAATAAACTAGAAGGACAAGAAAGAATAGGAATGCCTGCAGAAGCAGCAACCGATAGCAATCCGCGAGCCGGTATTTACAATCGCCGCGGGCAGGAATTCAAACCGTAGGAGAGCCTCTGAAAAAGCCTCTGAACGAGTTTACCCAATTGCCTGTGAATTTGATTGAGCCGGCCACCAACTCATCAATTGAGCGCATACACGGCGCGCACGGCACATAGGGGGCCCAAGTGTCCGTGCTGACGTTCAGGTTTCAACCCATGCTTTGGCGTCATCATAATTACTGAAAACCCTGATGTCGGCATCAACAAAAAGGTTTGACACCCAAGCGCCCCATACCTGCCATTGATCTTCAGTGATTATCGCAATCCGGTTGAATTCACTGCCGTGCTTCCGGATAAATTTGATATCCTCCCATGCGACGTCGATAGTATAGCTCAGCATATCCCGCCAATCGAATAACACATTGACGGAACCATCGAGACGGGGTTTATGGAGCACATGCTCCTCAAATTCCTGATAATCGGCCAGGGTGAATTCTCCGAAAACGGCAACGCTGATTAAATTACCGGCCTCCTCAATAGTGATCATGGGTTAACCTCAGCAAGACAGCTTCGTTGAGCAATTAATTCTGCGCTAATACCCGGCAACATTGGATATGCCCCAATCTTGCCGGCAGAGCGCTGGACGGAGTCTTGATGGGCCGCTCCGCAGCCAGGAAGCAACAAGGGCGCCGTTGCGCTCCCGGCGCCTCTGCTTTTGTAGATCTTGGACAGACGTCGCCTATACCTGCGGACCAATTTCCCGCTGGAGAAATTCGTGAAAATGCGCCATTCCGTCCTCCATTGGCGACTGATATGGGCCGATCTCATTGACTCCCTGCTCATACAGAGCGCGGCGCCCAGCAGTCATCAGTCTGCAAATTTCGTCATCCTCAACCGCGGTCTCGTGATAAGCGGCTTGCTCCGCTTCAATAAACTCGCGTTCGAACAATGCTATGTCTTCAGGATAATAAAATTCCACCACATTAGTGCAGCGTTCAGATGTCAGTGGCAACACGGCGCTGATAATCAGCACGTGAGGATACCATTCTAGCATGATATTTGGATAATAGAGCATCCAGATCGCGCCGAACGCAGGCACCTTGTTTCCGACCTGCTGCAGCAATCGTTCATGCCACCTGGCATACACTTCCGTGCCGGGCTTGGTAAGGCCTTGATTTATCCCAACGATCTGCACGTTATACCGGTCGCTGAATTGCCATCGCAAATCGGCGGTATTGACGAACTTGCTCAAGCCGGGATGGTACGTATCGACATGATAATCTTCGAGATACACTTCGATAAATGTTTTCCAGTTACATGCATATTGCTGAATCTCAACCCGTTCCAGCACATGGCCAGAAAAATCGAAATCCCTGAGAACGCTTAGATCCGCCAAGTCGCGCGCGACGTTTCGCTTCCCTTGAAATAACAGCCCATTCCAATTCTGAAGGGGGGTACTGCCCAGATTCAGGCAAGGATTTTCCGGAAAATGAGGTGCTCCTAGCAGGATGCCATTCAAGTCGTACGTCCAGCGGTGTACGGGGCAAACGATATTTCGCGCATTTCCGCGGCCTTTGAGCAGCAGAGATTGCCGATGACGGCAGACGTTGGATAATAGCTCGATGCCGTTGCTGTTATGCACCAGCATCTTGGCGCCATTCATCCATTCCGGCACATAGTAGTCGCCTACGTTCGGGAGCATCACTTCATGGCCGACATAGCCGGGCCCCTGGTCGAACAGGAAGCGCTTTTCCAAATCGAGAATATGCGGATCGAGATACCAGTCGACCGGTAGCTGCGTAGGCGCCAATTGAGAAACATCAAAAAGATTTGACATAGGTACTTTAACCCTTGAGCCAATAAACAGTTAACGTATTGATGCCTTGAAGAATGGGGGGATGATGAAGAGGGTGTACTATCTCTTCTGAATCTTCTGAAAGGCTTATAATCTCGACTAAGAGAGCTTCCGTTGCGGAAAGTTTCGTGGATTTAATTGACCTGAACCTGCTTATTGCGTTATTTTTGCAGTTTGCCTTCAACGTTGCCTTTAACGCTTGTTCTCTGACATTGCGTCTATCATGACAAAGCCTGCTGAACCCGTCAAATTTTCACAGCCAGAGAGTTTTGAAGCGGCCTTGGGTGAATTGGAAAGCATCGTGTTAGAAATGGAAGCAGGTCAAATGACACTCGAGATGTCGCTATTGGCCCACAAACGGGGTATGGAATTGATACAATATTGTCAGGTTACGTTACAGGATGCGCAACAGCAAGTGCGTCTTTTAGAGGCTGATGCACTGAGAAATTTCTCCCCGTCCGGTGTTGATGATCGCTGATTTCCAGGATTGGGCAAGAAGCCGCCAGGTACGCATAGAAACTTCCCTGCAGACCCTGCTTCCCTCCACAAACTTTGCCCCCGAGCGCCTGCACGACGCGATGCGCTATTGCGTTCTAGGCGGCGGAAAACGCGTGCGCCCGTTGCTTGCGTTCGCAGCGGGGGAACTGAGCAATGCGAATGAAGAGCGCGTAACGATCGCTGCCGCAGCAGTGGAACTGATCCATGCCTATTCCCTTGTGCACGACGATCTTCCGTGCATGGATAACGACATACTGCGGCGAGGGAAGCCCACTTGTCATGTGGAATATGATGAAGCAATTGCCTTGCTGGTAGGCGATAGCTTGCAGAGTCTGGCCTTCCAGTTGATGGCTGAATATCGTCTGGCTGATACTCCGCAAATACAACTGGACATGATCAAGCAGTTGGCGCAGGCCGCCGGTTCACGCGGCATGGCGGGGGGGCAGGCGATTGATTTGTCCAGTATTGGCAAGACGTTGAGCTTGCCCGAGCTGGAGTTCATGCATATTCACAAGACGGGGGCTCTTATCCGGGCTGCGGTAATGCTTGGGGCCTGTTGCGGCAATGGTTTGAATGAGAAACAGCTGGGGAATCTGGATCATTTTGCGAAATGCATAGGGCTCGCGTTTCAGGTAGTCGATGACGTGCTTGATGCGGAGGCTACCACCGCAACATTGGGAAAAACCGCTGGAAAGGATGCTGATAATAACAAACCGACCTATGTAAGCATTCTCGGAGGCGGCCGCGCACGTGAACTGGCCGAGGAGTTGCGACGCGACGCATATCAATCGCTGGAGAGTTTCGGCGCGCCTGCGGGGCGATTGCGGCAAGTAACAGACTTCATTATCCAGCGTGAGTTTTAAGCTGGTGCTCACAATAAAGAATATTCAATTCAGGGCTTAAATGTATCCACTGCTCGATACCATCGGTACGCCTTCCAAGTTGCGGTTATTGGAACGCAAGATGCTGCCTCAACTCGCCGACGAGTTGCGTCAGTTTCTGGTTGAGTCGGTAGCTAAAACAGGCGGGCATCTGTCGTCCAACCTTGGCACGGTCGAGTTGACCATCGCCTTGCATTATGTTTTTAATACGCCGCACGATCGTTTGGTATGGGATGTCGGACACCAGACTTACGCCCACAAAATTCTTACCGGCCGCCGTGAAGGCATGGGCAGATTGCGTATGCAGGGCGGTATTGCCGGCTTTCCGCGGCGTGACGAAAGCGAATACGACGCCTTTGGTACGGCGCATTCCAGCACTTCCATCAGCGCTGCCCTGGGTATGGCGGCGGCATCCCAGCGGGAGGGAAAGGACCGGTGTGTAATAGCCGTGATCGGCGACGGAGCCATGAGTGCAGGTATGGCATTCGAAGCCTTGAACAATGCCGGCGCCATGAACACGAATTTACTGGTGATCCTGAACGACAATGACATGTCCATTTCGCGGCCGGTCGGTGCCCTCAACAATTATCTCGCCAGACTGATGTCCGGGCAATTTTATGCAACCGCGCGCCGTGCGGGGAAAAAATGCTGGGCGTGGTCCCGCCTGTGCTGGAACTTGCCAAGCGGGCGGAAGAACATGTCAAAGGCATGGTGACGCCGAGTACTTTGTTTGAAGAATTCGGCTTCAACTATATTGGGCCCATTGATGGTCATGATCTTGACGTGCTGGTGAGCACGCTCAACAACATCAAACACCTTCGCGGTCCCCAGTTCCTCCATGTCGTAACGCGAAAGGGGGCGGGCTACAAGGCAGCGGAGGAGGACCCGATCCTCTATCACGGTGTCACAAAATTCAGTCCTGCCGCCGGTATCATTCCCAAGGCGGCAGCGGGAAAGCCGCCGTATACACAGATTTTCGGCGACTGGTTATGCGATATGGCGGAGTTGGACCAGCGCCTTGTTGGTATTACGCCAGCGATGCGCGAGGGCTCGGGTCTGGTGAGATTCTCTCAGGAGTACCCTGACCGGTATTTTGACGTCGGAATCGCCGAACAGCATGCCGTAACGTTCGCCGCGGGGCTGGCCTGCGAAGGGATGAAGCCGGTCGTAGCGATTTATTCGACTTTCCTGCAACGTGCTTATGATCAGCTGATTCATGACGTCGCCATTCAGAACCTCCCGGTGGTATTCGCCATCGATCGCGCTGGATTGGTTGGAGCAGATGGACCCACTCACGCCGGCAGCTTTGATTTGAGCTATCTGCGCTGTATTCCGAATATGACCGTGATGGCCCCTTCGGATGAGAATGAATGCCGCCAGATGCTCTACACCGCATTCCAGATGGATACTCCCACAGCGGTACGCTATCCTCGCGGCGCAGGAGGAGGTGCGGAGCCGCAAAAGCAAATGCACACTCTGCCGGTGGGCCGCGGCGAGATCCGGCGCAACGGAGCGAAAGTGGCATTGCTGGCTTTCGGTAGCATGCTCAGGCCCTGCCTGGAAGCAGGGGATGAATTAGATGCGACCGTTTGCAATATGCGATTTATCAAACCATTGGACGATGAGCTGGTGGCATCTCTGGCATCAAACCATCAGCTACTGGTGACGGTGGAAGAAAATACCATTATGGGCGGCGCAGGTAGCGCCATCATGGAATCTCTGGCCAGCGCAGGCATTACCGTTCCGATACTTCAACTAGGTCTGCCTGACATTTTTATTGACCAGGGGGACCCCTCGCAAATGCTGGCTGATTGCGGGCTGGATAAAGCCGGTATCATCAAGTCCGTCCGAGCAAGACTCGGCGAATAATTAACCCACACTTTTCCTGGCATTATCCGGCGTTATCCATGCACCGGTCCTCTTCCTTTCCGAAAACAGCGTTATGATGAACGAGGGTAATTTTCCTATCGCGGATGTTCAAAGTGTATTGGATACAAGGTGTATTGCGATCAATAGAGCAGGTATTCGGGCTATTCGACATCCAGTTAAAATAGCGGACAAGAGGTGGTGAGATACAACATACCGTTGCCACTTTCAATATGCATGTAAATCTATCTCATCAATCCAGGGGCGCACATATGTCCCGGTTTGTGGAAATACTTAATAGCCACGATGAGGAATTATCTGTCCAATCTTTCGAGCGCATGGCGCGAGCCATGGTCGATAAACTCGAGACGGATTCCGGCGATATTGAAATGTCATTTCCTTACTTTATGCGCAAGACTGCGCCCATTTCAAATGTTGAAAGCCTGATGGATTATGAGGTAGCGTTCATCGGGGAAATCAGGAACGGAACCTATCAATTATCCATGAAAGTGGTTGTGCCTGTGACCAGCCTATGCCCATGCTCAAAACAGGTTTCCGCCTATGGCGCGCACAACCAGCGTTCTCATATGACGATATCGATTCGCGCCAACAGCTTTATCTGGATCGAAGATCTGATACACATGGCTGAAGATCAGGCATCGTGTGAGCTTTACAGTGTGCTTAAACGCTCCGATGAGAAATACGTTACGGAAAAGGCATACGACAATCCCAAGTTCGTTGAGGACGTCGTGCGGGATCTGGCAGCCATGCTGAACCGGGATGCACGTATCGACGCGTATGTCGTGGAATCGGAGAATTTCGAATCCATCCATAATCATTCCGCTTATGCCCTGATCGAGCGGAACAAATTGGAAGAATCGAGTTGAAAAAATTCATAACGAAAATTCTTCCAGCATATTTGGCGTAAAGCGCCTGCTGCCGATGATCGCCTGCTTTTTCCTTACTTCGCGTATCGTAAGTAATCCTGAAATTGACCTTGATTGATGGAAAGGTATATTATCGATCTTTTCCGGGGTGTAGCGTAGCCTGGTAGCGCGCCTGGTTTGGGACCAGGATGTCGGGAGTTCAAATCTCTCCACCCCGACCATTCATGCTAATACATGGCGAATCCGATTTGAGTGGTGCCCGTAGCTCAACCGGATAGAGCACCAGCCTTCTAAGCTGGGGGTTACAGGTTCGATTCCTGTCGGGCACGCCATAGCTGCTCTTCAGCGTCGCGTACCCGCGCTTCAACGATGTATACCGTTTCCGGATGGTGGCTGTAGCTCAGTGGTAGAGTCCCGGATTGTGATTCCGGTTGTCGTGGGTTCGATCCCCATCAGCCACCCCAAGTACCTCTTTTCTCTGCATTACCTCTAGTTTTAAGGGTTGTGGTACACTGACTGGCCCCTACAGTCTGGCACCTACGCCCCCTATGGATACCAAATACCTTCAGCAACGCGGACACCAATGGTGGGTACGGGTAACCGTACCGCGTACTCTCACGCACCTCCTCGGGACACATCTAAGGGAGTCTCTCCGTACCTCAGATTTAAAGGTTGCCAATAGTCGGAAGTTCCAGGTGCTAGCAATCCTCAAGGACCGTATAGCCAAAGCTCGGAAGGAGTCACCAAGTACGACCAAAAACAAAGCGGCAACCTTTAGGGAAGCTCTCCGGGAAGCCTATACTGAAAACAATTTCCCTGCTGTTGAGGCTATCCAATTTCTAGCAGTGGATGAAGCGGAGAGTATAGAGCGCGAGCATGGGCTTAGTGTGGCACTGGGCTTCCCCCATTTTCACGGACACTTCGTTAAGCACATTTCAGGTTTTCAAATTGTACCGGGCTAATGTAGCCGATAGTCGAATGCCTGCGTTTCGGGTTGTAGAACCTTTCAATGTAATCGAAGACATCGGCGCGTAGTTCATCTCGGGTACGATATTGCCGCCGACCAAGCCGTTCTGTTTTCAGGGTGGAAAAGAAACTTTCCATTGCGGCGTTGTCCCAGCAGTTGCCGCGACGACTCATGCTGCAAATGATGCCGTGCGCTTCCAGTAACCGCTGAAAGTCTTCGCTGGTATATTGCGAACCCTTGTTGAACGGTGCAATACTGCCTGCGGCCGGCCGACGCAATATCGCCATCAACAACGCATCCATCACCAGCTGCGCGGTCATGGTCGGCTGCATCGACCAGCCCACGATACGCCGCGAATACAGGTCAAGCACCACAGCCACAAAAAACCATCCTTCCGCCGTCCAGACATAAGTGAAGTCTGCCGCCCATTTCTGATCGGGGGCGGATGCCTGGAACTGACGCTCCAGCAGGTTCGGCGCTACCGAGTGTACGGCCGATACCCGTTGGCCGGGCAGGCGTCGCCGCCTGTGGCGTGCTTGATGCCAGCGATCGCATCAGGCGCGCACCTGATTGAGCGAGCAGGTCTCACCAGCCGCTGGACAGTCATGCAGAATGCGTGGCGAACCATATGTTCCGTCACTGGCGGCAAAGCTGGCACGAATGCGAACAATCAGTTGCGCATCG
>CAVUXR010000015.1:0-19007 GCA_963745455.1 uncultured beta proteobacterium
TCGGGCAAGAACTCTGCTGATATCCGCCTGGTCGTGGATGCCCTCGACCTCTGCTACACCAAATCGCACGTTAATTCCTTTGTCATTATCAGCGGTGACTCCGATTTTTCTCCGCTTGTTTCCAAGCTGCGCGAGAACGCCAAGCAAGTGATCGGCGTTGGAGTCAAGCAATCGACGTCCGACCTGCTAATCGCCAACTGCGACGAATTCATTTTTTATGATGACTTGGTGCGCGAGAGTCAGCGGGTAGCAGCCAAACGTGATATGCGGGAAGCGCAGCCTGCAGCAAAGCGGTCGCCGGATGAAGAAAAGCGCCGCAAGGAGGAGCTGGAAGCGCGCAAGAGCAAGGCGATTGAAACGGCGGTGGCTACTTTCGATGCGCTGGTATCCGAGCGGGGCGATAGCGGCAAGATATGGGCCTCCGCGCTCAAACAGGCGATCAAGCGCCGGAAACCCGATTTCAACGAGTCTTATTATGGCTTCCGCGCCTTTGGAAATTTATTGGAAGAGGCGCAGGCACGCGGCCTGCCTCGAGTTAGGCCGTGACGAGAAATCGGGTGCTTATGTTTATCGTAGCAGCGGCGCCAAGGCGGGTAGCGATGCAGTGGCCGAGCAGCCGGCAGCGGCGCTGGCTCCGCCTGAGGTTGTGGCCGCGTCGGTGCCGGCTGAGGGCCCTGGCGCGCACGAACCATCGCGCAGGAGGCGTGGGGGTCGAAGAATTGTGAAAAAGGAAGCGGAAGGACCGCTACCGCAGGTGGCGACTTCTTTGACAGCGGATGTACAGGCGGTTACCGAACCGCCTGCCCAAATAGCACCAGGAGAGACAGCAACCTCAGCGGTAGCTTCAGCAATAATTCCCACTGAGCGTAAATCTTCCACTCGTACCCGTCGCCCGCGTAAACCAGCAGTCGCGCCGGATAGCCCGAAATCGGAGTTAAATAAAGACTAGAGACGCCACTCCCGATTTCTTGCCATGGTTTCCTATTGACGGATTTGGCCAACCATCGCAATTTTTGTCATGGCAGAGCAGGGCAGAGCAGCCAATCCGCTTGTCAGATTTTCGTCAACCATTTGGCGAACAAATCCTCCTGCCGCTCCTCCGGGCGATCCACACCAGAGCGCGCAGTGCGTTTAATGCGTTCCTCCAGCTTCGAGTTCTACCATATTCTCGGCTTCGGGACCTTCAACGTGAGTGAATTCATCGCTATCCTCGTATGCCAGGCTGGTTGTGCCGGTGGCCTTTATCAGCTTGCCGGCAATGGTTCCGGTTATGAGGGCAAGCACTACGCTGAATACGATCCCAATGAACTGGGCGGCTGCTATGCCGGGAACCACAAAGATGGCAACCAGCGCACCCAGCAACCCGGGCATTCCATGGAGATTGTGGACGCCGCAGGTGTCTATGAGTTTAATGCGTGTTTCCAATGCGGGCTGTATAAAGACGTAACCGATGACGCTAACGGCCCCGGCGAGCAAACCGATCCCAAAAGCGCCCGCCGGGGATACGATATTGCATGTCGATCCGATCGCTACGCCGCCTGCCAGCGCGGCATTGGCCATGTCGACGATTGACGTCTTGCCTTTATGAAACCACGAGCTCAGGAAATAGGTGCTCAATGTGGCTCCGCACAGTGCAAGCACGGTATTGACCACGGTCTGCGGCATCTCTTCAAAGGGTACGATGGCAGTGGCGAAGCTTGGCCAAAAAAGCCATAACACCATCGAGCCCAGCATGGCGAAACGGTCGGACGTGGCGTCCGATTCAATCGGTTGGCTGCGCTGCCGCTCGGTGGTCAGCGCAAGCGATAGCGCCAGGCCAAAATAGGCGCCAAAGGCGTGAATAATGATCGATCCGGCCGTGTCCTGAAACCCCGCCGTCAGGCCCATTCCGTTATCCAGTACCAGCCATTCGTTCAGCAGGTATGCCGGCACCAGGAAAAGCGCCAGCAATGCATATTGAAATACTCGTAAACGCCCGAGTATGGCGCCCATTGCGATCAATGCGGAGGCCACCGCGAATTCGGCGTACATCAGCGCCTTGACGGTATTCGGCGCGATCTCATGAGCAAAGATTCCATTCGCCCGCATGAGCATATAGAGGGGTAGACCGACAGCCACCACCAGGTATGTGCCAGTGGTAGCGCCGAAACCGTATCGCCTGACGAAAACCATTAAAAAACCGAAACCCACCAGCAGCATCGCCAGGATATGAATCACGTAGTTATACTGGGCTACCTGCCGGGCTTCATTAAGCTCGGCGCCTCCCTCGCTCGCCCAGGCGCTAAAGCACAGCAGAAACAGGTTTACCATACCGCACAGCATCAAGCAGAGGCTTTTTTTCATTTTTGATCCTCCCATCTTCAGTAATTATTCGGCATACCCACACAACAGTGTGAACCTCAGTAGCCCCAAACACAATAGGGGCTTATTGAATAATTTTCTTATCCACAAGCTTAAGCGTAGCGGACATCTTTGAAAGATGCTGCGGTTTTTGGCTGGCATGGCTCGGTATGATAGGAAATCTGTTTCTCGGCTTGCAAGCATGCTTTCGAGCCTCTCATGCCGATGAGGTTTTAAGAGGATGCTTTGAACTTATAGAAGCGCTTTCCAGCAACCTCGCTGTTCAAGCAGACAATTTTCAAGTCCTCTGTAGCTTTCATCCGTCCCCGTTAAAGTTCGAAAGAACCTATCCGTTAACAATCACATCGAAGTGCATGCATTGACGAAGCGCAGGTAGCGATCGCTCGATGAGCACTATCTTCGCGTGGCTTGCTTTTCCCGCTTCAACATGGAATAGCTCATCGCTGCTAAATACCTGCCAGGCAAAGGTAATACCGAAGGTAGTCACTCATCCTTTGTAGTACTAAAGTCCAGCCAGATATCTTGTTGTACCTGTACTTCGGGTCAATTGTGGGCAAGTGCGCAGCGCGGCATAGTGCCTGCTCTCTTATTTGACTCGAACAATTCGAAAAACCTGAAATGAACAGTAACTTTTTATTAAGTAAATTAAAGAAAATAAGTCAGGCTTCCCTGCTTTTAGCCGGCCTGGCTCCGGTTCTGGCCCACAGCTACGTTATCAGCGACCTCAGCAGCGACGCTAACGTTTATTGGGGTGGCAATGCTCATGGTTATGGCGACGTCATCGGTGACAGCACCTACGATATTCTTGGTGCTGAAGTGACACTCAATAATGGAATACTCAACATTAAAATCTGGACGAATTTTGCAGGTCATGCGGGGGAAGATGCTTGGGCTGGTCCTAACGGAATTGGATATGGAGATGTTTTCCTCGCGCCATCATGGAATCCCTTTGGCAATGACGCTCATCATATTAACGACAATGCTTCGAATGGGACACATTGGGCATACGGGTTGAGCCTGGACGACCGGTGGAGCAACGTTGGCGGGACCTTTAAGCTTTATGAGCTCAACGGTAGCACGAATCTCGATAATGTGCTGCTGCCCAATGATTTCCTGACCTGCGGCCTTGGCAGCCAGTGCTACTATCGAGAGGGCCAGGCAACGGCAGTCGATACCACATCCACAAGTGTTATCGATACCGGCCTGATAGGGAACTGGACAGTAACCCCCGGCTCGATGCTCGAATTTTCGTTAAATACCAGCGGGACTGCACTTGCAAGTTATGATGATCTGGCGTTTCATTGGGGTCAAATCTGCCAGAATGATGTTATTGAGGGTTTCGGTATGGTCGCGGCATCCGGCGGCTCCACTGCGATGGCGGTTCCGGAACCGCCCACACTTGCTCTTCTGCTTTTTGGATTATTCGGGCTTGTAGTCTGCAGGCATCGAAAGGCAAACGCGGGCAATGACGCTATCGAGTCTGCTCGATTGAAAGGGTCTATCTAAGATACTATCGGGGAATAAGCGATTTCAGGGGCAGGACATCCAATCAGATTCACGGGTATTTTGAGATATGAAACCCCATTCTCTTCCGGACAAGGCATTTGCCCTGCCCGGACGTTAATCTGAACCGATGGAAGTAACAGGGTTGGCATACCCAGCGTTTTATCCCGCGCTTCGCGCATGGCGACAAACTGATCTTCGCTGATGCCATCATGAACGTGGACGTTATGCACGCGTTGCCCGGCTACTGTACTTTCCCATTGGGGTGGGCGGCTTGCAGGCGGGTAGTCATGACACATGAACAGCCGTGTTTCCGGCGGATTTGCCAGCAATAGTTTTATTGAACGGAACAACTGACGCGCATCACCTCCGGGGAAATCCGCACGCGCGGTCCCGAGGTCCGGCATGAACATCGTATCTCCGATAAAGATTGAGTCGTCGAACTCATATGACATATCGGCAGGCGTATGACCAGACGTTGAAATGGCCTTTGCGCTCAGTTTGCCGACTTTGAAGGTTTCCGTATCAGCGAACAAATGATCAAAGTGTCTGCCATCCGGAACGAACTCCGGCCCAAAATTGAACATTTCCTTGAAGATCTGCTGTACTGCCGGAACTTCCCATCCAATAGCGGTTTTTCCGCCTATTTGACTCTTGAGATAGTGTGCTGACGTGAGATGGTCGGCGTGTACGTGTGTTTCAAGAAGCCATTCCACTGTCAGCCGCCTGGTTTTAACGAAGCCAATCAGCTTCTCCGCGGATGAGGTACTGGTTCTGGCTGCCTTGGGATCATAATCCAATACCGCGTCGATGATTGCGCAGGCGCCGCCAGGCTCGTCATAGACAATATAAGTTATTGTCCCTGTCACAGGATCAAAAAACGGTTCGATATTCGGCCTCATCTGTTATTTACTAATTCAAACTTGCCGAACCGCGGCATATGGAATGGCAATAATCACTGAGTTTTGAGAGCTTCTCTGGCGATAGCGGAAGAAAAGATCTGCCATTGATTATAATTGCTGGAAGTCTTTCAGTAATTGCCGTGTGTGCAACGGCTGGTCGCCAAGATAATGGTTGAGTATATAGCGCATCAGCGCTTTGCTCTGCTGCCGGGTCGCAGCGCTTGAATAATCGCTTCCCTTCATGCCGAGGAGTGTTTTGCCGCTCACTCGCAAGCCGCGGTCACAGTCATTTTTTTCCAATTTCACTGGTCCGCGCTCGATCTCATAGCAATAATATTCATTCGCATCGATCGGCTCGCCGCGCGCGACATCATGGTCGAGCGTCAGCGCATAGCCGATCTCCTGTAGCAGCCGCTGTTCGAAGTCACGCAATATCGCCATGTAATCCTTGGATGTGCTCAACGCCGCCAGGGTATCCTGGTAATACTCGAATAATTGTTCATGAGGATCATTGCGATGCAGTAGCCGCATCAGCAATTCGTTGAGGTAGAAACCGCAGATCAGGCTCGTACCCTGCAGTGGCGCGAGACCGCCTTGCCATTCCGCTTTGTGCAATATGCGTAACTCCGACTTGCCCCCCCAACTCAACTGCAATGGCTGAAACGCACGTAATAGTCCTCTTAATGCTGAGCTGGGGCGCTTGGCGCCTTTTGCCAGCAGGGGCAGCCGCCCGAAGTTGCGGGTGAAGACTTCCGCCACCAGGCTGGTCTCGCGATAGGGATAAGTATGCAGTATGAAGGCGGGTTGGGCCTCCTGCTGTTGCTTATCAGCGGTCATCAGCAGTCATCAGCTTCATGCTGCTCAGGAATTATTCGTAACCTAGGGTACGCAGTATCTGTGCATCATCAGCCCAGCCGCTTTTCACTTTCACCCAGACCTTAAGATATACCTTGCCGCCAAAACTTTCTTCCATATCTTTTCTGGCTGTGGTGGCGATCAGCTTGAGCTTATCTCCCTTTTGGCCGATCACGATGGCTTTCTGATTGGGTTTATCTACAATGACAGAGGCATGAATCTTCCTCAATTCGCCTTCGGTCGTGAATTCATCGATAACAACACCAGTGGAATAGGGGAGCTCTTCGCCGAGTAGGCGAAAAAGCTTTTCACGGATGAGTTCCGCGGCGATAAATCGCTCACTGCGGTCGGTGACTTCATCTTCACCGAACAATGGAGGTCTTTCGGGCAGGAATGGTCTGACTATGCGCATCAGATCCGGAAGCTGTATTCCCTTCTGTGCGCTTATGGGAATGATCGCCTCGAAAGCGAATTCATTTGCGAGTTTATCGAGGAATGGTAACAGCAGTGATTTATCCGCCAGCCGGTCAATTTTATTGATGGCAAGAATCACGGGTTTCCCCGCAGGCAGCAGTTTTACTACCCGCTTGTCGCGCTCATCAAAATGCATCGCCTCGACCACCAGGATCACCACATCCACATCCTGGATACTTTGAGTGACCGCGCGATTCATTCCACTATTCAGGCGGCTTCCGTACTGCGTCTGAAAGCCGGGGGTATCGACAAAAACAAACTGGGATTGCGCGTCGGTGACGATGCCATTAATGCGATGGCGCGTGGTCTGGGATTTTTTTGAGGTAATGCTGATCTTCTGCCCAACCAGTTTATTGAGCAGCGTCGACTTACCTACGTTGGGGCGTCCTATGATGGCGACATAGCCGCTGCGATAGCCGGTGCTGGGAATATGGTCGGAAGAATGCCCGGTCATCGCTGGGGGCGCACTACCGTAGACGGAGTGTCTGTGTCATGGAAGAGGCCATTGCTCCGGCAGATTTTCGGATAAGTTATGCGGTTTTGCATGCGCCTGTGGCCGGCTCAGGGATTTTTTTTATCCTGAGGATGAAGTTGTTCACGAAGTTGTTCATAGGCCTGCCTGGCTGCTTCCTGTTCCGCGCTGCGCCGGGAAGGGCCTTCCCCCATGGTGGAAATATTGAGCTTTGAAATCGCGCACTCCACTTTAAAATGCTGCTGGTGGGCCTCGCCTGTGGTGGCGATAATGGCATATCGGGGAAGCGTCAACCTGCGGCTCTGGAGATATTCCTGCAGGAGGGTTTTCGGATCTTTGCCGAGGGTCTCGGTATCCAACTCCTGGAGCAACGGAGTAAAAAGGGTTGTGACGACCTTTTCGGCCATTGCGAAACCGCCATCGAGGTAAACTGCTCCAAGCAGAGCCTCCAGCGCATCGGCGAGTATCGACGGGCGTCTTTCTCCGCCACTCTTGATTTCCCCCTCGCCGAATCTTACCCGCTTACCCAATTCAAGCTCTCGTGCCACTTCAGCGAGAGCCTGTTGATTGACCAGATTGGCCCGCACTCGCGACAAATTGCCTTCGGTAAGATCGGGAAAATGCCTGAAAAGTAATCCGGCGACTGCGCAGTTGAGTACACTGTCACCAAGAAATTCGAGGCGCTCGTTGTGAAGCAGGCTATGACTGCGATGAGTCAGCGCCTGACGCAACAGCTCGGGCCGGTTGAAGACGTAGCCGATCTTCCGGCAAAGCGCATCATTGTTCATATCCAGAAAAATCCGGCAATCTTTATACCGGATTTGGACAACTTTTATCCTGGCATTTATCCAAATCGACGGGCTCTCCGATTATTCGGATTATTCAATGGATAGCCCGATTCGCTTGAGGTCGCTGAAATTCCACCAGATCATGAACGCCTTTCCGACGATGTTCTTTTCCGGAACGAAACCCCAGTATCGGCTGTCGCTGCTGCTGTCGCGGTTGTCGCCCATTGTGAAGTAATTTCCGGCGGGCACCTTGCACGTTAAGCCGCTATCATCATAGCTGCAATTTTCCCGAAGAGGGAAGGGATGCACCCCGGCAAGCAGAATGTCGGGAACTTCCGGGTTGATCAGTATCTTGTGGTCGTGGCCCCCCAGCGATTCGCTAAAACGCCGGCTGTAGATATAGTTCAGTCCCGATTCCACGTAGGTGTATTCTCCGTCCGGCTCCGTTTTCACGGGAACATTATTGACGAACAGCCGCTTGTCACGGTATGTGATCGAATCACCGGGCACCCCAATAATGCGTTTGATGTAATCCATCGAAGGGTTCTCCGGGTAACGGAACACCATGACTTCGCCGCGCTGGGGCTCTTTGATATCCATTATTTTGATGTTGACCACCGGCAGCCGGATGCCGTAGGTATATTTATTCACCAGAATGAAATCCCCGACGAGGAGAGTCGGAATCATCGAGCCCGAGGGAATCTTGAAGGGTTCTACCAGGAAAGAGCGCAGACAGAAGACGACAACAATGACCGGGAAAAAGCTTTTAGGATACTCCACCCACCAGGGCCCCTCGACTTCGGGCGCACGTTGGCGCTGCAGCACGAAGCGATCGAGCAGTGCGATGCCGCCGGTTATAACCAGCAAAATGAGCATGATGAGAGGAAAATTCATTCCGTACCCCTTGAGTAAATGTCCAGTATCGGGCTGAAAGCGTGAATTTGCAGGTACGGTTCCGACATCATGCTCCGGATATCCTCATCCTCTATTTATCGCCGACGCGCAAGATCGCAAGAAAGGCCTCCTGCGGAATCTCGACATTGCCGACCTGCTTCATCCGTTTTTTTCCTGCCTTTTGTTTTTCCAGCAATTTGCGTTTGCGCGAAATATCTCCGCCATAACACTTGGCGAGTACATTCTTGCGCAGCGCCTTGATGCTTTCTCTGGCGATAATATGGGAGCCGATGGCGGCTTGTACCGCAATATCGAACATTTGGCGGGGAATCAGTTCGCGCATCTTTTCCGCCAGCTCCCGCCCCCGGTACTGGCTATTGGCACGGTGCACAATCAGCGACAGTGCGTCAACTTTCTCGCCATTGATGAGTATGTCCAGCTTGACCAGGTCGGAAGTGCGGAATTCCTTGAATTCATAGTCGAGCGAAGCATAGCCCCGGCTGGCGGATTTCAACCTGTCGAAGAAATCCATCACGACTTCGTTGAGCGGCATCTCATAGGTGAGCATGACCTGCCTGCCCAGGTATTGCATGTTTTTCTGAGCTCCCCGCTTGCTGATGCAAAGCGTAATGACCGCACCGACATATTCCTGCGGGACGAGTATGGTGGCGGTAATGATCGGCTCGCGGATTTCCTGGATTTTCGAAAGGTCGGGCATTTTTGACGGGTTCTCGATTTCAATTATCGAGCCGTCGCGCATCACGATCTGATACACCACTGTCGGCGCGGTCGTGATGAGATCCATCCCATACTCGCGTTCCAGTCTTTCCTGTACGATATCCAGATGCAACAGGCCCAGGAAACCGCAGCGGAAACCAAAACCCAGGGCCTGTGACGTCTCCGGTTCGTAGTGCAGCGAAGAGTCGTTGAGCTTCAATTTCTCCAGGGCATCGCGCAGGGCATCGTATTGATTGGATTCGACCGGGTAGAGCCCCGCAAATACCTGCGGCTTGATTTCCTTGAAGCCGAGCAGCGGCTGGGCGGCGGGACGGTCCGCCAGCGTCACCGTATCGCCAACCTTGGCGGATTTCAGTTCCTTGATGCCGGAGATAATAAAACCGACCTCACCGGCACTGAGCGACTCCCGGTTTTTCGACTTGGGCGTGAAAACGCCGACCTGTTCGCAAAGATGGATAGCCTTGCTGGCCATGAGCAATATCCTGTCCCGCGGTCTGAGTATCCCGTCCAGCACGCGCACCAGCATTACCACGCCGACATAGTTATCAAACCACGAATCGATGATCAGGGCCTTAAGCGGCGCCGCAAGATCTCCCTTGGGCGGCGGGATGCGCGAAATCACCGCTTCCATTATGTCCTGCACACCCTCGCCGGTCTTCGCACTGGCGTACAGCGCATCCTGGGCGTCTATGCCGATAATATCCTCGATTTCCTTGATGACACGTTCCGGTTCGGCCGCGGGCAGATCAATCTTGTTCAGCACCGGGACCACCTCCACCCCTTGCTCGATGGCTGTATAGCAATTGGCGACGGTCTGGGCCTCCACGCCTTGTGACGCATCCACTACCAGGAGCGCGCCTTCGCAGGCGGCCAGAGAGCGCGATACTTCATAGGAAAAATCGACGTGGCCGGGTGTATCGATAAGGTTCAGCAAATAGGTATTGCCATCGCGTGATTTATACTCCAGGGCGGCCGTCTGGGCTTTGATGGTAATGCCGCGCTCGCGTTCGAGGTCCATCGAATCAAGTACCTGCGCTTCCATCTCGCGGTCCGACAGACCGCCGCACATCTGGATGATCCGGTCCGCCAGGGTGGATTTGCCGTGATCGATGTGGGCAATGATGGAAAAATTACGGATGTGCTGCATCAGGGGTTAGGGAAGGACATACAAAGCGGGCGGCCATCAGAAGCGTCGTAACAACTAAAAGGGGCACATGCTGTGCCCCTTGAAATGTTATGGCGGGGGCGCCGGTTTCGCGCAAATCCGGTGCCCTTTATTCAAGAAGTCCGCATTCTAGCGAATTTTCGTAAAATAAGCATCTAACACAACATGGTCCAGATAATAGTGGCAAATTTCCTCGCCTCCCGCTACCAATACCGGAACGCGCTCGCCATAAAGCGACTTCAGGTTGTCATCGCTGTCCACATCGACCACTTCAAGATGAAAATGATGCCGCGCCTGCGATTCTCGCAAGGCGGCAATCATATCCTGGCAAAGGTGGCACTCCTCCCGGCCGTATACAACTAGCGCGGGAACATCAGGAGTTGTCAATTCACTTGCTGTCGCCACCATTCACTTTCATGGTGATAAAGGTTGTGGTATCGCCACGCTTGACGAGCAGCGCGATATTGCGGCCTTTCGGGATTTTGTTGAGCAACTGGTTGAATTGCTCAACGGTTTTCACATCCTGATTATTAATGCTGAGAATCACATCGCCGGGCCGGATCCCGGCGCGGCTGGCGATGCCCGGCGCCATGTCTTCCACGAGAAGACCGTTTTCCGTTTCCAGTTGCTTCTTCTGCTCGGCGGTCAGTTCACTCAAAGCCAGCCCGATACGGTTGGACGTGTCAAGTGCCTTTCCTCGTTTGCCAGCCGCAGGCCTCTCGTCCGGCGGAAGCTCGTCCACTGTTATGGTAAGGTCCTTGGTAGCGCCATTCCGCCACACCTGCACCTGAACCTTCGATCCAGGCTTGGTGGCCCCTACGATACGCGGCAAATCGCCTGAAGATGTAACAGTCTTTCCGTCAAATTTCAGAATGACATCCCTTGGCTCGATCCCTGCTTTTTCTGCGGGGCCGCCCTTTTGAACGGACGCGACCAGCGCGCCGGTTGGCTTGGATAGCCCGAAGGATTCGGCGAGTTCCTTGGTCACTTCCTGAATCAATACACCGATTCTGCCGCGGCTTACCTTCCCGCTGGCGATCAACTGATTCGAAATATCCATGGCCACGTCGATGGGGATGGCGAACGAAAGACCCATGAAACCGCCGGTGCGGCTATAAATTTGCGAATTGATGCCTACCACTTCACCTTTCAGATTGAATAACGGGCCGCCTGAATTGCCCGGATTGATGGCAACGTCCGTCTGAATGAAGGGAACGAAGTTTTCCTGGGCCAGGGAACGTCCCTTCGCGCTGACAATGCCAGCCGTCACGCTATTTTCAAACCCGAAGGGCGAGCCGATCGCGACAACCCATTCACCGACTTTCAGTTTACCAGGATCGCCTTGAGTCACCTTTGGCAAACCGCTGGCCTCTATCTTGAGGAGCGCAATATCGGTTTTGCGATCCGCGCCGATCAGCTTGGCACGGAATTCGCGCTTATCGGTCAGCTTTACATTGATTTCATCGGCTGCATCCACCAGGTGCGTATTAGTTAGAATGTAGCCGTCGGAACTGATAATAAAGCCCGAACCGAGCGATTTCGATTCGAAATCCCTTGGCGCGCCATAAGGCTGCATGTGACGGCGAAAAAACTCAAAAAATGGATCATCCTCCGGGATATTCGGCATTCCAGGGATGGCCCCCGGTTGCCGATCGTGCTCGGAGCTTGTACCGTACTGATATTAACCACCGCAGGGCCCTGTTTTTCCACCAGTTCCGTAAAATCGGGCAACTGCGCGGCGGCAGCGGTAGAAAATGCCAATAGCGCCATGAAAATATATTTAGCTATCATTCTCTGCCTTTTATAAAAAGATAAATAAGTCCTTTCGTACGATCAAGCCGGATAGTGAAGCGCCGAGTAAACGCTCAAACGGGATTCGTATGGCGAATTCCGCGCGGCGTCCCGCGGGTTGCTCTAATCGATTCTCTGGCTGGAGACTGAATCTCCGATCTGAATCACCGTGGCCGGCGGCACTTCCCCTACCGTTGTCACGATGTTATCCGAAACAGTGCGAGTGTAGATATTGATCGCTCCACGGCCATGATATAGGCCTTCAGCAGGGGGTGAGGCATGTTTGGATACCGGCTCGATGAAAACCGATACCGCAGCCAGGCCGTCCGAGAGCGCGATGTGGCTGACCGGCGCGGACTTTCCGGACAGATTACGCTTCATTTCGATAATTTTTTTGAATCCCGGCGGTGGGTCTTTAATCTGCCAGCCGAGCTTGCCGGCTCCCATCGTCGAAGACACCAGATTGGTCGTACGCCAATCGCCTGCTTTCCCCGCATACTTGGATTTTAATAATGCCTTGTCTATGTGGCCGCCTATTTTCAATTGCGTGAAGACGAATTGCTCCACCACGCGATCCTTGTCCATTACGGCGGCCTTCAGTATCAGCCCGGTATCCTGGTCGACCCATAATTTTTGGCCGTAACGCTTGTCGTCCCTAGGCTCCAGGTCGATTATCTGGCATAAGTAATCGCTGACGCGCTCCAGCCCGCCTTTCCTGATTATATAGTTATCATCAAGATTATTCGGATTACTGAGGGACTGGGGCAGAAGCGCGGGAAAAACTTTTCTCAGCCAGCGTTTTTCGGTGACGATCGTCTTGCTCTCAGGCAAGTAACATCTCATCTCATCATTGTTTCGGATGATTTCGCGCGGTGCTCCATCCAGCACCTCGCTTTTTTCATGTTCCCCTTCTTCATTTACCAGATGTACGATGCGTGAAGTCTCGAGATCGCCGTTGGCCGAATAGACAAACGTGCCGACATAATTATAGCGGCGGGGTGCAGCGGCAATTTTTTGTAGCCAGCTTTGGGCTTCTGGGGATGAACTCGGTGGATTTTGGGCGAATGCGGGCTGAACGTTGGCCGCCAGCAACAACAAGGCAGCCATTGCGATCCGCGTCATCTGGCGAAATTTTGGCGCGATTCCGCAACCGTACGTATATAAGAGGGCGCCATTCCATGCATGGCAGCCCCGGGCGAAAATTCCCGATGCGCCATCAGGTAATCATTGATTTGCGCGGGGGCGGAGGCTGGAATGGGTGGAGGGGTGGAAACGGAAGCGGGTATGGCGGGTAACGGCAGTGCGGGAGATGGCCTGTTGTCGGCCAGGTTTGCCTGTAATCGATCCACAGGCGGCGGCGTATGGACGCTCATCCACCCCGCCACAGCCATCGCCGCTATCGATGCGGCAGCTGCGAACGCGATGGGCTTATGCTTACCAGAAGGAGAAGGGCGGGGAGCCAGCACGGTTGGCTCCGTGGCCAATCTCGCATTGACGCGCTGGGTCACGTCAACGGGCATCACCTCTGGCTGCGCTAAAATATCGCTGATCAGATGGTAGACAGCCCATTGTTCGCGTAACTTATCTGCTTTCCTGAATTGTGCGATGGCGCTCACCGCATCGTCCGCATCCAGTTCGCCATCCATCAATGCCGATATTTTTTCTTCCATGCTACCACCTTTTGTCTTTGCCGGTCCCCAGCAAGGGCCGTAGTTTTTCCGCTATCGCTTCCCGGGCACGAAATATGCGTGATCGGACTGTACCAATGGGGCAGTTCATGATGGCTGCAATTTCCTCATAGCTCAGCCCCTCGATTTCTCTCAATGTAATTGCCGTACGTAATTCTTCGGGCAACTCTTCCAAGGTTTGATTTACCGTTTGAGCAATCTGTTTACTCGTTAGTTCGCTTTCCGGGGTGTTCATTTCACGCAAATGACTGGCTTCCTCGAAGCCTTCGGCATCTTCGCTATCAAACCCATTCGTGGTGGTCGGCGCCCGCCGCCCCTGGGCCACCAGGAAATTCTTTGCTGTATTGATGCCAATCCTGTACAACCAGGTATAAAAAGCGCTATCGCCACGGAAAGACGGCAACGCGCGGTAAGCCTTGATAAAAGCTTCCTGGGTTACATCCTCAACTTCCGTCGAATCGCGGATAAATTGCGATAACAATCGTGCGAGCTTGCGTTGATATTTGACCACCAGCAAATCGAACGCATGTTTATCGCCATGTTGTGCGCGTTCCACCAGTTGCTGATCGATTTCACGGTCACTCATGCCGCCCAATCCCTGAATTTGTGGTTTTTACTTGTAACTGCTGCGCTGAGGCATCAGTCAAGTATACCCGTTCAGGGGTCCATCGGGTAATCACGCCCGCGCTCGCGATCCGCGATCTGAGTGAACAGACAACGCACAGTATAAATTAGTTCACTCGAAAACGTGGTTATTGGATAAAGATGAGATGAGGCTCCACAAGCTGCACTGACCGTATAAATGGAATGTCGATGCGCTTCAAAGGCTCGGGTTAAAGTTTTCATTTGCCCGATTCAACCAGAATGATTGATCTGGAATCCAGCCAGATCAGTTTGTTTTTAGGGCGATAGCCAGGCTGAGGCGCTCTTTACGCAGTTCACAGTTATTAAATAGCCGAGAAGATTTGGGAATTCTTCGCGCGGATAACCTGTATCTTCTCCCCTCAAACTTCCCTCTTCCGGGAAGAGCCGTGTCTTCCCGGGCTTGCTTAGCCTACATTTTCCTGCGCCTGTATTTGCTGAGCTTACATTCCAAGGGCACCTACATGCTGCGACAGCTTTTTGCACATTCGCGACAGGCCTTGGCACAGTCTTTCATGCCGTCCAACTGATCGCAGCTTTCGGCGCAAGCGTCACAAATCTCGGCGCAAACCGCGCAGACCTGCTTGCTGAATTGAGAATTGCTTAACATGAAATTAAGCGAGGTCTGACACATCTCCGCGCAGTTCATCATAAGACGGAAATGATTGGGCTCCACGTGCTTGCCGCCTGCTTCAAGACAGTGATTCATGGCTGACTGCAGGCACATCCGATGACACTGATCACATGCATCGATACAAGCCTGCATATTAGCGTTGGTGGTTGTAAACATGAACATGAGAATCTCCTTTCTGAATGTGGCAATGAGAGTGTATTTCTCCAGGGCGAAAATCGGGGCAGCAAATAAAATGCACTCATATCTTCATGGATTCTGTACGCCACCAAACATAGTCAGAAATGATGAGTCCCATCAAATACTTACAGCAGTTTACAGACTCAATCCATCCTGCAAAAATATGCTCAAAATACTACGGCCGAACGATGATGTTGAACTGTCAATTGCGACATCCGAGTCAGATTGGCAGAGGTACGTATAAAGCCGGCGCCATCTGTTATCATTTCCGTCTACTGGAAACGAAAACAATAACCCAACCAAGTGGCACAGCTTGATTTTGATACCCTGATTATCGGCAGCGGTCTGGCTGGGCTCACGCTTGCGTTGAATCTGGCGCAAAACAACAAGGTGGGCCTTATTACCAAAGGTGCGCTGCTGGACGGAGCCAGTGGTTGGGCGCAGGGCGGCATCGCCGCAACCTTATCGGATGAAGATTCGCCCGAGGCGCATATCCGGGATACGCTTATGGCAGGCGCGGGCCTGTGCGATGAAAAGGTTACCCGGTACGTGGTCGAAAATGGTCCGCAGGCTATCCAGTGGCTCATCAGCCAGGGCGTACCCTTTACGCGTGATCAAGGCAATGGAACAGGTTATCATCTGACGCGTGAAGGCGGCCATAGCGTGCGCCGCGTCATCCATGCTGCAGACGCCACCGGACAGGCGGTTCAATTGACCCTGACGGAAAAAGCGCGCGCCCATCCCAACATCACGGTGCTTGAGCGTCATGTTGCCATCGATCTCATTACCAGCGCCAAACTTGTCCACTTGGGTGTGCAGGCCAGTGAGAAGAGCAATCGCTGCTACGGCGCATATGTGTTGGACAGCGTGGCCGGAACGGTCCGCACCATTGGCGCGCATAACACAGTGCTGGCGACTGGCGGCGCCGGCAAGGTCTATCTCTACACTACCAATCCGGATACGGCCACTGGCGACGGCATCGCCATGGGTTGGCGGGCGGGCTGCCGCGTGGCAAACATGGAATTCATACAATTTCATCCCACCTGCCTTTATCATCCCCATGCCAAATCTTTCCTGATCAGCGAAGCCGTACGTGGTGAAGGCGGATTGCTGAAGCTCCCGGATGGCTCGCGCTTCATGCCCTGGCACGACGACCGTGCGGAGCTTGCACCTCGCGACATTGTCGCCCGTGCGATCGATTTTGAAATGAAGAAGCGCGGGCTGGATTGCGTCTATCTGGATATATCCTACAAACCGGCAGATTTCCTGAAGGAGCACTTCCCGAATATTTACAAGCGCTGCCTGGAATTGGGCATCGATATCACGAAGCAGCCCATTCCTGTCGTGCCCGCTGCGCACTATACCTGCGGCGGCGTTGTTACCGACTGGAACGGAAAAACCGATCTCGACAATTTATATGCAATCGGGGAAACCGCGCATACCGGATTGCATGGGGCCAATCGGCTGGCGAGCAATTCGCTGCTGGAATGCCTGGTTTTTGGGCAGGCGGCGGCAAACGATATAACCGCTCAATCGCTCCAGCCTCCGATCGAGCTGCCGCAATGGGACGAAAGCCGCGTTACTGACGCGGATGAAGAGATTGTCATCTCCCATAACTGGGATGAGCTGCGAAGGTTCATGTGGAGTTATGTCGGTATTGTCCGTACGACTAAGCGTCTGGAGCGCGCCCAGCGCCGCATAGAGCTGCTCCATGAGGAAATCAACGAGTATTACGCCAATTTCCGCGTAACCAGCGATCTGCTGGAACTGCGCAACCTGGTGGATACCGCCGACTTGATCGTGCAAAGCGCCATGCTGCGCCATGAAAGCCGGGGTTTGCACTATAGCCGGGATTATCCAGGGCTGCTGCCGGAGGCGAGGGATACGGTGTTGAAACGCGGATTAACTCCGGACATACGAATGTGATTTTCTGATCTTTTCTGCTATTTATACGTGGCTGTATGCTCGTTTGCTAACTTTTCGATCACGGCACAGCCCGCCCAATTTGATGGACCGTTTCCTTGCCTTTTGGAAGATGTGACCTATATTAACGAAGCAACGGGTCATTTGAGACGTGAAGTTCCCATCAACCATCAGCAGAAGGAGTGGTCCATATGAGTGATGCAGTCACAGGATATTCAGCAAGTTTCGATTTCGGCGAAGCAATAAAGAGTTGCTAGATCGAAATTGCCACCAGAATCGCCGCCTCGGAATCCCGATATAGCGAGGAAAGTGATAGTGACCGAGATTACCGCACGTTCCTGGGCGGCAATATTGCGCCGCGGCTTGAGGTTACCGTTCGCGAACTTTGCTAAGCGTATGAACGGAAGGGGCTGTGAATGATCCCTTGAAATCCCTTCAAATATTGATTGTCAAGATCGGCAACAGCCGGGTAGGTCAACCGATATTGACCGCCACGTGTCGTGCAAAGGGGGGAAGTCGACTGCCTTCTTCCGCTTTATCGAATACAAACTTGAATGAGCCGTGCCAATTATCGATGAGGGGAAGATTGGTTTGGTATGAGCCTGGATAGCAGGTCTCGAGCATGCCCTACCAAGTATTACGATCGCCGGGTCGAGCTTTTCGCTATCGGTTTATCGCAACATCCCCAAATCCCTGAATCCAGGTGCTCGGCTAATCCCATTTCCCCAGATTCAATCGCTATAAGATATACGCATCCTGATGCATTTCACATATTCTTGCTTGTCCTTGTTCTTCTGATATTCGCCCACTTTCAATTCAATGACGGGGTGAATGGTCACATCTGTTATGGCATGGCTGGTATATCCCAGCAGCCAGGAAAATGCTTTTTGTTGCGATGCGCCTTCCATGTTCTTGATAAGATTTATCCCTGCCTTGATCATATCGCCCGTTTTCTCGTAGTGCATCCGATCCGCCCATTAGCAGGAATCGGGGCGAGCGATATCGAGATATGGATAGTCGGGGCTGACCGCGCCAAGCTCGCAGAAGCGGAAGTAACCAGCAATGAAACAACCGCCTCGGGAGTAAAGCCCTGGTTTTCCAGCCGGGCGGGTTCCCTGATCAGGTTAACCAGAGTAAGGTGTGTGTAGGCGCCGGGCATCAGGTTTATGGGTATATGGGTCTTGTCAATTATCGGTCCGACGCGTAAATAATGCAAAAGTCGTACCAGCGGAAACCAGTGACCGGTCTAGTAGCATGAAGGAATGCCATTCGTTGTTCGGTTAGACTGGATCCGAGGTCAAGCCCCGAATGACGAAATCCAAAGTATTGTTCGCCGGATAAACAAAGGCATTGTCTGTTTTTCGGGCCGAATGTGCCAACCGCTGACCGGTGCGTTAAAAAATCGATGCTATTGTAATATTCTGCCTCAATTTCAGGGCGACTATGATCATAGTCATCCTTATATCGTCCGGGAAGATTATTTTAGCTGGCCAGCATATTTTTAACAGATCTGAATATTAAGTGTTTAATTTTTTCGAAAAACTGATTCACCCCTATCCTGATGCCACGGACAGGATCCCTCCAAAAGATTTTTTTGCTTTTGTGTGGGAAGCCACCGATGGCGTAAGGCGCTATCTCATAGCGATGACTTTGCTTACCGCGGCCATAGGCGCGTTCGAGGCAATATTGTTTGCCATCCTGGGAAAGGTCGTCGACTGGCTGAGCCAGATACCGGCTTCTCAACTGTGGGAACAGGAGCGGGCGACACTTCTTTTTTTGCGGCGCTGTTGGCGGCCAGCCCTTTATTGGTCGCGCTGAAAAATTTCTTTAAGCATCAGGTATTGGGCGGAAATTTTCCGATGCGCCTGCGCTGGAATTTTCATCGGCTGATGCTTAATCAGAGCATGAATTTTTACCAGGACGAATTTGCCGGCCGGGTAGCGGCCAAGGTCATGCAGACCGCCCTTGCCTTGCGCGATGTCTGCTTTATTCTGGGAGAC
>CAVUXR010000016.1:0-104521 GCA_963745455.1 uncultured beta proteobacterium
TGCGAGCAGCGATGCAGCCTTGGAGAAAGCGTTTTGCACATGGCTGGTAGTAAAATGGTTATCGATATCCGAATCGCTCGCCCATTCTTCAACAAAAGTAAAATCGGAGGGATTGGCATTGTTTTGGAGAAGCTGATAATTGATGCGACCATTTTCCTTCCGCGTTTCCCCAACCAGACCCAGCAGAAGGGATTTAACCTCTTCGAAGTCTTGTTAGACCGCGCAGTTATTCTCGCCAGAACTCTAACAGTCCTGTTTGCCATGGGATCACCTCTTGTAGACATATTGTTCCCAAATCTGGTCAGCCGCGTCCCACGGCTGCTCATTTCCTGACGCCAGCTTCTCCTGCAAAATATTCTGTATCGGAATATTCAATCAATTCATATTTCGGGAACAACAGAAATAATGATAGGCTGGATCGTACGTCTTTTTATGATAGCTCATACGTGACCTTATCCTGTACAGTATGCTGGCACCGTCTGCCAGTAAAGCCTGCCTACTTCTGAGCAGCATTCTTTTCGACCGAGCGTTTCTTCACGGCCTCGAAAAGTTCGGGAATTGCGATCGTATTCGACAGATTGACGACAAAGGCCGGGATCAGTCCCCGGGATTCGTCAGCAGCGTGTAGGTAAGCCGCGTACGTTTACCGCCATCAAGCGGCGTCGCGAGCCATGAGCCTTCGTTGAGCTTGACTCGCACCACACCCTCGACCTCTGGCTCGGCCTCGGGATTCGCCGTCCATTCGACCTTGAATGCGCCGCCGTTCGAGGGCGAGCCGCGCGTCATCCTGACCTTGAGCGGATAGTCGCGCTCGGTCACGAACGGCGGCGCAATGCGCGCATAAGTTACAACCTCGTTGTCACCCTTGCGGGTTAGCACCCGCGACTCTTCCACGTAGGGCATAAAATCCCTGTAGTGCTCGAAATCGCTGACAACTTTGAAAACAACTTCCGGTGAAGCTTCCACCTCGGCAGTTGCAACAATTTTGCGATCTTCGCCTACGTCCCTGGTAAAAATGACAAGCTTATCGGTGTGATAAGCCTCGGTCCAGTCCGCCCCTGCGCTTTTCACATCAAGCGCCTGTACGGATGAGGCTGCGAACACAGCGACGATGGCGAAGACAACAAGCCATGCATCAAATCCCCATACATTTTCGATTGACGCGTTCGATGCGGAGTAACAGATTCGGCCCCCATTCCGTGTCAGGATCAGCTTTTGATCAGGCGGATGCTACGAAACCACCCTCCCGCCAACAGCGGTACATCTGCCTCCACTTTCAATTGTGGAACGCTGCAAGCACCTCCTCGAATACCACGTCGAGCCGGGTAACGATATGCTGCGACAGTAAGTTCAACGTCCGCCTGAACCAGGCGGATTCACCGGGCTTGAGAAACTTGTCCAGTATCAGCACGCTACCACCCGGTTTCAGCACACGCGCCGTTTCCTGCAAGCAGGCGGATGCATCGGGCACGATCGCGAGTATCAAATGCAGCACGACGTGATCAAAACATTTGCTTGCAAACGGCAGAGACATACTGTCTCCCTGGACGAGGTTCAGGTGAAGATTACCTATGCGGGCTTTTGCCCGCGCCAGCATGGCGGCGGTAAGATCGAGGCCTGTATAAATGTGCCCGGGTGGAAGATGGGGAATATCCAGCCCAGTGCCGATGCCGCTGATAAGAATATTCTGGTTCCCTTGCCGAGGCAATTGACCGAGACTTTCAGCGCGCAACCCGGCACCCCCGGTCGCGAGCAGCGCATCATAAAGCGGGGCAATAAGTGTGTAGGAACGGCGCAAAGACATAAAGGATAAGGATAAAGGAGCAAAAGGGAGAATAAAGGGGAGCTTTGAATCCCGATCAAGACTTTTATTTGCGATTTCGCTTCCCCGGCGTCACTGATCTGGTGGAGCCGCCCGGCTTGTCCGGCTTGCGCGGTTCCTGCCAGGATAGCGTATGCCGCTCACGACGATAAGCCCAATTCAGCATCAAAGCGCCCGCGATGACCATCGGCAGCGATAGCCATTGGCCCATGCTGATACCCAGCGTCATGACGCCCATGAAGCCATCTTCCGGTTCGCGAAAAAACTCTGCAAATGAGCGGAATACCCCATAACCAATCAGGAACATGCCGGAAACCGCACCGACCGGTCTTGGCCTGAGAATAAATCCATAACAGTAAGAAAAACGCCACCCCTTCCAGCGCAAACTCATAAAGTTGCGAAGGATGGCGGGGAATGTTATCCACCGCGGGAAATATCATTCCCCACGAAACGTCGGTAGGGCGTCCCCATAGCTCAGCATTGATGAAGTTACCGATGCGCCCCGCGCCCAGTCCCAAGGGGACCAATGGCGCAATGAAATCTGTGACGGCGAGCCACTGCAATTTATATTTACGCGCCAGCAGCGCCATCGCGGTTATTACGCCGAGAAAACCGCCGTGAAAGGACATGCCCCCTTGCCATACCGCCAGTATTTCCAATGGATGCTGCAGGTAATAGCCGAACTGATAAAACAGCACATGGCCCAGGCGACCGCCGAGTATCACTCCCAGCACGCCATAAAACAGCATATCGTCCAGCATGGCATTGGTAAACATCCCCCTGGATGTTGCTTGATGCGGTAGCGGCCTAGCAGTATGAACAACGCAAATCCCAAAAGATACATGAGGCCGTACCAGCGGATGGCGAGGGGCCCGAGATGGATGGCAATAGGGTCGAACTGCGGATGGACGAGCATGGGTTCCTGGTTTTTTGATGTAAAATAATAAAGGACCGCCAGCAGCAACGGTGTAGCGTCAGCGGTAAAGCCGATATCCAGTAGCGCGCAAGGCGCTTCTCACTGTTGGATTGAATTCCGGGTGAAGCGGGAATGATGATGCACAGCATTTTCGTGCCGAACGAATAATTATACATACGGCAATGCGATTCACCGCAGAGACTTGGAAACATGTCAGCGCTTCTTTTTATTAAACCGGAAGATTGAAGTATTCCCTTACTTATTGATGCCCGCCCACGGCCCCAGGTTTTTCAGAGGTTTTACACCATTCTTGAGGAATATTCATGTCAGATAATCAACGCAGCCGGGCGATCACCCAGGGTGCGCAGCGTACCCCCAACCGCGCGATGTTACGGGCGGTAGGCTTCAGCGATAAAGATTTCGATAAACCCATTGTCGGCGTAGCCAACGGCTTTTCCACCATTACCCCCTGCAACAAGGGGCTGAATGAGCTGGCCATTAATGCCGAGCGCGCGCTGAAAAAGTCAGGCGCGATGCCGCAAATGTTCGGCACCATTACTGTTTCCGATGGGATCTCCATGGGGACCGAGGGCATGAAGTATTCGCTGGTATCCCGCGAAGTCATTGCGGACTCGATCGAGACCGCGGTACAGGCCGAAAGTATGGACGGCGTGATAGCGATTGGAGGCTGTGACAAGAATATGCCGGGTGCCATGATCGCGATGGCGCGAATGAACGTGCCCGCTATTTTTGTCTACGGAGGCACCATCAAGCCCGGCCATTACAAGGGACGGGATCTGACCATCGTCAGCGCTTTTGAGGCTGTCGGACAATATACTTCGCACAAGATAGATGAAAAGGAACTGCTCGAAGTGGAGCGGCATGCCTGCCCCGGCGCCGGTTCCTGCGGCGGCATGTTCACCGCCAACAGCATGTCATCGGCATTCGAAGCGATGGGGATGAGCCTGCCCTATTCTTCCACCATGGCGGCGGAAGATGATGAGAAGGCGGAAAGCGCAGCCCGTTCGGCGGAAGTTCTGGTTGAAGCCATCAGAAAGCAGCTTCGCCCGCGTGACATCATCACCAGAAACTCCATCGAGAACGCGATTGCCGTAATCATGGCGGTTGGCGGCTCAACCAATGCCGTATTGCACTTCCTTGCCATTGCGCATGCGGCCGACGTGGAATGGACGATCGACGATTTCGAACGCATACGCGGCAAGGTTCCGGTGCTGTGCGATCTCAAGCCTTCAGGACGCTATGTCGCGACCGATCTGCATAAAGCCGGTGGTATCCCTCAGGTAATGAAGATGCTGCTCGAACATGGCCTGTTGCACGGTGATTGCCTAACCATAAGCGGCCAGACCGTGGCGGAAATTTTGAAGGATGTCCCGTTAATACCGCGCAAGGATCAGGACGTCATCCGGCAATGGGAGAACCCTCTCTATGCCCAGGGCCATCTCGCCATACTGAAAGGCAATCTTTCCACCGAGGGCTGCGTGGCAAAGATAACGGGAGTGAAGATGCCAAAAATAACCGGCCCGGCAAGGGTGTTTGAATCGGAAGAAGCGTGCATGACGGCTATCCTTGCGCGCCAGATACAGCCGGGCGTCGTGGTAGTCATACGTTATGAGGGCCCAAAAGGGGGCCCTGGCATGCGTGAAATGCTTTCGCCCACCTCTGCCCTTATCGGAGAAGGGCTGGGGGATTCGGTTGGGCTCATCACCGATGGACGCTTCTCAGGCGGGACTTACGGGATGGTCGTGGGTCACGTCGCGCCCGAAGCGTTTGTAGGGGGAACGATCGCCCTCGTGCACGAGGGGGATTCCATCACTATCGATGCTGAACGACGGCTGCTGCAACTGAATGTTTCGGAAGAAGAGCTGGTGCGGCGCCGCGCTGCGTGGACGCCGCCCCAACCGCGCTATACCCGCGGCGTGCTGGCAAAATACGCGAAACTTGTATCCACCGCCAGCCGGGGAGCGGTTACCGATTGAGCGACGAGCCGATTATAAAAACCGAGCTGATTACAAACCATGTCCAACCATCTTGCCGGTGAAACCAGCCCCTATCTGGTTCAGCACGCGGATAACCCCGTGGATTGGTATCCCTGGGGTGAAGAAGCATTAACGCTTGCTCGCACTCACAACAAGCCGATACTGCTTTCCGTCGGTTACTCGGCCTGCCACTGGTGCCATGTCATGGCGCATGAGTGTTTCGAAGACCCTGAAGTTGCCGAGGTGATGAACCGGTATTTCATCAACATCAAGGTGGATCGCGAAGAGCGCCCGGATCTCGATCAGATTTATCAGACGGCGCTTTATATGCTCACCCAGCGCAGCGGGGGTTGGCCGCTGACCCTGTTTCTGACCCCCGAGCAAAAGCCATTCTTCGGGGGCGTATATTTTCCGAAAAAGCCGCGCCAGGGTTTGCCGGGCTTTCTCGATTTGTTGCCGAGAGTTGCCGATGCTTATTATGAGCGCGGCACCGAAATCGAACGGCAGAGTGTTTCACTGCTGAAATCGTTCGCCAACATGCTGCCATCCGAAGGCGCAGCTTCATCGGGACTTTCCCGAGAACCGCTGGAGCACGCGCTCACAGAGCTTAAGGACAGGTTCGACCCGGTAACCGGGGGATTTGGCGATGCGCCAAAGTTCCTTCATCCCGCTGAACTGGAATTCTGCTTGCGCCGTTTTTTTACCGAAGGCAATGGCGAAACGTTGCGAATGGCAGCCCATACTCTGCAAAAAATGGCGGAGGGCGGTATCTACGACCAGTTGGGTGGCGGTTTTTGCCGTTACAGCACAGATCATGCCTGGCATATTCCGCATTTTGAGAAGATGCTTTACGACAATGGGCCGCTGCTGCGGCTCTACACGGACGCATGGGTTGCAACCGAGAATCCCTTATTCAAGCGCATCGTCGAGGAAACAGCCGGATGGGTAACGCGCGATATGCAATCGCCAGGAGGCGCGGCAGGTTCGACAAGCTCGAAAGGCGGCTATTACTCGACATTGGATGCCGACTCGGAAAACGAGGAAGGTAAATTCTATGTATGGGATCGTAGCCAGGCATCACACGTCCTCGCCCCCGAAGAATACGGGATTATTGCCTCTTATTACGGCCTCGAGCGTGCGCCAAACTTCGAACAAAAGCATTGGCATCTCGAAATCGTGCAGCCGCTTGTGAAAGTTGCCGAGGTAGAGAATATCAGTCTGGAAGAAGCACAACAAAGACTCGCTTCGGCAAAACGAAAACTTTTTCTCGAACGCGAATTGCGCATCCATCCGGGCCGGGACGAAAAAATCCTGACCAGTTGGAATGGCCTCATGATCGGAGGAATGGCGCGCGCTGGCCGCGTATTTGGACGTGATGACTGGGTGCAATCAGCCGCTTGCGCGGTGGACTTCATTCGCGACACACTATGGAAAAGCGGCCGCCTGCTCGCAACTTATAAAGATGGCAAGGCGCATCTCAACGCGTACCTCGACGATTATGCATTCCTGCTGGATGGCTTACTGGAACTGATGCAGGCTGAATTTCGCCAGGCTGATCTGGATTTCGCCATTGCCTTGGCCGATATATTGCTGGAGCAGTTCGAAGACAGGCAGGCCGGGGGATTCTTTTTCACCAGCCATGATCATGAAAAACTGTTCCATCGGCCCAAGCCGGCTCATGACAACGCTATTCCTTCGGGCAATGGCGTAGCGGCATATGCGCTCCAGCGGCTTGGCCATCTCCTCGGTGAATTCCGTTATCTGCAAACGGCGGAGTGCACCTTGAAGGTTTTTTATTCCACCTTGTCCCGATACCCCGGTTCCTGTTGCAGCCTGCTGGTAGCACTGGAGCAATCGCTCATGCCTCCTCACACGGTCATTCTTCGCGGGAGAGGCACAGGCTTTGGTGAAATGGAAAGCCGCGTTGCGGCACAGCCCTCCCTCCATTCTTGTGTTTGCTTTACCCTCGGAACTTGTCGGCCCTGCCGCCGAGTCTGAGTAAACCGGCAGCGATGGATAATGCTGTCAACGCCTGGGTTTGCCAGGGCGTTAAATGCTTACCGGAAATCTCTGACTTGCAGGAATTGCTGCGCGTCTGTGAAATTAAAGGTAAGATAGAATCCCCTTTCTATAATTAACGGATAAAAGGAGTAAGCATGAAAGCTGTCTGGATGGGAATGATTGCAGCATCGGCCCTGTTAGTGGTGGGTACCGCGCAAGCGAACGCGGACTTGGCGAAAGCCAGCGGCTGCACGAATTGTCACACAGTAGACAAAAAACTGGTCGGGCCTGCGTTAAAGGATATCGCGGCCAAGTATAAGGATGACCCAGGCGCCCAAGCCAAACTGGAAGAGAAAGTGAAGAAAGGAAGCCAGGGAGTTTGGGGTCCGGTTCCGATGCCCCCGAATGCGAATGTCAGCGACGCCAATATCAAAACCCTTGTGACATGGATTCTTTCTCTGAAATAATCAGAGCCGTTCATTAAAAAAGCCGGCCCACTGCGCGCCGGCTTTTTTATTCCCGAGGATATCTAAACATTATCTGAGAGCTAATTCATGGGTTGGTACGCGACTAACTTGATAAGCGCGTTCCTGCTTCCCCCATTCAGTCTTATCCTCCTCGGAACGGCAGGGCTCTTACTGTTGAAATGGCGGCCACGGTTGGGGAAGCTCTTGATAGCAGTTACTCTGGCACTGCTTTATTTGTTATCCACGCCATTTTTTGCGGAACTCATGCTGCAAAGACTGGAGACCCGGCCTCCACCGGGACCCTTTAATAGCTTTGATAGCGGCATACAAGCTATCGTAGTCCTGGGCAGCAGTACGTACTTTGACGCGCCGGAATATGGCGGCCACACAGTGAGCCGATTTGCCTTGGAGCGTATCCGTTACGCTGCATGGCTGCATCGTCTCAGCGGCAAACCTATCCTCGCGGCAGGTGGTTCACCTCCTGGAAGCGGCTCTTCCGAAGCGGAGCAAATGAAAACGGTGCTGGAAACGGAATTTCAGGTCCCGGTCAGGTGGACAGAGAGAGCTTCTATCAACACTCGGGAAAATGCCTACAAGAGCTTCGCAATATTGCGAAAGGACGGGATCAGGCATATTGCACTGGTCACCCATGCATGGCACATGCCTCGCGCCATGAGAGAATTCGAGCAGGCGGGGTTTAAGGTTACCCCTGCCGCCACCGCCTATACCACCCGATATAAAACCGACCTTTTCGCCTTCATTCCCTCAGCGGGAGCATTGCAAAAAAGCAATTTGTTCTTCCACGAAGTTATCGGCATATTATGGTATCGGCTGACCGCGCCATTCATAACAACGCTGCAGCCTTGAAATGCCTGACATACTCCGAATAGCGGCTCAGTACCGCATCATGAGTGCCTTTGCAGGCATTTCTTCTTCCAGGAAAACAGGACTAAAATACTGGGGCATTTTTAAAAAACAAAACCGATGAAAACGCGCATCAAATGGAAAGAGGGAGTGAGCTTCATCGCCGAATCCGGCAGCGGCCATACAGTATTGATGGATGGACCGCCGGAAGCTGGCGGAAGAAATCTGGGCCCGCGTCCGATGGAAATGCTGTTAATGGGAACGGGTGGTTGCGCAGCTGTCGATGTGGTACTGATTCTGAAAAAGGCTCGCCAGGACATCAGTGACTGTGTTGTGGAGATCGAAGCGGAGCGGGCTTCGCAAGAACCCAAGGTTTTTACCCGCATTCACTTCCATTTTATCCTTACCGGCAAGAACCTGAGTTCCAGCCACGTTGAGCGGGCGATCAAGCTCTCCGCCGAGAAATACTGCTCAGCTTCGATCATGCTGGGAAAAACTGCAGTGCTGACACACGACTTTGAAATCGTGGAGGTATTGCCCTAAACCCAATATGCGGTTTGCGTCATCACTTTTGATCCCAGCTTCATCGCCAGCTTTACCGGAATAGGCATATCCACACCGCCATGGGCAATGGCCGTGGTAGCATGGCCGGCCTCGTCGATCTGCATCTGGGTGACAATGGCACGGCTTTTCTGGTCGTGAGGCGGAAGGCGCTTCAGGTGCCCAGCCAGATGCGCTTCCACCTGGCGCTCGGTTTCCGCGAGAAATCCCAGGTTCCATTTATCGCCGAGCATGCCCGCAAACGCGCCTATGGTGAATGAGCCGCCATACCATAGCGGATTCAGCAAGCTCTTGCGGCCGCTTAATTCCGCGATGCGCCGTTCAGTCCAGGCGAGATGCTCAGTTTCCTCACGTGCCGCCTGCTCCAACGTATGCTGTACCTCCCTGTTTCGCGCGGTGAGGGCCTGCCCCTGATAGAGCGCTTGTGCGCAAATCTCGCCGACGTGATTGATGCGCATCAACGCGGTGGACTCACGCTTCTCCGAATCGTCCAGTTCGACTTCCGGCAATTCGATTCCCGGCACGGCGCGTAGCGTTTGCGCCGGCGTCAGCAGTGTGCGCAATGCACGATCAAAGCCGATGATGAATTTATCGATATTCGGCATGCAAACCCCCAGTGACGATATAACAGATTAAGCGATGAGTAGCATTTTAGCTCATTTGCCGTGCCAGAAGGGTGACCGGATGCACGACCTCGATCCCTAAGCCCGCCTTTAAGCCCGGCCCTGTGCCTGCTTCGCGCAGCGCTCCGCCGATATGCATCGCGCAGCCTATATTCGACGTGGCGAGATAGCGCGCGTCGCTGGCATTCAGCGCGGCAAGCTTATCATGCAGCAGCACCTGTGCCATTTCGGGCTGGTCGGCAAAATATGTTCCGGCGGCGCCGCAGCACTGGTTATTTCCCGCAAGCGGCACCACCTGAGCCTCGGGAATGCGCGCCAGCAGTTTATAAGGATGCGTTCCGCCCCGCAGCACGTTGCGCAGGCTGCATGGCTCGTGTACCGCAATTTTATAAGGCAATGGCTTAAGCTTTATGTCATCCCATCCTTTTGCTATTGCCAGGAAGGCATTGATGTCCATGACCTTCCCTGAAAAACCTGTCGCCTTGCTGCTCAGCGCGGGCAAGGAAAAATGCTCATACTCAGCCAATTGCGCCCCGCAACCGGATGCCGTACTGATGATTGCTTGTAACTTCAACCCCTGGGAGGTCAATTCCTCGAAAGCCCTGATATTCTGTCTCGCCAGGTTTTGCGCTGTTTCCAGCTCTCCGCCATGCTGATGCAGGGCGCCACAGCAGGTTTGCTGGCCCGGCACATGTACCGTATAGCCCAGGCGGTTGAGCACGACTACCGCGGCATTGATGGTTGTGGCGTCCGTCAGGCGGGCCACGCAACCAAGGAATAGGCCGACGTCGCCGCGGTGCTCTCCTATGGATGGATAAATTCCCTGCCATGATTGCGCCATCCCTGCACCGCCGGGCAAAGTGCAAGGCTTATCGAGAAGCGGCAATTGCGCCTCCAGCAGGGCGAGCTTACCTTTACCCAGTAAGCCGGACTTACGCATCCATTTTTGCAAACCCGCTCTCTGATAAAAACGCAAAACGGGACGCAAGGCATCCAGACGTTTGGGTTTCGCGATCAGCTCACGTTCCACCAGCTCTCGCCACCGTGGTTTTAACGTTACCTCACCGTCCAGGATATCGGGCCGCAACGGCTTCAGCATGGCCCGAGTTTTGCCAATCAACTGACCAAAACGTACATTGTTCGGGCACACGGCCTCACAGGCCCGGCAGGTGAGACAGCGGTCCATATGCAGCGCGAAGCGTGCATTCACCGGTATGCGGCCATTCGTCACGCCGCTCATCAGAGCGATACGTCCCCGGGGGGAATCAGCTTCCGACTGCGTAATCCGATAAGTGGGACAATGCGGCAGACATAAGCCGCACGCCACGCAGCGATTGGCTTCGGCACTTATCTCAGCGCTCAGTTCGGCATTAACTGAGTCGGAAGAATCCGGATTCAGGGGAGCCGAAAATTCCGACGGAAGATCAACGGGCTTCATGAGTACCTGCTCATAGGACCCAAAGAAAGAAAGGGAAAAGAAAGAGGAGGAAAGGTCATGGTCTGGCGTCTATTAGAACCCCGAGCAGATGAAGAGTTTAATCGTAAACACAACAAAGTGGCCTTTGGGACCGGGGTGCCCGCGATTAACCCCGCTTATGCCGGGAAAGGCACATTCAAACCGCGCTACAATTGCCAGCTCTCTTAGTCGTGCGCTCCACCTTTGCTCTCATTGGAAGCTTTTCTTACCTCCACCGTGTTGGTTGCACTGGCTGAGATTGGCGACAAGACCCAGCTTCTCTCGTTTGCGCTAGCGGCAAAGCTGCGGCGGCCCTACCCAATCATGGCGGGAATTCTTGTCGCGACGTTACTCAATCACGCCTTGGCCGCCACCGCAGGCGCATGGCTGGCCAGCCTGATCTCGCCACAATTCCTCAATTGGATTATCGCGCTGTCCTTCATCGGGTTTGCCTTGTGGACGCTCAAGCCGGACGTGCTGGACAAAGACCCACGCATCTTCGATTCCGGAATATTCCTGACCACGCTCACTGCCTTCTTTATGGCGGAAATGGGGGATAAAACGCAGTTTGCAACCGTGGCGTTGGCGGCGCGCTATGATTCGTTATATGCCGTTATATTGGGGACCACCCTCGGTATGATGCTGGCTAATGCCCCCGCAGTCTGGATCGGCAAAGCGCTTGCAGGCCGCATCGATATGAGGAAAGTGCGCTGGCTCGCTGCCACTTTGTTTTTACTGATGGGGATTGGGACGCTAGCCAGCGGGACAACATTTGGCTGACAAATTTCCATGGCCGGGAAGGGATTGTGGCTCCGTTATCTATATTTCGCCGCGTATTCCGCCGTATGTGGATTAGCGAATTCCCCATATATATAACGTTCGAGCTGATCAATGATAAATTGCTGTCCGGAGATCGCGTCCTTAACAAGATCGCCGATGGATATAATGCCAATCACTTCGTTGTTTTCGAGCACCGGCAAATGGCGTACCCGTATTTCGGTAACCAATGCCATGCAATCCTCCGTGGTATAGTCGGGGCTCACATAGGCGACCTGGGTGGTCATCATTTCTTTTACCGGAATATCTCTCGCGGATTTGTCCAGCTTATATGCCTTGCGGGAATAATCTCTTTCAGTGATGATCCCGGCCAATTTTCCATCCTGCAGCACCAGCAACGCACCAACGTTCTTATCACTCATCAATTGCATGGCCTCATATACTGATTTGCCCGGTTCGATGCTGGCTACTTCGTACCCCTTGCCTTGCAATAATTGCCTTACAGTTGCCATGGATATTCTCCCCCGTCTCAGTTTCAGCTTGAAGTTTTAACCGGATTTTAAGGTCCACCTGTCGATTAGATCATAGCACGTCAGTAAAAGCAGCTGGCAAGCGCCAGCCCATAGATGGGTTACAGCATACGACTTTTATCGCCATGGACAAATCCGGTTAGAGGTTCGCTAATATTCTTGCCAAAGGCTATGGCCTTGAACAATTCACCCATTTCGGCCGAACTCACCAGCTTTTGCAACTGGTTTGCCAGCGGCAGGTAGTCCTTTATCTTCTCTGCTGGAGTTTGCGCCAGAATTTCGGTTATTCCGCAATTGATGAGGAAATGCGCCTGAGTGGTATACCCCATCAGTTCCAGCCCGGAGTTGGCGGCCGCTTTGGCAATAGCGCTGAAATCGACATGACTCGTAATGTCCTGCAAGCCGGGAAGATAAAACGGATCGTCGTGAACGCGATGGCGGTAATGGCACATCAGAGTCCCACAATTACGTTGTGGATGGTAGTACTCACTCTGCCCGAAACCATAGTCGATCAGTAAAATCAGCCCATTTTCGAGCATATTTCCCAGGCTCTGCATGAAATGCCGGGCCGAAAGGTTGATTTCGGTAATATATTCGCCGAAATATTCGCTGGCGCTGCCGCCATCGCCATGGTCGACGCCGGGCTTAATCTGTGAATCTAATTCATGCGCCGCCTCAAAAAACGCCTTCTCCTCCTCTTCCCTTTCCTTTCCCCGTGTGCCCTTTCCCTCAGTAAGCGGGCGCTCGCACCAGGCAAATTCATCATCCCTCGAAGCTACCCCACGCTCGAACAGATCGGCTCCCCGCCAGCCAACCAGATGCACAGGCATCGCATCGATTACCTCATTAGCAAGTACAAAACCACTGAATTTGGGAGGTAAATGCTTCAGCCAGGCGATCAGCGGCAATAGATGGGGCGCGGATTTTTCAAATAAATACCGCTGCCGTTGCTGCAGTTCCGCGCTGACCTCAAGGATAAAATACTGCTTTGGCAGGCTGCCGAGTTTTTCCAGTTCAAGCAATAAATCGAGGGCAAGCTTGCCCGTCCCCGCCCCGAATTCCAGAATATCGCCGCTTCTCACGACCTCAAGCACCTGCATCGCCTGCCGTGCTACAGCCTCCCCGAATAGCGACGATAGCCCCGGCGCGGTCACAAAATCCCCTTCCTGGCCGAATTTGGCCGCCCCGCCGCTGTAATATCCTAAACCCGGAGCGTACAACGCCAGTCTCATATATTGTTCAAACGAAATCCAGCCGCCCGCCGCGGCAATTTCATTATGGATCAGCTCTGTCAGGGCGCGGGTATGCTGAAGAGCGGCTTCATCCGGTGGCGGAAGTGATGGTAGTGACTGCATGGGCTCTATGCTACGCTGTATGAAGACCGGCGATCAATCTGGACGATCGTCTTCCCCCAGAATCATCGTCTTTTCCGCGAAAGCGAAATCCAGAGGCTCTCAGGCTATTGAGAGTTGGGCTCTAATGGAAGTTGGATCTAAAAAGTTAAAAACCCAGTTGATCCGCAAGTGTAGAGGAGATCTCAATGCAGGGGAAAGTGGTACTCGTCACGGGAGGAGCCCGGCGCGTGGGGGCGGCGACCTGCCGGAGACTGCACGGGCAGGGCGCCAATCTGGTCATACATTACCGTTCGTCGGAGCGGGAGGCGCGGTCATTGCAAACCGAACTCAACCGGATCCGGGCTGACTCGGTAGCACTGGTTCAGGGTAACTTGCTTGATACCGCACAGCTATCGTCCGTGATTGACGAGACAGTGGCGCACTTCGGAAAGCTCGATGCAGTTGTCAACAATGCTTCCAGCTTTTTTCCGACTCCCCTTGGAGAGATTACTGAGAGCATGTGGGATGACCTGATCGGTAGCAATCTCAAGGCTCCGCTGTTTCTATCCCAGGCGGCAGCGCCGCATCTTAAAAAGCAGCAAGGCTGCATCGTTAACATCGTTGATATCCATTCTGAATGGCCACTGAAACGATACGTCGTATATAACGCCGCTAAAGGGGGGCTGGCCTCGCTTACCCGGTCGCTGGCACTGGAGCTTGCACCGGAAGTCCGGGTTAACGGAATATCGCCCGGCCCCATTCTATGGCCTGAAGAAGGCGAATGGGCAGATGAAGCCTCGCGCCAGCATATCATCAGCAGAACATTGCTAAAACGCACCGGCGAGCCCGACGATATTGCACGAACGGTCGCTTTCCTGATCGCCGATGCGCCTTACATCACCGGTCAGATCATCGCGGTGGACGGTGGGCGCAGCGTGAATTTGTAGCGGGCGTTGCGGGTATGCCAAGTGGACGCGCTGCTCCGCGCCTTGCATTTTTCGCTGACAATTACGATATGTTGGGGCTCATTCCTCATCCCAACCTATATCCTTCAATCCGACAGTAATGGCGTAGATTGAGGTGACGAGAGGAACCCCAACGTTTATACCAATAATCCTATCATTCATTAAACTCACCATCTACAACATCAGTGTGGCAGAGCTGCTCCCACTCCTGTGGCTAAATACCCCGCCGCACGTATTCGTGAAATGTCGAAAGCCGCCAATCTGCCACAGTAGCCACATGGCCATGCTTGACAGGGTTGTAATGGATATAATCCGCATGATGGCAAAGCAACCCTGCCACGAGTAGCGATAGGTTGGGATAAGCGCCGCGAACACAACAATTCTAATTATTCTCAGGCCGCCAGCTTTTTCTTTAGTATTTCATTCACCTGCGCGGGGTTGGCCTTGCCTTTGGCCGCTTTCATCACTTGGCCAATGAGGGCGTTGAAGGCTTTCTCTTTACCGGCCTTGAACTCTTCCACCGACTTCGCATTCGCGGCGATTACACCTTCGATCAATTTTTCCAGTTCGCCTGAGTCGGAGATCTGCTTCAGCCCGTGTAAATCGATAATCTGATCGGCAAGATTCTCATCCAGTTTCGAATCCCGGCTCTTCCAGCCTGCACCCGTCTGAACGGCTTTGGCCCACATTTGCTTAAATACTTCTTTTGCGATTTTTCCTGAAATCGTGCCGTCCTTGATGCGGGTTAGAAGCTGCGCAAGCTGTACCGGAGATAACGGGCAGCTATCGAAAGATTTATCTTCGTCGTTGAGATAACCGGAGAGTTCGCCCATTACCCAGTTTGCGCAAAGCTTGGGATCGGACGGAAGCTCAGCGATGGTCATCTCATAGTACTCCGCGATCTCGCGGTCGGCAGTCAAAGCCGATGCGTTATAGGAGGAAAGTGCATAGTCGTGCTCAAAGCGTGCTCGCATTTGCTGTGGCAGCTCGGGCAACTCACTTTTAATTTTGGCGACCCAGCTCTCCGCGATTTCCAGCGGCAGCAGATCCGGGTCGGGAAAATAGCGGTAGTCCTGCGCGTCCTCTTTGCTTCTCATGGCGCGGGTTTCATCCTTGTCGGAATCATAAAGCCGTGTTTGCTGTTGTATGGCTCCGCCATCTTCCAGAATCTCTATCTGGCGCCTGGCTTCGTAATTGATAGCCTTTTCAAGAAAACGGAAGGAATTGAGATTTTTTATTTCACAGCGGGTGCCGAGCTTTTTGGATCCTTGCGGGCGCACGGACACGTTGGCATCGCAGCGGAACGAGCCTTCCTGCATATTGCCGTCGCAGATGCCAATCCAGCGCACCAGCGAATGTAACGTTTTGGCATAAGTAACAGCCTCATGGCTGCTGCGCATATCCGGTTCGGAAACGATCTCGAGCAGCGGCGTGCCCGCACGATTCAGGTCGATACCCGTCATTCCATGGAAATCCTCGTGCAATGACTTCCCCGCATCTTCCTCCAGGTGCGCCCGGACAAGGCGGATGGTTTTCTCGGTTTCACCAACATGAATTTTCACGGTGCCGCCTTCCACCACGGGCAACTCATACTGGCTGATCTGATAGCCCTTGGGAAGATCGGGATAGAAGTAATTTTTGCGCGCAAAAATCGACGGGGAATTGATTTTTCCTCCCACTGCGAGCCCGAGCCTGATCGCCCGATCGACGGCACTTCGGTTCAGAACCGGCAGCACGCCAGGCAACGCGAGGTCCACTGCGCAGGCCTCGGCGTTCGGAGCAGCTCCGAATGCGGTCGAGGCGCCCGAGAATATTTTTGATTGAGTCGAGAGCTGGGCATGTACCTCAAGACCAATAACAATTTCCCATTGCATTGCGAAAACCTTTATTTGTTATTCGAGGGTATATTGGTACAAAAAAATAACCCTCGTCCTCACGGCGGGCAGGCAGTAGGACTCATAAATTAGGCATGCGCGTATGCCAATCAGTGGCTTTCTGGTACTGATGTGCCACATTCAGCATTTTCGCTTCCGCAAAATAATTGCCGACGATGTGCAGCCCCACCGGCCTGCCTCTATTGCCGAAACCAGCGGGAATGGACATGCCGGGCAAACCGGCCAGATTGACCGCAATGGTGTAGGCATCCGACAAATACATCTGTACCGGATCGCTGACTCTTTCTCCAAGATTGAATGCGACCGTGGGAGAAGTCGGCCCCATGATAATGTCGCATTGTTTGAACGCCTCGGCGAAGTCCTGCGCCATCAGGCGCCGCAGTTTCTGGGCTTGAATGTAGTATGCATCGTAGTAACCATGCGAGAGCACATACGTGCCGATCAGAATCCGGCGCTTCACCTCTGCGCCAAAACCCTGGGCCCGGCTTTTGCGGTACATATCGTTAAGGTCAGCATATTCGCGGAGCGCGGTAACCATAACGCACCCCGTCGAAACGCGAGAGATTGCTGGAAGCTTCCGCCGGCGCCAGCACATAGTAAACAGGGACTGACAATTTCGTGTTAGGCAGAGATACCTCAACGGTTTTCGCCCCGAGCTTGCGATATTCCGCAATAGCTTCTTCCACTGCGCGCGCGACATCATTGTCTATTTCCCTGACAAAATACTCCCTGGGCAAGCCAATACGCAGACCCTCCAGTGGTTTTTCCAGATCGCGGGTGTAATCCTCGGGCTCGCGCATCAGGCTGGTTGAATCACGAGGGTCAAACCCCACCATGACGTTTAGCATCAGCGCCAGGTCTTCCGCTGACTTTGCTATCGGTCCGCCCTGATCCAGGCTGGATGCAAACGCGATCATGCCATAGCGCGATACCAGCCCATACGTGGGCTTGAGGCCGGAAACGCCACATAACGCCGCTGGCTGGCGGATGGAACCGCCGGTATCCGTGCCCGTTGCGGCAGGAGCCATGCGTGCGGCGACTGCGCAAGCCGAGCCCCCGGAGCTCCCACCCGGTACCGCCGCAATATCCCATGGATTTTTCACCGGTCCGTAAAAAGAGGTTTCGTTGCTGGACCCCATGGCGAATTCATCCATATTAGTCTTGCCTAAATTCACTGCTCCGGCGGCGTTGAACCGTTCCACCACATGGGCATCGTAAGGCGAAACAAAGTTCGACAACATTTTCGACCCGCAGGTGGTAAGCCACCCCTTGGTACAAAAAATATCCTTCTGGGCGACAGGAATTCCTGTTAACGGGCCCGCCCGTCCCGATGCTATCACTGCATCGGCCGCGCGCGCCTGAGCGAGGCTTGCCTCTTCATTGATCGTAATGAAAGCGTTATAGTCGTTGTTCAGCGCGCGTGAACGTTTGAGGAACTCGCCGGTCAACTCGGTGCTGCAAATTTTTTTTGTCGTGAGCAGCGTCGATAGTTGCTTGAGGCTGAAGTTCAACATGGATTGTCCGTATAAAAAAACGGGGGAAATGCAGAGGTAGTCCGAGGGATAGAGGAAATAAACGTCGAGGCTGCGCCCGAGGTTTATTCGATGACCCGAGGTTCACTCAATGACTTTGGGCACCAGGTAAAGCCCCGCCTCCACCTGGGGCGCGACCGCTTGAAATAAAATGTGCTGATCGGTCTCCGTCACGGCATCATCACGCAAGCGCTGCGTTACATCTTGAGCGTGGGACATCGGACTTATTGCTGACGCATCCACAGCCTGCATCTGCTCGATCAGGCTGAAGATGCTCGACAGCTGCATCAGCACGGTATCCACCTCATCCTCGCAAAGTTCGATTCGCGCAAGGTTGGCAATACGTTTTACATCATCCTGGGACAGTGACATTCTCGACTACTACCCTTATTAACCCGTATAACCCTTATATTCAAATAGCTAATAGAGTATCATAGCCCGCCTGAGCGGCACATTCTTTTCATCCGCTTCTTCCATTGCTTTATCATCGCCATCTGCGACGGATTCCGTAAACCATGCTTAATTTTATTAACAATAACGTGTTGAAGGGTTATTTTTCGACCGATATGGCAATAGATCTGGGAACGGCCAACACCCTCATCTATGTTCGCGGCCAGGGCATCGTCCTGAATGAACCCTCGGTGGTAGCCATACGCCAGGATGGGGGCCCCAACGGCAAGAAAGTCATTCAGCAGGTAGGGCTGGCTGCAAAGCAAATGCTGGGGCGCACTCCCGGCAATATTACCGCGATCCGGCCGATGAAGGATGGCGTCATTGCCGATTTCACCGTTACAGAACAGATGCTGAAGCACTTCATCAAGAAGGTGAATCCACCGCGGCTGTTTTCCGCCAATCCCCGCATAGTCATTTGTGTTCCTTACGGCTCTACTCAGGTGGAGCGACGCGCAATTCGCGAAGCTGCTTATGGCGCGGGCGCGCGCAAAGTGGAATTGATCGAGGAACCGATGGCTGCTGCCATCGGTGCCAATTTACCGGTCGAAGAGGCCACGGGCTCGATGGTGGTGGATATCGGCGGCGGCACCACCGAGGTGGGCGTGATTTCCCTGGGTGGAATCGTTTATTCGAACTCGGTCAGGGTGGGCGGCGACAAGTTTGATGAGGCCATCATCAATTATATTCGACGCAATTATGGCATGCTGATCGGCGAGGTTACCGCCGAACTGATCAAGAAGGAAATCGGATCTGCTTTTCCGGGATCCGAAGTGCGCGAGATGGAGGTCAAGGGACGCAATCTTGCAGAGGGAATCCCGCGCAGCTTCACCATTTCCAGCAATGAGATTCTCGAAGCGTTGACTGATCCCCTTAACAGTATTGTCAGCGCGGTCAAATCCGCACTGGAGCATACGTTGCCCGAACTGGGCGCGGATATCGCCGAAAAAGGCATGGTGCTAACCGGCGGCGGCGCGTTGCTTCGCGATATAGACCGCTTGCTGATGGAGGAAACGGGCTTATCGGTAATTATCGCGGAAGATCCGCTCACTTGCGTGGTGCGGGGATCAGGCATCGCTTTGGAAAATATGGACCAGCTGGTGGGCATATTCGCCAGTGACTAAGTGGTTTTCTCGGCCATTTCGATCGGATCCTGATCGAGCGCTCCCTGCTTGGGGGGGCGGGAAACATCGCAGGTAATGGAAATGGCTCCGCAGTTTTTCAGGCATGGCCCCAGTCTGCTGGCACGTCTGATTTTTTTCGTAGTGCTGTCATTGGTTCTGATGGCAATCGATACCCGATTCAAATATCTCGCTGAAATTCGCCAGGTTTTCTCTACAGCGATCTATCCGTTACAAAAACTGGCCAACGCGCCCTCAACGGTATACGGTCGAATAAGCGAATTTTTCCTCAGCCATAATCTAGTTGAGGAAAATGAGCATCTCAAGCAGCAGCATCTCGCTGATAGCGGACAGCTTCAACGATTGCGAGCCTTAGAGGCTGAAAATGCGCAATTGCGCAAGCTTCTTCAAACGGCGCAGCGAATTGAAGGGCAGGCGGCAATGGCCGAAATCCTGCATGTTCCGCGTGATCCGTTTAACCGCAAGGTCATGCTGGACAAGGGCAGTCAAGGCGGGATTCAGCCAGGCCAGGTGGTGGTGGATGATGCAGGCGTTGTAGGACAGATCACCCGCACTTACCCATGGATGTCCGAAGTCACGCTTATTACCGACAAGGATCATTCCGTGCCCGTGCAAGTGGTGCGCAACGGCCTGCGTTCCGTAATATCGGGTACGGGCAAGGAGGGCGCGCTGGAATTGCGTTATGTGGCGGTCAATACCGATATTCAGGAGGGCGATCTACTGGCGACCTCGGGAATAGACGGCGTCTATCCGCCCGGCTTGCCTGTAGCGGTGGTTTCCAAGATCGAGCGCAATTCCGCATATGTCTTTGCCCGCGTTACCTGCATGCCTGCTGGGGGAGTGGGATACAACCGGCAATTATTGATATTGGCGCTGCTTACACCCATCGTTGAAGTTCCGGCGGAGGTCCTGGAAATCAAGCCTGAGAAAAAGAAGCGAGAAAAAATTGGCGTTCGTTAATTATCCCAGACAGGAAATCCTGCTGCCTGCCAAAGGCTCATTCATCGCCCTCAGCTTATTTGTGGCGCTGTTGCTGAATTTGTTGCCTCTAAAAGGTGTGGCGCTGTCGTTGTGGCCTGATTTCGTTGCATTGGTAACGCTTTATTGGTGTATCAATCAATCGCAGCGTGCCGGGATCAGCATGGCTTTTGGAATGGGCCTTTTGATGGATATCGGCGAAGCCACCGCGCTCGGCCAGCATGCCCTTGCATATAGCATTATGGCTTTTATTGCGCTGATGTTTCAGCGGCGTCTGAGCGTTTTTGGGTTGCTGAACCAGGCTCCGCAGATAGGATTGATATTGTTTGCAGGGCAATGTGTCATACTTATGGCAGGGCTGCTGGCTGGATCCCATTTTCCCGGATGGGATTTTTTTCTGGTTAGTGTGATCGGCATGCTGTTGTGGCCGCCAGTCTCTTCACTGCTCAGAATTCCGCAGAGACCCCGGTCTGATTCCGATGCAGGATGAATCGCACAGTAGAGCTTCGTAATCACCTGCGCGAACTGCGTAACTTCCGATTGCGCCTGATCATCAGCGCCGGATTCGTATTGGTGCTGCTTCTTTTGTTGCTTATGCGCTTTTATTACCTTCAGGTAATACAGCGCGAGCACTATCACACCCTTGCTGAAGCAAACCGTATATCCATTGCACCCATCGTACCGAACCGCGGCCTGATTTTTGATCGCAACGGGGAGGTGCTGGCGCACAACTATTCCGCTTATACCCTCGAAATTGTACCGAGCAAGGTTGACAACCTTGAAAGCCTCATCAATGAGCTGTCCACTGTTATCGAGATAGCGCCGCGGGACCGCAAGCGTTTCAAGAAGCTCATGGAAGAAAGCAAGCGATTTGAAAGTCTGCCTATCCGTACGCGCTTATCCGATGTCGAGGTAGCGCGCTTCGCAGCTAACCGATATCGATTTCCGGGAGTGGAAATCAAAGCCCGTTTGTTCCGCCAATATCCAAAAGGTGAAAGCGCATCTCACGTGGTCGGTTATATCGGGCGCATCAATGATAAAGATCTGGAGCAGCTGGAGGCTAACGAAGATCTTGCAAATTACCGCGGTTCGCAATCCATGGGTAAAATCGGTATCGAGCAAAGTTATGAGAAAGAATTGCACGGTATAACCGGTTTCGAGGAAATGGAAACCGATGCTGCCGGCCGGGTGATAAGAATCATATCTCGTACTCCGCCGATTTCCGGCAACAATTTGATGCTCTCGCTCGATGCCAAACTGCAAGAGGTCGCGGAAAAGGCATTCGGAGACCGCCGCGGGGCGCTGGTGGCGATTGAACCATCTTCCGGGGACGTGCTGGCGTTTGTCAGTAAACCGGGTTTCGACCCCAATCTTTTTGTCGATGGCATTGACTCCGAGAATTGGGATCTACTGAATAATTCGATCGACAGGCCGCTGAACAACCGCGCACTGCGCGGCATGTATCCGCCAGGCTCCACGTTCAAGCCCTTCATGGCTCTGGCCGGTCTGGAACTGAAAAAGCGCTGGCCCCAGCAAGCCATCAGCGACGCAGGATACTTCAGTCTTCCCGGCAGCACTCATCGCTTTCGCGACTGGAAGGCCGGGGGGCACGGCATTGTGGATCTGCACAAGTCATTGGTGGTGTCATGCGATACCTATTACTACGGGCTCGCCAACGACCTCGGAATCGACAATATTTTCAGTTTTACCACCCAGTTCGGCCTGGGGAAGAAAACCGGCATCGATATCGAAGGTGAAGTGGCCGGCCTGCTGCCATCCCAAGAGTGGAAAATGAAACGGCATAAGCAGAAGTGGTACGCGGGCGATACCATTTCTGTAGGGATAGGCCAGGGCTACAATCTGGCAACGCCGCTGCAACTGGCTTTTGCCACTGCGATATTGGCTGGAAATGGGACCGCCTATCGCCCCCACCTGGTTAAGAAGGTCCTGGACAACAACAATGAGGTCGTGCGCGAGATCGTCACACAGCCGCTGTATACACTCAATCTCAATGCCGCGAATCTCGCCACGGTGCGGAACGCGCTCATCGATGTAACCCGGCCGGGCGGTACCGCCGCCGCGGCGGGCGCTGGCGCCGCCTATACCTTTGCCGGCAAGACGGGCACTTCGCAAGTGGTTGGCATGAAGCAAGGCGAAAAGTATATCGAGAGCAAGATTCAGGAGCGCCACCGTGATCATGCCTTGTTCGTTGCATACGCCCCGGCGGAAAGCCCAAAAATTGCGCTGTCAGTACTGGTGGAAAACGGCGGGCATGGCGGTTCCACTGCGGCTCCCATCGCCAGACTGGTGATGGACTATTTCCTTCTTGGCAAACTGCCTGAAGAATCCGCGGCGAAGATCGTCGAGCAGAGCGGAGACGAGGAAGAAGAAATGCCCGAACTGGATGTACATGATTAAGCTTCTGCGCTTATGGCACTACCTTACGCGATACGTGGATGGTTTACTCCTGGTCGGTATCCTGCTGCTCATGCTGACCGGGCTGGTTACGCTATATAGCGCGACGGACGCAAACTTCACTCGGGTTACCAATCAGGCGACCAACATGCTGGTGGCGCTTGGCATCATGTGGCTCGTTGCCAATATTCCATTACAGCACATTATGCGTATTGCGTTGCCTATCTATGCAACCGGCCTTCTTTTGCTGCTGGGCGTGATGTTGTTCGGTGAAATCAACAACGGGGCGCGGCGCTGGCTGAATATTGGCGTCACGCGCATCCAGCCTTCCGAGCTGATGAAAATCGCTGTGCCGCTCATGTTGGCGTGGTATTTCGATAAACATGAAGCCACCCTCCGGCTGAGAGATTACGCGGTGGCAGCACTGCTGCTCCTGTTGCCGGTCGTGATGATCCTGCGCCAGCCGGACCTGGGCACCGCCCTGTTGATTGCGGCCAGCGGTTTTTATGTGCTGTTCCTCACGGGCTTGTCGTGGCGCATCATCGCCGCACTGTTCGTCGCTGGAGCTGGAAGCCTGCCCCTGGCCTGGTCCGTGATGCACGATTACCAGCGCCGGCGCGTGATGACGCTGCTTGATCCGACGCAGGATGCGCTGGGAGCGGGCTACCACACGATTCAGTCGACCATTGCCATCGGGTCGGGGGGCGTCCTCGGCAAAGGATGGCAGCATGGAACGCAGACACACCTCGATTTTCTTCCAGAAAAAAGCACGGATTTCATCTTCGCGGTATTTTCGGAAGAATTCGGGCTGATAGGAAATTCATCATTGCTGCTGTTGTATCTGGCTGTGATAGCCCGGGGAATGGTTATTGCCGCGAATGCGCCGACCCAGTTTACACGCCTTATCGCCGGCTCGATCACACTGACGTTTTTTACCTATATTTTTGTCAATATGGGCATGGTGATCGGCATCCTGCCCGTGGTTGGGGTACCGCTGCCACTCATAAGCTACGGCGGCACATCGATGGTGACAATGTTGCTGGGATTTGGTATTTTGATGAGCATTCAGACACATCCCAAGCTGGTGAAAACTTAAGCGAAAAGCCATGCCTATTCGATATCTCATAGCATGCCGAATCTGTCGTTCATGATCACTCCGTCCGGCATCCGGGTTGCCGTGGTAGCCGTTGTGGTTTCAATTGCCGGGTGCGGCAGCATCCCCAAGTGGAGCGCGGTGGGGAAGAAGCCTAACGCGGCATCGGCGTCATCCGGCAGCATGGTCAGAAAGGGCGGCGGTTACTATCTGGACGATGGCCCCGGCGATAATCCTCCGCCGACCTGGATTCCATTCCGGACGCCATCCCACGCGATGAACCATTGCGTCCGGCCAACATGCGCCCGTATGCCGCGCTTGGAAAATCCTACACGCCGAAGACCAGTCATGAATATTATAAGGAGCGTGGAATAGCCTCCTGGTACGGCCGCCGCTACCATGGGCAAAAAACCGCGTCCGGCGAAATTTATGACATGTATGAGATGACTGCGGCGCATACTACCCTGCCTTTGCCCAGCTATGTTCGCGTCACCAATATCGCGAACGGCAAATCAATTGTGGTGCGCGTTAACGATCGCGGGCCGTTTCTCTCGGATCGCCTGATTGATCTTTCCTACACTGCCGCTTATAAGCTGGATGTGCTGGATGGCGGCAGTGCCTGGGTGGAAGTGGAAAATATTTTCCCGGGTACGGCCTCAGATATGCAAATTGCAGTGGCACCGGTGCCTGCTCCACCCATGCCTACTCTTATGCAGATCAGTGTCCAGGACCAGGCAACCCGCTCAACCCCGCCCGGCGCAGAGCGGCGGAATGAGGACGCCAAACGTGATGTCGTTAAGGTTGCGTATACGCCCCCCGCACCCTTTACGCCCTCCGAGGCTGGCGCATCCATTCAGGACAACATCAGTACCTTCGCCAATGAAGAAGCAGGCGGGACTTCAAGTGGCATCTACCTCCAACTGGGCGCATTCAGCGCCTATGATAACGCCGACAATTTTATCGCTCGCATGCGCGCACAGTTTCCCTCATTGTTCAACAATCTTGGGATTGTAGCGAAAGACGGGTTGTTCAAGGTTCATGCCGGCCCCTATCCCGATCACGCAGTAGCCAGGCAGGCGGCGGAAAAGATTGCTCAAAGTCTTTCCATCAAGCCGATGCTGCTGGTGCGATAATTTGGGGAGCTTCATTTTTTCTTTTCCGTACGTCTAACCGAAATCAGCGTCAGTTTATTCATCTCATCCGCAAGCTTCCTTCCTTCGATAGCAAAAACTACACTTGCTTGGTAAAATCAACCCCATCTTAGTCAATTATGCATTCCCTCACCTCAATCAGGATTATCCATGACCAGCAAAAATTTCTATCCCGCTAAAAAGATCAGCACGTTTTACCCACCGCAGCGCACCCTGATGGGGCCGGGTCCATCGGATACTCATCCGCGTGTGCTGTCCGCCATGGCCCGTCCGACTTTAGGTCATCTTGATCCGGTATTCACGGACATGATGGAGGAATTGAAGAGCCTGCTGCGTTACGCGTTTCAGACATCCAATCTTTTGACCTTTCCTGTTTCAGGCCCTGGATCTGTAGGGATGGAGATGTGCTTCGTCAATATGGTCAACCCGGGCGACAAGGTGATCGTGTGCAGGAATGGCGTGTTCGGCGGGCGCATGATCGAAAATGTCCAGCGTTGCGGGGGTACGGCAATCGTCGTGGAGGACAAGTGGGGGGCGCCGGTTGATCCACAAAAAGTCGAAGATGCGTTGAAACAGAACCCTGATGCGAAAATCGTTGCTTTTGTACATGCGGAGACTTCGACCGGGGCGTTGTCGGACGCCAAAACGCTCTGTGAGATTGCACAGCGTCATAATTGCCTTACCATCGTGGATACTGTCACCTCGCTGGGAGGATCTCCAGTCAAGGTGGACGAATGGAAGATCGATGCAATTTACTCGGGCAGCCAGAAATGCCTCTCATGCCCGCCAGGGCTGTCGCCGGTGAGTTTTTCGGAACGCGTGGTGGAACTGGTCAAGAACCGCAAAGGAAAGGTGCAAAGCTGGTTCATGGACCTGAACCTGTTGCTCGGATATTGGGGGACTACCCGCACCTACCATCACACGGCGCCCACGAATGCGCTCTATGCATTACATGAAGCTCTGGTCATGCTATATGAGGAAGGGCTGGAGCATTCTTGGGCACGTCATCAGCGTAACCATACGGCGCTGAAAGCAGGCCTGAAAACCCTCGGCATCGAGTATCTGGTAGAGGAGAAATCACGCCTGCCGCAGCTCAACTCCGTCCATGTGCCGGAAGGCATCGATGAAAAGGAAGTACGCCGCAGGCTGCTTGCCGACTACAGCCTGGAAATTGGTGCCGGGCTGGGCGATCTGGCCGGCAAAATCTGGCGCTTCGGCCTGATGGGTTATTCGAGCAGAATCGAAAATGTCATGCTGTGCCTGGGCGCACTGGAGACCGTATTGTCCGATATGGGGATGAAAGTCGAACACGGCGCGGCGGAATCTGCGGCACATTACGCTTACGCGGCCAATCCGCTCCCGGTGGAAAGCAAAAGTGCGGCCAAGGCGGCGTGATTTGACATCCGAACGCTCCTTCATCCTCGGTAGCGGTGTAGGATGGGGGAGCGTAGCGCAATCCATTAGATAAAGATGGGTTGCGGCTTAAAGCCTCCACCTATCCTACCAACTGATGCGCACGTGCGCATCGTAAGCTTCATGTTAGACATTGTTCATTTCCATATCAAGAGATCACACGAAGCCGATGAGCGAGCAACGAAGACGGTGCGATAGCACGGCGAGGTGTGAGCAAAGAAGGGACAAGTGAGGGCTTGATATGGGTATGAAATGAATTACAACCCCAGCCTCTGCCAGATGGTAGTCGTCAATCCTGCCGAGTTCAGCGTATAAAAATGCAGTCCAGGCGCGCCGGCGCTCAGAAGCCGGTCGCATAAATCAGTCACGATATCCAGCCCGAATGCGCGCACGGATGCGCTGTCGTCCCGGTAACCCTCGAGTCTTTTTCTGATCCAGCGTGGAATTTCGGCGCCGCAGGCATCTGAAAAGCGCGCCAGTTGGGAAAATTTATTGATAGGCATGATGCCGGGCACGATCGGTATTTCTATACCCATCGCTTCACATTCATCGATGAAGTTGAAGTAGGCATCCGCATTATAGAAATATTGTGTGATGACTGAATCCGCGCCGGCGTCCACCTTCCGCTTGAAGTTCAGTAAATCGTCCTGGGAAGAACTTGCCTGCGGATGATATTCAGGATATGACGCGACCTCGATATGAAAGGTATCATCGAACTCCTTGCGAATGAATGCCACGAGTTCATTGGCATAGCGGAATTCTCCGCCTTGCGCCATGCCCGAAGGCAGGTCTCCCCTCAGGGCGACGATATGGCGAATACCCCCCTCCTGATATTTTTCCAGCATTGCACGAATGCTCTCGCTGGTCGAGCCGATGCAGGAAAGATGGGGCGCGGCTACATATCCCTCTGCCTGAATCTCAAGCACAGTCTCAAGCGTCCGGTCACGAGTCGATCCGCCCGCGCCAAACGTCACCGAGAAGAATTTCGGCTTGAGTTGCGCCAATTGCCTCCGGGTGGCGCGCAACTTCTCCATTCCTTCCGGGGTTTGCGGTGGAAAAAATTCAAAACTGAAGGTAGGGGGAAATTTTTTTTGAGACTCCATCTTTTGCCAAGCCGGACGGGAAAGGTGAAGAGATGAAGGGAAAGGTAAAGAGCTTACAGCCATACCTCGGCTTCTCAGCCCCCACCTTCCTCTTCGGAGGTCCTTGATCTGAAAATCAGTACCGGTACAGTGCCGGCTTGTACGGACCGCTCTTATCCAGATTCAGGTAATTTGCCTGCTCTTCGGTCAGTTCGGTGAGCTTGACGCCCAGCTTGCCTAGATGCAGCCGCGCCACTTTTTCATCCAGGCGCTTGGGTAACACATAGACATTCTTCTGATAGCTCCCCCCATTTTGCCAGAGTTCCATTTGCGCCAGCACCTGATTGGTGAACGAGCTGGACATTACAAATGACGGGTGTCCGGTAGCGCAACCAAGGTTCACCAAACGTCCCTTTGCCAGTACGATGATGCGGCGGCCTGTGGGAAAAATAACGTGATCCACCTGCGGCTTGATGTTTTCCCACTGATACTTCTGGACGGAGGCAATATCTATTTCCGAATCAAAATGCCCAATATTGCAGACAATAGCCTGATTCTTCATTTTCAGCATGTGATCATGGTTAATGACGCGCAGATTTCCCGTCGCCGTCACGAAAATATCAGCTTGATCGCATACCTCGTCCATGGTCACCACGCGGTAGCCCTCCATCGCCGCCTGCAGGGCGCAAATGGGGTCTATCTCGGTAATCCAGACAGTTGCGCCCAAGCCGCGCAGGGATTGCGCGCAACCTTTACCTACATCGCCATAGCCGCATACCAGCGCAATCTTGCCGGCGATCATCACATCGGTAGCCCGCTTGATGCCATCTACCAGCGACTCGCGGCAGCCGTAGAGGTTATCGAATTTTGACTTGGTAACCGAATCATTGACGTTGAACGCCGGAAACGGCAATTCGCCTTTTTTCTGCATTTCATATAATCGGTGGACGCCGGTGGTGGTTTCCTCCGTCACACCGCGAATGTTGGCGAGTTTGCTGGAATACCAACCGGGGTAGGCGCTCAACCGTTTCTGGATGGCGGCAAACAAGGCCTGCTCTTCCTCATTGGTGGGGTTGGCTATCACTGACGGGTCTTTTTCCGCCTTGCTGCCTAAAATGACCAGCAGTGTTGCGTCGCCGCCATCATCCAGAATCATGTTGGGTCCGTTTGAATCTGAACCCTTGTCACCAGGCCACTCAAAAATACGATGAGTGTATTCCCAATAGTCATCCAGCGACTCGCCCTTGTAGGCGAACACAGGAATGCCCTCCGCCGCGATTGCGGCCGCCGCATGATCCTGAGTTGAAAAGATATTGCAGGAAGCCCAGCGAACCTGGGCGCCCAGCTTGATCAGCGTTTCGATAAGTACCGCTGTCTGAATAGTCATGTGCAGCGAACCCGCAATGCGTGCGCCCGCTAGAGGCCTGGCGTCAGCATACTCTTCACGTAGCGCCATCAGGCCGGGCATCTCGGTTTCGGCAATGGCGATTTCTTTACGTCCCCATTGGGCCAGGGACATATCAGCGACTTTATAATCGGAAAATTTGTTGCTCCCAGAGGTCGAGGTAACCTTGGCAGAGGCAGATGCGGATGCAGAACTGAGCACGGCGTTCATAAGTATCTCCTGAAAATGAACGAGCGCCGTTGTTGCGATCCTTCCTCAGCCGAGCCTCGCGGGACAGTACCCGTTGCAGCGCTCCTCAGCCGGGAAGGGATTATCTGGGTTGAAACTAATGTGAAACCAAACCCGGGAATTAGGTATCTAGTTCGCTTACGCTTCTACCGCGACTTCCAACCCTGCGTCGGCACGCAGCCGCGCAGCTTTGTCGGTGGCTTCCCAAGTAAATTCCGGCTCGTCCCGGCCAAAATGGCCATAGGCGGCGGTTTTTTGATAAATCGGTCGAAGCAGATTGAGCGCATGAATGATCGCACGCGGCCGCAGATCGAAATGACGCTCGATCAACCTGGCGATCTTGTCATCGGATATTTTCCCCGTTCCGAAAGTGTCGACCATCAGTGAAACCGGGCGCGCCACGCCTATGGCATAGGCTACCTGAACCTCGCATTTGCTGGCCAGGCCGGCGGCGACAATATTCTTGGCTACATAACGTCCGGCATAAGCTGCCGAACGATCCACTTTGGAAGGGTCCTTGCCCGAGAAAGCGCCCCCGCCGTGATGCGCGGTGCCCCCGTAGCTGTCAACGATGATTTTGCGGCCAGTCAATCCGCAATCTCCCATCGGCCCGCCTACTACAAAGCGCCCTGTAGGATTGACGAGGTAGCGCGTTTCTCCGCTCAGCAATTTTTTTGGAAGTACCGGCTTAATGACTTCTTCAATGACAGCTTCGCTCAGTTGTGCGTGAGAAATGTCCGGATGATGCTGGGTTGAAATCACGACCGTTTCAATACGCTGCGGCTTACCATTCAGATAGCGCACGGACACTTGCGACTTTGCGTCGGGACGCAGCCACGGCAGGCGTCCATCTTTTCTCAGTTCCGCCTGACGCTCCATCAGGCGATGCGCATAGTAAATCGGCATCGGCATCAATTGCGGCGTTTCATCGCAGGCATAGCCAAACATGAGCCCCTGATCGCCCGCACCCTGATCCATCTCCTCTTCCTTCGAGCGGTTGACTCCCTGAGCAATATCGGGAGATTGCTTGTTGAAGGCGGTCAGCACCGCGCACGTGCGATAATCAAAACCAATATCCGAGCTATCATAACCAATACGCTTGACGGCCGCGCGTGCAACCTGCATATAGTCGACGTTAGCCTCGGTGGTAATTTCGCCCGACATAACGATCAGTCCGGTACTGCACAATGTTTCGCAGGCTACACGCGCATTGGGATCCTGCGTCAGGATGGCATCCAGGACCGAATCGGAAATCTGATCGGCTACTTTATCAGGATGACCTTCAGATACGGATTCGGAAGTAAAAAGATAGTCGCTCACATTGCCCCCCGCCGATTATTAATTTTCAAAGACCTGTAGAATACCAAATAATCTTTACATTAAGAAGATAAACCATAATAAATAGCGTTAAGGTCGGCGCAGGCGAAAGGCTGAATCCTCGAAGTTTGCTAATGAAACTCAAGTTCACCAAAATGCACGGCCTGGGCAATGACTTTGTCGTCATCGATTGCATAAATCAGTGTGTGTCGCTCAGCCCGGAAGAATTGCGCCAGCTTGCCAACCGCCATTATGGCATCGGCTGCGATCAGGTCCTGCTGATCGAAACGGCGCAGGGGGACGCTGATTTTCGCTACCGCATTTTCAACGCTGACGGCTGCGAAGTGGAACAGTGCGGCAACGGCGCGCGCTGCTTCGTTCGCTATGTGCATGATCGAGGATTGACCAGAAAAGATGAAATACGCGTCGAGACACGCGCTGGCCTGATCATTCCGAGGCTGGAGACCAACGGCGAAGTGAGTGTCAATATGGGTGCTCCCAAATTCGAACCGAACGAAATTCCTTTTATCGCTGAAAAGCGCGCATTGGTTTATTCCCTCGATATCAGCGGTAGGCATCTGGAAATCAGCGCAGTTTCGATGGGTAATCCTCATGCGGTGCAAGTAGTGGCAGACGTGGATCGCGCGCCCGTCGCAACCGAGGGCCCCCTGATTGAAAGTCATCCGCGTTTTCCTCAAAGAGTCAACGCCGGCTATATGCAGGTGGTGGATCGCCGCCATATCCGCTTACGGGTATACGAGCGCGGCGCGGGGGAAACATTGTCCTGTGGAACCGGTGCTTGTGCCGCGGTGGTGGCAGGAATCCAGCGTGGACTGCTGGAGCACGGGGTGAAAGTGAGCTTTGGTGGCGGGGATTTGTTTGTGCGCTGGGAAGGCGAAAATCAACCGGTCTCGATGACAGGGCCCGCAGTTACGGTGTTCGATGGGGAAATCGACTTATAAGCGCAGATGAACAGATATGAAATTCAGCTCGGATGAAATAGCCCAATACCTGTGTACGCACCCTCAATTTTTCGAGGAATATGCCGATATGCTGGCGGATATCCAGGTTCCTCATCCTCACGGCGGCAGGGCCATTCCCATCAGTGAACGCCAGATCGTTGCGCTACGGGACAGGAATCGCATATTGCAGGAAAAGCTGAGCGAATTGATCAGATTCGGTGAAGAGAACGGTGCGCTTACTGAAAAAATGCACCGTCTGGCGGTTGCGCTGCTCGCATCCACACGGCTGAATAATTTGCTGGGTGGATTGCATTTTAATTTGCGCGAGGATTTTTCAATACCTCACATGGCGCTCCGGCTGTGGAACATAGCCAGCCACGACACGGTGCAGCCAGTGCAGCCTGAATTTTCTCAAGCAAGCAGGGATATCCACGTTCTGGCCGAAAGCCTGTTGCACCCATATTGCGGTGCCCATGTTCTGGATGAGATCAAAGGCTGGTTCGGTGAAGATGCGATTCGACTGCGCTCATTTGCAATGGTAACTCTGCGGGCCAGAGCAACCGTCAGCGGTTTGATGGTAATGGGAAGCGAAGATCCGCAGCGATTTTATCCCGAGATGGGAACGATTTATTTGGCGCAGCTCGGCGAACTGGTAAGCGCTGCATTGGGACGGTTCACGCAGGCCGATGTGCCGCCCGATGCCGCCTGACAATCCCAACCGATGAGTGCTTCGCATGACATCCAGTAATCCCCAAGCTGCGCTCGCTTCTTCGTATATTGCCCATCTCGCCGGAGAACGACGGCTGTCCCCGCTTACATGTAAAGCTTACGCAAGGGATATTACGGTCTTGTTGAATTTCGCAGAAACAACATCTGTTGGTCAACTTCAAGTTCATCATATACGGCGATTTATTGCCCAGCTTCACGGGAAAGGATTTTCAGGCAGAAGCCTGGCCAGGATGCTGTCAGCCTGGCGCGGCTTTTATAAATACCTGGCTCGGGATCACGGCCATATCTGCGATCCATGCGCCGGAGTTCGGGCGCCCAAGGCGGCCAAAAAACTGCCTCGCACGCTTTCACCCGATGAGGCCGCAAAGCTGCTGGACCTTCCGGTCGAGAATGACTTAATGGCTTTGCGGGATAAAGCCATGTTCGAGCTGTGTTATTCCTCCGGATTGCGGCTGGCGGAGCTCGCCAGCTTGAGGCCCGAGGATATGGATTTTTTCGAAGGCACGGTACGTGTTACAGGCAAAGGCAGCAAAACACGCGTCGTGCCCGTCGGCAGCAAAGCTGCGGACGTGCTGAGAGAATGGATAAAGCGGAGGGAGCTCCTGGTCAGACCCGGCCAATTCGCATTGTTTCTGTCCCGGTACGGCAAAAATATCAGTCACCGGTCAATTGGCCAACGCCTGAAAGTCCAGGCGTTACGCCAGGGCATCGGCGCTAATATTCACCCGCATGTACTACGGCATTCATTTGCCTCGCACGTGCTGCAATCAAGTGGCGATTTGCGGGCGGTGCAGGAGATGCTGGGACATGCCAGTATCAGCACCACGCAAGTTTATACCCATCTTGATTTCCAACATTTGGCGAAAGTCTACGACGCGACTCATCCAAGAGCAAAAAAGAACGGTTGAGTTAACGTATAAGCATTCCAGACAGATTGCATTTTCTTGGCAAATCAGCGGTATAATCGATGTTCCCTATCATCTCTTGTTAGTTTAATGCCAGAATTTCACGGAACTACCATACTTTCGGCGCGGCGTGGCGCCCAGGTGGCGCTCGGGGGCGATGGCCAGGTAACCCTGGGCGCGGTAGTCGCCAAAGCAAGCGCACGGAAGGTTCGCAGGCTCTACCATGACAAAATACTCGCAGGGTTTGCGGGCGGCACGGCCGATGCCTTTACCCTGTTTGAGCGTTTTGAAGGCAAACTGGAAAAACATCAGGGACACCTCATGCGTTCGGCAGTGGAGTTGGCGAAGGACTGGCGAACCGACCGTATTTTGCGCCGGCTGGAAGCGATGCTGGTCGTGGCCGATCCCGGGACTACGCTCATCATCACCGGCTCCGGCGATGTGATTGAGCCCGAGCTTGGGCTTGCTGCGATTGGCAGCGGCGGCTCGTATGCTCACTCTGCCGCGCGCGCACTTCTGGAAAACACCAGTCTGGCGCCGCTGGAAATCGTCAAGAAATCACTCGCCATCGCGGGCGATCTGTGCATATATACCAACCAGAACCATGTAATCGAAGTTCTGGAGTAACGTCTAAAATACAAATTTAGGACGGTTCTACTCCCGGTTTTTCACCTCTTAGTATTTATCACTGAGCCGTAATCATGTCTCAACTGACCCCGCGGGAAATCGTCCACGAATTGGACAAACACATCATTGGCCAGGATGCCGCCAAGCGTTCCGTAGCCATAGCCCTCAGAAACCGTTGGCGCAGACAGCAAGTCATGGACCCATTGCGGCAGGAAATCACGCCGAAAAATATTCTGATGATCGGGCCAACCGGGGTGGGTAAAACAGAGATCGCTCGCCGGTTGGCGAAGCTTGCCGACGCGCCCTTCATCAAGGTGGAAGCAACCAAATTCACCGAGGTGGGATATGTCGGACGTGATGTGGATTCCATTATTCGCGACCTGGTGGAGTCTGCCATTAAACATGCCCGCGAACAGGAAACGCAAAAAATGCGGTCCCGGGCGCAAGATAATGCTGAAGAGCGCATCCTCGATGTGTTGCTTCCTGCCGCGAGAGAGCTGGGATCACAGCCGGAAGCTCTGGAGGGGGAAAGCGCGACGCGGCAGAAATTCCGCAAGAAATTGCGCGAAGGCGAGCTCAACGATAAAGAGATCGAAATCGAGGTGGCTTCAGCCCATACCCACATGGAAATATTTGCGCCGCCCGGAATGGAGGAGCTTACTACTCAAATCCAGGGCATGTTTCAGAATCTTGGCGGGGAACGAAAAAAAACGCGCAAGCTTAGAATTCGTGAAGCGATGAAGCTCATAACCGATGAAGAGGCTTCCAAACTCATCAATGACGAAGAGTTGAAGCTTCGTTCGGTGCAGAACGTTGAACAGAACGGCATTGTGTTCCTGGATGAAATCGACAAAATTACCAGCCGCTCGGAAACTTCCGGCGCGGATGTTTCGCGTCAGGGCGTTCAACGTGACTTGCTTCCCTTGGTGGAAGGCACTACCGTCTCCACCAAATACGGCATGATAAAAACCGATCATATTTTATTCATTGCCAGCGGAGCATTTCATCTCGCCAAGCCGTCCGATTTAATCCCGGAATTGCAGGGGCGCTTTCCCATTCGCGTCGAACTGACAAGCCTCAGCGCTGATGATTTTGTGCAAATTCTCACGAATACGGACGCATGCCTGACACGCCAATACGAGGCGCTCCTGGAAACTGAAGGGATCAAACTGGAGTTTACACCTGGGGCAGTGCGACGGCTGGCGGAGATTGCTTTTGCGGTCAATGAAAAAACCGAGAACATTGGAGCACGGCGGCTTTATACCGCAATGGAAAAGCTTCTGGAGGAGGTTTCTTTTGATGCCGAAACACACCTCGGGACTAACGTTTTGATCGATGCGGAATATGTGGATGTGCGGCTCAACAGTTTATCCCAAAGCGAGGATTTGGCCCGCTACGTGCTTTAAGTCCCATTTTCGATCCACTTCAAATGAAAAAGTGCCTTCCCCCCGTTATAGGTAAATGAGGGGTAGAACGCTAGCGTCCTGGTCCCCGAGGCATCGTAATGGCATGTTATACGAACTGCCCTGCTGCGTGGCCGGATGCCCAGGCCCACTGGAAATTGAATCCGCCGAGATGCCCCGTGACATCCACCACTTCGCCAACGAAATAAAGCCCCGGCACCTTTTTCGCTTCCATTGTTTTGGATGATAATTCTCGCGTATCGACTCCTCCCAGCGTCACCTCCGCCTTTCTATAACCCGCGGTACCGCATGGGGTGACTTGCCAATCATGTAATTGTGCGGCGATCTTCCTCAAACTCTTCTCATCGTATTGATTTACTGGCTTGGCTGGCTGTCCGTGGCCGGCTGCTTCGACCCATGCTTCTGCGAAGCGCTTCGGCAAATACTGGGCCAACAGGTTTGGTAACAGTGCAGTGCTGCGCTGGTGATCGAGGAACCACCCCACCGCGTTGATATCCGGCAACAAGTCGATATGAATGGGCAAGCCTGGCTTCCAGTAGGAGGATATCTGCAATATTGCGGGCCCGCTCAACCCGCGGTGCGTGATCAATAAATTCTCGCGAAATTCCCCCCCGTTACAGCTCAGGGCCGCGTCCATCGCAATGCCAGGAAGTCCTGAAAAACTGGTCAGCTGTTCCGGCGCGAGAATCAGCGGAACCAATGCCGCCCGCAACGGCGTAATGCTGATACCGAATTGTTCCGCAATACGATAGCCAAAAGAGCTTGCGCCGATTTGCGGAACGGAGAGGCCGCCCGTTGCGACCACTAGCGCATGCGTGCTTACGGCGCCATGATCGGTTTGCAGCACGAATCTTCCTTCGCTGGCGTTAAGGCGCTCTACATTTTGGACCTGACATGGCATCCGCCATTCAACACCTGCGGCGTCGCACTCATGCCGCAGCAAATCGATGATCTGCTGGGAACTGCCGTCGCAAAATAGCTGCCCCAGCTTCTTTTCGTGGTATCGGATCCGATGCTTTTCCACTAGCGAAATAAAATTTTGCGGAGTGAAACGGGCCAATGCCGACCGGCAGAAATGGGGGTTGTGTGAAATGAAGTTTTCCGGCTTGGCGTAGCGATTTGTAAAATTGCACCGTCCACCGCCGGATATGCGAATTTTTTCGGCGAGCTTGCTTGCGTGATCCAGCAGCAATACCGAGCGCCCGCGCTTGCCCGCCTCGATGGCGCACATCATGCCTGCCGCGCCCGCCCCTATCACGACGACATCCTTCTTTAATGCCATGGCACAGGTTAAGAGTATTGTTCGGCAGTACCGCTAAATCTTCTATTAATGTTCTATTCCGGTCCCGTAAAAACCCCTAGCAATGCGCCGCGGGCTTGTAAGTCACGCATAATTTTAATGCCTCCCTGAATCACGACCTCAGGCGAGGGGTGAGCGGTTTCCTTGATGATGATTTCGAGTACCGTCCCGCCAGTATGCTCAGCAGATTCCAGAAGATGAATCAGCCGCGACGTGAGCGCATTAATTTCGGTAAATTGAACCTGGTCGCGGGCATCGCGAAACACGAGTAAATATGTTTCCGCCGCGGTAATCCGAACGCGCGGAGCAATACGATGCACAGGCCAGCCATAACGTAAATTAGCGAGCACCGGATTTAAAATTGGCCGCTGCTCAAGCAAGCTGCCAGCCGGGTCAATCACTGCCCAGTCCGGTGTATCGGTCGAAGTGGCAAGCGCCAGCTCTATCCATTCATAGTGCGCGAGTTCCAGCAAGAATTCCGGGTAACTTGCGGGCACGGCCCCATCGCTTTGTAAAAACTGCACGAATTCCTCAGGTATCTGGCGAAAAAAAGGCGAACGACTGTGATGACCGGCAAGAAAGCCACGCACCAGCCGCGCCCACCGCCGCTCTCCCAGCACTTTCCGGAGGACGGGAAAACAGGTCAGCAGAAAACTTTCGATATTTTGGTAAACCAGTCTCCGGTATATCCGCATGCGCTGGCTTTCGATACCGCGCGGGCAAGGGTTCGCCTTGGGATTACGAATATGCGAGGTAAAAGCGTATTGGAAGCGCTGAAACTCGGGCGTCAGTGTGGACATGTATTTGTGCTGGTATGCCGGTTCTGAATCTGTCCGATGCGTTCTACTTCATGCATCAATTCACGAAGAGGCGGAATATTGAAATCGCGTTCCAGTAGCGTAGGCGCAACGCCATGTATATGGTAGGTATGCTCCAGCAATGACCATACCGGATTCACGATGTCGGCTCCGTGGGTATCGATGATCAGATTCTCAGCTTCCTTGTAATGCCCGGCCATGTGCATATAGACAATGCGTTCGGTAGGCATGGCGCGGATGAATTCAACAGGATCATAAGCATGGTTGATACTGTTGACGTAAACATTGTTCACGTCAAGATGCAGATCGCAGTCCGCTTCGGTTAGCACGGAGCGGATGAACTCCGCTTCGCTCATTTCTGCAATGGGCGCTTGAACATAATATGAAGCATTCTCGAGCGCAATGCGACGCTCCAGAATATCCTGGGCGCGGCGGACGCGCTCCGCAACATATTTTACCGCCTCGTCAGTAAAGGGTATCGGCAGCAGATCATATAAATGCCCTTCGTCTGAGCAGTATGACAGATGCTCGGTGTAAAGGGGTATGTGATGCAGGTCAAGAAATTGCCGAACTTTTCGCAGGAGCGCTTCATCCAGCGGTGCCGGGCTGCCAATCGAGAGTGAGAGTCCGTGGCAAACAAAGGGATAGCGCTCCATAAATTCGCGCAAATCCCTGCCTAACGCACCACCGAGACCAATCCAGTTTTCGGGCGCGATTTCGAAAAAATCGATGCTGGCGGGAACATGGGTTTTTAGCGCGGACATCAATTCCCGCCGGAACCCCAGCCCCACACCAGCAATTACCGGAGTTAGCACAAGAACAAATAGGACAAATATTTCGGAAGATTATTTTTTCATTGCCCCGTGCGGAGCGGTATTTGGCGCCGCGTTGGCCTTGCCCGCATAGCCGTCGGCCTCAGGCTGATCGACTGCGCCGTCCTTATTGGTATCGATACTGTCGAATATGGCTTCGTGATGCTTCAGAAATTCCTGCTTCGTCACCTTTCCGTCCTTGTTGACATCCAGCTTCGACATACCGCAGTTGCCTTCGGGAGACTTCGCGCCGCCATATTCGGGTTTTGAGCCGCCATATTTGTTGGGGTCGACCCTGTCAGCATAGGCAAGCATGTAGCCTCTATCCAACGTTTGTACTGCGAAAAGATCATCCGCCGCGCCCGCAGCGGGTGCGGCACCCAGGCTGGTGGCAAAGGCGGAGCCAACGGCAATGAAAATGAGGGACTTCTTGTGTTGCATAGTTCTCTCCTGAATTGGGGAAAATATTATGTCACAATTCCTATGAGCCGGGCGGGTGCCCTTGTTGTGCCTCGGAGGATTTGTTTAGAGGTTTCTTGAAAGGGAGATCGGTCTATTTATTTTTTCGTCAGGGGTATTCAAGCGATAAGAATTCTGCAAGAATTCGGGCTGCCTTCATGGTCTGGAAACTGCTGAAGCTTCGTGAGTTGGCGGTGAGACGCGGCGGCGATGTGAGGAACGTCCAGGCGAACAAGAGATTAGTTACTATATAATATTTTTAGGTCTTTATACATTACCAGGAATAAAGGAATATTAATATGCCGCAAGAACTGCAAAAACAAGTCGCTCCTTACAAGCCCAAGAAGGGGGAAAGTTACATGAGTTCCAAGCAGCTTATGCATTTTCGCAATATACTGGAAGGCATTAAGGTTGAGTTGGGGCATGATATAGATCGAACAGTGCACACCATGCAGGATGAAGCCACTATTTTTGCAGATCCTAACGATCGTGCCAGTCAGGAGTCCGACATGGCGCTAGAATTACGAAATCGTGACCGCGAGCGCAAGCTAATCAAGAAAATTGATGAAACTATTGCAAAAATAGATACCGGAGATTATGGTTATTGCGAAAGTTGTGGTGTCGAGATCGGCCTGAAGCGCCTGGAAGCGCGCCCTACGGCCACCCTTTGTATTGACTGTAAAACACTTGATGAGATAAGAGAAAAGCAAATAGCTAAATAACTTTGCTTTTAATTCTACAGTTATTAAAGTTGCCTGTTTCACAAAAAAGCCCCGGCCTCAGGCCGGGGCTTTTTTTCGGAAGCATTTCTTTAACCCCATATTACCCGGCACTGCAGCTTATGCACAAAAACTGGTGGAAGAAAGCGGCTAGGAAGCCGCGTTGTCGTTCGCATCCGCTCCAACAGCCTTCATGCTAAGGCGCAGGCGCCCCTTATCATCCGCCTCGAGCACCTTCACGCGAACCACTTGCCCTTCCTTGAGATGATCAGCTACGTTATTGACGCGTTCGTTGGCAATTTGCGAGATATGCAGTAACCCATCCTTGCCGGGCAGCACGCTGACGATCGCACCGAAGTCCAGAAGTTTCAGTACGGTTCCGTCATATACCTTCCCTACCTCTACCTCGGCAGTTATATCTTCGATACGTTTTCTTGCCAGCTCGCCACCTTCAGCATTAATGCAAGCTATCATAACGGTGCCGTCATCAGTAATATCGATAGTGGTGCCGGTTTCTTCCGTAAGCGCGCGGATCACTGCGCCACCCTTACCGATTACGTCACGGATTTTTTCGGGATTGATTTTCAGCTTGATGATACGCGGGGCGTGTTCGGAGATATCCGCACGGGTTGCAGGCAGCGCCTCTTTCATAATCCGGAGAATATGCAGGCGTCCTTCTTTGGCCTGAATCAGCGCGGCTTGCAGAATATCTTTTGTAATGCCTTGAATCTTGATATCCATCTGAAGCGCGGTAATACCTTTTTCAGTACCGGCCACCTTGAAATCCATATCGCCCAAGTGATCCTCGTCGCCGAGAATGTCGCTCAGCACGGCAAACCGGTTGCCTTCTTTGATGAGTCCCATGGCAATTCCCGCCACATGTGATTTTAATGGCACACCCGCATCCATTAATGCAAGGCATCCGCCGCAAACCGAAGCCATAGAACTCGAACCATTGGACTCGGTAATTTCGGATACAACCCTCAGCGAATAACCAAACTCTTCGGGGGATGGCAGCACAGCAGCAAGAGCTCGTTTGGCGAGGCGCCCATGTCCAATTTCGCGGCGCTTGGGCGTGCCTACTCGGCCAGTTTCGCCGGTAGCATACGGCGGCATGTTATAGTGGAGCATGAAGCGCTCCGAATAATCCCCTTGCAACGCATCAATTTTCTGCTCATCCCGTCCTGTACCGAGCGTTGCAACGACCAGCGCCTGGGTTTCTCCACGGGTAAACAGGGCTGAGCCATGCGTGCGCGGCAGCAACCCGTTGCGTATGGTAATAGGGCGCACGGTACGAGTGTCCCTCCCATCTATACGCGGCTCGCCATCCAGAATTTCGGAGCGTACGATTTTTGATTCAAGAGCGAAACATGCCTCCTTTACAGCCTGTGCATCAGGGCCATTCTCCGCATCGACACCGACTTCGGAAAAAATCTTTTTCCAGATATTATCTATGGTTTCCGACCGTATCTGTTTCTGCTTCAATCGGAATGCGGCGCGCAAATCCGTTTCAGCAAGATCGGCAATTTTTTGAGCCAAGGCTGCATCTCTCTGAGGGGGAGTCCAATCCCACGCGGTAACCCCTGTTTCGTCGGCCAAATCGTTAATGGCATTGATTGCCGCCTGCATTTGCTGATGACCATAAGTGATGGCACCGAGCATTACCTCTTCGGGCAGCTCCGTTGCTTCGGACTCCACCATCAACACAGCTTTCTGTGTTCCGGCAACTACCAGATTCAGCTGAGTTTGCTTCAGGTCGGTCGCGGAGGGATTCAGAACGTATTCGCCATTGATGTAGCCGACACGGGCCGCGCCAATGGGTCCATCAAACGGGATACCCGAAAGAACGAGGGCCGCAGATGCGCCGAGCATGGCGGGAATGTCGGCATCCACCTCATTATCAGACGATAAGACGGTGGCGACGATTTGCACCTCATTATAGAAATTTTCAGGAAATAGCGGACGGATGGGGCGGTCGATCAGGCGGGAAGTCAGTATCTCCTTTTCGGAGGGCCGGCCTTCACGCTTGAAAAAGCTGCCGGGTATTCTACCAGCGGCATAGCTCCGTTCCTGGTAATCCACAGTCAACGGAAAAAAGTCCTGACCCTGCTTGGCGGTTTTCGCACCAACGACGGTAACCAGAACTACAGTATCGTCCATGGTGACTATCACTGCTCCGTGCGCTTGCCTTGCTATTTCTCCGGTTTCCAGTGTTAATTTATGAGCCCCGTAGGTAATACTTTTCTTTATGGAATTCAATTAATACCCTTTTTCTATAAAATCAATCGTTCGGTTCCGGCTAATAGGCAGGGTTCGAGCTTATTGAAGTGCTTTTTTGTAAAGAAACAATTCAATTCGCCGCCTCCCCAGAGGGATTTTATTTGCGCAGGCCGAGACGTTCGATTAGCGTACGGTATCTGTCACCACTGCTCTGCTTCAGGTAATCGAGCAGCTTGCGGCGGCGGCTAACCATGCGCAACAAGCCGCGGCGGGAATGATGATCCTTGACATGTGCCTTGAAATGATTGGCCAAGTCGTTGATTCGGGTGGTCAACAACGCAACCTGGACTTCAGGGGAACCCGTATCTCCAGAGGCTCGCTGATAATCGCGCACCACCTGTGCTTTTTGATCGGTTGTAACTGGCATGTGCTCTCCATTAAATGCCTGATGCGAAAGGGCGATATTCTACTCGTTCAGGAAACTTGGAACAAGTTTTCCGTGCGCGCCCGGTTGGCAAACGAGATCGCCATTAAGCTGGCGAGCGGAATAATCTGTTCAGAAGCGCCTTTCGCACATCCCATCTCGCAAAGCCGCCGTCGCGCTCGTAGACAACTTATCCAGGTTCTTAGGCAATTCCCAATTCCGCGTCGGCATATCGCGCGACGGTTGACAAAGTGGAACATGCGGCACGAGACTCTACCGCTAGACGAAGTAAAGTTGGCAGCGTTACAGATCCGCGTAATAACAAAGGCAGCAGGCGGGCCAGATCGGCGCTTCCGTCGGGGCGGATCGCATCGAGTAGAACAGGGGGAGGTGAAAACTCGACCGCATCTGAAATTACGCGTACAGCCACAAACGGCAGACCCGCATGAGCGGCAGCTTCCGCCACCGCTCCACTTTCCATATCCACCGCGCAGGCCCCCGTGATACTCGCCAGCTCGAGCTTTGCGGTTGCCGAGCTCAGAACTTGTTTACTTGCAGCCAACACACCACCGCTAACATTCAAGGAGGCGGGAAGCATCTGCTGCAAACGGGATCTCCAGCCCAGGTCGACGGGCATGGAAGAGCCGGCATGAATGGTTTCCGGCAATACCAGATCGCCGGGGCGCAAGTTTGGATCCAGCGCTCCCGCAAACCCAAAGCTCATCAGGGCAGTCGCCCCGCCTTTCTTTAATCCTTCCGCCGCCTGCCCAGCCGCCTTTTCGCCCATACCGCAGAGCCATATCGACCCACTCTGGCCCAGGCTGATCCCTCGATTAAAAGGTAAGCGGCCTCGCGTGAGGCAACGGGCCTCCATCCGCATTGCCGTGACGATTCCTACTCCCCTCATGCAGGGGCCTTTCGGCTCAATGATTGGAACCTGGCTAGGGCCCATACAGGAAAATATTTGTTATACCCATGATATTTAAGGTAGAAAACCTTTGGAAAGCCGGGCGCATTAAACCATGGATCATGCCATAAGCCGTCACTGCCTTGCTCGTACAGCAGGTATTCGATACCGCGGCGCACCTCATGACTGTGCCCTTCACCAGCAGCCATCAAAGCCAACAGTGCCCAGGCTGTCTGGCAAGCCGTACTCACATTAAACTGTCCAGCCTGCGTCGAGGTCAAGTAGCTGTCATTGCCTTCGCCCCATCCGCCATCATCGCGCTGCACGGACTTCAGCCACTGTACCGCGCGGCGAACAGCGAGATGACCCATATCCGCGTGGGCCAGCCGGAACGCTTCAAGTACCGACCAGGTACCGTAAATATAATTGCTTCCCCAGCGCCCGAACCAGGCGCCGCTGGGTTCCTGCTCCCGGAACAAGTATTCAAGGCCCCGTTCCACGTTCTGCTTGTGTCTGGATTCACCATATAAGGCCAGAAAGCCAGTGCAGCGGGCTGTCACATCGCTTGTAGGCGGATCGAGCAATGCGCCATGATCGGCAAAGGGAATTTCATTGAGGTAGTAATAGGTATTATCGGTATCGAAAGCCGCAAAACCGCCATTACTGGACTGCATGCCGGCAAGCCAGTCCGCTGCGCGCATGATGTTTTCGCGATAAGCGCGCGGATCCGCCTGCTGCAGCGCCCATGCGGCTGCAGCGGTATCGTCCAGATCCGGGTAGTGAGGATTTGCATATTGAAAGGCCCAACCACCTCCTGCCAGATCGGGATGCCCGTCCTGCCAGTCCGCAGGCGCGTCGAGTACCTGATTGGGAATCAGCCAATCAAGAGCCTTGCGTATCGGCTTTTGGTCCGCATCGGGATCCTCCTGTAAGGCCAGAGTTGCCAGAACGGTATCCCATACCGGTGAGGTGCACGGCTGAACCCAGGCGCGCTCCGCTTCTTCAACCACGAGTCCGAGTAGCGCCTTACGGCATTGCTCACGATAAGGATGTTCGTAGGGATAACCCAGCAACGCGAGCGCCTCGCTTGCATTGACCATTGCCGGAAAAATTGCCCCCACCCCGCATTCGCCATTAAGCCGCTCCACCACCCATTGTTCTGCACGGCGAAGCGCGAGGCGGCGCAAAGCCTGCGGGACGAACGGCTCGAGCAGTGAGCCAATGCGTTCGATGACCAGGAACAGCCGATTGAGGCGAGTGCGCACCGAAAAATAATTTCGCTCTTCCTCCGGAGGAACTGTGAACAGCTCGCGAATATGAATGTTCCGTGGATTCGCCGCGCGTGCTTTCAAGCTGCATACAATGGATAACGGTACGGTCACGGTACGAGACCAGTACGAAACCTTGCTCAAGTGAAACGGAAACCAGCGAGGCAAGAGAATGATTTCTACGGGCACAAACGGGGTGCCCCTCCATGGAAGCTGACCATACATCGCAAGCAATATCCGCGTGAATACGTTAGCCCGGGCTGCGCCGCCATGATTCAAAATAGCCGTGCGGGCCCGCACCATGTGCGGTGCATCCGGCGAATCCCCTGCAATTTTCAAGGCGTAGTAAGCTTTGATTGTACAGCTCAGGTCAAAATGACCTCCGTAGTATAACGGCCAGCCGCCATGCCCGGGATCCTGTTTTTCACGGATGAATCGTGCGATCCGTCCTTCCAGTTCCACGTCCACTTCGTTCATGAAGTGCATCATCAGCACATACTCGGCCGGAATCGTGCAGTCCGCCTCCAGGGGAAAACACCAATGGCCGTCTTCTTTCTGAAGAGACAGCAGAGCCTTGCGCGCCGCGGCCAACCCGCCCTCTGGCGATTTTATATTCGCCCTTGTATTTGACGAATCCATATATCGCTGATGCGAAGCCAATCTGGCTACAGTTTTTAATGTTTTCATTTGTTTTTACCGTGCTCCCTCAAGCAGGTTATGCAAATTAACCACTCCACCCATATTGTTGTCATATATGATCGCTATCATTTACCAAAGAGGATCGTGCGGAAAATCCCATAAAAAGACGAGTTCTCGATTGACGAAGTGAACCGGTTCTCAGGCGTAAGCTATAGTCTCAGTTTAATGGCTTGGCCAAAGCCTTGGCGGCCGGCTCGTTTGCTATCGCCTCGTCGTGCATGGAATCATCATAGCTCTCGGGAGGCGGATCGCCATCGTAAATCAAATGCTTGCGCTGCTGTAAGAAACCTTCGCGTACAAACAGGTAAGGATCCAGCGCCGCCTGGTCGCGAATACGCATGGGTCCGGATAGCCGTGCCCGTCTATCTATGATACTTAAAACGGTAATCGGGGCCACGACGGCGCTACTGGCAAACGAACCGGCATAAAATAAAAGGTTACTGAAAACGCTCACGGGAATTCCTGGCGCGTCGCGATAGCTGCTCGGCCCGATAAGGGGAACAAAAAGATAAGACCCTGTGCCGACTCCCCAAACACCAAGCGTTTGGCCAAAGTCTTCGTCATGCTGCGGCAGCCCCATAGGACTAGCCATATCGAAAAGCCCTCCCACGCCAATCGTGGAATTGACGACAAAGCGCAGGCTGTCCTGGAACCCCTGGCGTATCTTGCCCTGCAAAAAATCGTTTAATACGACGTTGGGGTAAGCAAGGTTGTCATAAAAATTTCCGATCGAGCGCTGCATGGGGTTGGGCACATATTTTATGTAAGCATCAGCAACCGGGGCCAGGACGTTACGATCGACCATATCGGTGAAATCGTAAAACTTACGATTGGTTTTCTCATTGGGGTCGATCGAATCCATTTTCGCGTTGGACTCGATCTTCTCCATATCCGGCTCGCTCGAACGCATGGTTGCGCAACCCGTAAACATGGATATACATACCAGCAACAATGCGATTTTCGGGATACATTTCATGATCAGGCGAGGTGCAAAGCCAACCTTGTTAATAGTATTAAGTCTCCCTCTTTCCCTTGATTCTTTAATTCGCAAAATTATCTCAAGATGCGAATTATAAACAATAATTGCCGAAGTCGCGCATAACTTTATCAGTGATTAAAAAAGCTTGCGGAAGGCTTGACTTATTCAGAATTTCTCCCATCAAATATGCTCTTACAACGCCGCTCCATCCAGATAATCATGTTCTTGCATTCCCGGTCGGTGCGCGCAGCAGTACCGGAAGTATTACAAGAGTACATATCAAAGTGAAAGTCAGGCCGACAGTAAGCAATATTCCCATGCTGGCGGTGCCCTGATGCGACGAAAGCATCAGACTTGCGAAATCCACTAAGGCAGTCAAGGCGCTATAGAAAATCGCCCGCGCGGTACTCGTATGAATCAGGACTTCGCTGACCATCTGATTGTTAAGGCTTCGGTGCACCATATGCAGACTGCTGTCGATACCCAGACCAAGCAACAACGGCAGCGCAATGATATTCGCGAAATTAAACGGCACATCTAACAGAACAGTAAATGCAGCGGTGAAAAGACTGGATAACAGCAGAGGTATCAGGACCAGCAACGTATATTTAAAACTGCGCAGCACGATCAACAATGCTACGATAATGCCCGCTAGCGCTAACAGGAACGCTTGAACGAACGCCCGTACGACGGCCTCGCCTGCTTCCAGGCTGATCATGGGCGCGCCGGTGGCGTTCGGCGCCACCCGTTGCACGGCATGCACAAAACGTCGTAATGATTCATTATCGTTCAGGTCTTCAGCCGGGTAAATGGCCAAGCGATACTCGCCTGACTGGCTGTGCCAGCGGTGGCTTAAAGATTCCGGAAGATTTTGCTCTTCAAACGGTGCAGCTTCAGTCGCCGCCCGCAGTCTCTGCAAAGCTATAGGCAGTGTCCCCAGCAGATCCTCTTCCACCGAATGCAGCAGATTCTTCCGCTCATCAGGGGTTGCGGCATCAAGCCGAGCAAGGAGCTTTCCAAGGGATGATCTGAGGGCCTGTGCCGTTACCAAAACGGAATGATCATGGCGCTCGGCAATCAGTCGGTCCAGCGAGGCAGCCAGCTCATCCAATGCCTTGCGCTGTTGCAGGGAGACCTGTTCGCCCGCCGCGCGGGGCTCCGCCAAGGGCGTGATCGGCCCCATCATGAGCGCCATTTCCTCGATCAGCACAAGTTTTTGATCCTGCTCCTTTGGCACAAAGTCAAGGAGAGTGACCACTTTATTCACTTCCGGGAGCTCAGCCAGACGCTGCGCCAGGTGTTCTAGCTCTTCGCGACTGTTGGCCAATGCGAATGCATGCCAGGGCGAATGATCAGGTTCCGCGAGAAGTTCCCGAAATGTACGTATCGCTTCCCCTTTCTGATCCTGCATATTCAGGAGGTTATAGTCGAACCTCACCTGAGGCAGCAACGCAACGGCGACAATCGAAGCTGCCAACGTAGCTGCATAAGTCAGCTTATGCCACCTCAAGGACAGCTCGAGCACTTTTCCCACAGAACTCTTCTTCGCGTTGCATTGTGTTGGCAGTCGCCGCGGCAAATAGCGGAGCAGAGCCGGACCTACCGTCAGGGTGACCAGCAGACTGATGATCATGCCCGTCCCGGAGATGAGCCCCAACTCCGCTACTCCCTTGTAGTCGGTGGGCATGAATGCGTAGAAACCGATGGCGTTGGTAATTGTGCAGGCAGTCAAAGCGGCCCCCGCATCGCCGCCCGACACCCGCATGGCCTTGATGGGCGGGAGCCCGCTTTCCAGAATCTCACGGTACCGCAGCAAAAAGTGAATGGCAAAGTCTGCCCCTAAACCGATGTACAGTACCGCAAAGGCGATGGATATCAGGTTCAGGTGGCCGACGACGGCCGTGGCGAACGCCGCGGTAAGAATCAGGCCCATCGTCAGGCAAACGAGCACGTTGAGTATCAATCCGCCCGTACGCATCGCAAAATATAGCACCACCCCGACAAGCACAAATGTGAGAGCGCCGGCAACTTCCATGCCGCGCAACGAACTGTTGAGTTCGTCATCGGCTAACGCCACTTCACCGGTAATGCGTAACTGTACGGAGCTGTCATCCGTCAGACCGATATCGCTTGCCGCGACGCGCAGGGCTGAAATAGACTGCTCCGCCGGAAACAATTGAGAGTAATCAAGTCTGGGCCTTATGATGATCAGTTCCTGGTATTTCTTTTTTTGGGGCTCGCCTCGGAAAAGGGACTGCCATGACAGTTCTCGCGGCGAGCCAGCGAGGCGCGCATCCAGCGCCGCGCTCATGCCGCTTAGCACGGGCCGGAGTTCCATGCTGCGACCCGTGCGTAACTCATCTACTGCCCGGCTGATTACAGCAGCAAACGTTTGCAGGCTCGGGTTGCTTGCGATTTGGGCCATGAGCGGCTGGGCTGCCGCCAGGCGATCAGTGATGCGTTCCAGCTCAGGAACGCTTTCATAAAGTAGGGCATTGCGATAAAAAAAATCGTCGACGCTGGGAGGATACACATCGGGAAAATTTACAACGTCCTGTTTTAGGCGTGTTACTAAGCGCTTTGCGGCCATCTGGGCCTGCTCGGGTGCAGGAGCCTCCAGCACCACCAGCATCGTATCCATGTCTTGTGGAAAGGTTTTATTGTAGTGCTTGATGTTGACGCGGAACGGCAGATGTTCGGAGAGCATATCGGTGGTATCGGTATTCATACCGAGATCCCGCGAAACGTATAGGCTGCATGCCACAGAGACAAACAGGGCAACAAGAAGAACCCAGCCGCCATGACGATACGAGAAGGCTGACCAGCGCGCAAACAGTTCGTAGGTGCGGCCGGGAGAAGCGTCGGTTGGAGAAGTCATCCTTCTGGGAAAAACGGGAAAAGCGATTTGGACGAACAGTCCGGACTGCCAGACAGTTGTTTTCTAGCCTTGCTCGGTCAGGACGATCTTTTTCTTGAGCATGTCGATGAGCGTGGGAAACCCATCGCGCTGAAGGATGGCGCGATATTCGACACGTTTCAGTGCGAGATCGCTGACGCCATCCGCCAGGATGTTGATGATGCGCCAGCCATCCTTGCCCTGTCGCAAAATATAATCGAAACGTACGGTTTCCCCGCTCGGCTGGACCAGCCTGCTCCGGACCATGATCTGATCTCGTGGCATGGATTGCCGCTCCAGGAATTCGAAACGTTCTCCCCCATGATCCTTGAACCATCCCGCATAGGTGCCAATGCTAAGCTTCCGGAAGACGTCTAAAAAGGTACGCTGCTGCTCTGCATCCAATCGAGTCCAGTTGGCCCCCAGGGTCGTTCGCGCAATAAAGTCGAGATCATGAGTTTGATCGACCACAGGCGCCAGCAAATCAAAACGGCCGCGATAACCAAGTTTTTCACCCTCGCGCATCGCCTTGATAAGAGATTCATGCAGCGTGCTCACGACCTGTTCCGGTTCGCGGGTATCGGGAGTTTCCGCCCAGGCTCCGGGCGCGGTCAGCAGCATGACGCAGATCAGGTGAAGTTGTGTCAAGGACCTGATTGCCCGGGAAACTTTCATTTCACAACCTTTAAACCAAGTATGCACATCGCGTCCAAAGTGGATATCGCAATAACCGTAAAAAATGCGAACTCATGCAAGACCGGCTACCGTGCCAAGGAGCCATAGCAAGGTTCGCGATAGATATTTTATATTTCAGATTCGGTTCAGGCTCGCCCAATAGTCGAAGCTTGCCGCGGCTCTTGCCCTACCGGCGTTCGGTAGCCTTAAGTTTTCATACAAAACCGCGGCTTCGCTAGTAGTAATCAAACAACTTACCTTCCAACCCCGGTCTATCTCTGACTTATAGAGGAGTATACTCGCAGCATAGCTTATCGCTCTGCTTTAACCGGAATTCCCCCAATTGTCTTGCGAGGTTTCAGTTGCTCGGTCGCCCATTTTGGCGTCGGCTCGGCTACCATGGGACCGGTCGTTTTCGGCCCTCTGATGGAGGTAATGAAAGCCTTCAGCGGATGCTGCAACATATCCTCAACCGCGGTTGCCTCGTAGCCGCAATGAGCCATGCATTGCGCGCACTTGGGATTGCTGCTGTTGCCGTATTTTTCCCACGGGGTATCATCCAGCAACTCCTGAAAGCTAGCGGCATAACCTTCATCCGTTAATAAATAGCAGGGTTTTTGCCAGCCAAATATATTACGGGTTGGGTTACCCCATGGTGTGCACTGATAATTCTGGTTGCCGGCTAAAAAATCCAGGTAAAGCGTGGAATGGTTAAGTTTCCAATTGCGGGTCTTGCCGAGCTTGAAAATGTCTCGGAATAAGTTCTTGGTATCCTTTCCCTTGATAAAGATATCCTGCCTCGGGGCGCGCTCATAGCTGAATCCGGGCGCAATGGTTGCACCTTCAATCCCCAGCTCCATGGCGTAATCAAGGAACTCGGCGACATCCTCCGGAGTTTCACCTTGAAACAGGGTACAGTTTACGGTAACCCTGAATCCTTTCGAGACCGCCACCTTTATGGCTTCAACCGCCCGATCAAAAACACCATCCTGGCAAACCGAAGCATCATGCCTCTCTTTCAGACCATCCAGATGAATGGAAAAAGTCAAAAAAGGGGATGGCGTGTAATCATCAATTTTCTTTTTCAACAGTAGCGCATTCGTGCATAAGTAGACATACTTCTTCCGTGCGATGATGCCGGCAACGATTTGCGGCATTTCCTTGTGTATCAGCGGCTCGCCGCCTGGAATCGATACCATGGGGGCGCCACACTCATCAACCGCCTCCATGCATTCTTCAAATGAAAGACGTTTGTCCAGAATCTCATCGGGATAATCAATTTTGCCGCAACCTGCGCAGGCTAAATTACAACGAAATAGAGGTTCTAGCATTAGAACCATAGGGTATTTCTTGATCCCTTTCAATTTCTGCTTGAACAGATAACTGGCTACAGTTAACTGTTGACGTAAAGGAACTCCCATGACGAATCCTCCAAAAAACTCAATAAGCTGATTGATAGCCGCGGGCGAAACTTGCCCTGAATCTCAATTATTTTAAAGCTGAAAATAGCTCGATAGCGTCGTCGTCGTGGATATGTCATATCCGTTCCGCGCGAACCGAGCTTGGTAAATATTACTTAGCTTGTTTCAATTGCTCCCCCGGATATTGACGAGCACGGGGTCTGCGTCAATCTCTTCCTTTCCCGCATAGCCTTCTTATTACGCCGGTATGGTAGCACGTATATTTCATAAACTAAATACACACCCTTTTCAGGGTTAATACCTTTTAATCAAAGCACTACGCAGTCTGCCCCAACTAAGCTCCTAAAGTTTCAATCACGTCTGGCTGGCTGAAAAGAAGGTTTATGAATCTGACGAATTTATATTTCGATTCATCTCAATCATTACGTGGCCAAGCAAAAAAATGGGGCGACGAGCGCCCCATTTTCACCTGGTCCCGCTTAATTAAAAGTTATGGCGGAGGCCTATCGAATAGGTGGCACGACCTTTACCCGTTGCATAATCAGGCGCAACATACTGATCAAAATTATTTGCGCCTGCACCGTTCGCATTGGTGATATATACGTGCTGATAACCACCGAAAATGCTGGTGCGCTTGCTCAGATTGTGAATCGCGCCGACGGTGAAGCTCTGGGCTTTGCGTGCCGCCGAAGCGTTGATGCCGCCCGCATCCGCGTGGGTCATACCCCCTTGAGCGACCAGGGTGGTGTTGCCCCATCTGTATTGACCACCCGCGTGCCAGATGCTGCCGTTGGCGCCCCAGTTCATCGCGGAGTTACACTGTCCGCTGCTGCCAGCAGCAAGCGGATTCGCCACCAAAGCAGCGGCAGTGGTACAGGTTGCCGAGCCAATCGCGTGGTTGATATGTTCATATTGGCCCATGAACTTGAGGTTTTGCCAAGCCCAAGCGGCGCCGACACGCCATACCTCTTCAGTTTTCAGACCCAGGCTTTTCTGGGTTCCGTTGGCGTTGTCGCGGGAGTAGCCGCCGAACACATCAAAACCCATTCCCATGAAATCCGCGTGGTATTTGGCGGCAGCCTGGCCGTCAAAATCGCCATTCCGACCGCCGGTGTTACCTTGCCCGCCGAGACCGCCGGGGAAAAAGTTGCTAGCGCTAAGGGCGCCACCGCCGCCAATGCCGGGATTGGTTGGATCGATATTATTCGCATCGCCCGGCATAAATATGGCTGCAAAGGAGAAACCGGCGAATTCGGCGGTATCGAGACGGATAGCACTGTTGACGAAGCCGTTTGCGCCCGAACCGAGGCCGTTGGCGCCACCGGACATGGTGCCGCCCGCGCCGTTGGCTTGCAGGGTGGTGTAGGCAAATGGATCGATCGTCATGCCGCCAGCGAAGTCCTTGAACGGGGATTGAACGCGGCCAAATTTGACGTCACCCCACTGGTTGCTGGAAAGCCCAACCCACTGCTCACGTGGCGTAGTGGCCGAGCCAGCGCCGGTGTTCAGGCCGAACTCCAGGCGGGCGTTGGCTTTCAGTCCACTGCCCAGATCTTCAGTGATATGCAGGCCCCAACGTGACGAGCGGGAGTTGTCATTGATTACTCCCTGGCTGGGCGCGTGAGCAAAGTCGACGAGACTGTATTCAGCCTGTACCCGGCCAAAAATTGTGACGTTTGTCCCCTGAGCGGATGCAACCACCGGGGCCGCGAGTGCACCAGCAACAGCCAGTGCAATCAGTTTCTTTTTCATATGGAAAATCTCCTTTAAAGTTGAAACGTTGGGGCCTGGCCTCTCACCGACCCTATTTCGGTGGAGTGTGTCCCGCTGCTTGGACCTCTCACAGTGAGAGGGTTGAGAGATTGTGCCTAACGAAGTAATGCCTAGCAAGGAAATAAAGAGACTTTGCTGCGATCACAGATTTATCTGTTGCTTTTTTGCAACAAGTGATTTCAACCTGTAACCGAATTGTAAGGGTTTTAACAATCTCCTCAATAAACAGTTTCCACGATCTGCAAAACGCTTGGTTCTATCCAAACAATCGCGCGAGTTCCATCCCTGGGTCTGCGGCGCGCATGAAGGCTTCGCCAACCAAAAAGGTGTCAACCTGGTGCTCACGCATCAGCGCGACATCGGCCGGCGTGCGTACACCGCTTTCGGTAATCACGATGCATGGCGGAGGGATATGACTCAGCAACTGTAATGTGGTGTCCAGGCTCGTTTCGAAAGTGCGCAAGTCGCGGTTATTGATACCGATCAGCGGGGAATTCAATCGCAGCGCCAATTCCAGTTCCTGCCTGTCGTGCACTTCCACCAGCACTGCCATACCCAGGGCATGAGCGAGCGATTCTAGTTTAAGCATTTCGGCCACCATTTCCGCGGTCATTTCGTCTTCGCCTGCAAATTTTTTGCCCAAGGCAGAAGACATCCGAAAGGCGGCGACAATTATCAGGATGCAATCCGCTCCCATCGCCCGGGCCTCGAGCACCTGATACTCTTCCAGCATAAAATCCTTGCGCAATACGGGCAGGCTACAGGCGGCCCTGGCCTGCTTTAAATAGTGCGCGCTGCCGCGAAAGAAACGTTCGTCAGTGAGCACCGACAGGCAGGCTGCGCCATGCAAAGCATAGCTCGCGGCGATGGCGCCAGGATCGAAATGCTCGCGCAGTACGCCCTTGCTCGGGCTTGCCTTTTTTATTTCCGCGATAACAGCGGGCCGCCCGGCGTCAATCCTGCCACGAAGAGCGCCGGTAAAATCCCGGGGCGGTGATGCGGCTTCAGCCTCTCGGCGCAGCGCCAGCATGGGCTTCACAGCTTTTGCCGCGGCGATTTCCTCAAGCTTGACCGCCAGGATCTCTCGCAGGATGTCAGCCATTGGCGGAACCCGAAGCTGTGCGCCGATTCGAGAACGCGACCAACTCGGACAGTTTTGCCTTCGCCCCACCGCTTCCTATGGCCATGCGGGCCGCTTCTATACCTTTCTGCAGTGACTCTGCCACGCCCGCCGCATAAATTGCCGCGCCTGCGTTAAGCAGCACGATATCCAATGCCGGGCCGGGCTGATTATCCAGCACCGACATCAGTATCTGTCTGGATTGAGCGGGGTCTTGCGCTTGTATGGTTTCAATGGCGGCGGTTTTCATGCCGAAATCTTCCGGTCTGACGGCATATTCAATTACCTCGCCATGCCTGAGTTCTCCTATCCAGGTTTCGCCCGCTATAGTGATCTCATCCAGCCCGCCCTGCCCATTCATACCGCTCATGCCGTGGACCACCATCACATGATGGCTACCCAGGCGCTGCAGCACGCGCGCGAGTATGCCAACGAGATCGGGATGAAATACACCCAGTAACTGATTCTTCGCCCCGGCAGGATTGGTCAGCGGTCCAAGAATGTTAAATAGCGTGCGAACGCCCAGATCACGCCGCACAGGCGCCGCATGTTTCATGGCACTGTGAAAATTAGGAGCGAACATGAAGCCGAGACCGATTTCTTTTATATCTTCCGCCACTTGCGCAGGGGTCTGGTTGAGATTGACGCCAAGGGACTCAAGCACATCGGCGCTTCCTGATTTGCTGGAAACAGAGCGCCCTCCGTGCTTGGCAACCCGTGCCCCGGCTGCGGCCGCGACAAATGCCGCTGTGGTGGAAATATTGAAAGTGTGAGCGGAATCGCCGCCTGTGCCGCAGGTATCCACAAGATACTGTTGATCCAGTACTTCCACCCGAGCCGAAAATTCCCGCATTACTTGCGCAGCGGCAGCGATTTCGCCGATGGTTTCCTTCTTTACTCGCAGGCCAGTGATGATCGCGGCGATCAACGTTTGTGGCAACTCGCCGCGCATGATCTGGCGCATGAGCGACAGCATCTCATCGTGAAAGATTTCACGATGTTCGATGATGCGGGTCAGCGCTTCCTGCGGCTTCATAATGAGTTCTTAATATCTGCTATTCGAATATTCTCTTCGCTTACCTGGGCTACGCCGGATGCTGCTTTCCCGGCCGCTAGCTATCGATCCAGAAAATTCGCGAGCAGCTTGTGTCCGTGCTCGGTCAATATGGATTCCGGGTGAAACTGAAGACCTTCGATTGCCAGATTTTTATGGCGTACTCCCATGATTTCACCCTCTTCCGTCCAGGCTGTAATCTCCAGGCAATCAGGAAGGCTCTCGCGCTCAATCACAAGCGAATGATAGCGCGTCGCGTGGAATGGGTTTGGCAGATGGCGGAACAAACCCGAGTTGTCGTGAAAAATAGGAGAAGTCTTACCGTGCATGACTTGCCCGGCGTGAACGATCTTACCGCCAAAAGCCTGCCCTATGCTCTGGTGACCCAGACATACCCCCAATATGGGAATCCGCCCATGATAGCGTTCGATCAGCGGTACCGATATCCCCGCTTTACTGGGCGTGCAGGGACCAGGTGAGATCACGATTCGCGCAGGCTTTAGCTGCTCGATTTCATCGAGTTTAATTTCGTCATTTCGAAATACCGTTACTTCCTCACCCAGCTCGCCAAAATATTGCACCAGATTGTAGGTGAAGGAGTCGTAATTATCGATCATTAACAGCATACCGAACCTGCGTGGAATAAAGAAGGGGAAAAGCTGCTCTTAACACGCCCGCTGATTTTGGGAACTCGCGTTGGCAAACTTTCTATTATCGCTTCCGAGCTTCAGGCGGGCAAGAATAAAATCGGACTGTAGAGCGCGGATAAAACGAAGAAATTACGAACGGCAGATCAGCCTGTGCGCTTCACGCAGCGACAAAGCATAAGGCGAGTCAGAGGAAGAGACGGTTTTTGATTAAATAAATCTTATGGATAGAACAGTGGGAATGTGTTCTTCATATGGTGCAGGTCAGCAGTGATTTGGCTCAGCTGAATATCATATCATTCACGGTTTTTCAGTATTCCGGCATAGCCTGCTACGATATGGTTTGTTTTGTTATGGATTGTGTTTCGGGCTCATAATGATCCATTTTCCAGACGCTGGCCTTCAAGCTTGTCACGGTAGTTTTCAAGCAGGTTTTCCATTTCAACACTCTTTATTCGGGTGAAAGGCTCCGCTTCAAGAATTGCATTGAACGCACCCTTGCCAGAATACCAATCGACCAGCTCCCGGCCTATCCGATAAAGCTCCCCGTTATTTTTTTCGCAAAGTTGCCTTTGCTCATTCTGTTTCGCAAGCGATATGGTAATGCTCTTCAGGTCCTGCTCCAGTTGTTTACGTCGGCCGGACAAGTCTTCGTTCTGTTTCCCTGCTTCCGCGAGCCGCGCGCGCAAATCAGTCTTTTCATTATTGGCCAATTCGATCTCCTTCTCAAGCCGGGAAATCCTGGCTGCCGCGCTCGTCGTTGCGCGTTTTTGAGATTCGGTTTCGCTGCGTGTTTTTTTTAGCACTTCTTCAAGCACCATTTTTTCCTGATCCACAGCAGACTTTTGTTGCTGAATTTCACTCAACTGCTGCTGCATGCGGTGCAACGCCTGTCGCTCCTTTTTCCTGTCCTGCGGGTCCTTGCTGGCAGTAAAGGCTGGCTGGCAGAAGCCCGTGATAAGAATAATAGCGATCCCCTGAAATAACCTTGGAGGAGTCATTTATATACTCCCTTCATGTAAGGCTTTGACGGTAGTGTTTGATATGGGAGATTTGAAAGACAAAATTTGAAAGACGATTTGGGTCAAATAGAAGATTAAAACCTGGCATTAAGATCCAGGTTCACCGAATCGATGGCTAGCGGCAGGCCGCTGATTGAACTGTACGAGTTATAGCGCAGCCCCAGCCACGTATTATGGGCTATGCCGTACAGGGCATGGAGCGTGTAGCCCTTGTGGTTGGTGCCGCCCAGGAGGTAATTGGAATCTGTGAACGCGTCCAGCATCGAGTCCCGCTGTGAGTAACGATAAAAACCGAAAACCTGCCACTGGTGCCGTTCCGAAATAACAGGATAGCCGACAGTAAGGCGGATTTGATAGGCGTCGATTTGGGGCTTGATGTCTTGCCCGGTTCGCGCGCGAATTTTATTCTGGTCGTATCCCACATTGCGCACATAATCGACAGTGCCAATGACATGGATAGGCTTGAATTTCGAGTAGTCGGCCACCATGGTCAGGTTGGCGATCTTGTAATCCGCTGCCAGTGCCCAGAGGTTGGTAGTAGGGTCGCCATCATTATCGATGTTGAAAAGGCTGTTCCCTTTTTGACGGAACAAGGTGGCTGTCTGATTGAACAGGGTATCCCCAAACGCGGGGTTGCGGACCCCTGCGATATTTCGAAAATCGTAATAGGATGCTCCCACTCTGACCTTGGTGTCGGTTTCCTCGGGGGACCACTCGACCCCGGCTTGAACCCCGTAAAACCATTTGTCCTTGGCCTTGACAGTCTCGCTCTGGTTGATTTTCTGCAGCGGAAATATCCCCGCGTTAAGGAACGGTTTGACCGTCCTGTTTTCCTTTATCCAGGGATGAAGATTGATGGCCATGCCTTCAAAATTCAGGTCGGCATCCCATAACAGATCGGTGTGTTGAACTCCGGCGGTGGGTATAGTGTGCCCCGGCCTGAGAATACCCGTATATATATTCCCCACGGTACCTATGAAGAAGGGATTCGGAAACCGTCCACCACTGACAGTCAGCCAGTCCCAAGGGGTAAGCCGGAGATAAACCTGATCCAGCACGAAGGCGAATTTACTGTTGAAGGTGCCCAGTGTCTGCAGGGTGGATACCGGGGAGCCAATGGATATCGGAGGGGGACCCAGCAAGCGCCCGGTGATTACCGGATCATTGATATTACCCGTGGTCAAGCGCAGTCCCAGGTCGACTCCCCGAGTAATATGAGCATTGATGCCGAGACGCATGCGAATCCGTTCCCGGTGAAGGCTGTCTTCGGTGGTGTTATCGATCTGCTGGCCGATTGCCTGAAAGTTTGCAGCCGGAGCATTGCTCTTGGGGTAGAAGTCGGCCTGTTCCCTTAGCCGTATATCCCCTTCCATCTTGAAGCGGCTTGTCCATTCGGGTGCGACGCTTACCTCCTGCCAGCCATCCCCTTTGGCGTGACCGATCACTTCCTCGCGCAACTGATCGCGGATTTCCTTTTTGATGTGCTCGGGTACATAGGTCACCCGCACCTCGCCTTTTTTCGGCTCGCCGGCCGTGGGTGGAAGGGCCTTTTCCTGGGCGTGCGGGATCTGCTGAGCGGCCTTTGCCTTCTGCTCCGCTTTCCGGATCATTTCGTCGGCCATTTCCTGTTTGATGACACCTTGTTCGACCAGAAGATGGATCAGGTTCAACGTGGTCTCATACAGGATTTCAACTTTTTCGCGCTCATCGGTCTTTGCCTGCGCGCTGCCCGCGAATGCCAGCACTATGACTGTCGCTGCTACCGTTAAATGCATATTCATTTTGTTACGCTTCTCTAGACCATCAAGCACGCGAGGTCACGCGTATTTTCACCGGTTGGGGCATGTCGGCGGGCGGCCCTTCGCGCAGGGCCCGCAGATTCTCAAGCACGTCCTTGAGCAATTCGTCAACTTTTGGGTCGCCGGTCTTGTCAACCAGCGCTATTCGCCCAATCTTTCCTGCAGCATCGATCCACACTTTCACCACCACCTTGTAAGTCTTGTCTTTGAGCGCCTTCTCGCGCGCCAGCGCTTCCTGAAAAGCTGAATTCACCGCGTCATTCAATATGGCGTCATACCAGGCCCAAGGATTTCCCTTGGAACCGCCGATCAGATCCGCGCCGCCTTTTTTTCCCACAAGCCCGAAACCGTCGCCGCTCCCCGTGCCTTCAGCATCGATGCCCAGATCCGGTCCTGGCGGCGGTTCGTCGGCCTGATCCATCGGCTCCGGCGTCGGCTCGGATAGCTTTATCTCTTCCTTCATCACAGGTTCCGGGGGCTTTTGCTCTGGCGGCGGGGGAGGCGGTGGCTTGATCAGGGTAATCTGCTGCAACGACGGCTTTGGCGGCGGCTTGTCGCTTCCCAAAAAATCCTTCAGCCATAATCCCAGTGCTACCGCGGCGGCCAGGACAAGCGCAACGGCTCCCCAACGCAACCATGCCGGCTTACTCTCGTCCATGAGTTTTCCACGGGTCACTTCACCAGACGCTGGGTCACCAGGCCTAACTGCGTGATGTCCAGTTGCCCGAGCAACTCGAGCACTTCCATCACTCTGCCGTATTGCACGACCGTGTCACCCTTGACCACGACCGGCAGTTCGGGATTGGCCGCCTTCAGTTGCCCCAGCCGGGTTCGTAGTTCATCCAGGGAGACCGGATAGGCATCCAGGAAGATCTGACCATTTTCGTTGATCGTGATCGCCTTGGTCTGAGGTTTGGCCAGGCTGGGGGAATTGCTGGCCTTGGGGAGATTGACTTTTATCCCCTGCACAGAGGCTGTGGTCATGATGATGAAAATGACCAGCAGCACATAGGCAAGGTCCAGCATCGGCACCACGTTGATTTCATCGTAAAGCTCATTTTCTTCCTGAACTTTCATTTCATTCCCTATCAGCGGCTGTAGTTTTCGGCGAGCTTGGTAACAAACTCATCGACGAAGATATGCATTTTAGATACGATCGTCTTGATGCGGGAGGCAAGATAGTTGTATCCAAACAGCGATGGGATCGCCACCCCCATTCCCGCGACGGTCGCTGCCAGCGCGGCCGCGATGCCGGGCGCGATCGCATTGACGTTGACATCGCCCGCTGCGGCGATTGCCGCAAACGTGATCATGACTCCCATCACCGTGCCCAGCAGTCCGATGAATGGCCCGCCGGAGATAGCAATGGTGAGCAGCACCATGAACTTGTTCATGCGCTGAATTTCTTCCACCAGCCCGGCATCCAGGCTGGCGCGGATCGCATCCAGCGATTGCGGCGATAGCGACTTGGTGATATGCGTCGATTCGGTGTCATTGAAGCGATGCGCCAACTCGACTGCGCCAATATGATAGATGCGGTATAGCGAGGAATGCTCGAACTCTTTTCCCAGTCCCTTTGCCTCGATCATCGCCAGATCGGTTGACAATTCGCGGAATTTGTCCATAAAACGGCTGTTGGATTTATCCACCCTGTTGATATAGACCGCCTTGCTGTACATCACCCATATCGCTATCAGCAGCATGATCGAGAGCAAGCCAATCGCGACCCAGCCATCCACCGTCAACGATTTCAGGATGATACCCATATGCGAAGCTTCCGCCCCGCCCTCGGCGGTCTCCTCTTCGCCGAGCGTAACCAGCTTGCCGTCCGGCCCCTGCGCGGCCTGTGCAGCCAGCCAGTCCGCGCCGCGCACCAGAGCCGAGACCTGCACTTCATCCATTTCCCCCTTGAATCCGATGCCCAGGGCCGCGCTGCCGGTTGGCAATACCGCACCGGGGGCTTCGCCCGCCGGTTTGCCATTTATATATATGCGCAGCGCATCCGAAATCGTGAACCCCAGGTGGTGCCATTGGCCTGCCTTAAGCGATGACCCGGAAACCACACTCGCTCTGCCCGATTTCACCTTGAGTATCCCCGCCTCCAGCGACGCGGTCATACCGTCAGACTGGAACAGGACGCCATCCAGCGACACAGGCTTGACCCAGACGGCGAAGCTGTATCCGTTGCGCGCATCCACAGCGGGGAGCATTACACTTTGCGAACCGTTGAACCCCGCGCCTCCATTAGCGAATGATGCGGGGACACGTTGCGCGGAGGACTGGGCATGCAGGCCGTTTGGTCCGCTGTCCTGCGGGTTGCCTTCAGTCTCCGCAAAATGGTATACGGCGCTGCTGGCATCGTAGGTGGCCTTGGGGTCCGCCGCGGATGTCGCGTTTTCGTTGCCGTAATAAAGAAACACTTCCGTCTGGGATGAGAGTTTGGGTACTTTCATCCCGATAAGCGCCAATTGATTTGCGCCGTCCCACTTCTCGACATGGAACTTGAGTTCCGTCTTGTCATCCGCCGCAACCAGGCGCAGGTCACTGCCATCGTTATTCGCAGAAAAAAAATCGAAATTGCCGGGATGCAAACGGATCAGCACAGGCACATCCGTGACTTCGCCCGATGGACCGGTCAGCGTAATTTTTTTTCGGTTTGGCCATTCATCCTTCCACCAGGCGTGGCTGGAAAAGGAAAACGTGCACAAGAGAAAAGCAAGCAGGGGTACAAGGACACGCATGGATATGTCAACCGCTAACCGGAAAAAACACCCGGAATTATCCGCGCGACAGATTACAGCCCTGAGAGAGAACCATGATCCGAATGGATCATGCTAGTACGGAGTAATCGATAGCTACAAGTCAGGCAGAAGATGGGCTTGCCTGAACGGTTTACCTGAACGATGGCGGTACCTTCGCCCCGTGATGTTTACCCAGAGTGATATAGGCATCGGCCCTGATCAGGACAGTAGCAGACGCGTACGTTTTGGTTGAACTCGCACCGATAATCATTCGTATATCAACGAAATTGAAAATGAAAGCGTGGTAATGTCAGACTTACAGCGACCGTGGCTGTGATTCAAGCCGTTCTTTACTCCAACTGGAGAGGTCGATATGTCTTCCGGGAAATTCACTTTGGCAACCGTTATGCTTTATTAATTGTAGCTATACCGGGTTAGCAATTACTTCGTCCGCATATCGACGGGAATGACGATGGGGAAGCCAGATGGTAATGACGATTAGAAATTAGTGGAATTATCCAGCTCGGGCCGCGTCCTTTCTTCCTCGTCAATGACATGGAGCCCGGTGCTCTCAAGAGCAGGCTTAAGCATTGCGAACGGCCCATTCCGCAAATCGGATTTTTCCATCGGTCATCGTGGTGCTGGCCTACAGTTTCCGGAACATACCAAGGAGTCGTATCAGGCCGCCGCGCGCATGGGCGCGGGTATCGTGGAGTGCGATGTGACGTTTACCAAAGACAAGGAACTTGTTTGCCGTCATTCGCAGTGCGACCTGCACACGACCACAAATATCCTTGACACGCCTTTGGCTGCAAAATGCAGCAAACCTTTTATGCCCGCCCAGTTTGATGCCGCGGGAAATCTTGTTCAGGAGGCAATGGCGCAATGCTGCACCAGCGACTTGACCGTGGACGAGTTCAAAAGCCTGAAAGGCAAGATGGATGGGTTCAATCCCGCCGCAACGAGCATCAAGGAGTATTTGCGCGGTACCCCAAGCTGGCGCACGGATCTGTATTCCGGCCCCACAAGCGGCACTCTGCTTACTCATAAGGAGAGTATCCAGCTATTCAGGAGGCTCGGTGTAAAAATGACACCCGAGCTCAAAAGCGCGAGCATAAAAATGCCATATGACAGTGATGGCGACGGCGTCGGCGATTATACGCAGCAAGACTACGCCCAGCAGATGATCGACGAATACAAGGCTGAGAACGTCAAACCTCAGAACGTCTATGCTCAGTCCTTCGACATTCGCGACATCCGTTACTGGATCGCCAAAGAACCCCACTTCGGCAAACAGGCAGTGTACCTTGACGACGCGAACACGGTTGCCGAGTTGCCCGATGCCACGCAACTGGCCGCCTATAAAGCCGAGGGGATCAATATCGTCGCTCCGCCAATGTTCGCACTGCTGGACGTGGATGGCAGCGGCAATATCGTCGCTTCGAGATATGCCAGGCAAGCCAGATCGGCCGGTCTAGACATTATTACCTGGACGCTCGAGCGTTCCGGCGTGCTGGCTGACGGTGACAATGGATTTTATTATCAGACTATCGATACCGCAATCAAGCGCGAAGGCGACATGATGAAAGTTCTCGATGTTTTAAACAGGGATGTCGGCATCCTCGGCATATTCAGCGACTGGCCCGCCACGGTGACTTATTACGCCAGTTGTATGAATCTTAAATGATTCTGATTAATGCCGGCTGCGCTACTCCGAAGTGTTTTTTGAAATTTATTTAGAGTAAGAAGGCAAGGTGCAACGACGGAACGCCATACCGTGGGGTCGGTCGCCGGCACGGCCATAGCACACCACGTCCGCTCGGTCGCAGTGCCCCCACGGCTCTGGCAGTGTGGCCGACCCCCAAAAACTTGCCGGGTCGTGAAAATTTTATTCGCCGTGCCCGATCACTTCAGTAGAAATAAATGTCGGTTTAATTTTCCTCACTTCGTCCGCTGTCCGTGCCGCGTCCGACAGGTTCTGGGACAAGGCGGCGGTAGCCTTGGATACGTCGTCGCCTTGCGACGTTGAACCCGATGTGGTGGCGCTGACCGCGCTGGCATCCGCTACCGGGGTACCGGTCGAAGTGCCCGCCACGGAGATATTGTTCGCGCCCAGCACCACCTGGGCGGCAATGTTCAGATTACCGGCGCGGATACCGGCGTCGCCCGCGTTCACCGCGCCCCTGGGCGCGATCAGATCGATGTCGCCCGGCTTGATGCCGCCGGTGGACAGCGCGCCGATCCCGCTGCCCGAGGCGGCCCCCTGCAATTCCTGGGTTACCTTGCCGGTGCTCGCGTCCACCTTGATGACCGGCGGCGGCACCGCGGTCGCGGTCTTCTTGCCCTTGCCGGCATCGATGTCGCCTTCGCTCGACCACAGCAGCATATTGCCGCCGCCCACGGTCAGAATGCGCGACTGGTTGACCAGGATGCTGCCGCGGGAAAATCCGCGAATGTTGCCGTCTGCCACCGTCAGCATGCCCAGGACGTCATTGCCCGTGTTCACCAGCACTGCCGGGGTATTGCTGAGGCCGACGATCACGTCGCCCCCGGGCGCCATGAACTCGATACTGCCGCCGCGCTCGGTCTTGATACGGCTGGCGAAGAGGTTGATTTCGCCCTCATAATTCCTGAAACTGCCATCCGCGTTTTTCTCGCGCAATCCGGGGAACAGCAACTCCAGCGCCGCATAGCCACGATCGTAATTTCCGGCATAGGGGCTGTTGCGGTCGTTGTAATCGCGCCCGGTGGTGAGCAGGGCCGTATAGACCATCTCGCGCACCATGACGCGCTGGGTGTCCGCATCCAGTGCGCGCGCTGCCCTTACTGCCTCGAGCGCACCGGAACCATTCAGGGCGTCGTTGCCCGTCAGCCAGCGCGCCTGCCATAGAAGCGCGTCGCTTGCGTTATTGCCCGCCGCCTCGAGTTCAGCAATCAACCGGTCGATGGCGGCGGTATAATCGATTCCTTGATTTCCCATTGCGCCTACGCCCGCCGCCACATGGATATCGGCGCCGCCCTTGGGCAATTGCGAATTGTCGAGGTCGCCGCGGCTGACGATGCCCGCAGATGTCCCCAGGTCGATATTGCGTCCTGCGGTGACTTCCAGCCGCCCCGGTCCGCCAACCCAGATTTTGGCGTTGTCCGTGCGGCCATTCCCGGAAGTGAAGGCGATATCCCTGCCAGCCTGCACCCGGCTGACGTCTCCGGCATCGACGTGCTGCGCCTGTATGCCCAGATCGCGCACATCCTGTCCGGCGCGGATCTGAACCGACTTGGGCAGGTCCAGGGTAAACATATCAAAATCGCCCTGGACATCCCCGGCCACCGCATATATCCGTACCGGCCGGGTATCACCCATATGGACGGGAGCGGCGGCGTGGACGAGGTTGACGTCAGCCGCATTCACGGCCGAAGTCGGAAATAGATTGAAACCCGTATCCGGCCTGACCGCATTCGGGATCAGGGCTGGATCGCGATCGCTCATAGCCATGAGGTTGGCGATCCTGACCGAGTTTGCCGCCAGCAAGGTCAGATCGGCACGCGGCGCGGGGCTCAGCGTTATATTCTCGCCGCCCTGAATGGAGGCATTACCCTGAAACGCCGTAGCCGAAAGGCTGGGTGGCAGAATCGAAAGCAGTACCACCGCGTTGTATCTCGCCGAACTGATGTTGAAGTTGAGCGGGGACCCGTAGGCATCCTGTACATGGGCATTTTCTCCCACGCTGGAGTGCAGCGTCACGTTGCCCCCCAGACTCTGCAGATGCACGCCACTGTTTTGGCCATAAGTCGAAAACAGGCTCCAGCGAGGGTCCTTGATCCCGCCGCTAACGCCAGTGCCAATGTTGAATGACGTACCCGTGCCGGAAGACTGCACGATCAGATGGGGATTCAGCACCGTCTGGATATCGATGTTCCCTTGCGCCTGGAGCCGCGCCCGGGCGTCGCCCAGCGCCAGAATGGTGTAAAGGGAACTGCCCTTCACCTTCTGCCCGCCGTCAATGATATTGCCGCCCGCATTCAGCGCCAGTTCGCCGCGATCGGCATAATATTGCCCGCCCCGCAAGTCACCCCCCGTTTCCACGCGCACGTTGCCGCCCCCGGTTTCCACCAGTTTGCTGGCGTCCGGGGCCGTGGCCGCCATCCGTGCCTGGGTTGGCGCACTTGCGGAGACGTTTACCACATTGCCCCCGGCCGTTAGCGAGACGTCCCCGCCACCCAGTGCGCCGATCCCCTGCTGGAACTGATCGAAGCGCACCCACCAGGCCGGCTGGACCGTGTATCCCCCGCTGGCCTGGTTCAGTTGCCCCTGGCGGAACAGCCAGCTGGAATAAAGCTGCGCCGAGGGCGATCCGGCAATATCGCCCAGCGCCGCCAGGCTGATGTTGCCGCCACCCTGGCTGAACTGGGCATTGGCGGGCACGACAAAACCATTGACCGTGTCGGCAATGCGCCCTGCGGTGTAAATCGCGGATTTGCCATCGGCAAGTTTGATGTTGTGCCCGGAAGCGATATGAATGTCGCCCGTGCCCGTACGTACCAGTTTGCCGGCCGCCAGCGTTACGTCGCCGCTGCCCGCCTTGACGGCCATCGGATCAGCCGCGCCGGAATCGGCTCCGGCAACCAGCCGGTAACCCCATGAATCTCCCGCCAGCAACTGTTGCCGGCGTGGTGCCGCTGCTGAATGCCGTCGCGACATTGAAGCCATCGGATAGATTACTATTGAGATTGAGATTGCCCGCCGCGCGCAAGGTCAGCATGCCGGGTTCCCCGCCCGCGCGGCTGGTGCCCAGATTCCAGTCCTTGCTGAGCGTAAGATTACCCGCGGAGCGCACTTCCACGCCGGCGCGTACATGGAAGCCGGTATCGCCGGTTTTGCCCAGGCGGGCGGCAATCGCGCCGGCGCTGGACGCGAAGCTGGCGTTGTCGGCATTCACCGTGGCCAGGCTCAGGGTTGCGCCGCTGCTTGCGCCGGTATCGGTAAGGGTCGTGATATTGTCGTATACCTTGACCGCTTCCACCACGACGGATTTGGCCCCGCCGATGCTGCTGGCGACACTGTCCACGGCCACGTCATTCCCCGCGCCGCTCCCTGTGCGCGGCGCGCGCAGCAGCACTTTGCCGCCCTCGCCAACCTCGCCACCTTGTGCGGCCTGGCTGCCGCCACCGCCTCCGTGCACATCCAGCGTACTGCCCTGGGCCAGATTCAGCCTGCCCGCCGCCGTGCCGATCTCCACTTCGCCGCCGTGCTTGCCGTCACCGGTTGCGTAGGCGTCGAGTTTCGCCCCCGCCAGCACAGCCACGTCATTTTTCGCATAAAGATTGATACTGCCCGCATCGTTACCCGAGGCGTCGATATGGCCAGCCACATCCAGTCTGCCGCCGTCCGCGGAAATACGAATGGTCTTTGCCTTGACGCTGTCGTCAGCGGTCACGCTGACATCACCCGTGCGCACGCGCAGCGTTCTCGCGCCATCGAACACGCCCTGGTTGAGTACCGTGTTCAGCGTGGAAAAATCGTTCAGAGAAGCAACATCCAGCTCGAAACGGCCTCCGTCGCCCCTCGCGTCCCCCTCCGCGTCCGCCGTAGCCAAGCCCAGCAGGCTGGCGGCAGCCAAGGTGGCCGTGCCATTGGGCGCGCGTATGATCACCCTGCCTGCGTCGCCACCCGCGGCCGCCGATACATTCACCCGCGCGCCGGTCTGAACGACGACATTCCCGTTGTCGCTCGCCAGTTCGACGGTGCCCCCAGGCGATGGGCGGCTCACGTCAAAGAAAGTCACCAGCTTTCCCGCCACGTTCAATTCCGCATTTGCCCCCAGTTCGAGATTGCCCGTGGCTGCCGCGAGTTTGAGCGCTCCTGACGGCAGGCTGGCTTGAGTGTCAAACATCACCTCCGTGCCCGACAGCGTCCACTTCGCCCCCAGCGCATTGACCGCCGCAAGCGCCCGGTCCGCGGTCATGGTGGCAACATTCAGTTGACCGGCTGCGGTCAGGGTCTGGCTGGCCGACTGCTCGCCGCTGATCCGGGCGATAGCCAGGTTCGTTCCGGCCGCCACATCGGTGCTGCCGGTTCCACGCCCGATCAGTTCATTCGCCGTCACATCGACGCGGGAAAACCCCTGGATGGCTTTGGCGCCTTCACCCAGCACCAGCCTGTCCGCCCGTATCGCCAGCGCGCCGTTGCCCGCGCCGCTGTCAAATACGCCGCCCGGCGCGAATGCCGCCGCCGCGGGGTTTGAAATCAAAATGCTGGCCGCGCGCACATGCGCGGTCTGGCCGCTGTTGTTCAGGCCGACGAGCCCGGCGCCCAGCAGGTTCAAGGCTTGCAGCGTCGGTTTGCCGTCGGCGCTCGCGCCGCCTACGCTTACATCGCCGTACAGGTCAAAAGTGGAATAACTTGTCAGGGTCAGCGAATCCAGACTGTTCAGCCTATCGAGCTCGTTCTGGTCGAGAATCAGGCCTTCGGCGCCCGTGGGGGCGCTGCCAAAATTCACTCGCGTTGCGCCGACGGATAAATTTCCCGCGACCGGATTCCCCTTGGCATCCGCAAAAATAGTTGTGCCCGCAAACATATTCTGTTTAGTGGCGTCCAGCGTAATCGAATTCGACGCCCGGATCGTGCTGCCGGTTTCGCCGGTCAGCGTACCCTGTGTGCGATCCGGATTGTCCGTGCGCGAAAAGGTGGCATACGTCGAGGCAGCCCGCATCAGCGCGCCGTTGCCGGCCGTGCGATAGCTTCCTGCTCCGTCCGCATTATCCATGTTGCCTTGCGCATCGATGGCGCTGCCGGATTTCAGCGTGAGGGTATTCCTCGCCGCCAGGATAATTTCCGGGCTCTTCAGGGCATGAGCCGCGTCATTGGCAAGTGTTACTTCATCCGCCCCGACCGTGAGGATAGTCGCGTCGCCACGGTTGTTGCCGGGGCTGCGCGTACCGCCCAGGAACAGGCTTGCCGCGCCGATAGCGTCGAGTGTAGCAGCTTCGATACGCGTGGCCAGTGGATCGATGCCAGATGGCGAGCCGCTGGTAATGGCGATTTTGGGTGCGCTGATATCCACCGCCGCGCCGCGGCCCCCTTCGGCTGCGCCGAGCTGGAAAACGGCATCCAGCTTCAGCCCGCCATAGGTGGCAATCGAGAGCAGACCTGCATCCTGCGGACGGCTTTGGCTTGCGGCAAAAAAGTCCGAGGCGCGGGTAAGATTGATTTCCGAACGCTGCAAGACCTGTTCGCGGGTCAGCACTTCGAACCCGCTCCACAGTGCGTCGCGCGGGCCGCCCGACGCTGCGCGGCTGTCCGTGACATAGCCGGGCACAACCTGGATGCCGTCCTGTCTGCTGTAAGCCTGCCCCGGCAGCAGATTATGCACATCCGCATTGAGTCTCACGGCATAGGCGCCCGGCAGCAGGGCATAGTGCGCGGGCAGCAGCGTATACACGCCGGCGGGCAGCCCTGGTATGCCGGAAAGATATACTGCATCCCCCGCCGCGCGGTCGAAACCGGTGTTCTCCTGCCGGTCGCCCGGCGCGAATCCGCTTGCATAGCCGGGCAGTATGGCGTAGGTGCCCGGGTCGTTCAGGATATCGCGCGCGCCGCCGGGCCCCACGCTGAATTCATAGGCTTGCAAATCGCCGCCGCCGATGAGTTGAACCGTTGCGCCCGGCTGCATGTCGACGTTGGTCGCCTGGATGCGGATGGATTTTTCAGGCAATGCAAGCTGCGGGATCTCGAACGAGTCGGGCTTGTATATCCAGCTCCGGCCGTTCACCGTCATGCCGAATGGAATCAGGCTTCCAATCAGGTTGCCTTGGGCTGCGGCGATCGAAGTCAGGCTGCCGCTCTTGAACGTGAGTGAATCGGAGGCGTTGAAATTCAGTTGGCCGAACGGCGCCCATAGATTGCCATCCTGAACAATGTTCGCAGCGGCGACTGTCAGGCTGCCGAGAGCGGACAGCGGCTGCGGCGGCCGTCCGGCATCGCTGCTGAATGTGACAGTCCGTCCCGGCGCCTGGATGCTGATCTGGCTATAGGTCGCCGGGGCTACCACCGCGCCATGGAAAAGCAGATCGGCCGCGCTCGAAAGGATGCCTGCCGGGCGTGCCGAGTTGCCGCTGCTTATCCCGACAGCCTGATTTCCTCGGCTCCGTTCAATTCGGCGCGCGCCATGCCGGTCAGGGTCAGGTTGCCTGCCAGTTCCAGCAGTTGTGCGGCCACCTTGAGTGCGCCGCTACCAGCAACCGGGGTATTGACGACATCCACACGGTTTACGTCGTAATTGCCCAGCCGCAGCGTTTCGGCCTGCAACGCGGCGTCGCCCCCGGCCGTTTCGATACGCGGCGCGTCGAGAGCCACTTCTTTCAATGCCAGCGCACGGTTGGCGCCGAGATTCAAGCCGTTTTCCAGTCGGATCGCGTCACGGCTTTTGAGCATGATGCGATCGAAACCCGCTCCCTCGAGCGCCGCGGCGCCAAGCCGGGCCTTCCCGTTAAGTCCGGCAGGCAGGGCGTTGCCGGGAATCAGACCTCCCCCTGCCTGGCGCCACCGTTTGCGCCAGGCTCAAGACGCGGTCGCCAGTGGGGAATCCCAATTCCGCGAGAGGGGTGGAGTCATCGCCCAGTACAAGATTGAATGTCCCTCCGCGATTGGATATCCCGCCCCGTTGGGCCACTATCCCGCCATCCAGCAATACACCTTCGCGTGCCGTGATGCTGAGGGAGCCTGCGTCGCTGCCGACCCACAGTCCCACGCCGCCGGCCTGGTTCAGGATATCCAGCCGCACCGGCGCAACCCCCGCCATCCTGATGCTGGAACCTGCTTCGGCCACGACACTCCCCAGCAGCGCATTTAGCGTTACCGTGCCGCCATTCAATACGGTACCCTGGGTCAGGCGCTGGTTGTCGAGATAGGTGAGCGCCATGCCCGAGACATCGAGCACCGCCTGTTGCCCAGCCAAAGACTGTTGCGTGGGTCGAAATTGAAATCGTGACGGTGATCGAGCGTGGCGGTAATGGTGCCGCCAGGTGCCGTGATGCGTCCCTCTATATCCAGCAGATGCGCGGCTTTAAGGGTTATATTTGCTTTTGGATCGGCCTCGATCTGCGCGCCAGCGCCGATCACGAGATCGCCCGTGCCATCCGCGGGGTTTTCGGCCTTAAGACTCAAATTCACCGGTTGACGCACCAGGTCGTCCAGTTTTATCTGGCGGGTGAAATCTTCTACCCTGCTTCCGCTTGGCCGCACCGTATAGCCGGGCTGCAATTCCAGACTGAGAACAGTGGGCCTGATCCGGACCCCCTGGCTAACGTCAGGCGATCCATTCCGGCAAGATTGATGTTGGCGAAACCTGCCCGCTCGAAAAATCCCGCATCCAGGTTGACCGTGCCGGCCGAGTTGTCCGGCGCCCCGCCGATTTGAATCCTGTTGCTGGAAACCGTGAGCGTGCCGCCGCTGCCGATGCCATAGCCGCGCACGATTCTCGCCGAGGCCCGAAACCGCGTTGCCGGTCAGGCTGATTTCGCCGCCATTCCCCGCAATGACCTTGCCGCGACCATCGACCTTGAGCCGGCCGCCGCCGGTGACATCCAGCAGGGTGTTTTGCCCGAGAGCAACACTATCCGGCGCCGAAAGCGCGATCTTGCCGCCATGCACCAATGCAACATCGCCCGATCCCGCCGGCACTCCGCGCAACTCGTTTACCCAGGCCCCGCGGCCGACAGCGTAACTCCATCCGCCACGAGCACGTTCAACGGATCGGATGTAATATTGATATCGTTTCTGACCGCATTCAGCACGATCGAGCCGGCCGGCGCGTCGATATCGCTGCCGATCGCCATGCCCTGCGCGGTGATGTGCACGCTGCCGCCTTGCGGCGCACGCAAGGCATCACGCACCGCCGCCGCCTGATTGCTGAAAATTTCCAGGTTGGCGACCTTATCCTTGCCTAGCAGCGCGGGATCGAGCCTTACCGTTCTGACGAGATCGGGCGGGAGCGCATCACCGAACCTGAACCCGGCCGGCAACGTGGCACCGGCGCCGCTCAGCTCGACCAACTGGTTCAGTTTATAGTCATCACCAATGCCGCCGGTGGCCTGTGTCACGGCGCCTGTGCCCAGGGTCAGACGTGCGCCGGCAGGCATGATGCCGAGGTCGCGCTGCACCTCACCAACCGTGGTGCGGCCTTGAATATCGCCCTGCATCACTGTCGCGCGCAGGCCAATTATCTCCAGCGCGCCCGCATTCTTGCCTTCGGTATAACCGGGGTCATAATTGAAGCTTTGGCCCAAGTCGATTACCTCTTTCACATTCCATCGCCCGAAATCCTGCACATAGCGGGTGGCGGCGCCATCGTAGCGCACGTCGGCACGCGCATTGGCGATATCGGTCAGTATTCCTCGGGACATGACCAGCGTAGTCGGCACGCTGGCCGGAGTGTAGCTCAGGCTGCCGCCGGAGAGATCGATCACCGCGCCGGATTCGATGATGGCTTCGCCCAGCGAGCTTATCCGCACCGTGCCGCCCTGGGTGGAGCGCTCGGCGACCCCGCGCTCCAGGCGCGCCTGGTACGATAGCAGGCTGTCCCTGGCGATGAGAGTGGGTATGCCCGCGTTGGCGTTATTCAGGGCGCGGTTGATGTCGACGAAAACCTTCTGGCTGCGCAGCGGACCATCGCGGTTGACCGGCGAATCTTTCAGTTCATCTCCCCGCAGCTCGACTTCCACACCGTTGCGGGCCGCGGAAATCGCCACATTTTCCAGCCCGGCCACGCTTGATGCGCGCACCGCCGGCGATATGAACCCGTGCCGTGTCGGAGGCGGGTACATTAAACTGCTGCTTGAACGGATCATTGTTTACCAGCACGCTGGGATTATCGACAGCGATAAGATTGACTTCTCCCGCCGGCGCGTTGATCACTGCGCCGCTCTCCATGCGCACGTCCTGTCCCAGCACCCTCACCTGGGAAGGGAGCGCCAGGCCCGTGCCCGTCAACCCGTCCGGGATGCCGGTTTTGTCCGACACATCCGGCAATACCTCGGTCAGGCTGCCGCTGGCGAGAACCACGCGGCCGCCGCGCAGCGAACTATCCTGGGCCACCGCTGAATCCTTTGCCAGCAGGTATACCGAACCGTTGGCGATCACGGAGGTCGTCGCCCGGGCGATGCCTTGCTGATTGACCGCATAACCCACCATGGTGACATTGCCGCGCGGCGTGCTCAATTCGCCCAGGTTGGTGACATGGCCGAGTTTGTCCAGCGCGCCGTCTCCCAGCGCCACGGTCCGGCCGTCGAGTTTGCCGTCCTTGATGCCGGGGTTATCCGTCTGAAAATCGCTTAGGCCGGCCGGACTGTCCACTTCAACCAGCAGGCCGCGCACATTGGCATCCACGGGCTGCGCCGAAGCCGAGCGCAAGAACACTTTGGTCCCCGCCGCCGCGATGACCTGCCCATCGGGTGCCTCGACGCTGCCTTTATTGATCACCGTGGGCGCGATCAGCATCACCCGGCCCTGGCTGCCCGCGGTGATACGCGCGCCCTCGAACACCTTGATGAAGCCGCCCGAGCCTTCGAACTGCGGGGCTGTCTTCTGGGTGGTGAGGAACGCATTGAGGATAAAGCTGTCCTTGATATCCAGGCTGCTGGCGGTGAAGCTGCCGAGGTTCACCTGCGACGAGCCCGTGAAGGCAATGCCGTTCGTGTTGACCAGGATGACATTCGCATTCTGCCCCATTGCCTGGGTAAGCAGGCCGGCGATCACGCTGGGGTCGCTGTCCCAGATGCGGTTGAGCGTAGTGAAATGTGCGCCTTGCACCAGATTCTGCGCGGCGAGACTGTCCACCTGCTGGAACTGGACCGAATGGCCGGGACTGACATTGAAGCTTTCCCAGTTGAGAATGGCCTTGTCGCCCACCTGGTTGACGATGGCCTGGTGATCGTGGACGTGATAGTTCGCCTGGCCCGCGGTGACGAAATCCGGGACCGCTACGCCGCAATTGCCTCCCCCGCAGGGCACCGGCAGCTCCGCCCATGCCGGGGCAGTCAGCAGTAAGCCCGTCAGCAGCAGTGCTTTTCCGCGCATCCCGCGCGCATTCTTTCCACGGCCGTGTGCCGTTTCTGCAACGGGAACCGGCATGCCCGAGGCTGCATTGAAAATCAGCCGGTAAATATTCTGATTCATCGAGTGTTATTCCCTCAGAAGATCACTCATACATCACCACGCATGCCGGAACGTGAAATGGACGCGCTTGTCGCCCGCTTTCGTCCTGGTGGCATCTTCCAGCGCCATGGCCCAGGCAAAATCGGCCGCCACATTCTTCCACCCCCTGAAGCGCAGGCCGGCCCCGGTGCCCGCCAGGTTGAACCGGTCCTTCTGTCCGGGCAACGGCTCCAGCACGCTCACCATGCCGCCATCGATAAAAGCCAGCAGGCGGAATTCGTCCACTCCCTGGACCAGATACTTCGCGTAGTTGGGGGTAAAGACTTCCAGTTGCCCAGTGGCGCTGTCATCGCCCAGCGCTTCGACTTCAAAGTAGCCGCGCACCGTATTGACCCCGCCGATGATGGATTGCTCATTGTTGATCAGCGGCTGCGCCGCGATCTGCCAGCTTGCCCGGCCGGTCACTCCCCAGTCCTGGCGCAGGGTCTGGGTATGGGAAAAATTGCCTCGCAGAAAGGCGTAATTGGAGTGTGCCTTGAAGCGCTTGTTGGCGAATTCCGCTTCGGTGCCCACCAGTCCGCGCACGTGGAAATTCGCCGACAGTCCGAGTTTCCGTGCTGCGCCCCTCTCCCGTCCAGGTGCCGTCCCACCCCACGGTGAAGGGCATGTAAGTGATCGGGGTATTGAAACTGCCGCCATCCGCGGAGATGGATATTCTGCGCAAAATCCTTGTAGTCGAGCCCGAAGGTTGCGGTGTGGAAGAATTTTTCGCCTCCCGGCAGCGGCAGGATGTAGCGTCCCCCCACGATCAGGCCGTTGCCCAGCACATTGAGCGCGCCCAGCGACGCCACCGAAGATGCGGAGTAGATGGCATATAAGGCAAGAAAGCCGCCGATGGCGCGGGCAGAGTGTAATTTGCGGAAATGACCTTGCTCTGGTCCAGGTTCTCCGGTGTAACCAGGCCGGTTACGCCAAGGCTATGCTGCCTTTGCCACAGGTTGTCCCAGCTCACGTTGGCGCTGAGCCGGGTCAGCGTCGTATTGGGAATCTGGCGGCTATTGAGCTCCACGCTGCCATGCAGCGGCAACTGATCCTTGACTTTCAGATCGACTTCTACCGTGCCTGGTGTTTTCCCGGCCCGCAAAACCGGCGTGATCCGGCGATCGGCGGAACGATTCAGGTCTGCCAATTGTTTTTGCATTTCGGTGAAATTCGGGACATTGCCCTCGGCCAGTTCCGGCACTCCGGTCTTGATGTCAGCCGGGCTGAAATAGCGCGAATCGACCACACGCAGGCGCTTCACCGGCGCTTCGGTTACGGTCAGCGTGACCATCGCGCTATCGACCTTCTGTTGGGGAATGCTCACCAGCACCGTCAGATAGCCCGCGCCGTGATAGGCGCGTTCCAGCGCGTCGCGCGCCTGTTCCACATCCTCCAGCGTTTTTCCTTCACCAAGGTAGGGATAAACCGCCTGCTCAACCACTGTGACAGGCAATAAGGTCGTCCCCTCTATCCGGTATTCGAACACGTCGAACCGGGCATTCTGTGCGTGTGATGCGGACATCCACGCCGCAAGGCCGGCCAGACATACCGTCCGGAGCGCTTTATTCATCATCTGCAACATTCAGACTTACTCCGACACCTGCTACACTTACAATACCTGCATGCACCTGTTTTATTCCGTTTCCTATACGTCCATACGTGCAAATGGGACAGTCCCGAAAGGACTGTCCCAACAGCTTGGTGGACGGCATTGCACCGCCCGCTAGATGCAATGCCTACTGGATCGCAGGCTCGCAGGAGTTGCCGAGGCGTGCACCCGTGGAAGTGGGGCCGCTGGAACCGGCTAACGGTGTGGCGAAAATACCCTTCAGATCGCTTTGACCCAAAGTGGCAGTAGTTGCCGCGATCAGCGCGGCGCCTGCCGAGCTGGCCGGGCTGATTGAGCCGCTGGCGGTGAATGCCGCCATCTCGTACCAGAAGTCATAAGAACCATCCATCGCCTCGGCCCGTTGTTGCGGGTCGGAGTTGGGAGAGACACGGTTCAGCTTGACGAAAGCCCAACGGTCAGTCGTGGCGGTGGGCGCCGGTGTGTTATCTCCGGATACCACTCCCAGCGCGAATTGACCCGCTCCGGTCGCGGTATTCAACGCGGCTTTCACGCCGCCGGTGCTGGACTCCTCGGTGACTACCGCGGTCGCGGTGCTGTCGGTGGCACGGGCGGGCTCCAGCGCACCCTGGGACACCCCGGTGGCACAGGGCTTGGCGAGGAAGCGTATGTTGGAAGCGGATTGCGTCCCGGAAGTGGGGACGCGACGCGCCAGATGGACTATGGAACCAGCAGGGCCACCGAACAGGCTTCCGTCCACCCCGCCAATTGAAGCCACGTTGGCAATCGCGCTGTAGCGCTGGGCCGGAAGATTAGGCTGGCAAGCCAGGGTAAGATTGGGAGCAGCCGCCGTGAAACCGGTGGTGCAGGTCGCGGCGGACAGTATGCCGGCAGCGACGTCATTCTTCTGCAACTGGAAATAAAGCGGATAGCTCACTGCCACGCCAAAAACTTGGCCGATATTGGTCGCCACTTCGCTGCCGATTGAGGCCAAGCCCGTCCCGATTTGTAGATTTTGTTTATTGATCGGGTACTCGGTATCGGAAAACCCGCCATCGGGATAGCTCTGCCCCGGCACACCCGCCGCATCGCCCTTGATGGCGGTCGTGAAAGTTTTGGTAACCAGATCGCAGCTATTGTAGCGGCCAATATTATAGGCCACGCCATTAAGGGTGACGCTGGTGGTGGCGGCAGCGCCCGCCGCGCATTTGCCGCCGCCGCCCTGCAACGCCAGGTCATTGACGCGCTGGAGGTTGCCCGGCAGATAGCCGTTGGGGTTCGGCTCGCCCGCCATGCTGAGGTGCGGGGCATAGGCATTGAAAGAACCGCCCTCGACGGTGTGGTACACCACGACCTTCTTGCCCGCCAGCGAACCTGCGACGGAACTCATCGTGCAGGCATAGGCAACTCTGTCGCCGCTGCTCTTGCCAGGTTCGGTGCCGGTGCTTTCCAGGTACATGTGCGCATCGTTGGTGCCCGCATTGCCAGCCAAGCCGTTGCACAGCGACATTACGCTGCGGAACACGGCATTGCTGGGAGCGGAATTGCCGGACAGCCATACGTAAGTGGTAGGACCGGCGGCAATCTGGGCGGGGGTCAGCGCGAAAGCGGCAGGGGCCGCACAAACTGATGCCACAGCCAGAGCAATTTTACTCAGCTTCATTGTCATCTTGATATCCTTTTGAATGAATGGGTATTGCAAGCTCGCTCCTTCTTCCTCCTCTCCTGGAGGAAGAAGTGAACGCGTTGGCGAGAAAACTCAGGTATTGGAGCGGCGGCGCACCATCATGCCGAGCATACCCAGACCAGCCAGCAGCATGGCCCAGGTGTCCGCTTCGGGTACCGCACTCACGGGACTCGTGAAGCTGAGGGTGCCGTTGCCACTCAGGTTGAATTTGCTGAACTCGTTACCGGTAATTTTGCCGTCTTGATCCAGGTCAGCCCCAAAGGGAGTCGTGATGCCTTTAGCAAGGGTTGAAGTAGAGGAGGTCGTCAAAAGCCAGAAATTCTGGGCGGTGTCCAGCGGTTGGGTCGTATCGAGGCCAGCCTTGGTCAGCCAGGTATCGCCCTGACCAGAGCCGTTGATCGCGCCGAAAAAAGAATTGGGTGCGTCCGTCGGTGTAGCGGTGCTGGCGCCATTGGCGTCGGTGGCATGCGTGCCGCGGCTGTTGTTGGCATCTATATACTGTTGCATACCGGACAACGATTTCACGTTAGCGTTTCCTATGACCGGATAGGCATCTACATTTCCCGTAGTCAGATAATGCACGCCGCCGGCAATATTTGGGTTGCTGCTATCCAGCGCGATAACGTTGTAGCCGATTTTGCTCGTGTCGCCACCATGGCTGGTGACAAAGCTGATCAACTGATTCCAGGAAGCGCCATAAGCGCCGCCGGTCATATCCCAGCTTTTGTTAATGCCGGTTTGACCATTCAAGGCGATCATGTCGTTCATCTTGATACCAAGGTCGAACAAACCGGAGATGTCATCGCCGCCGGAGGTGGCGGAGTCGCCGCCGTAATAACGTACGTTGAGCAGCAGTTCTCCGTTTCCGGAAGGGCCGCCTTCAATGGCAGCCAACGCCGGAGCCGAGGCTGCCATGACAGCGGTAACTGCGAGCGCCTTAAACTTACAGTTCATCTTCATTACTGATACTCCCTATAAAGTTAACGAGTTGCACCTGATATCTGAACAACCGGCCGATCCTTGAGAAACCCATCTTACCGGTCTCATCTCATCAGCAGGCTGGGAGCAACCCGGCTGCCTCCGCCTTAACTTTATAAAGAGGCCCGCGGTTTTCCGTCCCCGCCTCGCGACGGGTTTGGCTTTTATCCTGCCCGGTTGAGTATTTTTAATACTCGTCCCCGGACTTTGCACTTTAACTATGCATCTTTAAGCGCTCGTGAAGCCCGGCCGTAGTTTTTGTAGTACTTCTTCTCTATTATTTAAGCGGCCGTTGCTTGCGCTTCACTCCCGCTTGCGAAGCATAAAGACGTTGTGTGACAGTAAACCGATAAACCCGGAGGCTTTTGATGAGGCGTTCGGACTACGCCGAAGCGAAAGACGCGATGAATCGGGAACGCGCCGCAAGACGCTTACCTGCCGGTTTGAAATCGATAGCTATGCTATCGGCCCAGAATGGAATGCCGATGCAATCACGGCAGCTTTGCCGTTATCGCGATCAGGCGAAGATTTCGGGGCTAGAGCGTGATCTTTAGCGCCATTGCCTTGGCGACCGCGTGAGCCCGATTGTTGACATCCAGCTTATGCAGGATCTTTTGAACATGGTTTTTAACCGTGAGTGGACTGATGTTGAGCAAATGCGCGATTTCATCGTTACTTTTGCCCATTTGAACATGACGCAGAATCTCCGTTTGACGGTCTGTGATCAGTTTTCTGGTCTTTCCCGGCATAGTGCCATGCTGATGATGACGTTCATGAAACAGCATGCGCACCAATGCCATATGCATGTGGGGCATCAGCAGTTCCAGGAAATATGCATGACGCTCGGTCAGCGCAACGGGAATCTGCGTGAAAGTGAATAAACTTCTTGTCCGGCCGTTGGCGTCGAACATTCCATGCGCCGCCATACGCGCCAGGTCATTTCGCTTGAGATCGTTTGAAAATTGGCTGTATGCAACGCAATTTGTATAATGCGGACAAAGCAGAACCGGCCGGTTCCTTCCCACGTTCCATGCAGATATGACGCGAAACACGATGCCGCCGTCCGGCCGGCAAAGTTCGGAGAATGTGGCTTCACTTATATTGGTGCGGCTAAATTTTTCGATGCTGATGGGCTGGCCGGATCCTTCGTCGAACATGCATATCAGCAGCCCATGTGGTAATAGGCTTTGAACTTCTCCCTGAGCCCACAGAAAAAATTGATGGCGCAGGAAAATGGAGGTTGATGAGTCGATGATACGGAAGAGATATTCCATTTCCCGTTCCGTCAGGGTGATATGTCCCTCCATGATATTTTTCTTATCCCTTATTTTTGTTTTTGGTTGCATGTTGGCCACAACCATTCGGCAACTTCGGAAGCTCGTCTATTTTCGCTATAGTGCGTGACAGAATAATTAACGAGATATGTCAGACTCATGAATATGACAGTCGTGACATAGTCAGAATGGATCACATCAAGGCTGGGAAACAGGGTTTTGCAGGCCTCAGGCTTCAGGAAGAGCTGATTACGTTGAATCGGCTCGTCGGAGCCTGTTTCAACCGATTGGATTGTGAGGCGGGAATCGGCGCGGAAGCTGTGTTACGACGCCCAGTCTTTTCGCTCGCCAGCAGCGAAATTGCCAGAGCTAAAATTTGGAGGTTTTGCGCCGATCTGGCGCTCATGCGCCGCATTGACGAATTACACCTGGAGCACCCGTTCATGGGTGCGCGCATGCTGCGCGACCAACTCAATGGGCAGGGGTACGATGTTGGACGCAAGCGCGTGGGCACATTGATGAAGCGCATGGGCATAGAGGCGCTTTACAGAAAACCGGATACCAGCAAGAAACGCCCCGGCCACGAAATTTATCCTTACTTGCTGCGCAACATCGCCATAAACCGAGCCAAGCAGGTTGGGCACTGGACACGACCTACATTCCAATGGCCAAAGGATTCATCTACCTTACCGCCGTCGTGGATTGGGCCTCGCGCCGTGTATTAGCCGCAAAGTTAGCGATCACGCTGGAAGCCTGCCATGCCGTCGATGTGCTGCAAGAGGCGTTCCATCGCCATGGCAAGCCGGAGATCGTGAATACCGATCAAGGCAGACAGTTCACCGCGCATGAGTTCGTGCAGGCCGTCAGGGAACAGGGCTGCAACTGCACAGGCAGGTGCGCAGGCAGATACGCTGGCAGGTGCCTCGTCAAGCTACCTTTTTAATCTGCCCTTGACGAGGATGGGAGTGATGCTACTCCTGCACGCTCTGCGAGGGATAACCGAATCTTTGGGAATTCGAGTCGGCTGGCGACTGGCTCCGGGCATCCGGCAATGGCTCTGGCGGGGTTTGTGGTTGAGGGGGCCCTTGCTGCGCTTCACGCCCTGTTTCCGGCTGTGCCTGAGGACCGCGCTGCTGTCCGGTTTGTTGCTGCCGGTCCAATTGCTGAGCTTGCTGTCCAGGCTGCTGCACCGGCTTTGACGACAACTGTTCCGCGTCTCCAGGCGAGTAGGCGAATTTCCAGTCCTTGTAACTTTTCGCTTCCCCGAAGGCATAGCGCTCGTGAAAGTTCGCTCGCTTAAGCGGCACCTGAGCCGACAGGCTGTGCACGCCCGTAATTCCTATACCCGGTTGCGTGATAAGCCCCCACTCGCGGGTGCCTGTCATGGGATCGAGAAAAATCTTGCGCAAGTGCCGTTTTACTGTAGGAAAGCGATCGTCCAGAAGCAATTTTTCCAGCGAGGGTGGATAGCGCTTAGGCATCCCGGGCGAGTTCTCGTAGTACGAGCCGATTGCCAGCCTGAACTGTTCACCGATAAACATGAGCTCCTTTTCCTTTTCACGTTGCGATTCGGTTCGCCATAGCTGTCCTGCCCCGGCCAGGAGAACGCCGGTAATCGCCACGGTGAACATTACCCAGAGGTAGGTGAAACCGCTTTCCCCGCTGCAAAATCGGCTTGCTGTGCCTCGCACGCTGCCACCTCCTACCACGATCCGTAAAAGGTTCCGTCCTTCGCCTGTTCCGAGGAACCGCTGTGCACGTCGTAGACTCCGCTAGCAGGGTTGGCCGCCGGAACCGCAATCCATGTGTCCGCACTTTCGGTCAAGGGATCGACTGGAATAGCGCGTAGATATCGTTTTTCCACCAGCTCGGCCAGGTCTTCCGGATACTTTCCTGTATCGCTATTGAATTTATCGATCGCATCGCGCATGATGTTCAGGTCCTGTCGCAGCACGGTTTCCTTCGAACGATTCAGAGAGTTGAAATATTTAGGCGCGACAATGCTAAGCAAAGTTGCAATGATCGCCATGACGACCAATAATTCAACCAGGGTGAATCCCCCGTCAGATCGGCCGCCGGACTGGTGCTTATCACGAACCAGGTTCAGGCGCCTCCGGCGCACCTTACCATTTGTCATAAGCAATGCCATTCAGACCGATTTGCGGGGAGCGCGAGTACACATCGAAAACATCCTCGCCTTCCTGAGGGCTATCGGGTCCGCTTTCATACGCGCGCTTCCCCCAGGTTTCGGCGGCGGATAACGTAAGATCGTCAGACATGGGATCACGAGGCAGACGCCGCAAGAAATAGATCTTGCGTTTTTCGGGATCCTTGATGTCCGGCACGCCATTAACCAGGTCTTCCAGTTTGCGGGGATAATCGGATTTTTCGGCTTCGCGCGCAACACGCCCCTCATTCACCGCGCGTTTGTATGCGTCCAGCGCTTCCCGGATCTGCCGCAAAGCGATCCGCAGCTCCTGCTCTTTTTCGCGTTTTACAGTGAGTTCATACAAGGGCACCGCAGAGGAGGCCAGCACAGCCATGATCGCTACAACAATCGTCAATTCGACCAGACTGAAACCCGCGTCATTAAGCCGCGGGATTTTTTGCCCAAATGCTTCCCTTCATCCGCGTTCAACGAATATCAACGCTGACCGGCGGGGGAAATACAACCGGGGCTGGAAGGAGATTGCCGGCTTCATCCCGGAAGGTTACGTTCCTGATCGCGATCTGGGCTGGCCCCGGCTTTTGCGCGACTGCCTGGAAGCGCAATTCCACCGCTCCGCCACCCTTGCTTAGCTTTAGCACGCGATCCCCGGACTTTTCCCCGCCATCCAGTAATTCGAGCGCATTGGCATCATAATTCAACTCCAGCTCACCGGCTGGCAGCGCTTCGGCACCACCGAGGCTGATACTGACCCCGAATTCCTTGCCCGCCAGCACCTGCTCGGGCGCCAGCATCGCGACGGACGGAGAACCCGCACCACCGGCCGAAGCCGCCTGCGGCGGAGGTGGCTCATCCCCTAAACGGGCAGGTTGGGGAGCCATGCCGGAAGCGCTGCCGCCTCCCGAAGAGGATGATATGGCGACTGATCGCGGGGCCGCCTTCCCGATGGCCAGTGGCGCTACCCCAACCGTTGTTTCGGTACCAAAATGAAGTTCACTGGCCGATTTTCCCGGGCGAGTAATGTTGCGCACAATGCGCGGCGTGATCAGCAGCACGATTTCAGTCTTGTTGCGGGTGACATTATAATTTGTGAACAGCTTTCCAATCCACGGCAATTCAGCCAGTCCCGGAACCTTCGAGAGCGTGGTACGCTCTTCGTCATTGATCAGTCCGGCCAGAACTTGTGTCTCGCCATCTCTCAATGCAAGCGTCGTGGCCGCGGTACGCGTTCCACCTGGTAGGCGAGCCCCCCATTTTGGAGCGGCACCTCCTTGACGATCGTGCTGACTTCGAGGCTGAGCTTCATCGATACCTCATCCTGCAGCGAAACCGTGGATTCCACATCGAGCTTGAGCCCCACGTCGAGATAGCTGACTGACGAGGCAACGCCCACGTTCGCCGTTGCGGTCGTCGTGACAACGGGAACCTTGTCGCCGATAAGAATTTTTGCCTTTTCGCGGTTCTTCACACGGATGCGCGGGTTGGCAAGTACGTTGACAATTCCGTCCTGCTGCTTGAGATTGATCAGCAATGCCGGGTTGGTGATAACTCCCGTCAACTGATCCAGGGCTGATCCACCATTAACCCCATGCTTGCTGATAGTGAATGGCGCCGGAGTACCTGTCGCGACGGCGGCGCCGGCAGTGAGCAGATTCACGTTGACGGCGGTCGGGTACTGCAAACCAAGATTAAGCAGAAGGTTGCGCCCGATTTCCAGCACTTCCACTTCCAGCATGACTTCGGGATCAGCAAGATCGTTCAGCGACACCAGCCGCTCAACCAGGCGAATTGCGTCCGCCGTGTCTTTCATGACAAAGAGATTGAGCTTTTCGTCAATGTGAATATCCTTGGTTTTGACCAACCCCTTGACCATGGCCACTATCTGTTTAACGTCAGTGTTTGCAACGTAAAAACTGCGCACCATCAGCTCCTGATATTCCTTTTGCTTGGCAGGAGTATTTGGATAGATCAGTACCGAATTTTCGTTGAGCACTTTGTGCGTGAGCTGGTTCGTCACGAGCAAAAGCTTGAACACGTCTTCAATATTGGTGTCGCGAACAAAAATGGTGGTCTTGGTATCCTGCTTGACGTCCTTATCGAAGACGACATTGATGCCGGCTGTGCGAGCCATTATTTCAAATATGGATTTCAGGCCCGCATCGCGAAACTCAAGGGTAACCGGCTTCTTGAATGCCGTTTTCAATACCGGCCCCATCTTGTCACCCTGCAGTTCCAGCTCGAGAATGCGCTGCATAAGCCGCCGGGCATCCCGCAACATCGGGTTTTCCTGCAACACCGACCGGACCTCGGCTTCCGCAGCAGCGTATTCATTGCGCGCTATCAGTTCTTCCGCGCGTTTCATAAACGCAAGATGGCGGCGATCCGCTTCGAGCGCAGCGAGACCGGCCTCCGCGCGTTCGTTTCGTGGACTTATTTCAAGTACGTGGCGATACCCTCGTTCCGCGGCGACGAGATCGCCGGACGAACGGGCGTTATCGGCGTCGAACTGCATACGTCCAGCTATCGCTTCACGCTGCCGGGCGAGTACCGCGCGAATTTCAAGGTTATCCGGATCCTCCCGCGCTGCCTTTTCCAGACTGGCGAGGCCGGTATCCAACTTGCCCTCCGCAATCAGCCGCTTGCCCTCGTCAAGAGGCTTTTTCGTAGCGCACCCTCCCGACGCAACCAGGATCGCCGCAATTATCAGGCACCTTCCGATTCTCATCGAACGTCCCCTGGCCCTGCTATGGCAAGCATCTGCTTTGCATTAAGCGGAAGATAGGTGAGGGTGATGGCGTGGTCGTTCACCGCATCCATCCGATACTGGCTATCGATATTTTCCCCCGGCTTGACAATGTAGTTCCGCTCCGCCAGCGCAAGAAACACTCGCGTTTCATCTCCCTCAGTAACTCTACCCAGATATTTGAATTGCAGGGGTGGGGGTGATGGAGGCGGCGGCTTCGATGCGGAAGGCGGAGGCGGCGGTACCCACGATTGGCGGCGGAAAATGTCGCCTGCCTGCGCGCTGAATTTTCTGCGCTCCAATCGCTCAAGTTGTAACTGATCTGGTTCATCCGAAGCTTCGGTTGTCGCTTCCCTTGCCGTCCTTCCCGTCGAATGGGATTCCTTTCGCGGATTCCTGTCTTCGACGGGTTGCCCCAAATCCGCGCCACCATCCTCGCCGCTCACCCACTGAGCAGCAAGGAGCGTTGCCGCAAGCGCGCCGCCCAGCCACAATGCTCGGCTTCGCCCTCGACCCTGCGCCGCGGCTTGTTTCATTTCTTGCCTTCGCTCAGATAAAGATTGAATTTGAGGTTTGCTTCCAGCAACTCGGATTCCACACTCTCGCGTTTTATGGCAACATCGACGAGCGCCATTGCCGGGACGGCTCGGAGCGCATCGGCGACGAAACCGCGCACGTGCGGATACTGTCCGCGAACCGGCAGCACCATCTCATAGCGCGCCAATTTCACATCTTTCTCACGATCCATGCGATATTCCGTGCCGTTGATCTCCACGCCGTGCTTTACCGCGGCCTGTACTACTTCTCCGATCCAGAACGGTGTCGAGTCAGTGTTTGGGAAAAAAGCGTAAAAAACCTTCAACGCCTGGGAGCCTGACATTTTTGGCCTCGGTCTCTCGTCTTCGTGCGCGGCAGGTTCTGCCTTCACGCGCGCCTGCATCGTTTCCGCCTTCAGCATCAGGGCGCGCGATTCCGCCTGGCGGGGTAACACCGCCACTAAAAAAAATACGGCGGAAAAAACAAATAATCCCAAGCCGATTTTTCCAGGCGTGCCGAGCCGCTCCGTTTGCCAACGTATTCGCGGCAGGACATTGGATAAATCTCTCAGGCCCATGAAGCAGATACGAAGAAAGTAACGGGGCGATGCGGATCCTCCCGCTTGATCTCATATTTGAGCAGGTGGGCATCCTTCAGTGCGGGCTCCCGCTCCAGCGCGCCGACGAAGTCGAGCATTGCCGGAATATTTTTTGCCTCTCCCCCGATCCTCATCTTGCGGCTTGACGCATCAGGCTGAATCGACAGTAGCGCTACGTCATGGCTGGCGGCATATTCGAGGGAATCAAATAGAGCTCCCCAAGGCAAATCAAGTTCGTTCATGACTGCATTGGCTTTCCTTACCTCCCGTTTCATTTCGGGTCTTTCGTGCACTGAAGAAACCTGCGGCGCCGTTTTCCGTTGTATCCGACGATCCATGCTCGCAATTCGCAGATCCCAATAAGCGGCCTCATTCATGGCTGTATAGAACTGATACAGTACTCCGCCTAAAACAATTATGCCGAGCATCATTACAGCATAGCCTAGCCATCGTGCTTCGCTTCCGCCGCCTGGAAATTTTAACTTGAGGCTGCGCACTCGCTGGCCGTATCAGGAACAATGGAGGCGAACGGATAATGCAGCGGAGCAGACACGCTCTCAGAATGCAGTGGGATGACCCGCCAGCCGCAATCCTCGGGCAGTATCAGTTCCGGATGTTCGGGCGCAAACAGATAGACGACCTCGATTGCTTCCTTGCGTTCCGAAAAAAGTATTGCTTCCTGATCAAGTGCCGCCAGCAATTCATTTTCGATGTTTTCGACAACCCGCTGATTGCTTACTCGCTGCCACGCTCCATTCTCCAGCAAAACAAGGCAAAAGCGTCCAGCTTCCACCAGCGCGAACCATGCCCGCTGATCATCGAACCGTTGATGCCAGTGATCGAATGCCGCAGTCAAGTAAGGCTCTACATATTTCAATCTCGTCTTGCAACGTGCAGCAAGCTCCTCCAGCCGTTCGAACAGGCTGCGCTCGAACGCTGCGCAAACGCCACCCCTTAATGGATCCCAGGCACTGACACTTGTCATCCACTCCAGAGCGCGCTCTCCAAATATCTCGTGCATATGAAAGCCGACATATGCTTGCAGTTCAGCGGGATTCGCAATATTTTTTTGCGGAGCCAGGACGGCATATCGCATAAAGTGATTGGAAAGAGTGACGATCAGGTCCGCGCCATCCGCGTCCGCAATCATCTGCTCCAAATGCGCAAGCGGAGATTCAGGCATGATTCCGTTCGGCTTATACTCGCATTCAACCGAAAGCCGGGTGGCAGGCTTAGGTTTTATACCTTTATATGAGCGCGTAAGAACGACCTGGGAAGGGGCAAGAAAAGCATGCATCCGGTCATGCCACAATAGTGACACGGTTGGCCTCCTGTAAACTCGTTTGCCCCGCCCTCACCATATCCAGCGCTGCTTCACGCAAGAAACGGGTGCCATTGCGCTTCGCAGCTTCCTTGATCCGCCGTATGGGTTCCCGCGCCACGATAAGTTCCCGGATTTCATCATTCAATACCAGCATCTCCGCAATTGCGTTTCGTCCCCGATAACCGCTTCCCCGGCATTGGCCGCAACCTTTTCCCGCCCGAAACTGAAACGCACGGGCGTCTTCAGGATCGATCCCGGAGTCCTCGATCAGTTGCCTGTCCGGACGTTCTTCCACTGCGCAATGGGTGCAAAGCAGGCGAACCAGCCTTTGTGCCGCGATTCCGTTGAGCGCTGAGACAAAACTGTAAGGATCCACACCCATATGTGAAAACCGGCCGATGACGTCGAATACATTGTTGGCGTGCACCGTCGTAAATACCAAATGGCCTGTCAAGGCGGCCTGTATAGCGATTTGCGCAGTCTCCGGATCGCGGATTTCGCCAACCATGATCTTGTCCGGATCGTGGCGCAGAATCGAGCGCAAGCCGCGCACGAAGGTCAGACCCTTCTTTTCATTGACGGGTATCTGGAGTACGCCGGGCAACTGGTACTCAATCGGGTCTTCAATGGTAATAATTTTGTCATGGCCTGTGTTGACTTCGGAAATTGCTGCATAAAGCGTCGTGGTTTTGCCGCTGCCGGTGGGGCCGGTCACAAGTAGCATGCCGTACGGCTCGGAGCTGAGGCGCCGAAAGCTCGACATGGTGACTTTGTCGAAACCGAGATGGTTAAGCGTGAGCCCCTCGACGTGATCTGCCAGCGCTTGGCGGTCGAGGATACGTAATACCGCATCTTCTCCAAAAATACTCGGCATGATCGATACTCGAAAGTCGATTTCCCGTCCCTGAATGGAAATTTTGAACCGGCCATCCTGAGGCACGCGCCGTTCCGCAATATCCAGATCGGACATTACCTTGATACGGGAAATGACTTGTTCAGCGAGATCTGCGCCTTGCATCACCCCGATCATGGTCAACACACCATCTATCCGGTATTTGATCGATAATGCGCCAATTGTCATCTCAAGATGAATATCGCTTGCCTGTGACTTGTGGGCATCATAGAGCGTGGAATGCACCAGCCGTACCACGGGACTGGTGCCTTCATTGATGGTCTTGAGCGAAAGATTTTCCTCGTTCGCTTGCTTAGCATCACGATGCGCTGCCGGAAGCACGCTATCCATTGCGCGCATCGTTTGTTCCTGCTGTGAAAAAAAAGCAGCCAGATTGGCCGGATGGACGAGATGCCACACCGCAGGGACATCGATACGATCTTCCACCCAAGCTCTCAAGTGAGGCAGAAATGGGTTGCCAACAGCCAAAATGTATCTCTCTCCAGTGCGAAACAATGCACATTCCTGCGTAACAGCTTCATTGAACGGCAATTTCTCGAATGCGGGACTGAGCGCGCGCAGATTCTCCATCGTCAACACCGGCATTCGCAAAAGCCTGCGCGAGCTCCTCGGTCAGCCGATCGGGCGCCCAGCCATGTACTTCCTCAAGGAGTCTGATTACCGGAATACCCCGGCTGGACGCCTCTGCGCGCGCTTCAAAAAGCTGGCGTGCATCGATTGACACTGCCGCCGGTGTTGGCGCGGTGGATTCGATCAATTGACTCAACCGACGCTTCCCGCCAACTGGAATATTGGCATATACATGAGAATGATTATTCCACCGATCACGCCGCCGATCACCGCCATCAGCAACGGTTCGATCAGCTTGGTTATCCATTCGACCCAGCGCGCAACTTCTTCATCATGGAAATTGCCGATGCGCTCCATCATTTCACCCATGAGGCCCGTCCTTTCGCCGACCCGGAGCATGCGATTGCCGACAGCGGTGGTCAATCCTTCTGTCTCCATGGCGGTAGAGATAGTTTTTCCCTCACGAATAAGGGCCGCGGCAGCGCGAACGCGCGGCCGAAGGTGCGGTTGCAACAGGCCATCCACCATCTCAAGCGCTTTCACCACCGGAATGCCGCCGCGCAACAGCATGCCCAGGGTCTTGTAAAAACGCGCAAGCTGATAAACCCGCATGCGTTCTCCAATAGCAGGAATATGCCATAATTGCCGAGCCGCCCACGCCTTGAACAGCGGCTGATTTATGCCGTAAATAGCGAAACCTAGCACAGCAGTTGCGACGCCTGCTAATTGCCACCCCTGCTCATGCACGAAGTGTCCCCATCTGATCAAAAGCATCGAAAGCCATGGTAGATCGGCTCCGACGTCCTCATAGATGGCGCTAAACTTCGGCACCACGAAAACCAGGAGAAAGATCGCCACGAGCAGGCCAATCGACAACAAAAGAACTGGGTAAATGGACGCGCCGATCAATTTCTTGCGGACTACATCCATCTGCGTCTGATAAGTTATGAAACGCGTCAAGGCTTCGGGCAGATCGCCGGTACGCTCGCTCGCCCTTGCGCTTGCAACGTAAAGCGGCGGAAAGGCCTGCGGGTAGGATTCCAAAGCCCGCGAAAAGGTAACGCCTTCGTAAAGCCGCGCCAGCAGCCCCTGGATAATTTTACGCGTCCCGGCATCCTGCTCTTTATCCGCCAGCGTCTCGATGCTTTCCACCAGACTGAGGCCCGCTGCCAGTAGCGAAAGCAACTCCTGACTGAAGTGGGCGAGCGGAAACCGCAATTTGCGCTTCGGCACCCAGCCGGAAAATCTCCGCCTGACATTCAATACCATCCCGCCCTGCGCGGCTACCTGGAGACGAGCCTCCTCCTCGTTATCCGCGTCGAGCTCCAGAAATACTGTACCCTGCCGGGCGAGTACAGCTTTCACTTCATACCGCATCGCAGGCTACCAGTTCGTGATGTCCGCTGCTTCCCCCGTACCGCCTGGCTGGCCGTCCTTGCCAAACGAATACAGATCGTATTCCCCGCGCTCTCCCGGATATTTATAGACGTATGGGCGTCCCCAGGGGTCCGGTGGAGCAGCTTTCTTGAGGTAGGGCCCCTGCCATTTCGGCTCGTTTGCCGGCCGGTTCATCAAGGCGGCCAGTCCCTGCTCCGTAGCAGGGTAATGTCCGGTATCCAGCCGATATTGATCCAGCGCTTTTTCAAGCGAGTCAATCTGCGCCTGGGCCACTTTAACTTCGGACTTGCCGACCTGCGAAAAATACTTGGGCGCTACATAACCAGCCAGCAGTCCGATAATGACCATGACAACCAGCAATTCAAGGAGAGTGAATCCGCAGGCGTTGTATCGGCTGTACCGGGGCAAAACCAGCCAATGTCTGTTCTTGGTATTTTGGGATTTACTCATAGACTTTCACAACACGGAGTGTAAGTCTCCTGTATGACAACATGATTACTGAAAAATGGCAAAAGAGGCGGGATTGAATCAGATCAATTTTTGTGCGAATCATATTAGGTTACGCCCGATGCCGCAAGCGATAGCTGGAATAAAACTTGCTGGGGTAAAAACTCATGCATTGATATGCACGTGCTTCGATGATCTAACTACCGGCGCACTGCACATCAATTGTCCAAGCCCAGTTCAATATCGCGCTTTTCTGCGCGTCATCCGGCGGAAAAAAACGTGGAAAAAACAAAATTAATATCGGCGCCAAATAGGGAATTCTCTTTTCGATAACGCCCACCCTTTCGTGGTCTATCTATAACACCTTGAAAAATATAATAAACATTACTATAATGCAGTTATATCATTACAAATGACCCTAATTGCATAATAAAAAAAATTATACTATGCTCTTTTAACACTTTAAGGTGGTAAAAGACCCACTTAATAATTCCAATTCCACCTTCTGACATGTCCATCCGCCTCCTCCTGGTTAATAGCCATCAGATCGTTCTTTGGGGGCTCGAAAAGCTCATAAACCATGAGTCACCTCGAATGGAGGTTGTGGGCAAAGCGACCAACGGTCCGGATGCTATCCAGCTCGCCAGAGAGAAGAAACCAGACGTCGTATTACTCGACCTTTACCTCGGAAGGGAAAAAGGCATAGACCTTATCCCGGATTTGCTCAAGGAACAGCGTTCCCACATTATCATCTTTACCGAGATTCACGACCAGGCTGCCGTCGACCGGGCTGTATTCAATGGCGCCCGTGGTGTTATCTATAAAGAAGAACCTACCCAAAACATCCTGAAAGCCATCGAGAAGATCCATGCGGGCGAACTGTGGCTCGACCGGGGCACTACAGGACGTATCTTCACCAACTTTTTACGCGCAGGCCAAAAGCCTGAAGATTCCATCACGAAAAAAATCGCCGCTCTTACCAGAAAGGAGCGCTTGATCATCAATGCATTCGCAAGCGAAGCGGGCGCTTCGAACAAAAAGCTCGCGACAAAGCTGTGCATCGGTGAACAGACCTTGCGGAACCACCTGACATCCATTTTCAGTAAACTCGAGATCACCAACCGGTTTGATCTTTTCATGTTTGCCAGACTTCACCATCAGCAATTTGCCGGGATAAACCCTCCGTCAGCATCTCTTAAAGACGATTTGTAGCCCGCGTTTTCAAGTTAACCTTACATCCTCCTCCTGCTGTTAAGCCCCGCCCGCTGTTCTTTCTTTTTCACGGTAGCAGTTACATATGTACTGGTTTTAACAAAAAAGCCAGGTACATCTTATCAGGCAAAAAGGTACATCCATCACGTGGCCGAAAGGCGGGATTGACTCATAATCTCGCGCGGCCAAAGCCAGCGGCCACAACGGTATAAGGGAAATCATTTTTTCACGGTCGAGCTTCGGCCCGAGTGGACAAAATAACTCATACACCACTGGCAAGACATGAGCTGCCGAGGTTCGGACCGAATTCGGAAATCTCATATAGCAGGCTCAAACCGGGGAATGTCTGTAACCCGAACTGCATTTTTTTAAAAATTGTAAATCTAGAGGAGCCTTCCAGAAAATGAAGTATCAACAAAGCCGTGCTGCGGGGGAATTTTTTGCTTCTGATCCCGGTAAACATCCTTCAATTGGACAGCAATTCCGGCGCTTCTGCACCCAACTGACAATTCCGTCCGCCTTTCTCCTGACGGCAGTCTTTTTTTCGGGACAAGCGGTTGCCGCTGATCATCGCATTGAAATGACCGCGGAACAAAACGCCGACGGATTGCTCGCCTACCGGATGGTTGAGCATAAGGTTGACGGCACCAACATTACCTCCCGGTACAGCCCGCAACCTACGATCCCCGGGCCGACAATTGTTCTCACAGAGGGTGACACGGTTCGGCTCACCATCCGGAATGGCATTACCATGAGCCCGGATCAGCAGGTCAGCGTCCATGTGCATGGCGTCCACTACAAAATCCTGAGCGATGGTTCACTCAAGATCATCAATAAAATCGATGATGAGGGAGCCTATCCCGATCATGGAGGACAGTTTCTATACCTACTTCTGGGATGTGGCGCCGGGAACGGCAGGTACCTGGCCGTACCATGACCACAACTTTGAAACCCATAACGGCTCGGAAGATAGGGGTCTTTACGGCGCCGTCATTGTCAATCCGGCATCCGGCGCAGTGACCGCCAGTAACGGCGGGAGCATCGCAAGCGTGCCCGTCAGCAGCATTAAAAAAGATTATGTGCTTTACATGAGCGACGATGCATTCTGGGGAACGGAAATTGATGGCGTCAGCAAAAAGCAGTCCCCCCTCGGGGCCAATCCGCTTCTAACGGCAAATGGAGGCGACAACGTGAGATTTCATCTCTCGCGATGGGAACCTATTTGAATCGTTTCCAGCTCTCGGGTTACCAATGGGTTGATCCCGGCACTACCAAAATGATTAACGAAAAAAATATCGGTCCTCTTGAGAAGCATGTTTTTACAATCAAAGCCTTGGGTAGCGCGGAGTATATGAATGCGAATTTCTCACGCAAATTGATGGGCATGAAGGGCAGCTTCAACGTCAACGCCGCCCCCCAATAACAGTCCATAGACCAAGAGGATAAAAGATGAGTCACCCAATGTTTACAAGAAATTATCCAATATCGTAATGGCAGCGTTTGCGGTGCTGGCAGCCATGCTATGCGCCCCATCCGCGGTGATGGCCGCAGTACATAACATCACGCTGTCGGCCGAGGTCTTGCCCAACGGCCAAGTGGGATACAAGCGGGGGGAAGGGCAGGCTCTTATTCCGGGGCCCACTCTTTTCGTGAAGCAGGGCGATACCGTTAATGTCGCGGTCACCAATAACACCGGTAAGCCCGTGGGGTTCAAGGTTCCCGAGTCTTTCAAACGCCAGCGCTACGAAAGCTGGGCCGGGAGGAACCATAAACTATTCATTCGGCGCCAGCAAAACAGGCGCCCATGCCTACCTCGGTGACGGACAAGAGCTTCTCGGTCTGTTCGGCGCGGTTGTGGTCGACGGAGCAGACGGAAAAGTGGAAAGCTACGTCAACGGCGATGGTGTCATTACTTCGGTGAAGGCGGCAGATCTCGCGAAGCAGTACGTTTTGTTCATGGTAGGCTCGACCTTCTGGGGCGCTGAAATCTCCAAGGCCGGAACACAAACACCGCTCTGGACTAACCCGATTCTGGGTGCGGTCGAGGGCGATATCGTCCGGTTCCATGTACTTTCGGCGGGGCCTGGTCATACCTTCCACCTGCACGCCCATCGATGGCTCGAACCGGGGACCAACAGCACTATCGATGTCAAACTGCTGGCGAGTGATTCCGACAGTCATACTTTTACCGTTAAAGCAGGTACCGGCGTTGGCCCAGGCAACTGGCAGTATCACTGCCACCTGTTTTCCCACATGGAAGCAGGCATGCATGGAAGTTTCCGGGTTGACGCCGCCAAAGGCTCACAAAGGGGACCAGGCAACAGCATCGCAGGCGCTTCTCCCCACGGCGCGATTTTCGGTAACGCAAGCGACAATCCCGGCCTCGTCACTTTCGTAATTTCGGATGAGCCGGCAAGCTGGTACAGAAGCGCGCGGGCTGACACTATTTTTAGCATTACTGGTGGCACCCGGTCCCTGGAAGTCATTCCGCCGGGCAGCAGCGTCAACTTTATCATGGCAGAGACCAATACTGTCCACACCATGACCAGCCTGCTGTGGCCCAGCCAGGCGGGGGACCCCATCAATGGGCATCATTCCAACAATGGCAATGGCAAAGGCAGAGGGAGGGGTATCGCCAACACTGAGCATGCCTCGATGCCATTTGATCAAAGCCGGGCCTACAAAGGCGGCGGTATCGTCAAGCTGACGACGCCAGGTTTATATGTTTTTACCTGCAAGGTACACCCCTACATGTTTGGCGCAGTAATAGTGGATGACCCGGCAACCGACGGGCTCGATTTGGGTGAAACCATCGATCTCGCTACGGGTATTGTGAACCTGCCTACCAGCAGCGATCTCGCAACCCGGCTATTGAGAATCTTCTTTATCGCCACCGCACCCAATAACTGGCAGGATTTTACCTCTGCCACTCCCTGGAAAGTGACCTATCCGAACGTTTCCGTCCGGATCACCGGCGGAGCAGTAGCCAATCTGGCGGACGTCCTGACCGCCAGATACGGAAATGATATTGCCTTGACACCGCCTGTCGCTCCCGTCACTCCAGGGGTGGGCGAAGTGTGGGTCGATACCCAGTTCGAGAAAACCGCCCGCAAGACCAAACCAGGTACCATCACCGTAGTTGACACGAGCACCTGGAAGGCGGCACGGAAGATCGCGTTACCGCAGATCAATATGAACAACCCGCATAACATGTGGACCAACAGGGATCAGTCAGTAGTTTATCAAACCCAATGGTTTGACAATAAGCTGACCATGATCGACAAGAAAACAGGGGCGTTGATCAAGAACATCCAGGTAGGCGATGCTCCGGCACATGTCATGACGCGCCCGACAATGACGACATCACCGTCACCAATAATGGCGAGGATGGCATATCCATGATCCCGGCGGGAACAACGGAAGTTACCCGAATGATGCCCACGCAGAAATCCGGCCAGCCTGCCACCAATCCTCATGGACACTGGATCAGCGTGGATGGAAGCCAGGCCTTGGCCGTCACGCCCAACATTTTTACGAATGATGTTGGTTTTTACAATATTAATGGTGAGGGTAGCATCCTGGAGAGAACCCCAACGGGCGACTCCGCACCAGGTGCCCATCCCATCGCTATCGGTATGATGCCGGACGCAAGCAAATTCTACGCGGCTAACCTGTTGCATCATAGCGTGAGCGTCCTCAACAAGAATGGATCCCTGCTGAAAACCATCAATCTTATTGCCGACTACAATCCCATTGATGGCACCATAATGGATCGCGATGGCGACGGGCAGGCTACCGTCGGCATGCTCCCCATCCAGTTACCCGTTTCCCCGGATGGAAAAGCCGTAGTGGTTGCCAATATGGGTCAGTCGATCATTGTCATCGATACTGCTACCGATAAGGTGGCCAAAATGCTGCCCTGCGATGCAGGCTGCCACGGTGCCAATTTTGGAGCAAAGAAAGGCGGGGGATACTACGCCTATGTAACCAGCAAGTTCTCCAATGAGCTTATCGTCGTAGACGCCGATCCCAACAATGATGGGGATCTGTCTGACGCCCAGATAGCGGGCCGTGTTTCTCTGGTAAGCGATGGCAATACGCAAACCGATGATCGCATCAGCAGCTTGGCGGGCTATGGCGGCCAAGGGGTTCTTGCTATTCCCAATGTCTACAATAGCTGGGTCAAGAATCTCCCCGGCGAATGGAAAGAACAATTGACGCCCGCACAACAAAACGCATCGCGTAATTAATCAATAATCCCTGAAATTCGTTTTCCTGACGGCCATCAATCGATGGCCGTTTTTTTATGCGCACCCGGCAGGGCGCAACCCCTACTCGGTCTCATCACTATCGATCCATAGCAAGCCCCCGGATCGTTCGCTTGAATTGAATCAAGAACAATTGTTCTCTATAATAAGAACAAACGTTCTTGATTTATTATTCTCTCATGCAGCAGCTCGATATTCTTACTTACCTTGGCAAACTTCAGGATTACTATGCCAGGGAAAAGATCATCCCTTCAACCACCCAATTGTCCGCGTTGTGGAATGTAAAGGCGCGCTCCTGGACCCATCAGATCCTTCAACGATTAAAGGAAGAAGGTTTTCTGGAAAATGCGCCGGGTGGCCGGCTGCGCCCCGCGCCCCGCTTTTTCGAGCGCACTGTCGGGCATAGGGTTCGAGCGGGACTGCCGCAACAGGCTTTCGACGTTCAACCTGAGCTATTGCGCATCGATGACTATCTGATCGAAAAGCCTTCCCAAACCATCCTGTTTCCCGTCAGGGGAGATTCGATGATCGATCTGGGAATACTCGAAGGCGATATGGTGATTATCGAACGCGGCAATACAACTTTACCCAGTGAGGTTGTCGGTCAAATTATATTGGCCATCGTGGACAATGAATTCACCCTCAAGGTCCTGGCCAGGGACCAGCAGGGCTATTACCTCGAAGCGCGCAACGAAAAACGCAGCGAGGATTATCCGCCCATCCGGCCCGGGCAGAAGCTCGAAATCTACGGATTCTATGTGGGTCTGATCCGGAAAGCCCATCTGCCCAGTCATCGCTCTGGCTCCAGCCTGTAAGTGATGGGTTCCTTCCATGCCAATGCCTGTTTCTTCCCCCCAACTCCCAGTATCGCCGCCGCTTTTATCGGGGCCATCGGCCAGGCCCGCTTCATCGGGTTCGTTGCCGCTATCCCTGCTGCAAATAGAAGCCCGGTTCAAGGGCAGGATATGGCGAGGCGATGCATTAGGGTCTGCGGCCGATCCGGTTGTTTCCAGCGGTTTTGATGAACTGGATAAGGAATTGCCCGGAGGGGGATGGCCTACCCGCAACCTGACTGAATTGCTGTTGACGGCGGAAGGGGTGGGCGAAATCAGCTTATTGGCTCCGTCGCTTGGGCAGATCGCGGGGAGTGCAAAGAATATTTTACTGGTTGGGCCTCCTTATATTCCCTACATGCATGCATGGGAAAATCTGGATATCGATAGCCGGCGCATCATAATGGCCAGGCTTTACAAGCCTGCCGAGCGCTTATGGGTGTTTGAGCAAGGCATCAAGAGCGCCGCCTTTGGTGTCGTGATCGGCTGGCTGCCGCAAATAAGCCAGCAAATGACGCGCCGGTTGCAAATCATCGCACGGGCCGCTTCCAGCCTCGTTTTTTTGTTCAGGCCGGCGAGCGCCCAATTTGAACCCTCTGCGGCGCCACTCAGATTGGTGCTTGACTCGGCGCGGCAGCATGCTCTTTCCGTGCGATTGTTCAAGCGCCGAGGGGCCCCGGCTTCTGCACCGCTTCGCATCGCACTGCCTCAGGCAAGACCTTTTTCCAGTTCCGCCGAGGTATTTTCCCCCGAACTATTTTCCTCCCGCCTTTCAGCACAATGCTGTGGATCGCTCTTCATTGCCCGGCACTGTCGCTTGATTGGATCGAGCGCCGGTTTCCTGCGGCGCTCATTCCCGCAATGGCGGTGATTGTCCGCAAAGGCAATCAGAGCTATATCCAGCAGGCCAACAAGCCGGCGCAAGAGTTGGGGATAACGGCTCATCAGCCGCTGGCTAGCGCTATGGCGCTTTTTCCCGGCCTGGTGGTGGTGGAGCAGGACCTGAATGAGGAAATGAAGGCACTGAGGGAAGCCGCTTATGCCGCGTTGCGCTTTACGCCCAACATTGTTTTGCAAGACAGCGGCCTGATTGCCGAGGTTTCTGCAAGCCTGAAGCTGTTCGGCGGCCTGAAAAAGCTGTGCCAATTACTCAACCGGGCCGTCACCGTGCAGGGTTTGCAGATTCTGTACAGGCGTGGCCTCCACTGCCAGGGGGGCATGGCTGCTCGCGCGGTCCGCGCATCCTCGAACCGTCGTCAATGGAACAGGCGCCAGGCTTCATCCATTGCTCGATGCTCTGCCCGCCGGTCTGCTGGATTCGGCCCAGCCCCATCTTGAAGTCATTAAGGGCATAGGCTGCAAAACACTCGCCGATTTGCGCAGGCTGCCCCGCGGCGGGCTGGCGCGCCGGTTTGGGCCGGATCTGCCGGCAGAGCTGGATTGTGCCTATGGCGACTTGCCGGATCCACAGAAATGGTTTGCTGCACCGGAATTCTTTCAGCAAAAATTCAAGCTGCTTACCCAAGTCGAAAATATCGAGCTGTTGTGGGTGCCCGCGCAGCGGCTGATCGAACAGATGTGTGGATGGCTGGCTTCGCGCCATGCGGCGGTTTTAGCATTCTCGTTTGTCCTGCGCCACGAGCGTTCTCTCCGGCAGCCGCATGAATCCACTCCCATCAACATACAGCTTTCCGAACAAAGCGGCGACCCGCGCCATTTAATGCTTTTGCTGCGCGAGCGCCTGGAGCACATAAAGCTGGCTGCCCCGGTCTGCGAACTGGAGTTGGTGGCGGATGAAATCGCAGCGGGTGCAAATGCCAATCTGGAACTGTTCCCCAGCGCGCAATCGGAGACAACCTCGTTGAACCGGTTTATTGAGAAAAGTTTCTGCCCGCCTGGGGCCCCGGGCCATCACAGGCTTGAAAGCTATCCCCGACCATCGGCCGGAACATAGCCAGAGATTCGAGTCTCCAGGAATAGAAGCACCAGAGGTAGGGAAATCCAAAGGAATGAGAGAGAAGAACGGAATTTTCCGCCGAGAAACGAGACGCAAAACAAGCCGGGAACTGTACCCGGAGATTGTTCCAGCCGGACTGCCCCGCCCTGCCTGGCTAATGGAAACTCCGCTGGAATTGAAGCTGCAACGCCACCAGCCGGTTTATGGTTCGCCATTGAAATTGCTTGCGGGACCGGAGCGGATCGAAGCCGGCTGGTGGGATGATGCCTTGATCGCACGCGATTATTTCATTGCAGAGAATAGGCTGGGCCAATTGCTATGGATTTACCGTGAATATGATCCGATAAGAAAGGATAAGGAAAGCGAGGAATAAAGGAGGACAAAGAGGTTAGCTGGTATTTGCAGGGATTGTTTGGATAAGGCGGCTTTCGCCATGCATTCTCCTACTTTTACTCCTCCCTCTTACGCCGAGCTTCATTGCCGCTCCAGTTTCAGCTTCCTGAAAGGCGCCTCCATGCCGGAAGAGCTGGTCGAACGCGCTGCGAGCCTGGGCTATGCCGCACTGGCCCTCACGGATGAATGTTCCATGGCGGGGGTCGTAAGAGCCCATTCAGAAGCTAAAAAATCCGGTCTGCATCTAATGATCGGCAGCGAATTCATACTGGAGGATGGGTTGCGGCTGGTCTGCCTGGCCATGAACCGGAATGGCTATGGCAATCTGTGCGAACTCATCACCTTGGCACGGCAACGCGCCGAGAAAGGCGCTTACCGCATCAGTCGAGCGGATTTTGAAAATTGCCCGGATGCGCCTCATCTGGCGCTGTTACAAGACTGCCTGGTCTTATTGATTCCCGGCCTTACTCAGGTGGATGGTTCCTTGGTGGATGACATGCGCTGGGCGCTGTCGCTCTTTCCCGGCCGCTGCTGGGCTGCTGTCGAGCTTTTGCTTCACGGTGGCGAAGATCAATTGTTCGAGCGAATACAACTGGCGGCGGATATCGCAGGCATGCCGCTCGTGGCTGCGGGAGATGTCGGTATGCATGACGCTATCCGCAAGCCATTGCAGGATACGATGACTGCCATTCGTCTGGGCAAGCCATTGGCTGAATGCGGCTATGCGCTGCAGCCCAATGCGGAACAGCATCTACGCGCCCGGTCACGGCTGGGGCAGCTTTATCCGCCGGAACTTTTGCAGGAAACGATTGCAATCACCGCTCGCTGCACCTTTTCGCTGGATGAGCTGTGCTATCAATATCCTGACGAGTTGACTGAACCAAATGAGACGTATGCAGGTTATCTGCGGCGCATGGTCGAAGAAGGCATCACCCGGCGTTTTCCGAATGGTATTTCCACGAAAGTCAGGGAACAAATCGAGTATGAATTGAAGCTGATTACGGAGCTCAACTATGAGCCCTACTTTTTAACGGTATTCGATATCGTAAGGTTCGCCCGCTCGCAGGGCATTCTCTGCCAGGGACGCGGCTCGGCGGCAAACTCCGCAGTCTGTTATTGCCTGGGGATTACCGAGATCGATCCGGAGCGTAGCAATTTGCTGTTTGAGCGGTTTATTTCCAGGGAGCGAAACGAGGTTCCCGATATCGATGTCGATTTCGAGCATCAACGCCGTGAGGAAGTGATCCAATATATATATGACAAATATGGCCGGGATCGCGCCGCCATCGCGGCGACTGTCATCACCTATCGTACGCGTTCGGCAGTTCAGGACATCGGCAAGGCCCTTGGCCTGGATCTCGAACGCGTCCGGCGACTTTCCGGCTCGTTTGCCTGGTGGGACAGCGCTTCGGATATCCGTCAGCGCCTGACCGAAAATGGTTTTGATCCCGATAGCTCAATCATCCGCAAGCTGATTTCGCTGACTTCTCTTCTCTACGGTTTTCCACGTCATTTGTCGCAGCATGTGGGCGGCTTTGTCATCACCCGAGACAAGCTGTGCCGTATCGTACCCATCGAAAACGCCGCCATGCCGGAGCGCCGCATCATCCAATGGGACAAGGACGATCTTGAGGCGATTGGGCTCATGAAAATAGATGTACTTGCGCTCGGCATGCTCTCGGCAATCCACCGTACGCTGGATCTGGTTTCCGCCCGGCGGGGCGTTCCGTTTCGGATGCAGGATATCCCGGCAGAAGATGAAAAAACTTACGATATGATTTGCAAGGCTGACACTATCGGCGTCTTTCAGATCGAATCGCGCGCACAGATGTCCATGCTGCCGCGTTTGAAGCCGCGCAAATTCTACGATTTGGTCATAGAAGTTGCGATCGTGCGCCCAGGGCCGATCCAGGGCGGCATGGTGCACCCTTATCTGCGCCGCCGGCAGGAGCTGGAGCCCGTGAGCTATCCAGGTGAGGGGGTGAGGAAGGCTTTGGAACGCACGCTGGGTGTGCCGATTTTCCAGGAACAAGTCATGCAAATAGCAATGCTTGCCGCCGGCTTCAGCCCAGGCGAAGCGGACCAGTTGCGGCGCTCCATGGCCGCCTGGAAAAGAAAAGGAGGGCTTGGGTCCTTTCATGCCCGGCTCATCGCGCGGCATGGTCAGCCGGGGTTATAAGGCCGACTTTGCCGAGCAGATCTTCCGGCAGATCGAAGGATTTGGGGAATATGGATTTCCCGAATCCCATTCGGCAAGTTTCGCGCTGCTGGTATACGTATCGGCCTGGCTTAAACGCCATGAGCCCGCCGCATTCCTGTGCGCCATGCTCAACAGCCTGCCCATGGGTTTTTATAGCGCCTCGCAATTGATCCAGGACGCCAGGCGGCATGGTGTTGAAATCAGGCCGGTGGACGTGACCATCAGCAATTACGAATGCACGCTTGAAGAACAGGCGGATGAGCCTGCTCAACCGATGCAATCTGCACAGCCTGCCCAGCCCACTGTAAGGCTGGGCTTGAACCGCATAAAAGGCATGGGCCTTGAAGCTGCCAAACGCATTGTCGAGGCTCGAAACCACTCGCCTTTTGAAAATACCGGCGATCTGGCAAACCGGGCGTCGCTCAACACCGCGGAAATTCGCGCCCTGGCCAGCTCGGATGCTTTAAATACCTTGTCGGGCCACCGGCGCCAGACCTTATGGGCGGTGGCCTCGCACATCAAACAGCACGACCTGATGCGGAATGCCCCGGTGGAAGAGGCGTTGCCAGCCATTCCCGCCGCGCCCGAGGGAGACGAAATCCTGGCGGATTACGCCAGCACCGGGCTCACTCTGCGCAGGCATCCTCTGGCACTGCTGCGTCCGAAACTGGCCCGGATGAATCTGCGCTCGGCCGTGGAGCTGGATAACTGCCCAGCAGGGCGGTTGGTGCGGACGACAGGCATCGTGACGTGCCGACAGCGGCCAGGAAGCGCAAACGGTGTCATGTTCATCACGCTTGAGGACGAGACCGGGATCATCAATGTCATATTGTGGAACCCCATAATCCTGAAGCAGCGCCGCGAAGCACTGGGTTCACGGCTTCTGACGGTGCACGGCGTATGGCAATCGGAAAGCGGCGTCAAACACGTGATTGCCAAGCGGCTGGTGGACCATAGTCATCTATTGGGCAGCCTCACGGTGGATAGCCGGGATTTTGTTTGACCTGGAAGCAACAATATCACAAGGAAGAGGCAGCCCAGCTTTTATCTCCCCTTATCTACCTCCTCTCTCCCCTATCTCCCAACCGCACCTGCAAGTCGCTGAGCGGAAATGACTCATGGCATCCAGCTCGCTTGCAAAGCCGATATCGAGTCACGCATTAGTCAGCCGGGAAAAATCGAATCAGTGTTTTGAATCGCCACGGGCTCGTTCGAACTGCTTAATTCAGCCGCACGTTATTAATCCAGCATAGGTGGGATTGCGTACGGAATTGGTTCATGCGTTCATATATATTGATCATGTCAACATGTTCCATATAGAAAGAACCATCATTGGTGTTGTTAACCCCTATAACGAACAGGAGAGTTTCATGGGAAGATATCTTATCGCGTGGCTTCTAGGCGTGCCTGCAATTGTTCTGTTATTTATCTACCTTTTATAGGTTCGCCAGCGGATTATATTGATAAGGAGAAGGGCAGGTCACTCTGCCCTTCTTCACTTCAAAGTAATTATGAAGCGCAACCCACCAGCCAATTGAAATAATCCGTCAACGACCGGATCTGGCGCAGTCAGTAACCGGAAGGTTTCTACCAGCCCCTCTGGTCAACACATCCTTGCAGGTTTCACCCACCCGGCGGCCATGCAAACCCATTCCTTATCGACCTATTGCAACATATCTCGCTGAGAACGTTCCTCCATTTCCTGCTGCTGTAATCGCTGTTGCTGAATTTGCTGCTGCCGACGTAACCTTTATTCTTCTTCCATCATTATGGTGGGGTTTTCAGTCTGCTCGCTTTCCTGAGCTTTAAGGTGGGTAGCCTCTTCACCGCCTTGACTCTGCTCCCGTTGCCGCTACTCGACCCGTTGTTGAACCTGTTCGCGGACTTGTTCCGGCTGAGCAATTGTCACGGGCGCAAATGCAATCACAAACAGACCAGCTATATAGTGTGGATCAGATAAGTATGTCGAAAATTTTCACACTTGCCAGTGGTCATATGCATAACTATCTGATGTGCAAGGGCTGGAATGATTTTTGCATTAACGATCGCTGAAGGGTTAATTCCCCCGTGAGAAATGTGGAATTAATCCTTTCCGATGAGCTCCAACAAGGGCTGGTTTCAATCAATTTGGTCGGCGATATTAAACAATCAAGGAAGCTGATGACCCCGAAATTTGCAGTGATAATGTGCGTAGTATTGCTGGCCGGTTGCAGTTCGCTGCCATTACCGGATCAAACCGCGCGTACAAACCGCCCCGTGCAAGTCGACGGCGCGCGCGGTACGCTTTCCGTTCAGGAAAGCAAAGCAATTCTAGGCAGACTCAAAAACGGTAGCCCGAAAACAAATATCTTTGATAGACATCTGGCGCAGGTTGACGAGATTTCGGGAAGCCCGCTGATAACGGGTAACAATGTAACACTGCTGATTGATGGCCCTACTACTTATAAATCGATGTATGCGGCGATACGGGATGCGAAAGACCATATCAACATGGAAACCTACAGCATAGAAGACGATGAGGTGGGCCGCCGCTTTGCAGCTGTGTTGATTGCCAAGCAAAAGACAGGCGTACAGGTGAATTTCATTTATGACAGTGTTGGCTCGAGCAGCACGCCAACGGAATTTTTCCAGTCATTGAGGGACAGTGGCATCAAGGTGCTGGAATTCAACCCCCTTAACCCCCTGACTCCCCGCAAGAAATGGCAGGTGGGGCGTGATCATCGCAAGCTGCTGGTGGTGGATGGCCAGATCGCCTTCGTCGGAGGCGTGAACATCAGCAGCGTGTATTCCAGCGGGTCATTCAGATCGAAACCGCCCACCAAAGATAGTCAACCCTGGCGCGACACTCATCTGCGGTTAGAAGGCCCCGTCGTCAGTGAATTCCAGCGATTGTTCCTGGCAACCTGGGAAAAACAGAGCGGTGAACCACTGGCACCGAAAACCTTTTTCCCACGAATTGGCCATAAAGGGAATGAAGTGGTGCGTGCCCTCAGTAGTTCGCCTGATGACCCCTTCAACCCCATCTACATCACGCTGCTGTCGGCCATCAATAATGCCGAAACTTACGCGTACATCACTAATGCATACTTTGTGCCTGACCCACGGTTACTGGCTGCCCTGAAGCACGCTGCCCAGCGCAATGTTGACGTGCGCTTGCTGTTGCCCAGCAAGACCGATTCAGTTATGGTTTTTTACGCTTCACGTTCTTACTATGACGAACTGCTGAGCGTGGGAGTGAAGATCTATGAGCGGGAGGACGCCGTATTGCACGCGAAGACCGCGCTTATTGATGGTGTCTGGTCCACTGTAGGCTCAACCAATCTCGACTGGCTCAGCGCAGAACTTAACCAGGAAATCAACGCAGTGGTCCTTGGGCAAGAGTTTGGTGCACAAATGAAAGCGATGTTCGATAAAGATATCGAATCTTCCAGGCTCGTGACCCTTGAAAAGTGGCGGGAACGTTCGATTAGCACCCGCCTGAAAGAGCTGGGAGCGAGATTGTGGGCGCGATGGATATGATCACAATCCACTAGAAGCTCGCCACCCTTTAGGCATATGGATTGGCTACCGATGGCTATCGTTGGCGCGGAAAAACCGAATGAAATGTTTTGAATACTGGAGCTCGTTCGAACTGCTTAATTCAGCCGCACGTTATTAATCCAGCATAGGTGGGATTGCGTGCGGAATTAATTCAGGCGCTCATATCAGCCCCTCTGGTCAACACATCCTTGCATGCTTCAGTCCACCCGGCGGCCATGCAAGTCCATTCATTACTCTTTTTATTGCAACATATCCCGCTCAGCGCGTTCCTCGATTTCCTGTAATCGTCTTTGCTGTTGCTGAATTTGCTGCTGCCGGCGCAACCTTTCCAGCTCCGCTCTTATTGCAGGGTCTGACTCCTTCTCCTGTTGCTCCGCGTTCGAGTCGGGCGAAATTTGTTCAGGGGCTTGAGTTTGCTCGCGTTGCTGCTGTTGAATCTGCTGTTCAACAGACTGTTTTTTCTGGATTTGTTCTGACTGGGTAAATGCGAAGGGCGCAAACCCACCCATAATTAGGGCTGCAATACAAGTATGGCTCAGATGTTTTGTATTCATGGTTTCAACCTCATGGGATTCTTCTTGATAAAAACCCGCCTATGCTGAAATAAGCAACGTGAAGGAAGTCAAGTGGCTCTATCCTGAGCAGGCACCCGTTAGCCCCGCTGCGAGCTGAGGCACCCTGTGCTCCGCCACAACGATGGGTTATTTCACTCAACCCGAGCTGCGCACGCCTGAGGAATGAAAGCAGTATATCAACCAAGCATATCTCAACGCCCTACTCTTACGTGCGTTGATGGTTTCGGAACCATTTCTTGAAAGCCGTTCTTCCGAAAGCTATATTTCAATTGAAGTGATCAAAGTTTCGGAGAATCCAAGAGAAACAAGTGCATAAAAATGCAAGCTGGAGAA
>CAVUXR010000017.1:0-35702 GCA_963745455.1 uncultured beta proteobacterium
CTCCGTTATACGACATGAAGCAGCGGCCCATCCATCAGGACCAGCGAAAAGATCCATAAGGGCGCTATCAACCTTCAGCCCGAAGGGATCTGTGCCATGACGTACATACAAATGAAATGATCTTCTTGATTATGGTACCCAAGGCTATCGCCCTTATCCCGTTTGTGTCGGCCCGTCCGGTTCCCGCCCGGCTGCCCCAATTCCCCCGCCCGCCGGAGCCCCGAAGGAGGCCACATGAACATCAAGCAGATCTGGGCTCTGATCAAGACCACTTTTTCGTCCTGGCTCGACGATTATGCGCCTAGCATGGGCGCCGCCCTGGCTTACTACACGTTGTTTTCGATAGCACCGCTTTTGCTGATCGTCATTTCGACAGCGGGAATCGTCTTTGGCGAAGACGCAGTGCGAGGTGAAATTTTCGATCAGTTGCGGGACTTGATGGGTGATCAGGGAGCCCAGGCAGTACAAAGTTTGCTTGAGAGCGTTAGCGGGCCCAAAAAAGGTATCGCAGGGACGATCATCGGGACAGTTTTACTGGTGGTGGGCGCAACGACAGTGCTAGGAGAATTGCAGGATGCCTTCGACCGCATCTGGCGGCGCCCGGAAAAAGACAAGAAAGGGGAAGTGGCGACATTGATCCGGGCACGGCTGTTATCGCTGGGGATCATACTTGGCATCGGTTTCCTGTTAATCGTGTCGCTCGTATTCAGTGCCGCAATGGCGGCATTGGGTAAGTGGTGGGGACCCTTCTTTTCAAATCTTGAGATGCTGGCTGCGGTGCTAAATTTTTTCTTGAGCTTTATGTTCTTATCCGTGCTATTCGCAATGCTTTACAAATTAATGCCGCGGGTCGAGATCCAATGGCGGGATGTCTGGGCGGGCGCGGCGGTGACCGGACTACTCTTTATGGTAGGTAAGCTCCTGATTGGAATCTACATCGGAAAGAGCGCCATCAGTTCGGGGTTTGGCGCAGCCGGATCACTGGTAGTCGTGTTGGTATGGGTCTGACCACTGGTGCGGCCAGATTTTCTTGCTGTGCGGCTGAGTTTACCCGGGTGTATCTCCGTGCGAGACTGATGGTTCGCGGAAAGACGAGTCCGCCGTCAATGCGGAAAATGAAACAGCGCCTGCCAAAAGCCGTGTCACGGATAGCGGGTCAACGCAAGAAAGATCCGTTAGAGAACAGAGTCCGCAACTGTTCCGGTAACTCTTCAGCGTTGCTCAATATTTCGCTCGCTGCGAAAGCCCTGTTTGCGTGAGCGACTTCAATAGATATGTCATCTGATCCACGCTGTTGCTGAGTTCGAAATGTTTCTCGACTCGCTTCCGCGCTGCGCTTCCCATACTTTTCGCGTACGGACCGGTTCGACATCAAGGTAATGATGTTATTTGCCATACCGTTTAGATCATCCGGCTTGTTCAGAAAGCCTGTATGCCCCACTTCAACGATATCTATCACGCCGCCCACATTCGTGGCGATCACTGATAAGCCCGATGCCATGGCTTCTATTATCGCAAGCGGCATCGCTTCGGAATGTGAGGTTAATACCATGAGGTCAAGGGAGGCATAAATCTGCGGCATCTCGCTCTGAAGGCCGACCATGTGAACATATCCATTCAGGCCGAGATTATCGATGTCCTCCTTCAATTTTTCCCGCATTGGTCCGTCGCCCACCAGGACGAAGTGGCAGTTTTTTAATGCCTTATGCACGATGCTCGCTGTTTTTACGAATACATCCGGACCTTTTTCGGGGGGAGCCGGCCGATGAACCCCACAAGCGGAGAATCTGGGGAGATTTTGATAAGCGAGTGCAGATAGTCGCTCTTATCTGTTGGCCGGAAAACTTCCGTATCCGCCCCGTTTGCAATAAAGTGTAATTTGCTGGCGGGAATTCCCAGGTTTAACGCCTGAAAGTAAGCCGATTTTGCAACCACACTAATATGGGTTTGCATTATCTTATGGATCTCAAAATCGAGCATATTCAGATAACGGCCGTGAATGGTGGCGAACGCCGGGGTTTCGGTTAGCTTGCTCAGCATGCCTGCCAGCAAATGTGCGTTGGGGAGATGCGCGTGAATTACATCAATCGCATCCGCGCGGATGAGGCCGACCCCAAGCTGGATGGATTGCCAGTCCGTTTCATCGGTCATCGGTACCAGATGGACGCTGCATCCGATATCTCGTAGTTGTGATGTGAACTGGCTCTCTGATATACACAGGCAGGTAACATGAAAGAAATCGCGCGGCAGACGCTGAAGCAGGCGCAACACATATGTTTCCACGCCACCAACTTATAGAACCGCCGATAATTTGCAACAGGTTAATCGGACGTTCGGCAGGCGGGAATGATCTTCATGTCAGTTTATTCCTAGCCAGGCGGCGGCCGTTCCTCCCATAATCCGTTCACGGCCGCGTGTATCAACATCCAGGCGATCCAATAGAGTGACAACATCATCAATTCGATTTTTGATCAGCTCGCCAGAACAAGGCAAAAACACATCGCTGCCGAATTGCAATAATTCGGGTGTCAGGACAGCGATAGCCTTATTCAGAACATCCAGACGGTACGCCGGTGGCGCGCCGAACGAAATATCGAAGCGAAACTGGCTATTATCCGGCGCTACGCCATTGATAAGGTCGATCAGCCCGACTGCATTCGCCTCATCGGTCCACGGCCATCCCAAGTGAGCCAGGGTGACGCGCAAACCGGGATGCTCACGTATCGCTTCGAAGAATACGGGCCGGCAGAAGCGGCCTGATCTTCCGTCTATGAAAATACCGCTATGAAACAGAACCGGCATATCGAGCTGGGATGCTGTCTCATAAATGCGGTGCGCGCAGTCATCATAGGGATACCACCCGGCAGGCACCATCTTGAGGCCGGAAAGACCCAGGTCGTGCGCACGGGTCAGATCTTCGCTTGCATTGTCGAGTGATGGATTGATTACCGCAAAGCCGATCAGCCGATCCACATGGCCGGTAATCAAAGTGGCAAGATGTTGATTTGCCAACCGCAAGGATTCGCTGTCACGTAAAGAATAGCTGCCGTTCAAAAATGGCGCCAGGATGATCGCCTTATCTACCCCCGCCCAATCCATCGCCTGCAAAACGCCAGCCGTATTTTCTTCGCCGGAACAATGAATGTGGGCGTCTATTATCATATCGACATCAGCGCATAACTATTCCGCTGCGGAGATTTTTTGCCTGGGCAGCAGTTGTTTGATTGTATCGGCCGCTTTTTTGCCGGCCAGGAACGCATGGTCGGAGTTGTAATATTCCCACTCGCTATAGCGACCCGACAGGACAATATCGTGCTTCGCAAGCCATTTTTTCGCCGTTTCAACATTACGAGCCCGCACATGATCATATACGACGTAAGCATAGGGCATATCCACGAGGTTGGCGGTAATCAATTTATCATCATGAGTCAGCAGACCAACTTTGATGCAGTCTTCCATACACCGGTCGATCAATTTCTGGCCATCGAAGGGAAGAGGCTTGGCCGGTGAATAGGATATCTCGCAGGTCAGGCCGAACCCGCCGGGGGGGTTGCAGTAGGGACTGGCATTCCCCTGGAGAAAAATGCGATGAAAAATCGTGTCTTCGGGGTAGTAGATCCAGTGTTTGTCCGAAATATTTTCGCGCCCAATGCCAAGATTCACGCAGCGCACCGACACATGCCGCAGCGCGGCCGCGGCGTCACGCACGGCCTGGGGAGCTTCCTCTCCAATAATGCGGATCAGTTCGGGCAAGGGCATGGTGCTGATCATGTTCTCGTAACGGAAGCGGCGCCCATCCGCCAGCGTGATCAAATGCTGTTCCGGCGATATCTTCATCACTTCCGTGTTAAGTTCAATAGTGCCCTTGATATGAGGAACAAATCCGGACATCATCGCCTGGAAACCGCCACGTAAGGGATAGCCAAAACGCGCATTGGGGCCCATCGGTTTAGCCACGGGCTGGAGCGCGCCTTCGATAATCTCTTCCAGATCAGGCAGGGGCACGCGACCCCCAAGCCAGGAAGTTTCCATTTCTGTCAGTGGAACCGTCCAGAGTTTCTGGTTGTAGGGTATTGCAAAATGTTTGGCAATGCCCGAGCCCCACATTCTATAAATAAACTCTTCAAAATTTTCTGATCTATTTTCGGTATGCGCGGCTTCCTGATACAAAACGGTTTTGCCGGTATCCGGTACCGTTCCGTCAGCGCAGCAATCCGATAAGGGTGTGGCTGCGCCGTCTATTACCTGGCAAGCTCCTTGTGCGGACTGCGCAGACCTGGAGTCCGGCTTTTTCAACGCGCCATAACGGGATTCCATGGCGCCGACGATGCACTCCTTGATCACATTGGCGGGAGGCCGTAAAGCGCGCCCTGAAACGGGTAGCGCGTATGGACGCCCTTGCTGTATACCCATGCCTCGCGGTTTTGCCAGTGGACGTTGTTGCCGAGTAGAATCTTGTAAAGCTTCTGGACATAGTCGTCATTTGAAAACATGATGTGTCCGGCGTGATCGAAGGTGAAGCCCTTATCCTCGATCGAGCGGCACCATCCGCCCACTGTGGAATACTTGTCCAATAACAGCGTGTCTTCGTCAAGATGATAGGCCGCGCTCAACCCGGTCGGTCCCGCACCGATGATGACACATTGTTTGTTCTCCACCGGTGCCGGTCTCGGAACTGTTTGAGGCTCACGATACATGAGCGTGCCGGGTTTCGACTGGGATGGCGAGGGATTCATCGATTCCTCCTTTTGCGCGGTTGTCAATTGCATCAGTTCGTGCATTTTCTCCGCCGTCGCGTTCCAGGAGGTCTCAAGTAACATCTCCCTCATCTTTACAACGGTCCGCTTATGCTCTTCGGGAGTGGTCAATAACGCATCCTCGCAGGCTTTTATAAAAGCTTGCGGCGAGGCTGCGATAGCCACCACTTCCCCGTATATATCTACAACGTCATGGATAGGAGTGCTTACGATAGGCAGTTCGGCCGCCATGTACTCAAGGGTCTTGGTGGGGCTGATGAAGCGGGTTGATTCGTTCAACGCGAACGGCAGCAAGCACACGTTCCAGCCAGCAAGAAAATGTGGCAGCGCTTTATAAGGCTGTTGGCCCAAATAATGAATATTATGGCGCTGCGGCAATGTGGAAGGATCGATCTTTACCACAGGGCCTACCAGAACGATCTGCCATTGCGGATGAGCATCGGCAATCTTGGCGATAAGGTCTGTATCGATTCGCTCATCTATGACGCCGTAATAGCCCAGCCTCGGTCCCGGAATATCCTCGTGAGCAGGGTGGCGGTTGCTGCGGTCACGCGCCTGCTCGAAATGCACTACATCGACACTGCTCGGGAAGCAATGGACATTCGGGTGGCGCTCCTGCTTTGCGCGATAGAGGCTTGGGCCTCCGGTAAAAACAAGGTCGGCTATTTTGAGTAATGCATTCTCGCGTTGAAGCATCTGTTTCGGAGCATTTTTAAAGCTCGCGAGCTCATCCATGCAGTCGTAGATCACTAGCGAGGGATTCAGCTCCTGCAATAACGGTAATGCCATGGGCGTGTAAAACCATGCCATATGCTCTTCGTCGATACTCACGAATTGCCGCATCAGTTTGATCAAATGCGGCAATTGCTCATCATGAAAGCCGGGCGTGTTGACCGGTGTATGAGGCTTCAATACGGTTATGTTCGGTCCGGGCGCCGATGTTTCCAGGAAACTGTCATGCTCATGGAATACAGGCTCCTCAATAAAAACAATTTTGTAGTTTTCAGCCAGTCTCGACAGGAGATGTTGTGGACGCTGGTATACAAAGTCCCAGCGGAGATGGGAAAGAACAATAATTGTCGTCATTGGAGCTCCTTCAATGATGGGTGGGGCTTGATTTTGAAATGGCTGCGAGGAAGAGGGCTGCGAGGGCAGGCAGTGAGTGGAAAGATGTAGTGTCAGGCGTTGAGCATCGCGTAACCCGGCAGCATAGGGTTCGGATAAAATCCGTTGATAATGTTCTTCTTCCCCTTGAAGGCTTATTTCCCATAAGCCGCTCTTGTGCCATCGATCAGGCTCATCCCAATCTGGCCGGTCCAGTATGGGATACACGCATATCCCATGCAGATCGATTCCCAACTGTTGGGCCATGACAACTTGTTGAGCCACATCTTTGATCCATGCGCCCCGGCCGCTGCCAACATGGCTGGTTTCGGAGAGTAAAACAGGCCGCTCGTAGCGGTGATAAACTTCGGTTAAAAGACTGAATAGTGGCACGCGATGAGGATGATCCAAGTGCCACCAAAGGCTTTCGCCCTCGAGCTGCTCCTCGTCTTCGATTTGCCATTGATTGCTGTGATAATAATTGACCCCGATCAGATCCAGAAAGTGGGGCGCGCCGCCCAGTTCGGGCTCTATCTTTCCGCACAGCATGTCCCAAGCCTGGAACTGACATTCGCGATATGCCGTCGCATGGTCCTCAAGATCAGGCCGGTCGTTATGCGCTATCACGTGTATCAGCGGATCACAGTGCAGGATGCGCGCAGCCGGGTTGATTTCCCAGATCACCTCGCAACTCTTGAGGGTTGCGCGTACCAGTTGGCGCTTCAGTTCGTTTCCGCCATCGCCTTTAAGGTCACCACACATGAATTGGTTTTGAGACAAGGCCCAGCTTGCGAAGGAAATTTCGTTAACGGGCGAATAAACGGAAACGCAATCCGTATGGGCCAAGATTCCAGATACTCCACCGCATGCCGGCAATAAACTGAAAATCGATCAATAAAGGAAGGCGAGTAAACGTCAACGTCATCAGGCCATCCATAGTGGCATAGGTCCAGATCACTTGTAGTCCAAGTTCACGAGCAGCGCCGGCGCGTGCCTCAACAGTAGAGAAATCAAAGCGCCCATCCCTTTCGACCGATCGCCAGCCCACGCTTTCGCGCACTGTCTTTATGCCAAACTCCCGTAACAGGAGATAATCGTCATAGGCGCACTCACCATGCCGGGTAGCATCATTCATGGATAAGGGCTGGCCAGCGCAATTGATGTGATCCGCTCCTTCATAGCCTGCCTGCCAATACGATAAAAATAATGCTTCTTTACTGCTCATGGATTTTCCATTTCAAGCTCGGGCTATTGTGTATCGGCATAATCAATGTTTTAGTAAAATACGACTGTGCGATAACGTACATTCACATCGTTCCCGCAAACGGCGGAGCAATTGAATCTGGTTCGGCATTCAGGAAGATATTCCGGCTATTTCCCGGAGTCTTAGGGCTTCAGGACAACCTTGCGGCAGCCGTCTTCTTTTTTCTCGAAGATCTTGTATCCATTGGCAGCTTCGGCAAGGGGCATGCGGTGGCTGATGATGACGTCGGGATGCAGCTTTCCGGATTCGATATGCCCCAGTAGCTCGGGCAAAAAACGTTGCACATGGGTCTGACCCATTTTGAACGTTAAACCCTTTTCGAAGGCATCGCCGAAAAGAAATCCATGGATGAATCCGGCATAAACGCCGGGAACGCTGACAGTGCCGCCGCGGCGCACGGCCGCAATACACTGACGCAGCGCTTTGCCACTGCTGCCTTCGAGCTTGAGATTGGTCAGGACCGTTTCGAGCGCGCTGCCTTTGGCTTCAAACCCGATGGCGTCGATCGTTGCATCCACCCCTCTAAATGCGGTATTTTCGATAATGACTTCCGCAGGATCGACTTCATCGAAATTGATAGGGATGGTATCGTATGTCTGGCGGGCGAATTCAAGCCGGTACGGGTGATGGTCTACCATGAAAATTCTTTCCACACCCAGCATGCGAGCGCAGGCTGCTGTCATTAAACCGACGGGCCCTGCGCCAAAAATAGCGATGCTCGATCCGGGGCCGACATCCGCATTTACAATCGCCTGATATCCGGTCGGTAAAATATCGCTCAGAAAAAGCACCCGCTCATCGGCAAGTGTATCGGGAACTTTTATCGGCCCGACGTTCGCCTTGGGCACGCGCACATATTCGGCCTGGCCGCCAGGTACGCCGCCATACAGATGGGTATACCCAAAAAGCGCCGCGCCCGGCCGGATATCCTTTTTATTCATTATTGCGCCCCGGTCCGGGTTGGTGGTTTCACATGCGGCAAATAGTTGTTTCTCACAAAAGAAACATTGTCCGCAAGCGATAACGAACGGCACAACCACCTTATCGCCTTTCTTGAGTTGCGAGACCCCTGATCCGCTATCGACAACCACCCCCATAAACTCATGACCTAGAATATCTCCATCTTTGAGTTCCGGCATTTTGCCGCGATATAAATGCAAATCCGAACCGCAAATCGCAGTAGCGGTAATCTTGAGAATGACATCATCGGGCTCCTGTAAAATCGGATCGGGCACCGTTTCTACGCGAACATCATAACTGCCGTGATAGGTAAGTGCGTGCATTTTCAATTCTCCAGGAATTTCGTTGGGACTCGGCTTTCGCCTTTTTTCGGCTGTGAGAACTGACTGTGGGCGAAGCACGTCCAAAGAAAACAAGGAACAGAATGGACAGAATGCTGGACTGCTCTGAGCGGATCGGCTAACGGGGCAAAGGTACGCTACCCGACGGAACCCCGGGTTGAGGACTTCCCCCCGGCATTCTCGCAGCTTCTCCCGGGTCTATTCTTCCATCCAGATTGATATCCGCAGCATCTCTGTTGGCTCGATCCAGCGCATCTCTTGTCACATCGCGGCCGCCGGTCGAGCCGGTTCCCGGGTAGGGCTGCACGGAATTAACCCCGCCCTGTCCAGGTGCGGGTTGACCTAATGCAGAACCGGGTTGGCCTGGCACAGGTTGCCCGATAATGGAACTGGGCGATTGCCCCGGCGGTTGCCCGATGATCGAGCCTCCTGCGCCAGGCGTGACTTGAGCGTGAATCGCATCCACTCCGAGAACGATTAGCGCGACGGCGAATACAGATGGGCGAACTGAAAATATTGATGAGGGTTTCATGATGGCTCCTGATAAGTTCGAATCTGCCCGAATCTTACTTTGCCATTCGATGTGTTTTCGGTGCGGGACCGCACTCATGATATGGATCAGCCATGCCGTCCGCATGGCGCGGGATGAGCTGGCCCGGGCCCTCATTCAGGGATTTTCGGAAGTTTTCCGAAGTTTCAAAGTTTTCTTAAGGCATCGATCGCCGCGTCCAGCAATGGCTTGGTGGCTGCCGCAATGACGCGGCCGTCGGAATGCAAGCCGAGCGGATGGCCCTTCCAATCGGTCATCCATCCGCCCGCGCCCCGGACAATCGGAACAATTGGCAAGTAGTCATAAGGTTCGAGGCCGTCTTCCAGTACCAGGTCGCAATGACCGGAAGCCAGCAGTCCATACGCGTAACAGTCGCATGACGGCCGCGATACCGCTACCCGTTCGTTAAGCGCATTGATCGGACCAAACGCATGGCTTCCACCGGTATGCAAAACGTTCAGCGGTGCGATATATAGCCGCGCCCGGTCGAGCGATTTGCAGGAACTGACCGTTACCGCCTGCCCGTTGCTCCCGGGGCAGCTGCTCGCGTTATAGAATAAGGTTGCTTTGCTATCCCCAGCCCACCGCTCGTTCATTGCCGGAACGTCGATCAACCCGATAAGAGGCTCATCCGAACTGAGGAAACCGATAAGCGTTCCAAAAAGAGGATTCCCCATGAGGAAGCCTACCGTTCCATCAATGGGATCGAGGATCCAACTGCTTTTGCCCGGTGTGCGGCCGTATTCTTCGCCGATAATGCCGTGATTGGGGTATTGCTCTTGAATTGCCTGGCGGAGTATGTGCTCGATTTCCTGATCTGCGGCGGTTACAGGACTCTCGTCAGTCTTGAATGTAATGTCCAGAGGAGTGCGAAAGTAACGTAGCGCAATTTCCCGGGCACAATCCGCCAGATAATGTCCGAACGCCAATGCCTGCCCGGCGTCCATGTCAGCCACTAACTTCGCGATTTTTACAGGGGATTAAGGCGACTATCCACCGTTCAGTGCGCCACGGTTCAGGTCGGATACGCCAGACGGACTCATTGCGGGCTGGAATGTGGCGATCCATCGGAGGGCAGCGATACATGTTTCATCAAATCTTTTCTGAACTTTCCGGGCTTCTGTGCATAAAGTTTCTTCCCTAACCTCAACGCATCCCTTTCCAGCTTCACCCGCCGGCGCTCGATCAACTCATGCAATATCTTTATCACGTCGGAATCAACCGGTGTGTAGGTGGCTCGGGAAATTTCCAGGGAGAGCACCGCCAGCTCATGATCGTCCCCCAGGCGGTCTCCCAGGCGATCTGCCCATTTCAGGATTTTTGAGTTCTCTTTGAATTCCCGTTATTGTGCGAGTCGACAAGCCCATCAATTGCGTTGAAGAGATATTTGACCTGCTTCCTGTACTCGTGAAGTGCTTCGGTAGTCCTGACTGCCCTTGCTTCGGCAAACGCCTTGCGGCCCGTCCGATAAATACGCTGAAGCCCTGAACCAGCCACGGCTGGGTCGATTGCCGCGAAATCCTCACGTTTTGTCAGCACCAGGCAGTCCTCGAGTCCGCGGATGCAGTTCTTTAAGTCCGTCGACTTGGCGGGTGAGTCGAGATGAAGGCCCGTCGCGCCTTGGTTAAGTTCGAATGTAAAATCTTCCGAAGCGGCTCAAGCTCGACTTGTTCCAGTTCTTTCGTATATCGGTCATGCAGGGAATCAAAAGCATCGATCAGCGATCTTGCGTCGCGGATGGGGGACAGGACCCGGCCCGCGTCTCGCAGACCCGAGTTTTCCGCCTGATAGGCATCATTGCTCATCCCGTCCCGCAGGAGCCTCAGCACAGCCCGCGCCTTTTTTAATGACTTTCGGGCCGTGTGAATGTTTTCATCCGGTACTGGTCGCGCAGGCTCGAGCTGTTCCAATGCCTCGTCGATTGTCTCTCGCAGCCGCCTGTATATCGGGTTATCTGGCCCATCCGGGCGCATTGCCTGTTTCATTGTTTCTCCTTCTGTTTATAGCGCCTTTCCGCTTTGGACAGCGCCTCGTCGGCTTCTTTGGTCCCGCCGCGGTTGATCGGATTGTATTCTCGCCCCTGTATCCTGTTATATGAGATAAAGAAATGTTCGATTTCGGTAAGCCAGGCATCTGGTAAATCGCCGATGTCGGAAAATAAGGCTGGATTTGCAGGAGTCACCGGCACGGCCAGGAGCCGGTCATTACGAATAGTTTTGCCTTTTTCAGTCTGCTCTGCCGAGATGATGCCGATCAGTTTCCCGGTCACAAGGCACCCAGGAAAGCTCGGCGCTTCGCTGATCAGGAGTACATCCAACGCGTCCCCATCTTCGGCCAGAGTTTTGGGGATGGAGCCAAAATCGAACGGGAACGAAGCACCGGCAGGCAGGATGCGGCTCAAGCGAAAGCATCGCGCTTCCTCATCAAACTTGAACTTGTTACGGCTGCCTTTTGGCGTATCAATAATCATGTTGATGAGCCCGGATGCCGCTCTCGGTAAAACGTTATCGAAAGGCGTGGTCATGCGATGCTCCATTTAATTCATTATTTCCAGGCGCTTACTGTCCGCCTGTCCAGAACCGAAATTAATCTATGCTTTATTTTCGCCGGTATTCAATGGTTATCGCGTGCCAGGCGGATGCCGGAAAACTGCCAACAAGTCCTGGCAGGAAAAAAATTGCGAAAACTCGGACGAATGTGCTTTAAAGGTGTGACACAAGATCCGCCGCGAAGCACATTCTGGTTTACCATCGATCTGCTGTTATATTCGCCTACCGCCTCATCCCAGACGGCGGATATCGGCTTGCTGGCATTCGCTTTCGCGGGACTGTATCCCGGATACGGCGAATAGCTGGACTGTGTCCATTCCCATACATCACCATAAAGCTGAGCCAAGCCTCTGGAATTAGCGGGACTGGCAGCAGGATGAAAGCGCCCGTTCTCGGCAAAATTCCCATCAATTTGCTGGCCGCGAGCTGCGTTCTCCCACTCGGTTTCGGTGGGCAGCCGGGCGCCTGCCCATCGCGCGTAGGCATCGGCTTCATAATATGACACGTGGACTACAGGTAGATCGGCATGCAATGGCTGCATGCCCATAAGGGTGAACTCTTGCCATTCGTGATCGTTCTTGCGCCAATACAAGGGGTGGCGATGATTCTGAGACCGCAGCCAATCCCATCCTTCGGACAGCCATACTCTCGAATCCTGATAGCCTCCGGCTTCGACGAACTGAAGATAATCACCATTGGTGACCAGGCGTGAAGCGAGGCAATAGGGCTCAACATACTGTTTATGCCGAGGTGATTCGTTGTCATAACAAAATTCTCGCCCGGCATATCCGATTTCCATAATACCGCCTTCAAAGTCATGCCAATCCATGGGTGCTGGAGTTGCGGGTAACTGTTTTCCGGGCGGCTGATAGCATGGCTCCAGCGGATTTTGCGACAGAAGATGTTTTATATCGGCCAGCATCAGTTCCTGATGCTGTTGTTCGTGATTAAGGCCCAGAACTGTCAGGGCATATAGCATTTCATCATCATGGAGAGACGAATGCAGAAGCCGGTGCAAACGCTCATCCACACTCCGGCAATAATCCTGAATTACTGACAGTGAGGGCCGTGTGAATAGTCCGCGCTTGGGATCAGGATGAGTTTCACCCTCCGCTTATAGGAGCTGAACATGGAGCGAAAGCCGGATGGAACAGTTTAAATGCGGGCTCATAAGGCGCCAGACACCAAAAGTTCCGAAAAACCAGGCTACGTGTCCCAAAATGCCATTTGACGGGGCTGGCATCCGGCAATGAATGGACGCAGCAGTCCTCAGTGGACAAGGGAGCTATCAATTCGGTTGTACGGTTGCGAATGCTGGCGTATTCGGCGTAAAGATCGCTGGTTGATTTATTTCCCGTACTGTGTTCCGTTTGGTCAATCTCGGCCTGAGCGTATATATGCATAAATAGAGACAATCTGAATTTGGAAATATCGGAAGATACAGCATTAAATAGCAGCGACTCCGTTGGAATAATAGACACGCGACGAAAGGGATTCCGTTCGATAACGTACGTTCGGGACTCGCCATTTGATATGCGGTGTTAATATCAACGGGACCAAAGGGCTACGCTCCCGTAAGCGATTCAGTAGGACACTTGAGAAGCTTAAGATGGTCCTGGAACTGCTTGGAAAGCGCGGCTTCTTTCTGCTATATGAGAACTCGGATCGGCCGCCTCTCTCATACCGGGCTGTCGATATCAATGAACTGATGAGCGATTCCGAATTTCTGCGATATATGTTCTCCCAAAGCCTGTACACCATAACGTTCCGTCGCGTGATGGCCGGCGGAGATAAACGCAACGCCGGATTCCCGGGCGGCATGAACCGTTCGTTCGGAAATTTCTCCGTGATAAACGCATCCACGCCCAAGCCGATAGCCTCATCGAAATAATCCTGAGCACCGCCGGTGCACCAGGCGACACGCGTATCAGTCTTGCAATCATTACCGATGACCAAGGGTTCGCGGCGCAGCATGCGTTCAATATTTGCGCAATTCTTTCAGGCTTAATCTCTGAAAAGTGTTCCCTGGACAGCAATACCTTGCTCGCCAAAGCGGCCGGTCTCGGTGAAACCCAGGCGGGCCCAATTGAGTATTATTGCCCAGCTCCGCGTGGCATCCAGCGGGAAGTGATAGGCGAGCAAGCCGACGATGTGCCATCAGCTACGCAATACGCCGGTGTTTCATACCGATAAGGCAAGGGTCCTCCCCACGCCAGAAATAACCGTGATGAACCAGGACGGCGTCCGCCCCGGCTGCTATCGCGGCTTCCAGGAATTCCAGCGAAGCAGTTACACCGCTGAATATGCACTTCACTTCGGCCTTCCACTTGCAGTCCATTTGGGCAATAATCATGAAACTGGGTAATTTCGAGTAGTCCGTTCAAATAGATTTCGAGTTCATCTAATCGCATCGGTATTTATCCTGTTTTTAAGAAATCATTTTAAATCTCGAAATCCATATCGAAATGCACAAACTCTGGTTGATTTTCGCACAAGCGGCAACAATAGTCCTCGCGGCATTGTTTGTCGTCTCCACCTTGAGGCCGGAACTATTACCCTGGCGCCGCAGTGGCGCGAGGGGCGCATGGTAACCGTAAAAGAAGCGGCCGACGAGGGGCACCACGGGGAAGCTCAGTCCTGCCAGCTTAGCCGATGCGGCGCAAAAGCCATGCCTTCGGTGGTAAACGTTTTTACCAGCAAAGAAGTGAAGGTATCCCCCCATCCATTGATGGAAGATCCCTTGTTCCGGCGCTTCTTCGGCGATCGCTTCGAATGCCGCAGAGCCGGCGCGCGTCGAGTCTCGGGTCCGGCGTAATCGTCAGCCCGGAAGGCTATATTCTTACCAATCATCATGTGATAGAAGCTGCGGATGAAATCGAGATTGCGCTGGCCGATGGCAGGAAAGCCAAGGCGCGCGTAATCGGTTCTGATCCGGAGACTGATCTTGCCGTCGTGAGAGTGGATATGGAAGCGCTGCCCACGATGACCTTTGGGCACTCCGACAATGCCCGGGTGGGCGATATCGTGCTTGCCATCGGAAACCCTTTTGGGGTCGGCAGACGGTCACCATGGGGATCATCAGCGCGCTCGGCCGGACCCATATGGGGATCAACACCTTCGAAAATTTCATCCAGACCGATGCCGCCATCAACCCGGGCAATTCAGGCGGGGCCCTGGTCGATACCTCGGGCAATCTGATCGGCATCAATACCGCGATTGTTCCGCACGGGCGGATCGCTGGGCATCGGCTTTGCCATTACAGCGAGTGTAGCCAAGCAGATAATGGAGCAGATTATCCAGAGCGGTGGCGTAACGCGCGGCTGGATCGGCGTGGAAGTGCAAGACTTAACGCCGGAACTGGCGGAATCGTTCAAGCGGCCCAACACCAACGGCGCCTTAATTGCCGGGGTGCTCAAAGGCGGCCCCGCGGATGGGCCGGGGTGAAGCCAGGGGATATACTTGTGGCGGTGGAAGGCAACCGGTAATCGATTCATCCGCGATGCTCAACCTGATCGCGGCATTATCTCCAGGAAAAGCTGCCACCATTACGGTCATGCGCAACCAGACGGAGAAATCCGTCAAGATCAATGTCGGCAAGCGTCCCAGGCCAACGGCGCAGGACCAGTATCAAGAACCCGATATGGAATAGTAATTCGACGGACGAAGTTCTACAATGGCTGATTCCGCCAGTTTAAAGAAAAAATTATGTGAAGGAACGTCGCGTTTGGCGTCCGGCGCAGATAGCCTCTATAGAATCTTGCAGCAGGACTTCCTGGGGCTAACTGCGGCAAAAAACGCTATTCAGCGATTTGTGTTTTCCTCATCCGTCATTTCCGCCGTGTTTCATACCGTTCCCGCTCATTGGCTCAGTTGTCGTGGGATGGTTGATAAACTAATGCCGACGCCGGTTTGCGATCAACCCGGCCACCAGTATGCCTAATTCGTAGAGCAAATAAAGCGGCACCGCCAGCATGAATTGCGAAACTACATCGGGCGGCGTAAATATCGCGCCGATCACGAATGCACCAACAAGAACATAGCGGCGTATATCCTTTAGTTTCTCGATCGAGACGATTCCCATCCGAACCAGTATCACAACAAATATCGGAACTTCGAAAGTGATGCCGAAGGCAATGAACATAGTCAAAACGAAGTCGAGATACTTCCGATATCGGTCATGACCGCCACGCCCTCCGGCGCGAAATGGGTAATGAATTCGAATACCAGGGGCAGTGCCGCAAAATAAGCAAAAGCCATGCCGCAAATGAACAGGAAGCTGCTGACGAAAACCAGCGGCAGTACCAGGCGTTTTTCGTGGGAATATAATCCCGGCGCGACAAACGCCCATATCTGATAGAGCGTGTGCGGCAAAGTGATGATAAAAGCCGCCATCATGGCAACCTTCATCGGCACAAAAAAAGGCGTTATCACTTCGGTGGCAATCATCTGTCCACCCTGCGGAAGTTTATCCAGCAGAGGCTGTGCCAGCAAGGAGTACAGTTCCCGCGCGTAGTAGGCGCAGGGCAAAAGCCAAGTAGGAGTCCCCTGAATGCCCGTATCAGTCTGGCACGTAGTTCCACAAGATGGGAAATGAAAGTTTCGTCGGTACTCATAACTGTCCAAAGGAGCGAGCTCAACCGGCCCAAAGAATTTGGTCAGCTCACGGAAATACATTGAGGAGTATATGTTAACTGCAGCGCTCAATTATGGTGCTACTCTGTTTCAATCGCTTCGGGGCTTGTCTTTGCCTGGACGGCGAGGGCTTGTTGCTATGAGCTGGAGTGCTGGGGAAGGCCGTGGCTGCACCAGCTTCCGCCACGACCTCGGGATAAGACGGAGAGACTGCGGGCGTGGAAGGGTTCGTTTCCGTGCCGTCCCAACGTCCTGGAACTGGCGTATTTCGTTTCGTACCGAATTTTCGATGGAACGAGCGGCTCCCTCAACTGAAGTTTTGAATTTTTTGAGTTCTTCCAGCTCTATTTCGCGGTGGATGTCATTTTTGACATCGTTGGCGTAACGTTGCGCTCGTCCAAACAGATGCCCAAGCGTACGCGCTACGTCGGGAAGCCGCTCGACACCAGACGACCAGCCCTACCATTCCAATAACGAGGATTTCCGTAAAGCTGATATCGAACATTTTTTGAATTACCGGTGAAGGGTAGCGAGCGGCTAAAGGCGAAGTTATTGCCGACAGGAGAATAACGAAAGCCTATCCGATCAGCTAGCCAGATCGCTTGCATCCTGCATTAGCCTATCTTGCCTCACAGGCCTCACATTCGCCCGAATCAGGAATTTGATTGCGCATTTTCCTTGATATCGGGCTCGATAGTTCGGGCACTGGTTTGATGAGCCACCGAAGACAGCTCCTCTTCCTCGCCGTTTTCATGCCTTCCTTGAAGCCTTTCACCGCGCCGCCGAGATCACTGCCGATATTGCGAAGTTTTTTAGTACCAAATACCAGAACAACAACCAGCAGAACGATCAGCCAATGCCATATACTGAATGATCCCATCGCTTACTCCTCATATCGGGTGAGGAATCATGCCGGCAAGCGCTCCCTGCCTCCTATAACATGAATATGCAGATGATGAACTTCCTGCCCCCCTACGCGTCCAGTGTTGATAATGGTACGAAAGCCGTCCGTGCAGCCTTGCTCCCTTGCGAGCCTAGGGACCAATAGCATCATGTCCCCGAGTAAACCGCGGTGCCTGTCTTCGACTTCAGCCAGCGAGCCGATATGAAGCTTGGGTATGAGCATGAAATGCACCGGCGCTGCAGGATGGATGTCGTGAAATGCAAAAACATCATTGTCTTCATAAACTTTCTTGCTGGGAATTTCCCCCCGCGCGATTTTACAGAAAATGCAATCGTCCATTTTAACCCTATCTCTCCGGTCACCGCTCACCGGGTCTACCCTGGTTGCGGGCAGCCTTTTCCTCCCATCCCCGAGATACCTTCCCGGCGGCGTAATTCATCCAGTACATCTTGCGGTCCCAGGTTGTGGTGAGCCAATAGCACCAGACAATGAAACCACAAATCCGCCATTTCGCGCGTGATATGCGGCTGGTCGCCATCCTTTGAGGCCAGCAAAACCTCCGCCGATTCTTCCGCCACTTTTTTCAGGATTTTATCCCTGCCCTCATGCAGCAGCTTTGCAACGTAGGAAGCCGCGGGATCGGCACCCTTACGGCTATCAATAACCTCCGCCACCCGATAAAGCACTGCTGGATCGGTCATTTCTTGTAGATTTCTTCCGGACTCTTGATTACCGGTGCATCAATCAGCCACTGGCCATCGTCGAACTTATTGAAAAAGCAATTATGCCTACCTGTATGACAGGATATGCCGCCAACTTGTTCCACTGTCAACAGCAAGACATCCCCGTCACAATCCAGATAAATTTCCTTTACCTTTTGCACATGCCCCGATTCTTCGCCCTTATGCCAGAGTTTCTTGCGGGAACGCAACCAATAATGGGCCTCCCCGGTTTCAACGGTGAGCTTGAGTGCTTCGCGGTTCATCCAGGCAACCATCAGTACCTTTTTGGTCTCCGCTTCCTGTGTCACCACCTGCACCAGCCCATCATCAGACCAGTTTATTTTATTAAGCCAAATATCGGACATAGACATGTTTGAGGATCAGTTCTTTTGGCACTATAGCCGTACTTCAACGCCATGCTGCGCCATATACTCCTTGGCTTGGCGCACGGTATATTCGCCGTAGTGAAAAATGCTCGCGGCGAGCACGGCATCAGCATGACCCTCTGTAACGCCTTGCACAAGGTGATCCAGGTTTCCCACGCCGCAGCTTCGCGATTACCGGCACCTCTACCGCGTCTGAAACCGCGTGGGTGAGCGCCAGATCGAAGCCACTGCGAGTGCCATCCTTATCCATGCTGGTCAGCAATATCTCGCCCGCGCCCAGCGATTGCATTTTCTTCGCCCACTCAACCGCGTCGAGCCCCGTGGCCCGGCGTCCGCCATGAGTAAACACTTCCCAGCCATTTTCTGTACGCTTTGCATCTATCGCCACGACGATACATTGTGAACCATAGCGATCCGCCGTGGCTGCTACCAGCTCGGGATTCTGCACCGCTGAGGTGTTGATGCTGACTTTATCGGCTCCGGCATTCAGTGATCTCCGGACATCTTCAACTTTTCGAACTCCGCCACCCACCGTTAGTGGAATAAACACCTGGGCCGCCACTTCTTCAATAATATGCAGAATCAAGTCGCGATTATCGGAACTGGCGGTGATATCAAGAAAGGTTAGTTCATCCGCTCCCTGGTCATCATAGCGCCGCGATATCTCGATGGGATCGCCCGCATCCCGAAGCCCGACAAAATTGACACCCTTGACCACGCGTCCATTTGTTACATCGAGGCAGGGGATAATACGCTTGGCAAGACCCATAAGATATCTCTATAGAAAATTTTCAAAGTATTCGCATGGCGGATTGCTTGCCATGAAGAAGCCTCTTCTCATCCTTTTGGAATTATCCAGAGATTCATCCCAAATATTGTGAAATCAATGGAGAGAGGTAAAAAGCGTAAAAATTACCTATTACTTGCTGAGCGGGGGTACGACCCGATTGAGATGTGTATAAAATACGCTGGGATGATCAGGAAAAGGTCGTGTCCCGGGGTTCTCATTTTCATGCTCAAGTCATCTGCCAGTGCCTGTGCCAATTTAAAATCCAGCGTTCCCTCGTAAATTGGCGCGCCCCGTGATGGCGCCTGCAATGCCCTCAAGTTCGATTTCACAGAGCGCTTTGACATCATCGAGGTTGCCGATCCCACCGCTAGCAATGACGGGAATGGTGAGCGCCCTGGCCAGTTCCATCGTGGCTTCGATGGAACTGGCCAGGGCGCTCGCCATTCCCGTCATTGCTAGCGGTGGGATCGGCAACCTCGATGATGTCAAAGCGCTCTGTGAAATGGAACTGAGGCCAACGGGCGCCATCACCGGGGCGCGCCATTTACGAGGGAACGCTGGATTTTAAATTGGCACAGGCACTGGCAGATGACTTGGGCATGAAAATGAGAATCCGGGACACGAGCCTTCCTGATCATCTCAGTGTATTTTATACACATGTTAATCGGGTCGTACCCGCGCTCAGCAAGTAATAAGTAATTTTTACGCTTTTACCTCTCTCCATTGATTTCACAATATTTGGGATGAATCTCTGGATAATTCCGAAAGGATGAGAAGAGGTTCCTTCATGGCAAGCAATCCGCCATGCCGTCCAGTGCGAATTTAGGTTGAATTTTCTATAGAGATATCTTATGGGTCTTGCCAAGCGTATTATCCCCTGCCTCGATGTAACAAATGGACGCGTGGTCAAGGGTGTCAATTTTGTCGGGCTTCGGGATGCGGGCGATCCCATCGAGATATCGCGGCGCTATGATGACCAGGGAGCGGATGAACTGACCTTTCTTGATATCACCGCCAGTTCCGATAATCGCGACTTGATCCTGCATATTATTGAAGAAGTGGCGGCCCAGGTGTTTATTCCACTAACGGTGGGTGGCGGAGTTCGAAAAGTTGAAGATGTCCGCAGATTGTTGAATGCCGGAGCCGACAAAGTCAGCATCAACACCTCAGCGGTGCAGAATCCCGAGCTGGTAGCAGCCACCGCGGATCGCTATGGTTCACAATGTATCGTCGTGGCGATAGACGCGAAGCGCACAGAAAATGGCTGGGAAGTGTTTACTCATGGCGGACGCCGGGCCACGGGGCTCGACGCGGTTGAGTGGGCGAAGAAAATGCAATCGCTGGGCGCGGGCGAGATATTGCTGACCAGCATGGATAAGGATGGCACTCGCAGTGGCTTCGATCTGGCGCTCACCCACGCGGTTTCAGACGCGGTAGAGGTGCCGGTAATCGCGAGCGGCGGCGTGGGAAACCTGGATCACCTTGTGCAAGGCGTTACAGAGGGTCATGCTGATGCGGTGCTCGCCGCAAGCATTTTCCACTACGGCGAATATACCGTGCGCCAGGCCAAGGAGTATATGGCGCAGCATGGCGTTGAAGTACGGCTATAGTGCCAAAAGAATTGATCCTCAAACATGTCTATGTCCGATATTTGGCTCAATAAAATAAACTGGTCTGACGATGGGCTGGTGCAGGTGGTGACACAGGAAGCGGAGACCAAAAAGGTACTGATGGTTGCCTGGATGAACCGCGAAGCACTCAAGCTCACCGTTGAAACCGGCGAGGCCCATTATTGGTCGCGTTCCCGCAAGAAACTCTGGCATAAGGGCGAAGAATCGGGGCATGTGCAAAAGGTAAAGGAAATTTATCTGGATTGTGACGAGGATGTCTTGCTGCTGACAGTGGAACAAGTTGGTGGCATATCCTGTCATACAGGCAGGCATAATTGCTTTTTCAATAAGTTTGAAGATGGCCAGTGGCTGATCGATGCACCGGTAATCAAGAGCCCGGAAGAAATCTACAAGAAATGACCGATCCAGCAGTGCTTTATCGGTTGGCGGAGGTTATCGATAGCCGTAAGGGTGCCGATCCCGCAGCTTCTTACGTTGCAAAGCTGCTGCATGAGGGCAGGGATAAAATCCTGAAAAAAGTGGCCGAAGAATCGGCGGAGGTTTTGCTGGCCTCAAAGGATGGCGACCAGCCGCATGTCACGCGCGAAATGGCGGATTTATGGTTTCATTGTCTGGTGCTATTGGCTCACCACAACTTGGGACCGCAAGATGTACTGGATGAATTATGCCGCCGGGAAGGCATCTCGGGGATAGAGGAAAAGGCCGACCGGAACCAGATGAGCGTAGCAGGTGAGCGGTGACCGGTGAGATAGGGCTAAAATGGACGACTGCATTTTCTGTAAAATCGCGCGAGGGGAAATTCCCAGCAAGAAGGTATATGAAGACAATGATGTTTTTGCATTTCACGACATCCATCCCGCAGCGCCGGTGCATTTCATGCTGATACCCAAGCTTCATATCGGGTCGTTGGCTGAAGTCGAAGACAGGCACCGCGGTTTACTCGGGGACATGATGCTATTGGTCCCCAGGCTCGCATCGGAGCAGGGCTGCAGTGATGGCTTTCGTACCATTATCAATACCGGGCGCGTAGGGGGACAGGAAGTTCACCATCTGCACATTCACGTTATAGGAGGCAGGGAGCGCCTGCCCGGCATGATTCCACACCGGATATGAGGAGCAAGAAATGGGATCCTTAAGTATATGGCATTGGCTGATCGTTCTGCTGGTTGTTGTTCTGGTATTTGGTACTAAAAAACTTCGCAACCTCGGCAGCGATCTCGGCGGTGCGGTGAAGGGTTTCAAGGAGGGCATGAAAACCGGCGAGGAAGAGGAGATGCCACCGCCGGCTCAACAAGCCAGCGCCCGAACTATCGAACCCGATATCAAGGATAATGCTCAACCAAAGTCCTGATTCGGGAGAATATGAAGCCTGCGCACGCAAGATAGGCGAATGCAGGATGCCAGCGGTCTGGCTAGCTGACCGGATAGGCTTTCTTTATGCTCCTGGCTGCCATATCTTCTGCCTCTGTCTCTGTCTCGCCTACCCCCGTCACCGGTAATTCAGTCAATGTTCGATATCAGCTTTACGGAAATCCTGGTTATTGGAGTGGTAGCGCTGATTGTCCTCGGACCGGAGCGGCTTCCCGGCGTAGCGCGCACGCTTGGGCATTTGTTTGGACGAGCGCAACGCTACGTCAATGATGTCAAAAATGACATCCATCGCGAAATAGAACTGGAAGAGCTGAAGAAATTCAAAACTTCAGTTGAAGGAGCTGCTCGTTCCATCGAAACCACTGTACGAAGCGAAATACGCCAGTTCCAGGAAGCTGGGGACGCCACGCAAACGAGCTCTTCCAGTCCCGCAGTTTCCCCGCCGCACCCCGAGGTCGTGGCGGAAGCCGGTGCATCCAAGGATTCTCCAGTCACTCCAACTAATAAAGCAACAGGCTCCTCGCCGGTCCAGGCAAAGACAAGCCCTGACGCGACCGGTACACAGTAGCACCATAATTGAGCGCGGCAGTTAACATATACTCCTCAATGTATTTCCCTGACCTTGCCCAATATTATGTGGGCCGGTTTAGCCCGCTCCTTTCCACAGTATGAGCACCGACGAAACTTTCATTTCACATCTTGTTGAACTACGCGCCAGATTGATACGCGTATTTATAGGATTTATATTGGGCTTCCTGCCATGCGCTTACTATGCGCGGGAACTGTACTCCCTGCTGGCGCAGCCTCTGCTGGATAAACTCCCGCAAGGTGGACAGATGATCGCCACCGAAGTGATCACACCGTTTTTTGTGCCGATGAAGGTAGCCATGATGGTGGCCTTTATCCTCACACTGCCTCATACGCTCTATCAGATATGGGCATTTGTCGCGCCGGGATTATATTCCCATGAAAAACGCCTGGTACTGCCGCTGGTTTTCGTCAGCAGTTTCCTGTTCATTTGCGGTATGGCTTTTGCTTATTTTGCCGCGCTGCCCCTGGTCTTCGAGTTCATTACCCATTTCGCCCCGGAGGGCGTGGCGGTCATGACGGATATCGGAAGATATCTCGACTTCGTTTTGACGATGTTCATCGCCTTCGGTATCACTTTCGAAGTTCCCATATTCGTTGTGATCCTGGTTCGGATGGGAATCGTCTCGATTGATAAATTAAAGGATATACGCCGTTATGTCCTCGTTGGCGCATTCGTGGCGGGAGCGATATTTACGCCTCCCGATGTGGTCTCCCAATTCATGCTGGCGGTGCCGCTTTACCTGCTCTATGAATTGGGAATATTGGCGGCCAGGATTGATTGCAAAGCCGGCGTCGGAATTAGTTTATCAACCAGCCCACCCAACTCAGCCAATGAGCGGCAACGGTATGAAACACGGCGGGCAAATGACTGATGAGGAAGACACAAATCGCTGAATAGCGTTTTGCCGCAGTTGCCAAAGGGGCCAAGAGCCTATACTGAGGGCTAAGAGGCTAAGGGGCCAAAGACGTTACTTCACAAATCTCTGCGATAAACCGGCGGAATCAGCTATTGGAGACATCGTCCGCCGAATTACTATTCCATATCGGGTTCTTCATATTGATCCTGCGCCGTGGGCCTCGGGCGCTTGCCGACATTGATCTTGATCGATTTCTCCGACTGGTTGCGCATGACCGTGATAGTGGCTGCTTTTCCTGGAGACAAGGCCGCGATCAGGTTGAGCATGGTGGATGAATCGATTACCGTCTTGCCATCCACGGCCACAAGTATATCCCCCGGCTTCACCCCGGCCCGATCCGCGGGGCCGCCCTTGAGTACTCCGGCGATCAACGCGCCGTTGGTGTTAGGCAGCTTAAAGGATTCCGCGAGTTCCGGCGTTAAGTCTTGCACTTCCACGCCAATCCAGCCGCGTGTTACACCCCCGCTCTGGATGATCTGCTCCATGATCTGCTTCGCGACGCTCGCCGTAATGGCGAAGCCGATACCGAGCGACCCGCCGCTACGCGATACGATCGCAGTATTGATGCCTATCAGATTGCCCGTCGTATCGACCAGGGCTCCTCCCGAATTTCCGGGATTTATGGCGGCATCGGTCTGGATGAAATTTTCAAACGTGTTGATACCCAGATGTGTCCGCCCCAGCGCACTGATTATACCCATGGTCACCGTCTGACCTACTCCGAAGGGATTGCCGATAGCAAGCACGATATCGCCAACCTGAGCACTATCGGACTGCCCGAAGGTTATCGTCGGGAGCCCCTGCATATCCACCCTCACGACAGCCAGATCGGTTTCCGGATCCGAACCAATGACGCGCGCTTTGGCTTTTCTCCCATCAGCAAGTGCAACCTCGATTTCGTCCGCGGCCTCTATCACATGATGATTGGTAAGAATATAGCCTTCAGGGCTGACGATCACGCCGGACCCAAGACTTGATGCCCGTCGACTCTGCGGCGACGACTCGAAGCGATCGCCGAAGAAACGCCGGAAGAAGGGATCCTCCATGAAGGGATGGGGCGCAACCTTGACTTCCTTGCTGGTGAAAACATTCACCACCGCTGGCATCGCTCGTTGCGCGGCATCGGCGAAACTGCCGGGACGCGAGCGCCATGCGCCCCGGCAGGCGGCGCTTCCTTTACCGTAACCATGACCCCCTCGCGCGATTGCGATTGCCAAGGTAAAAGTTCGGGCCGCAAGGTGGAAACGACAAAAAGTGCCGCAAGCACTATTGTTGTGGTTTGTGCGAAAATCAGCCAGAGTTTGCGCATCGAGGATATGTGACTTCGAGTGGGAAATATTTAATAAGGATAGGATAAAAACCAATGCAATTGAGCGAACTCGAAATCTATTTGAATCAGTTCCTTGACGTTGCGCACTTTCGCGATTATTGCCCAAATGGGCTGCAAGTGGAAGGCCGAAGTGAAGTTCATCAATTGATCAGCGGTGTAACCGCTTCGTTCGAATTCCTCCAGGCCGCAACGGCAGCAGGCGCGGATGCGCTCATAGTCCACCACGGCTATTTCTGGCGTGGCGAGGATCCGTGCATCATCGGCATGAAGCACCGCCGTATTTCACATCTGCTGGCGCATGATGTCGGGTTGCTCGCCTATCATTTACCGCTGGATGCACACCTGGAACTGGGCAACAATGCCCAGCTCGGCCGCAGGTTGGGTTTCGTTGAAACCGGCCGTTTTGGCGAGCAGGGAATTGCCATGCGCGGAACACTTTTGTCAGAGATGGCGAACCTGGAAGACCTGCGCATGAATGTCGAACGCGTGCTGTCTCGCAAACCCCTGGTAATTGGCGACGATGAGCGCCTGGTACGGCAGGTTGCCTGGTGTACCGGCGCCGCTCAGGATTATTTCGACGAGGCTATCCGTCTGGGCGTGGATGCGTTCATTACTGGAGAAATCTCCGAGCGAATGGTGCATGCCGCGCGTGAATCCGGCGTAGCATTTATCTCTGCCGGGCATCACGCCACGGAGCGCTACGGCATACAGGCATTAGGAGAACATATATCCCGCAAATTCGGCATTGCTCACCGATTCATCGATATAGACAGTCCGGTATGAGAGAGGCGGCCGATCAGAGTTCTCATATAGCAGAAAGAAGCCGCGCTTTCCAAGCAGTTCCAGGACCATCTTAAGCTTATCAAGTGTCCTACTGAATCGCTTACGGGAGCGTAGCCTTTTGGTCCCGTTGGTATTAACACCGCATATCAAATGGCGAGTCCCGAACGTACGTTATCGAACGGAATCCCTTTCGTTGCGCGTCTATTATTCCAACAGAGTCGCTGCTATTTAATGCTGTATCTTCCGATATTTCCAAATTCAGATTGCCTATATTTATGCATATATACGCTCAGGCCGAGATTGACCAAACGGAACATAAGGGAAATAAATCAGCCAGTGATATTTACACGGAGTACGCCAGCATCCGCAACCGTACAACCGAATTGATCGCTCCCTTGTCCACTGAGGACTGCTGCGTCCATTCATTGCCGGATGCCAGCCCGGTCAAATGGCATTTGGGACACGTAGCCTGGTTTTTCGAAACTTTCGTGCTGACGCCATACGAGCCCGCATTTAAACCGTTCCATCCGGCCTTTCGCTCCATGTTCAGCTCCTATAATGCGGAGGGTGAAACTCATCCTGATCCCAAGCGCGGACTATTCACACGGCCTTCACTGTCAGTAATTCAGGATTATTGCCGGAGTGTGGATGAGCGTTTGCACCGGCTTCTGCATTCGTCTCTCCATGATGATGAAATGCTATATGCCCTGACAGTTCTGGGCCTTAATCACGAACAACAGCATCAGGAACTGATGCTGGCCGACATAAAACATCTTCTGTCGCAAAATCCGCTGGAGCCATGCTATCAGCCGCCCGGAAAGCGGCTACCCGCAACTCCAGCATCGATGGATTGGTATGACTTTGAAGGCGGTATTCTGGAAATTGGATATGCTGGGCGAGAATTTTGTTATGACAATGAATCACCTCGGCATAAACAGTATGTGGAGCCCTATTGTCTCGCTTCACGCCTGGTCACCAATGGTGATTATCTTCAGTTCGTCGAAGCCGGAGGCTATCGAGGATTCGAGAGTATGGCTGTCCGAAGGATGGGATTGGCTGCGGTCTCAGAATCATCGCCACCCCTTGTATTGGCGCCAGAACGATCACGAATGGCAAGAGTTCACCCTTATGGGCATGCAGCCATTGCATGCCGATCTACCTGTAGTCCACGTGTCATATTATGAAGCCGACGCCTACGCGCGATGGGCAGGCGCCCGGCTGCCCACCGAAGCCGAGTGGGAGAACGCAGCTTGCGGCCAGCAAATTGATGGGAATTTTGCCGAGAACGGGCGCTTTCATCCTGCTGCCAGTCCCGCTAATTCCAGAGGCTTGGCTCAGCTTTATGGTGATGTATGGGAATGGACACAGTCCAGCTATTCGCCGTATCCGGGATACAGTCCCGCGAAAGCGAATGCCAGCAAGCCGATATCCGCCGTCTGGGATGAGGCGGTGGGCGAATATAACAGCAGATCGATGGTAAACCAGAATGTGCTTCGCGGCGGATCTTGTGTCACACCTTTAAAGCACATTCGTCCGAGTTTTCGCAATTTTTTTCCTGCCAGGACCTGTTGGCAGTTTTCCGGCATCCGCCTGGCACGCGATAACCATTGAATACCAGCGAAAATAAAGCATGGATTAATTTCGGTTGTGGACAGGCGGACAGTAAGCGCTTGGAAATAATGAATTAAATGGAGTATCGCATGACCACGCCTTTCGATAATGTTTTACCGAGAGCGGCATCCGGGCTCATCAACATGATTATTGATACGCCAAAAGGCAGCCGTAACAAGTTCAAGTTTGATGAGGAAGCGCGATGCTTTCGCTTGAGCCGTATATTGCCTGCCGGTGCTTCGTTCCCGTTCGATTTTGGCTCCATCCCCAAAACTCTGGCCGAAGATGGGGACGCGTTGGATGTACTCCTGATCAGCGAAGCGCCGAGCTTTCCCGGGTGCCTTGTGACCGGGAAACTGATCGGCATCATCTCGGCAGAGCAGACTGAAAAAGGCAAAACCATTCGTAATGACCGGCTCCTGGCCGTGCCGGTGACTCCTGCAAATCCAGCCTTATTTTCCGACATCGGCGATTTACCAGATGCCTGGCTTACCGAAATCGAACATTTCTTTATCTCATATAACAGGATACAGGGGCGAGAATACAATCCGATCAACCGCGGCGGGACCAAAGAAGCCGACGAGGCGCTGTCCAAAGCGGAAAGGCGCTACAAACAGGAGGAGAAATAATGAAACAGGCGATGCGCCCGGATGGGCCAGATAACCCGATATACAGGCGGCTGCGAGAGACAATCGACGAGGCATTGGAACAGCTCGAGCCTGCGCGTCCCGTGCCGGATGAAAACATACACACGGCCAGAAAGTCATTAAAGAAGGCGCGGGCTGTGCTGAGGCTCCTGCGGGACGGGATGGGCGATGATGCCTACCAGGCGGAAAACTCGAGTCTGCGAGACGCGGGCCGGGTCCTGTCGCCCATCCGCGATGCAAGATCGCTGATAGATGCTTTTGATTCCCTGCATGACCGATATACGAAAGAACTGGAACAAGTCGAGCTTGAGCCGCTTCGGAAGATTTTACACTCGAACTTAACCAAGGCGCGACGGAGCCTTCATCTGGATTCACCCGCCAAGTCGGCGGAATTAAAGAACTGCATCCGCGGACTCGAGGACTGCCTGGTGCTGACAAAACGCGAGGATTTCGCGGCAATCGACCCAGCCGTGGCTGGTTCAGGGCTTCAGCGTATTTATCGGACGGGCCGCAAGGCGTTTGCCGAAGCAAGGGCAGTCAGGACTACCGAAGCACTTCACGAGTACAGGAAGCAGGTCAAATATCTCTTCAACGCAATTGATGGGCTTGTCAACTCGCACAATAACGGGAATAACGAGGAACTCAAAAATCCTGAAATGGGCAGATCGCCTGGGAGACCGACTGGGGGACGATCATGAGCTGGCGGTGCTCTCCCTTGAAATTTCCCGAGCCACATACACACCGGTTGATTCCGACGTGATAAGGATATTGCATGAGTTGATCCAGCGCCGGCGGGTGAAGCTGGAAAGGGATGCGTTGAGGTTAGGGAAGAAACTTTATGCACAGAAACCCGGAAAGTTCAGAAAAGATTTAATGAAACAGATATCGCTGCACCTCCAATGGATCGCCAAAATCCCGCCCGCAATGAGTCCGTCCGGCGTATCCGACCTGAACCGTGGCGCACTGAACGGTGGATAGTCGCCTTAATCCCCTATAAAAATCGCGAAGTTATGGCTGACATGGACGCCGGGCAGGCATTGGCGTTCGGACATTATCTGGCGGATCGTGCCCGGGAAATTGCGCTACGTTACTTTCGCACTCCTCTGGACATTACATTCAAGACTGACGAGAGTCCTGTAACCGCCGCAGATCAGGAAATCGAGCACATACTCCGCCAGGCAATTCAAGAGCAATACCCCAATCACGGCATTATCGGCGAAGAATACGGCCGCACACCGGGCAAAAGCAGTTGGATCCTCGATCCCATCGATGGAACGGTAGGCTTCATCATGGGAAATCCTCTTTTTGGAACGCTTATCGGTTTCCTCAGTTCGGATGAGCCTCTTATCGGGTTGATCGACGTTCCGGCAATGAACGAGCGGTGGGCTGGGGATAGCAAAGCAACCTTATTCTATAACGCGAGCAGCTGCCCCGGGAGCAACGGGCAGGTGGTAACGGTCAGTTCCTGCAAATCGCTCGACCGGGCGCGGCTATATATCGCACCGCTGAACGTTTTGCATACCGGTGGAAGCCATGCGTTTGGCCCGATCGATGCGCTTAACGAACGGGTAGCGGTATCGCGGCCGTCATGCGACTGTTACGCGTATGGACTGCTGGCTTCCGGTCATTGCGACCTGGTACTGGAAGACGGCCTCGAACCTTATGACTACTTGCCAATCGTTCCGATTGTCCGGGCGCGGGCGGATGGATGACCGATTGGAAGGGCCATCCGCTCGGCTTGCATTCCGACGGCCGCGTCATTGCGGCAGCCAGCAAGCCATTGCTGGACGCAGCGATCGATGCCTTGAAGAAAACTTTGAAACTTCGGAAAACTTCCAAAAGTCACTTGAATGAGGGCCCGGGCCATCTCATCCCGCCCCATGCGGACGGCATGGCTGATCCATATCATGAGTGCGGTCCCGCACCGAAAACACATCGAATGGCAAAGTAAGATTCGGGCAGATTCGAACTTATCAGGAGCCATCATGAAACCCTCATCAATATTTTCGGTTCGCCCATCTGTATTCGCCATCGCACTGCTCGTTCTCGACATGGATGCGATTCACGCTCAAGTCGCGCCTGGCGCAGGAGGCTCGATCATCGGCCAACCACCGGGGCAATCGCCAGTTTGATTATCGGGCAACCTGTGCCAGGCCAGCCCGGTTCTGCATCAGGTCAACCCGCACCTGGACAGGGCGGGGTGAATTCCGTGCAGCCCTACCCCGGAACCGGCTCGGCCGGCGGCCGGGATGTGACAAGAGATGCGCTGGATCGAGCCAACAGGGATGCTGCGGATATCAATCTCGACGGAAGAATAGACCCGGGGGAGGCTGCGAGAATGCCAGGAAAAAGTCCGCAACCCGGGGTTCCGTCGGGTAGCGTACCTTTGCCCCGTTAGCCGATCCCTCAGAGCAGTCCAGCATTCTGTTCATTCTGTTCCTTGTTTTCTCTGGGTGATTCGCCCACAGTCAGCTCTCACGCCGAAAAAAGGCGGAAAAGCCGAGTCCCGACAAGATTCCTGGAGAATTGAAAATGCATGCACTTACATATCACGGCAGTTATGATGTTCGCGTAGAAACGGTGCCCGATCCGATATTGCAGGAGCCCGATGATGTCATTCTCAAGATTACCGCTACTGCGATTTGCGGTTCGGATTTGCATTTATATCGCGGCAAAATGCCGGAACTCAAAGATGGAGATATTCTAGGTCATGAGTTTATGGGGGTGGTTGTCGATAGCGGATCAGGGGTCTCGCAACTCAAGAAAGGCGATAAGGTGGTTGTGCCGTTCGTTATCGCTTGCGGGCAATGTTTCTTTTGTGAGAAACAACTATTTGCTGCATGTGAAACCACCAATCCGGACCGGGGCGCAATAATGAATAAAAAGGATATCCGGCCTGGCGCGGCGCTTTTCGGTTATACCCATCTGTATGGCGGCGTACCTGGCGGCCAGGCGGAATATGTGCGCGTGCCCAAGGCGAACGTCGGGCCGATAAAAGTTCCCGATACGCTTGCCGATGAGCGGGTGCTTTTTCTGAGCGATATTTTACCGACCGGATATCAGGCGATTGTAAATGCCGATGTCGGCCCCGGATCGAGCATCGCTATTTTTGGCGCAGGGCCCGTCGGTTTAATGACAGCCGCCTGCGCTCGCATGCTGGGTGTGGAAAGAATTTTCATGGTAGACCATCACCCGTACCGGCTTGAATTCGCCCGCCAGACATACGATACCATCCCTATCAATTTCGATGAAGTCGATCCTGCGGAAGTCATTATCGAAAATACCGCCTTTAGAGGGGTGGATGCGACGATCGACGCCATCGGGTTTGAAGCCAAAGGCAGCGCGCTCGAAACGGTCCTGACCAATCTCAAGCTCGAAGGCAGCAGTGGCAAAGCGCTGCGTCAGTGTATTGCGGCCGTGCGCCGCGGCGGCACTGTCAGCGTCCCCGGCGTTTATGCCGGATTCATCCATGGATTCCTTTTCGGCGATGCCTTCGAGAAGGGTTTAACGTTCAGAATGGGTCAGACCCATGTGCAACGTTTTTTGCCCGAGCTACTGGGGCATATCGAATCCGGAAAGCTGCATCCCGACGTCATCATCAGCCACCGCATGCCCCTTGCCGAAGCTGCCAATGGATACAAAATCTTCGAGAAAAAAGAAGACGGCTGCCGCAAGGTTGTCCTGAAGCCCTAAGACTCCGGGAAATAGCCGGAATATCTTCCTGAATGCCAAACCAGATTCAATTGCTCGGCCGTTTGCGGGAACGATGTGAATGTACGTTATCGCACAGTCGTATTTTACAAAAACATTGATTATGCCGATACACAATAGCCCGAGCTTGAAATGGAAAATCCATGAGCAGTAAAGAAGCAATATTTTTATCGTATTGGCAGGCAGGCTATGAAGGAGCGGATCACATCAATTGCGCTGGCCAGCCCTTATCCATGAATGATGCTACCCGGCATGGTGATTGCGCCTATGACGATTATCTCCTGTTACGGGAGTTTGGCATAAAGACAGTGCGCGAAAGCGTGGGCTGGCGATCGGTCGAAAAGGATGGGCGCTTTGATTTCTCTTCTGTTGAGGCGCGCGCCCGCGCTGCTCGTGAACTTGGACTACAAGTGATCTGGACGCTATGCCACTATGGATGGCCTGATGACGTTGACGTTTACTCGCCTTCCTTTATTGATCGATTTTCAGTTTATTGCCGGCATGCGGTGGAGTATCTGGAATCCTTGTCCCATACGGATTGCGTTTCCGTTTATTCGCCCGTTAACGAAATTTCCTTCGCAAGCTGGGCCTTGTCTCAAAACCAATTCATGTGTCGTGACCTTAAAGGCGATGGCGGAAACGAGCTGAAGCGCCAACTGGTACGCGCAACCCTCAAGAGTTGCGAGGTGATCTGGGAAATCAACCCGGCTGCGCGCATCCTGCACTGTGATCCGCTGATACACGTGATAGCGCATAACGACCGGCCTGATCTTGAGGACCATGCGACGGCATATCGCGAATGCCAGTTCCAGGCATGGGACATGCTGTGCGGAAAGATAGAGCCCGAACTGGGCGGCGCGCCCCACTTTCTGGATCTGATCGGGGTCAATTATTATCACAGCAATCAATGGCAAATCGAAGACGAGGAGCAGCTCGAGGGAGAAAGCCTTTGGTGGCACTTGGATCATCCTCATCGCGTGCCACTATACAGTCTGTTAACCGAAGTTTATCACCGCTACGAGCGGCCTGTTTTACTCTCCGAAACCAGCCATGTTGGCAGCGGCCGGGGCGCATGGATCAAAGATGTGGCTCAACAAGTTGTCATGGCCCAACAGTTGGGAATCGATCTGCATGGGATATGCGTGTATCCCATACTGGACCGGCCAGATTGGGATGAGCCTGATCGATGGCACAAGAGCGGCTTATGGGAAATAAGCCTTCAAGGGGAAGAAGAACATTATCAACGGATTTTATCCGAACCCTATGCTGCCGGGTTACGCGATGCGCAACGCCTGACACTACATCTTTCCATGCACCGGCTGCCCTCGCAGCCCTCTTCCTCGCAGCCATTTCAAAATCAAGCCCCACCCATCATTGAAGGAGCTCCAATGACGACAATTATTGTTCTTTCCCATCTCCGCTGGGACTTTGTATACCAGCGTCCACAACATCTCCTGTCGAGACTGGCTGAAAACTACAAAATTGTTTTTATTGAGGAGCCTATATTCCATGAGCATGACAGTTTCCTGGAAACATCGGCGCCCGGACCGAACATAACCGTATTGAAGCCTCATACACCGGTCGACACGCCCGGCTTTCATGATGAGCAATTGCCGCATTTGATCAAACTGATGCGGCAATTCGTGAGTATCGACGAAGAGCATATGGCATGGTTTTACACGCCCATGGCATTACCGTTATTGCAGGAGCTGAATCCCTCGCTAGTGATCTACGACTGCATGGATGAGCTCGCGAGCTTTAAAAATGCTCCGAAACAGATGCTTCAACGCGAGAATGCATTACTCAAAATAGCCGACCTTGTTTTTACCGGAGGCCCAAGCCTCTATCGCGCAAAGCGGGAGCGCCACCCGAATGTCCATTGCTTCCCGAGCAGTGTTGATGTAGTGCATTTCGAGCAGGCGCGTGACCGCAGCAACCGGCACCCCGCTCACGAGGATATTCCCGGACCGAGGCTGGGCTATTACGGCGTCATAGATGAGCGAATCGATACAGACCTTATCGCCAAGATTGCCGATGCTCATCCGCAATGGCAGATCGTTCTGGTAGGCCCTGTGGTAAAGATCAATCCTTCCGCATTGCCACAGCGCCATAATATTCATTATCTGGGCCAACAGCCTTATAAAGCGCTGCCACATTTTCTTGCTGGCTGGAACGTGTGCTTGCTGCCGTTCGCGTTGAACGAATCAACCCGCTTCATCAGCCCCACCAAGACCCTTGAGTACATGGCGGCCGAACTGCCTATCGTAAGCACTCCTATCCAAGACGTTGTAGAATATACGGGGAAGTGGTGGCTATCGCAACCTCGCCGCAAGCTTTTATAAAAGCCTGCGAGGATGCGTTATTGACCACTCCCGAAGAGCATAAGCGGACCGTTGTAAAGATGAGGGAGATGTTACTTGAGACCTCCTGGAACGCGACGGCGGAGAAAATGCACGAGCTGATGCAATTAACAACCGCGCAAAAGGAGGAATCGATGAATCCCGCGCCATCCCAGTTGAAACCCGGCACGCTTATGCATCGTGAGCCTCAAACAGTTCCGAGACCGGCACCGGTGGAGAACAAACAATGTGTCATTATCGGTGCGGGACCGACCGGGTTGAGCGCGGCCTATCATCTTGACGAAGACACGCTGTTACTGGACAAGTATTCCACAGTGGGCGGATGGTGCCGCTCGATCGAGGATGAGGGCTTCACCTTCGATCACGCCGGACACATCATGTTTTCAAATGACGACTATGTCCAGAAGCTTTACAAGATTCTACTCGGCAACAACGTCCACTGGCAAAACCGCGAGGCATGGGTATACAGCAAGGGCGTCCATACGCGCTACCCGTTTCAGGGCGCGCTTTACGGCCTCCCGCCAAATGTGATCAAGGAGTGCATCGTCGGCGCCATGGAATCCCGTTATGGCGCGTTGAAAAAGCCAGACTCCAGGTCTGCGCAGTCCGCACCAGGAACTTGCCAGGTAATAGACGGCGCAGCCACACCCTTATCGGACTGCTGCGCTGACGGAACAGTACCGGATACCGGCAAAACCGTTTTGTATCAGGAAGCCGCGCATACCGTAAATAGATCAGAAAATTTTGAAGAGTTTATTTATAGAATGTGGGGCTCGGGCATTGCTAAACATTTTGCAATACCCTACAACCAGAAACTCTGGACGGTTCCACTGACAGAAATGGAAACTTCTTGGCTTGGGGGTCGGGTGCCCCTGCCTGATCTGGAAGAGATTATCGAAGGCGCGCTCCAGCCCGTGGCTAAACCGATGGGCCCCAATGCGCGCTTTGGCTATCCCTTACGTGGCGGTTTCCAGGCGATGATGTCCGGATTTGTTCCTCATATCAAGGGCAACATTGAACTTAACACGGAAGTGATGAAGATATCGCCCGAACAGCATTTGATCACACTGGCGGACGGGCGCCGCTTTCGTTACGAGAGCATGATCAGCACCATGCCCTTGCCCGAACTGATCCGCATTATTGGAGAGGACGCTCCTCAGGCCGTGCGTGACGCCGCGGCCGCGCTGCGGCATGTGTCGGTGCGCTGCGTGAATCTTGGCATTGCACGCGAAAATATTTCGGACAAACACTGGATCTACTACCCGAAGACACGATTTTTCATCGCATTTTTCTCCAGGGGAATGCCAGTCCCTACTGCAACCCCCCGGGCGGGTTCGGCCTGACCTGCGAGATATCCTATTCACCGGCCAAGCCTCTTCCCTTCGATGGCCAGAAATTGATCCACCGGTGTATGGAAGACTGCATCAAAGTTGGTCTGCTGACTCATGATGATAAATTGATTACCGCCAACCTCGTGGATATGCCGTATGCTTACGTCGTATATGATCATGTGCGGGCTCGTAATGTTGAAACGGCGAAAAAATGGCTTGCGAAGCATGATATTGTCCTGTCGGGTCGCTATAGCGAGTGGGAATATTACAACTCCGACCATGCGTTCCTGGCTGGCAAAAAAGCGGCCAATACGATCAAACAACTGCGGCCCAGGCAAAAAATCTCTGCAGCGGAATCGTTATGCTCTGATGTCGATATGATAATAGACGCCCATATTCATTGTTCCGGCGAAGAAAATACGGCTGGCGTTTTGCAGGCAATGGATTGGGCGGGGGTAGA
>CAVUXR010000018.1:0-131017 GCA_963745455.1 uncultured beta proteobacterium
CACGTAGAAGAAGGCGGTGCAGTAGACCTTGCCAAAGTACCACCAGACGGTGAACATGAGCATGGAGACAAATGCGGAGAAGAATGCGGCAATGACGGTGGTGTGGCCCCCAAAGGTGCGTAACGACCCTTGTTCGATCAGGCGCACGTACTCAGGCGTGCCAGTGCGTACATACAGAAAGCCGGTGTAGTCGGCGACCGAGAGCAATACGCCTTCGGCTACCAGCGGCAGGTGGGTCGGGCCAAAGATGGGCCAGTTGCCCGGGTAGAACAGCAGGCCGAATGCGCCACCGCCAATCAGTGCGGTGATCATCCAGTTGCGGGTGAGCAGCATGACGGTGTCCATGACCAGCGCGCCAGGTATCATGGTGGAGGGAAACACGAAGTTGATGGGGTAGTGCGACCACCAGTAAAATCCCCAGAAACGCGTCAGCCATTCGCCTACCAGCAGGCATACGATACATAAGGTGGCGCCATAGGGCAGACGGTAGTTCACCCATAGGTAGTACATGATGGCGGCACAGTAGGTGATCCCTACGATCGGGGTCACGACAGGCCACCATTGACGGTCTTTCCAGTCAAGCCAGAAGTCCCAGTCTCCCGCCAGCAGCATGAAGTGCATGTGGTAGGTCCCAACCAGCAGGATGCATAGAATCGGGAAGTAAATCACGTCTATCATCCTGGACATCTTTACTGCTTCAGGCGGCATCTTCGCCGCCCGTATAATCTCATCTGTTCTGCTCATCGCACCCTCCCCTCAAGTATGTCTACGATCTAAAACAATGTGTTCGCTTTGTTCCTGTCTTTCCATTGCGCTATCCGCCCCTGCCGCCCCTTACCGTCCCTTAAGGCCCTGCCGCCCCTTGAAGCCTGCGGGGGCCAGCCGTGCTGCCTGGGCTCCGGTTCCCCAGGCGGGCTGCGCTGCCTGCTCCCCGGGCCTGCAAGGCCAGGGAGCAGGGGACTGCGGTTTTTAACGGTTTTAACGCTTTACGATGCTTCTGCTCGTGCAGCCCTACCCAACCTTGCCGATGGTTACTTCGCAGGCGGCGCGCCCCACCCAGATGAGGGTACGATGCGGTTGTTGAGGATGACTTTGCTCTGGCCATTCCACACGACGTCCGTGAGGTTGGAGTAGCGGGTGATGATCTGTGCTGCAATCCCGCCCGAGAACAGGCCAGACCAGCCCAGTATCACGAAGCCCCAGTGCAGCGGTGCGCTAAACAGCTCTTCCATGAACCAGAACGCATGACCCCATTCGTTCAGGCCGACGTTCGGCAGGATCATGAGCGGGCCGGCAATGGCCATGACCAGCGGAAACGAGGTGCCCCGGGAATACAGCGGCAGACGTGTCATGGCGTACAGGTAGCTCGCCACGCCGCAGACGATGTACATCGGGAACGAGCCGTAGAACACTACCACATGGCTCGGGGTGAAGCTCGTGTCACGAATGATCACCTGGTGCCAGGAGGCATCCTGTTCGGTAAAGAAGCTGCCGCCCCAGTACACGCCAAACAGGTATACGCCCAGCCACATCATCCAGTAGAAGTAACGCTTGACTTCCAGTTTCGGATCCAGGTTGTCCAGGTCCCGGTCGCGTGTCTTCCAGATCCAGCCCCAGGTCACGATGGCAAAGATCGGCATGACGATCATGTGTACGCGCCACAATCCCATCCATACTTTCTCAAACTCGGGTTCCATCGAGTCCATGCCGTGCGAGTAGGCAAACGTGCGCTGGTACCAAATCCAGAAGATCGCTACCAAGAGCATGGTGATGAGTCCGAATTTGTACCACCTCGAGTCGTACCACAGCGACATGTCATAGTCGCGGCCGCCAGACTTCGCCTGGCTTGACGTTCCTAGTGTTGTTGCCATTTTCCTTTTCTCCTATTGCGTTAATCGGGTAATGCAAAATCCCAAGCAAACCGCCCGGCACCGCCTGACTTCCCTGCCTCCCCGGCTAGAAACCCCCGGCTTGCTTCCTACACTTCCTGTCTCTCTACTCCTTGTACCGATTCCTTGATTCCTGATTCTTGTACTTCTTGACTCCCTGAACCTGATGCCAATTTCAAAATCTCTCAAAGCTTCCAAACTTCTCGAAGCTTCCAACGCTTCCGTTTGAACTTCCCGCGAAGCATTGGCTCTTACCCATATCTTTCTTACCCATATCGACTACCCGGCAACCAGCAAACCGCTGCCGCTGTCCTGCTATTCATGCGTACAAAACTGTTGTAAATACAAGACACTGTTGCCAATACTATTACGGGTACGTTACATACCCACAACCCTGTAAAGACTATCCGCGAAGATCAACCAAGTCAAGCGGTTTGTCGAGGCCGCCCAGGCTGGCTCATAAGGCAATTTCCGTGCCAATTCAATGTGAATTAACGCCTAACCCCAAGGGCAAGCGTTGCATTAAAAGTAGCCATTGAGTCTCCGGTAAGCATCCGTCATCCATTCGTTTATCATAGTTCGAATCACAGCGATTTGACCCCTACGATAAGCTCGTTCCGCAGAATACCTTCATATGCCAGCCCGGCCTCTTATAAGCATATTCTATGCCAAAATTTATATTACTTTTAAATCCGAGGCTTCCGATGTATCCCTTCAGCTTCGCTTCTGAAAATGTAAAAAAATTCGACAGAAGCCCGATAATAACTGCCCTATCTGAAAATAAGCTAATTGCCAAGTATAAGAACATTAAGGGAGTTTAAAAGGAAATGGTGAAAGCGCGAGCTACCGAATCAGGGACAACCATTGGCCGCTTTCAGGGATAATATTGACCCGCCTGCCGATCTGCCACCTTGACCTGATTTTGCACTGATTCTCCGCCATGTCGATTGTACGCGTTGCGCTTGACGTACCCGTGAGCACCTTGTTCGACTATCTTGAACTGGATGCGAGCCGAGCAAATTTAGGCCGGCCGGATACGGGCATAAGGAAACAAGATATAGGGGTCCGCGTGCGCGTTCCATTCGGAAGGCAGTTAGTGACAGGCGTTATTATGGAAGTGACCACTCACTCTTCCATTGCTCGCCCCAAGCTCAAGCATATCACCCATATATTCCGGGATATTCCGCCTTTGCCCGAAACTCTGCTTGATTTATTCCGCTTTTGCAGTGCTTACTACCATCATCCGCTGGGGGAAGTAGTGATGAACGGGCTGCCCAGCAGGCTGCGCAGTGGCGAGCCGTTTGTGCAGCATTTGCGCACTACCCTTCAATACCGGCTTACCGCAGCCGGGCGCGCAGCGGACACATCCGCCATCCCGTCTCGTCATATTGTCAAGCGAAGACTATTGGCAAGGCTAAAGGAGGCGGATTCAATAACCATCCAGGCGGCAAAGCAGTTATCGCAGCGGGCGCCTGCTGCACTAAAAGAATTTGCGGCACTTCGCTGGGTTGAAGAGCTAACGGTTACCGGCCCTCCCGTTGCTGCTGCGAGCGCGTCATCTCCGGCTCCCGCCCTTACCTCAGCCCAGAAAAATGCCGTCGATGAAATTTCTTCTAGAATAAGCCGGTTCAATACCTGGCTGTTGCATGGGGTCACCGGCAGCGGCAAAACTGAGGTGTATTTGCAACTGATTGCGTTGATGTTGCGCCAAGGGCGGCAAACACTGGTATTGGTCCCGGAAATCAACCTGACCCCGCAATTGGAAGCTGGCTTCCACGCGCGTTTTCCCGCCATGCGGCTGATCAGCCTGCATAGCGGGCTTAATCCTTCCGAACGCGCTGCCGGCTGGCTGCAGGCCCAACACGGAGATGCCGAAATCATACTGGGCACCCGCCTCGCCGTGTTCACGCCGCTGCCAAACCTCGGACTGATAATCGTGGATGAAGAACATGATACGTCGTTCAAACAGCAGGACGGCTTGCGCTACTCCGCGCGAGATGTAGCCATTTTCCGGGGCAAGCAAGCTGGCGTACCCGTGATATTAGGCTCCGCCACGCCCTCTCTTGAAAGTTATTACAACGCCATCAATGGCCGTTATCTCAGGTTGCAATTACCGTCCCGGGCGGTTAAGAACGCTACATTGCCGCAGGTGCGCTGTATCGATATCCGTGTCGCCAAAACTGAAAACGGCCTTTCGGCTCCCCTGATCTCGGCATTGGAAAAGTCTCTTGCATTAAATCAGCAAAGCCTCGTTTTCATAAATCGCCGCGGTTATGCTCCCGTACTTCTGTGCAGGTCATGCGCATGGACGGCATCCTGCAACCGCTGCGCCAGTCGTCTGGTCGTGCACCTGAGCGAGAAGAAATTGCGTTGCCATCATTGCGGGCACCAGGAGCGCTTTCCGGCGAACTGCCCTGAATGTGGCGATCAGGACATTGCCCCGTTCGGCCACGGCACCCAACGCGTCGAAGCCGCTCTGTCCCATCGGTTTCCCCATGCCCGCATCATGCGTATTGATCGCGACAGTACGCGCCGGAAGGATGCCTGGCAAAAAATGTTGAACGATATCCATGGACAGCGCGTGGACATACTGATCGGGACGCAAATTCTGGCCAAAGGCCATGATTTCCCCAACTTGTCGCTGGTATGTGCCCTGAATTCGGACGCTTCCCTGTTCAGCACGGATTTTCGCGCGTCGGAACGCCTGTTTGCGCAGCTGATGCAAGTTGCGGGACGAGCCGGACGTGGAGATATACCAGGAGAGGTATTGATCCAGACCGAGTTTCCCGGTCACCCGCTGTACCATGCCCTATGCCGGCACGATTATGATTCACTGGCGCGGACGGTGCTGGCGGAAAGAAAGCTGGCACGGTTTCCGCCTTTTATTTATCAGGTTTTGTTATGGGCCGAAGCGCCAAAAATCGACTTAGCGCTGGCTTTTTTGACCGATGCCGCAGCCCTTGCCGCCACGCCGAAGGATATCGAGATATTCGATCCGGTTCCAGCACAAATGGCGCGATTAAAAGGAATGGAACGCGCCTACTTGCTGGTACAGTCGGGCTCACGCAATAAATTGCAGAAATTCCTGGGGGAATGGCGGGGACAGCTCGACGCCCTTCCTGCCCGTAAAGTACGCTGGGCATTGGACGTGGATCCGCTGGAGTTTTAACCTGAGCCACGCCAAGTCGCGGCCGAAAAAATGTTGCGTCCCATAAATCTGCTCAGCTTGACGTGGAATACTCTCAAGCTTCGGCGAGCAATCTGCCTATCATCTGTTCGGCCTGGGAGCGATAGCCGCCACCGAACAGGTTGAGATGATTGAGGATATGATAAAGATTGTAAAGGTTTTTGCGAACGTCATAGCCGGGGTCGAGGGGATAGCTCTCCCGATAAGCGGCATAAAAGGCAGTGGGGAATCCACCGAAAAGTTCGGTCATGGCGATATCGGTTTCACGATCGCCATAATATACGGCGGGATCAAATAGTACCGCCTGCTCTTCACCATCAAAACTGTAATTGCCGCTCCACAAATCACCATGCAACAGCGAGGTGGCCGGATCCGTTCCTGGGAAAAAAGAATCCAGTTTCGCCAGCAATTTTTCGCCCAGCACCTGTAGCTTTCCTGTGTGACCGTTGACCCGGGCTAGCTGTAATTGATATCCCAGGCGGTGTTCTCGCCAGAACTGAACCCAGCGAGAAGTATATGTATTGATTTGCGGAGTAGCGCCGATCGTGTTATCGCGCTTCCACCCGAACTTTTCAGAAGTACAGCGATGCATCGCCGCAAGTCCCGCTCCGAAAGCCTCCGCGCCGCGGGTCGAAGCCTTGCCCATCTCCAGGTATTCCAGCACCAGCCATGCTCTAGAGTTGCTTTTACCCCAGCAAACGGGCTCAGGCACATGCAGTGTATGGGAATCACGAATTTCGTGGAGACCTGCTGCTTCCGCTTCGAACATGGGCAGGCGTGCCGCATCGTTCAGTTTGACGAAAAACTGTCGGCCGTTACCTCCGATGCGTTGAGCTTGATTTATGCAACCGCCGCCAATTGAAGAGACTTCCTCCACGACAAATGGCAACCCCGTGGAAGCGGAGATTTGCTCTGCGATTTCTGCCCATGGCGGCATATGCGATAGCATTACCATAAATTGCAGCTACCTATTTCGGCTATCCAACATTCCGGCTATCCAACCATTCCCGTGCGCGGCTGATAGCAGCGCGCGTCTGTTCGGGCGCGGTTCCGCCAATATGGTTGCGGCTGTTGATCGAGCCCTCCAGCGTCAGAATGGCAAAGATATCGTCATCAATCAGTCGCGAGAATCTCTGTAATTCCGCCAGGGTAAGCGCGCTCAGGTCCCGCGCATTTTCGGCCGCGAAGCGCACTGCTTGCGCCACGGCTTCGTGCGCTTCCCGAAAAGGCATACCCTTTTTTACCAGGTAGTCGGCGAGATCGGTAGCGGTCGCGTAACCGCGCATGGCAGCCTCGCGCATTGCTACAGCATTGACGCGAATACCCGTCAGCATATCGGCATAAATACGCAAGGTGTCGGTAAGTGTATCCACCGTATCGAACAGCGGCTCCTTGTCTTCCTGATTATCCTTATTGTAGGCAAGCGGCTGAGCTTTCATCAGCGTTAGCAGCGCGACCAGATGACCAGTAACGCGTCCGGTCTTCCCACGCACAAGCTCGGGCACATCGGGGTTCTTCTTTTGCGGCATGATGGATGAGCCCGTACAAAACCGGTCGGCTAGCTCGATGAAACCGAAGGGGGGACTCATCCATAAGATCAGTTCTTCGGATAGTCGCGACAGATGCGTCATGATAAGCGCCGCGGTGGCGCAGAATTCAATGGCGAAATCCCTGTCGGAAACCGCATCGAGTGAATTTTCGCAAACGCCGTCGAATCCCAGTTGCCCGGCCACCATTTCCCGATTGATAGGATAGCTGGTCCCCGCCAGGGCTGCCGCGCCCAACGGCAATTGATTTGCGCGCTTGCGGCAATCGATCAAACGTCCGGCATCGCGTTTGAGCATTTCGAAATATGCCATGAGGTGATGAGCAAAAACGATTGGCTGTGCCACCTGCAAATGCGTGAAACCGGGCATTATCGTATTCGTATGCTTGTCCGCCAGATCCAGCAAGGCGCGCTGCATCAGATGGATCAGGCTGATAACAGCGTCAATCGAATCGCGCAAATAAAGCCTGATATCCGTCGCAACCTGATCGTTGCGCGAGCGCGCAGTATGCAGGCGTTTACCGGCATCGCCGATCAGTGCGGTAAGACGTTTCTCGATATTGAGGTGTACGTCTTCCAGTTCCGTCCGCCAGACAAACTCGCCGCTACGGATTTCTTCACGGATCTGGCTCAGGCCATGCCGGATGGCGGCAAGATCGTCAGTATCGATAATCCCTACAGCGGCAAGCATCTGGGCGTGAGCGAGGGAGCCTTCAATGTCGTAATCCGCAAGTCTTCGGTCAAAGCCTACCGATGCGGTGTAGCGCAGCACCAGCTCGGAAACCGGCTCACTGAAACGCCCGGACCAGGCGTTTTTACCCGTCTCAACCTGCATCGTTTTATTTTTTTGATTTGTCATAATGTGTAAATAAATATGGCTACGTAATCTGACCACCTAAGCCGACTAAGCATCAATATGAGTCTGGAATACCAGCCCGGCGTGCTCCCGCATCTTATGGAATTGAATCAAAGCCCAGCTTTCTTCCGCAACGCTCAGTTCTGCCCCGAATGATGCCAGAAAGGTCGGAGCGTCGACTGCGTCATAGGCGACGCGGTGGGCGTTAACGTCGATGAAACGCTTGAGTTCGCGGGAGTCATCGGAGGTTATCCACCGCGCTAACTGATATTTTGCGGGAGCGAGCCGGGCGTCGACGCCGTATTCATGCTTGAGGCGGTGCGCCACAACTTCGAACTGTAGTGTGCCGATAGCGCCGAGCAGCAAAGCACCGCCGGCATGCGGCCGAAACACTTGAATTGCCCCCTCTTCGCCCAATTGGGCAAGCCCCAGTTTGAGCTGCTTGCTGCGCATTGGATCTCTGATCTCGACCGTCTGGAAGATCTCGGGCGCAAAAAAAGGCAGACCTGTAAACTGCAGGCGCTCCCCTTCAGTCAGGGTATCGCCCAGTTGCAGGGTGCCGTGGTTGGGAATTCCGATGATGTCGCCGGGATAGGCGATATCGAGCAAGTCGCGCCGCTGGGAAAGAAAGGATACTACCCCGTTTGTCCGAATATCCTTGCCGTTGCGCACGATTCTCAGATTCATACCGCGCTCGAACCGGCCCGAGCAGACCCTGACAAATGCAATGCGGTCGCGGTGTGCCGGATTCATGTTGGCCTGAATCTTGAATACCACACCCGAGAACCCGGGTTCGCCGGGTTGCACCCGGCGTTGAAAGGCGTTGCGCGCTCCCGGTGGCGGGGCAAGCTCGACTAATGTATCCAGCACTTCGCGCACCCCAAAGTTATTGATGGCCGAGCCAAAAAATACCGGCGTCTGCGAACCGGCGAGGAAAGCGGCATGGTCGAACTCGGGTGATGCGCCGCGGATCAACTCGATTTCTGCCCTCGCACCGGCGGCGATATCGGGAAAACGTGCGAAAATCTCCGGATTATCCAGCCCTTCAATGATTTCATCTTCATCATTCAGTTTGTCCTCACCCGGACGGAAAACCCGCATACTGTCGCGCCGTAAATCAAATACGCCGCAAAAGCCCCGGCCCATGCCCATCGGCCAGGTGAACGGCACCGCTGTCATGCGTAACGTACGTTCGATCTCATCAATAAGATCGAGCGGCTCACGCACTTCACGATCCATTTTATTCACAAACGTGAGAATAGGTGTATTTCGCGCGCGGCAGACTTCCAGCAGACGCAGTGTCTGCGCTTCCACACCGTTGGCGGCATCGATCACCATCAGCGCCGCATCCACGGCGGTCAGGACACGGTAGGTATCTTCCGAGAAATCTTGGTGACCAGGCGTATCCAGGAGATTGATAACACAATCCCCATACTCCATTTGCATGACCGAGCTGGCAACGGAAATACCACGCTGCTTCTCGATCTCCATCCAGTCCGAGGTCGCATGGCGGCTCGCCTTTCGTGCCTTGACGCTGCCCGCAATATGAATTGCGCCAGCGAACAACAGCAACTTTTCCGTAAGCGTGGTCTTGCCCGCATCCGGATGGGATATGATGGCGAACGTGCGGCGCCGTCTTACTTCCCTGCCCACTTCCCCGCCAACGCCCTTACCCGCCTCCTTATCTACTTCCTTATCTAGTTCCTTTTCCACCTCCTTACCCACATCTTTACCCATCTCATCTTTACCCATCTCTTTACCCAACGCCATCAAAATACTCCTATGCTTGTTGATTCGGGCTCCTGTTTCTGGCCCTGTTCCCTGTTCCTGTTCCTGTGGGTAAAGGTAACATCGCGTGCTATGCGTTGGGCTGAATGTGCTGGTTGCCGGATAGGTTTCACGGCAGATCGGCATAACATGAGGGCAGCGCGGATGAAAATGACATCCGGCTGGCGGGTTGGCCGGTGATGGAAGATCGCCGTGAAGGTGGATGATGTGACGTCTGGATTCCGGTTCAATCACGGGAACCGCCGACAGCAGCGCCTGAGTATAGGGATGCCTCGGATTGTTCAATACTTCATCCACGCTTCCGTATTCAACGATTCTACCGAGATACATGACAGCCACTTCATGCGCAAGATATTCCACCACTGAGATATTGTGCGTGATGAACAGATAAGCCAAGCCCAGACTATCCTGTAATCCATTAAGCAGATTCAGAATCTGCGCCTGGACCGAAACATCCAGCGCGCTGGTCGGCTCGTCGCAGACGATCAGCCTGGGATGGACTGCGAGGGCACGGGCAATCGCAATACGCTGGCGCTGGCCGCCGGAAAATTCATGTGGATAACGCCACTTTACTTCCGGCGGCAACCCCACGCTCTCCAATAATGCGTCCAGCCTTCCTGCTTCGGCGTTCCCCGATTGGCGGGCCGCCGTGCTTCCCTTTCCATCGTCTCCGGGATTCAGTGATTGGATGCCTTCTTCGATAATCTCAACGATTCGCATCCTTGGATTGAGGGAAGAGTAGGGATCCTGAAATATCAGCTGAAATTCGGCGCGCATTTCCCGTAGCCGCTTGCGCTCCAATCCAACCAGTTCCCTTCCCTTATAACGCACGCTGCCCGCAGTGGGCGGGATCAGTTGCAAAATGCTCTTGCCAACGGTGGTTTTGCCGCAGCCGGATTCGCCCACCAGGGCCAGCGTCCTGCCCTGGTTTATAGTCAAAGAGACGCCATCAACCGCTTTGACATACCCCGCCACTTTCCTCATCAAGCCTTTATGTATTGGAAAGTAGACTTTGAGATTCCTGACAGACAACAGGCTTGAATCGGAGATTTCAGTTGCAGCTTCCGCTGGCCTGATCCGCGAACCGGGCCTAAGCGAGTTTTCTGACGAGCTTGCTGAATCCGCAGCCCCTGATTCCGTCCTCGAACCCTTGAGCCTATGCTCCTGGATTGCGCCCGCTGAGCCCTCGCCAAAAAGATGACACCGGACGCTATGTCCATCAGCAACGTTATCAACTGCGCCATTACCCAGAGTTATCCACTCCGGCACCACCTCCCGGCACAGCTCCCAGGCATGGTCGCAGCGATCCGCAAAACGGCAGCCTACGAATTCACGCGACAGCGAAGGTACGTTTCCATGAATAGCCGCGAGCCCCAATCCCTGCCTGCGCCGTTCCCTTCCGGGCAGCGAGGCAAGCAATTTCTTCGAATAGGGATGCGCGGGACCGCGAAAGAATTCGTCCCGGGGCGCGGTCTCCACAATTTCACCGGCATACATGATGCCTACCCGATGCGCCATTTCCGCCGCTACGGCGAGATCGTGAGTAATGAGTAGAATCGACATGCCAGTACGGCGTTGCACCTCGCGCATGAGGTCCAGAACCTGGGCCTGAATGGTAACATCCAACGCCGTGGTAGGTTCATCAGCTATCAGCAACTCAGGCTGCCCGGCGAGCGCCATCGCGATCATCATCCGCTGCTTCATACCGCCCGAAAACTGAAAGGGATATTCACTCATGCGGCGCGCCGCGTCGGGTATGCCCACCTGATCCAATATTTCAAGGATGCGTTTTTGCGCGGCCGCTCCGCGTAAACCGAAATGCCGCTGTAATACCTCGCCGATCTGCTCAGCCACCGTCATGACCGGGTTCAGGCTTAGCATCGGCTCCTGAAAAATCATACTGATGCGCCGTCCGCGGATTCCGCGCATGGCGGCTTCCGGGAGCAGAAGCAGATCCTCTTCATGAAGATAAACAGAGCCCGAGGCGATTTCGCCCACTTCCGGCAATAGTCGCATAATAGAAAGGGCGGTCATGGATTTGCCACAGCCCGACTCTCCGAGCAACGCGAAAGTTTCTCCCTTCATGATGCACAGCGTGAGCCCGTCGACCGGCCATGCCGGCGCTGCACCGGTATGAATAACGGTTGCGAGATTGTTGATTTGCAGCAAGGGGCTCATGAAAGCGGCGAACCCTCTGTGCCGGAAGCGGATTTAGCCGAAATAACTTGTGGTGGTTCTCCGCCCCGGCTGCGGCGCACAACTGTTGCCGTTTTTATGGGCAAGGTTCGCACTCGCGGATCAAATGCGTTTTGCACAGCATCGGCAAACAGATTGGCGCTCAACACCAGCGCAAACATGAAACTGAAAGCAGCGAGCAAGGCCCACCATACCATCGGCTCACGCGCCATCTCCAGACGCGCGGCATTGATCATGGTGCCAAAACTGATCATGGAGGGATCAACCCCGACCCCTACATACGAGAGTACCGCCTCAGCCAGAACCAAACCGCTGAAATCCATCACGGTGGTGATCAGAATGATATGCATCACGTTGGGCAGGATATGCCGGCTGATGATACGCCAGTGGGATACGCCAAACGCATGTGCCGCCTGTATATACTCCATCTCGCGCAACTTGAGGGTTTCGCCGCGCAGCAGCCGGCACAAACCAGTCCAACTGGTAACCCCGAGTATGAGGCAAAGGAATAGCAAGCGCAGATCGGCGCGCGCGGCAATTGTATCGAACAGCTCGGGATGCGTTTCCATATAGACCTGCATCATCAATACCGCCGCCGCTATCAATAAGACACTGGGAATCGAACTCAACGTCGTGTACAGATACTGAATCACATCGTCTACCCAACCCTGAAAGTAGCCGGCGGTAATCCCGAGGAGGAGTGCAAAAGGGAGCATCATCAGCGTGGTAAGCGTTCCGATCACCAGCCCCGTGCGAATACTTTTCAGCGACAGATAGAATACGTCCTGCCCCACCTTGTCTGTGCCCAGGATGTGGTAATTCCCGCATAGCGCCAGCGCGGCGCCCCAGAGTAACAGCATCGATGCAAGCGTAATGCATATCGAATTCCAGGGAACGATGGTCGTGCCGCGCCAGATGCCCGTAAACGCGGACAGGACCGTTTGGCCGCTGCGGCGCGCCAACGACGCGCTTAACAAAATCATGATGAAGCACCAGAGGAAAAGCCCCAGGCCACCTCCCAGCGTTGCTCTCCAGATGATGTCACCGATAAGCTGCGCTTCAGGATTTTGCAGATGTGCTGCCCCGAACTTCAGGCGCGGAAATTCCCGTGCCTGCCCTCCATCCGGAAGCTCCACTGTTTCCTTGGCATAAAGATACGCGGCAAACGGAGCGGAGTAACTCTTTTCCACCTGTGTCCGCAACGGCGTTGCGATCACATCCAGCAGACTCAATACGTCGACGCTGTATGCTTTTTCGGTGGCTCCGTTATTAATTACCGCGGGGCGCATATGCACAGTATCGAGTAGCCCGATGACGATAAAAAATATCAGTATCGTCAGCGCCGCCATGCCACTCGGGCTATGACCTACTCGCCTCCATGGGACCAGCAGATGCTCGCTGCGCCGTACGTACCAGGCAAATGCGCCGATTACCGCCACCAGCAGGTAGACGAGCGCATCTGTCCAAAGAATGATGGGTTCGAATGCCATTACGGTCTCTGCTGAAGGATCACTGGAGCCTTATTCTGGGATCGACGAGGGTGTAGGAGATGTCTGTCAAAATCAGGCCGATGATATAAAGCAGAGATCCGAGAAAAACCATGGCGCGTACTACGGCGAAATCCTGGGAGTTGATCGCATCGATTGTATAACTGCCCAACCCGGGAATACCAAAAAACGATTCCGAAAGGAGACTGCCAAGGAATAACAGTGGAATGACTACGACCGCCCCGGTAAGTATGGGAATCAATGCATTCTTGAGTACATGCCTGAACAGCACAATACTTTCCGATAGACCTTTGGCACGAGCGGTACGGACATAATCCTTGCCTATTTCTTCCAGAAAAATCGTGCGGTACCAGCGGGTATTGGCGCCAGCCCCGCTGATCACACCAATAATAACGGGCAGCACAAGAAACTTGGCGGCATTCAACCCTTCCCCATACCCTGAAATCGGTACTAAATGCCATAATTTGCTGATCAGAAATTGCCCGCCGATGATATAGAACAGACTGGAGATGGACATCAGCGCGACGCACAGTACCACGCCCCAAAACTCCACGTAGGTTGTACGAAAAAAAACCATGATCAATGCGAACACAACGTAGACCGCGAGCCCTATAACGAAATACCGGCAGCGCGATGGCAAGGCTGGGTATCATTCTCGTCCTGATTTCGCGGGCAATATCGCGCCCGTCGTCGGCTTGCCCGAATTGGAAGGCAAACATGGCTGCCGATTTTTCAAAAAAAATGGTATGCGTGAATTTGGCGACGATGCCAGTCTCAGATCCATTAAACATGAGCGGCTTGTCGTAGCCACGCTCCTGCTTCCACTTTGCGATGGCGTCAGGCGTGACACGCTTGATGCCCAACTGCATCCGTGCCATGTCATCGGGCGTGTTCACGACGAAGAATAACGTGAAGGTAATCAGGTTCACGCCGATCAGGATGGGAATAGCGTAAAAGATACGCCGAAGGATGTAGTTAAGCATTCAACCTAAATTCGGCAGCTATAGCAAACCACCAAAAGGGGAAAGGTCAAGTGCCGTAAAAAGTCTTTAGGGATCAAGGTCCAAGTTGAAAAATGAGCATCCATCAGCCGATTTAGGTTTAAAAATGAACGGGTGGCCACGTCCGTATCAGATATTCAGCAACCGAGGGGGTAAGATCGTGGTCTTATTCAGAGGTTCCATAAGCGCCCGCATGGCCAATTTTTATCCCGTCATCTTTGATCCCCGTCCCCCGTTCCTTGCGACGATACAGAACCATGGCGGGGATCAGGATCGCCGACAGAAGCATCATCCCCAACATGACAGGCCACAGCACCGGCTTATTCCATTCGCGCCGCTTCTGCTCCCTCAAGCCGGTGTCTATCCGGAAGTATTTGATGTTATTGTTCGACAATCTGTTGGGCTTAACATTGTCGTACCATGCAGTGATATAACCCATAATCCTTGGGATGGTACCCCCAGAGCCAAGGTGCATCATGACGCAGGATATCCATCATCTTATCGATGATGTGCTGCCGTTCCGGACCGTTTTCCATATTCTTCATCTCATCGAACAACCTGTTATATTCGGCGTTGGAATAATTGGCGGCGTTCTCGCCTTCATTGCCGACCTTCAGCTGCAAGCCATGCAGCAGGAACAGAAAATTCTCCGGATCGGGATAATCCGCATTCCAACCCCATTCGAAAATCTGCGCATTGCCTTTCCGTATCTTGTCCTGAAAACGGTTATAGTCTGTACTGCGAACCACGAGCTGGATGTTGAGTTTATGGAATTGTTTGCGCATCCAGTCGAGGCTGGATTTATCCTCCGCCCCACGGGCGGTCACATCGAAGTACAAAACCAGGGGCGCCCTCGTTCTGGCATCCATTCCGCCGGGATACCCGGCCTCGGCCAATAACGCCCTGGCAACTTCTATCGGCTTTCGCTGGGGCCGCCCGTTGACCCAATCGTATACCACCGGATTGATGCCTTCCTTGCCCTCGCGGTGACCGAAAATTCCCGGCGGGACAGGTCCCTGCGCCGGTACACCACGGCCGTTGGCAAATATCGAGACATACTCTTCGTAATCCACTGCAATTGAAATTGCCTGGCGCAATTTTCTTGCGGATTCACGCCCACGCTTTCCAACACCGCCCACTACCGGGTCCAGCATATTGAAACCCACATAATTCGTGGAAGCCGCCACCGCTGTTTCCAATCGGATGCCCTGCTCCTGCATCGCCTCGGTCACTGTCGCTTCGCCTTGCCCGGTCAGTTGCACGGCCTGATCGAAACTGTCGGAACCAATGCTTGAGGCGTCATAATAGCCCTGAAGAAATTTGTTCCAGCGCGGAATGCTTTCCCTTTCACGGCTGAATATGACTTTGTCGATGAGCGGTAAAGGTTTTCCGGCATCGTCCAGAAAACCCGCCTTTGCGTCACCGGGCATCCCTTCAGATGGATAAGTCTCGCCATGGAAGTTCGGATTCCTTTCAAGCGTCATAATACGGTTGGGGTTATTTTCTGTAAGCATGTAAGGCCCGGTTCCCACGGGATACCAATCAAGGCTGATGTTTTTCCGGGACAACCCCTTCTGACTATAAAAACGTTCCGCTTCCCATGGAATGGGCGCAAAAAAAGGCATGGCCAGCCAGTACATGAACTGGGGATACTTGCCTTTTATTTTGACGCGGTAGGTATGGGAATTCACAACCTCCGCACCCTCAAGAGGATATTTATTCAAATCCAGATAAGCTTCTCCATTTTCCTGAAACTGACCTACGGTGGCGGTCTGGAGCAGGATCGAATATTCCTTGAGACCAACGATGTAGTCCGACATCAAACCGAAAATGGGCGAATGCAAACGGGGATGCGCCAATCGTTTGATCTGAAAAACATAATCTTCCGCAGTCAGTTCGCGTGAGCCGGTGCGGGGAAAATCGCTCAGTCTATAAATTTTGGCCAGTTCCTCCGTGCTCAGGCTATGGTAGAGAAACTCACCCTGTTCGTTCCTGGCGAAAGCCGGATGAGGCTGATAGCGGACACCAGGCGTGATGGAAATCTCGTATATCGTATAAGCGATCCGTGCGGCATTTGCCGTGTCAGGCAGGCGGCTCCCCTTATGGTCGAAATATTGCGCTTCCGGCAGTTCGGATGCCGTCAAAGGAATCAGTTCATACGGACGTTTCAGGTAATGATATTGCAGCGGCGGCTCGTAAATCTGCGCAGTAAACTGGATCTCGTTCGAGCTGTAGGATTGCACGGGGTCCAGGTGCTTTGGACGCTCGGCAAATGCGCTATAAAGAATATTTTTTCCCGCATCCGAAGCGGGATAGGGATTATTCCATGGATTCCCGCTGCAAGCGCAAACCGATACTGCAAGTAGCGCCAGCAAGCGTTTAAGCAGTAACTTCATTGGAGTAACAGGTACCAGGCAGGCAAATCAATACTCATCAAGATCTTGTAATTCTGCAAATTATTTTGAGCACCGCGATTACATCAGGTTCCACAACGGGCTCCGACCAATCTTTTTAGCTTTACAGCAGAGTATAGAAAGCTATAATCGCCAGGCTTATCTCTCAAGGAATCGAACATGGGCTTTCTCTCAGGCAAGCGCATCCTCATCACCGGGTTGCTCAGTAATCGCTCCATCGCTTACGGTATTGCAAAAGCGATGCACCGCGAAGGCGCCCAACTCGCCTTTACTTATCAGGGGGAAGGAATACGTGAGCGAGTTGCAAAAACCATCACTGAATTCGGGAGCGATCTGCTTTTTCCGTGTGATGTCTCAAACGATGCTGAAATTACCCGTTGTTTCGATAACCTGGAAAGCCACTGGGACAGTCTTGATAGTATCGTTCATTCAATTGCCTATGCCCCGCGTGAGGCATTAAGCGGAGACTATCTCGAAAGCGTAAACCGCGAGGCTTTTCGCATTGCCCACGACGTCAGTTCCTATAGCTTCGCTGCTTTGGCAAAAGCCGGGATGCCGTTAATGCAGGGCCGGAATGGTTCGCTTCTGACGCTTACATATTTGGGCGCGGTGCGAGTCATGCCGAATTACAACGTAATGGGCCTGGCTAAAGCCAGTCTTGAGGCCAATGTACGCTTCATGGCGTCCAGCCTGGGTCCCAAGGGAATCCGTGTCAACGCAATTTCCGCCGGCCCCATCAAAACACTCGCTGCGGCGGGAATTGGCAATTTTGGGAAGCTGCTCGGCTATACCGAAAAGGTCGCCCCATTACGGCGTAATGTTTCGATTCTGGAAGTGGGCAACGTTGCCGCGTTCCTGTGCAGCGATCTGGCGAGCGGCATTACCGGGGAAATCACCCACGTTGATGCAGGTTTCAATACCATTGCTTTTGACATCCTGGAACCGTGACTGTGCCTGTCGCTGCCTTCCCATCTGTTCCTCACTGATTCTATATTCATTCTTTACTTCTTCTCCAGGTTCTCGCTCTTCACCGATACGTCATACCTCTTCCTGACGCCGGCGAGATAAGATGAGAGTTCCTCCTCGGTGAGCACCTGCTGTAATTGTCTCGCGAAAGCTTTGCGCCCGGCCGCATCCGGCAGTACCGGTTCAGTGACGCGGCTGATGCGGATCAGAGTAAAACCACCTTTGGGATTGGGCAGGCCAGCAAAGGCCGGCAATCGAGTGGCATCGGCCATAAAAACGGCCCGGAGCGTTTCATTGTCGAGACCTTGAGACTCCCTTCGTGAAACCTGTTGAACGAGTACCCCACGAAATACTTCCGCTTTTACCATCCTGCAACTGCGCGAGTTTTTCCTTGCCATCCTTTACCGCGGCCCCGGCCGCTTCCTGCCGTGCCACAAGCCCGATAATCTTGTCCTTCAACTCTGCCAAGGATGGCGTCGACGCAGGCTTATGATCCAGCACTCTCGCCGAAACAAGCGTGCTGGGCGCAACCTCGATTGCCTCGGTATTTTGCTTGTTCCTGACGGCGTCATCCGAAAATATAGCCTGGACCAGCCTCGCATTGTTGAAATAAGGCGGCTCACCCGCATTTTTCCCGATCCAACCGCTTTGCTGGAGACGTAAATTGAACTTTTCCGCCGCGGGTTGCAGACTATCGCTTTGTTCATAGACCGCATTGCTAAAGCTCTCAGCCAGTTCATCGAAGAGCTTTCTCGCCTTCTGCTTTTTTATTTCCTGTTCAACCTGGCCTTTGACTTCATTAAAGTTAACCGGTTTCGCGGCATTTATTCCGGTCAGCCTTATAATATGAAATCCATGGTCTGTCTCGACCACGTCGCTGATCTCGTTTAATTTCATCTGAAAAACCGCGTCTTCAAATGACTTGACCATCATATTGCGCGAAAAAAACCCGAGGTCGCCGCCTTTTTCCGCAGTACCAGGGTCCTGTGAATGCTGCTTTGCAAGCTTCTCGAAATCTTGTGGAGCCTTTCTCAGTTGATCCAATAACTGTTCAGCTTTGGCGCGCGCGGCAGCCTTCTCCGCATCCGAAGCATTTGCAGGCGCGCTAATCAGAATGTGACTGGCACGGCGCTCTTCCGCTTGTTCGAACTCGGCTCTATGCTCATCAAAATACTTCGCCGCTTCGTCGGCATTCACCGCCGCCTGTTTGGTCAGATCGTCGAGCGACAGCACGACGTATTCAACCCGAACCTGTTCCGGTAACTGGAACTCGGCTTGATGGCGCTCATAATATGATCTAATGGCGACATCATCGGGTTTCATTTGCGCTAAAAATTGCTCCGGCTGTATTTGAGCAAGACTGACTTCACGTTTCTCTTCACTCAATCGCATGATTCTGTCCGCCACCAAGCCGGGAACGAATCCATGTTCGCTATACGGAGCAATTAATTGTTGGCGCATTAGTTCCTGGCGAACGCGGGCTTCGAATGCACGCGGGCTCATTCCCTGGCCGCGAAGCAATTCTTCATAGCGTTTTTTTGAAAATTTTCCGTCTTCCTGGAAAGCCGAGATATTCTGAATCATCTCCACCAATTGCGGATCCGCAACGGACAGCCCGACGCGGGCCGCCTCATGCTTCAGCAAGCGCTGCTGAATCAGCCCTTCCAGCACAGCAGAGCGCACTTCCGGCCTATCAAGCATTGTTTCATTGAAGTTCGTCCCCAGGGTAGCCCGCATGCTCTCCTGCTGATTGCGAAGCGCCTGCTCGAATTCCTGGGGAGAGATTTTTTCTCCCGCAGCTGACGCAACATAATCCTCCCCACCCGCGCTGCGGTACGACTCAATGCCCCAGAACAGGAAGGGCAGCGTGGCCAGCGCCAGGATAACCTGGACGATGCGTTTTTTCTTGTGAACAAAATCAAACATGTCGAAACTCGGAAAAACGAAAAAAGCGAACAAAAAGGGCGAACTTGCGTTCGCCCTGGGTTAGTACGAAATCTGGCGGAGTGGACGGGACTCGAACCCGCGACCCCCGGCGTGACAGGCCGGTATTCTAACCAACTGAACTACCACTCCAACAAAAGTAAAAGCATCCGCTGGTGGGTGCTGACGGGGTCGAACCGCCGACATTCGCCTTGTAAGGGCGACGCTCTACCAACTGAGCTAAGCACCCCCGTCCAAAACAGGATTAGTTTACTGCATCCTTGAGCGCCTTGCCAGCGGTGAATTTCGGAACTTTTGCAGCTTTAATCTTGATAGCGGCGCCAGTACGGGGATTACGGCCGGTGCGGGCTGCTCGCTTGCCTACTTTGAAAGTTCCAAATCCGACGAGGGTTACGCTTTGACCTTTTTTTAATGCGTTTTTTATTGCTGTTAATGCTCCGTCCAGCGCGTTACCTGCAGAGGCCTTGGAGATATCGGAAGACTTTGCAATGGCATCGATCAGTTCAGATTTATTCACGTGATTCCCCTTTCGTTATTGTAGAGACAGTTACAAAAACCCTGCAATTGGTTTTATATCAAGCCACTTGTGCTTGGTCAAGCGATTGTGGAAATATTTCAATAACATTATGCATGGGCCTATAGCGCAGATTTCATATCTGCAAATTCCGTCAAGCTCAATCGTATTTTTATGGTATCGGATAGAACAGCGCTGGGAAAGAGCCTGTTAAAACAGAAGCTTCTATCTTACAACTTAACTTCTGAACATTTTAAGAGTTATTAAAGCCTGCCTGTGGCCAACCTTGGTTGGTACAGGGCCACCCAGCCTATTTAGCTGGACATGCAAACAACCATCATGAAACTCTTGAGACCGAGCCCGCGGAGACAGCCGATCTCAAGATCATGACTCCAGGGCCGGTCTGCCTCGCTGCAGGAAAGGCCAGGATCAACGACACAAAGAGACCTCGTCCCTATCCGCCATTCAGGAAACACCCTTACCCTAGTGCTTTATCACTGTGCTGACGGTTTCCCCGTCGACCGCAACAGGCGGCACAGCCGGAGGAGATACGGGAAGCGCCTCGGGTTTGCGCTCCAGCGCCAGATCCAGTACCTGATCTATCCATTTGACCGGGTGGATATCCAGGCGATTTTTGATGTTCTCAGGAATTTCCGTCAAATCTTTGACGTTATCCTCCGGAATCAATACCGTTTTAATCCCGCCGCGGTGCGCCGCCAATAGTTTTTCCTTAAGCCCGCCAATAGGCAGCACTTCTCCGCGCAATGTTATCTCACCGGTCATTGCCACGTCCGCTCGCGCCGCGATGCCTGTCAGCGCCGATACCATCGCAATGCAGATCCCAATCCCGGCGCTGGGGCCGTCCTTTGGAGTTGCACCCTCCGGCAGGTGGATGTGAATGTCGTTCTTCTGGTAAAAATCATCGGTGATGCCTAACGCTCGTGAACGGCTCCGGACTACCGACAACGCAGCTTGAACCGATTCCTGCATCACTTCACCCAGCTTTCCGGTGGTGATCGTTTTTCCCTTGCCCGGCAGCACGACCGCCTCGATAGTCAGCAATTCCCCGCCGACCTCGGTCCATGCAAGGCCGGTGACCTGCCCGATCTGATTTTTCTCTTCCGCAACGCCGTAGGTATAGCGCCTTACCCCCAGATATTTGTCCAGGTTCCGGCCGTTGATAACGATTTTCTTCTGATCACTTTTAAGCAGCAGCGCTTTCACCACTTTACGCGATATTTTCGAGATTTCACGCTCCATGGCGCGTACACCGGCCTCCCGCGTATAGTAGCGTGTGATATCCCGCAAGGCAGATTCAGATACCGACAATTCATTTTCCTTCAAACCGTGGTTTTTTATCTGCTTGGGCAGCAAATAGCGCGTCGCGATATTGAGTTTTTCGTCCTCCGTATAGCCCGATAGCCTGATCACTTCCATACGGTCCAGCAACGCTGGGGGTATATTCAGTGTGTTTGCGGTTGCGACAAACATGACGTCGGATAAATCGTATTCGACCTCGACGTAATGATCCACGAACGAATTGTTCTGCTCCGGATCGAGCACCTCCAACAGCGCGGACGATGGGTCACCACGAAAGTCCATACCCATCTTATCAACCTCGTCCAGCAGAAATAATGGATTCTTGACGCCGACCTTGGTCATATTCTGCAGTATCTTGCCCGGCATCGATCCAATATATGTACGGCGGTGGCCCCGGATCTCGGCCTCGTCACGAACTCCACCCAGAGACATGCGTACAAATTTACGGTTGGTGGCGCGAGCTATCGATTGCCCCAGCGAAGTCTTTCCCACCCCGGGCGGGCCAACCAGGCAGAGAATGGGGGCTTTCAACTTCTCCACGCGCTGCTGCACAGCCAGATACTCGACGATGCGCTCCTTGACCTTTTCAAGACCGTAATGATCCTGCTCCAGCACCAGTTCGGCGGCGTGAAGGTCCTTGCTGATTTTGCTTTTTTTCTTCCATGGCAAGGCCAGCAACGCATCAATATAATTACGCACGACCGTGGCCTCTGCTGACATGGGTGACATCAGGCGCAATTTTTTGAGTTCCGCTTCTGCCTTGGCACGGCCTTCCTTGGACATCTGCGCAGCTTTGATTTTTTTGTCGATCTCTTCCAGATCTGCGCCGTCCTCCCCTTCTCCCAACTCCTTCTGAATGGCTTTCACCTGTTCGTTGAGATAATAATCACGTTGGCTTTTCTCCATCTGGCGCTTGACTCTTCCACGGATGCGTTTTTCCACCTGCAGTATATCGAGCTCGGTTTCAAGCAGCCCCAACAGATGTTCCAAACGCTTCGGCACATCAAAAATTTCCAGCACTTCCTGTTTTTGCTCAAGCTTTAACGGCAGATGGGCTGCAATCGTATCAGCCAGACGCCCTGCCTCATCTATTCCGCTCAACGAAGTCAGTATTTCGGGAGGAATTTTCTTGTTGAGCTTCACATATTGATCGAATTGTGCAAGCGTCGCACGGCGCATTGCCTCGATCTCGTGGTTATCGACAGCGTCCGGGGGCACCAACGAAGCCTGGCCGGAAAAGTAATTACCGTCATCAAGCACTTTTAAAATTCGCGCGCGGCGACTGCCTTCCACCAGTACCTTTACGGTGCCGTCGGGCAATTTGAGCATTTGCAGTAAATTCGCAACGCTGCAGACGCCGTAGAGGTCTTCCGGCACCGGCTCGTCCTTGGCGGCAAATTTCTGAGCCACGAGCAAGATACTCTTGCCGGACTCCATGGCAATTTCCAGCGCCTTGATGGATTTGGGCCGCCCTACGAAAAGCGGAATCACCATGTGCGGGAAAACGACTACATCCCGCAGGGGCAATAGTGGTAGGGATATATAGTTGGGATCGTTAACTGGAGAGGGCATATCGGCTCACCTGTAAAAGAGACAAGCAAAGGTTGTGGGGGCGCCCCCAGGAAAATTCAAGGCAGGGGATCAAGTAACCTGGAACTGGAACTAAAAGCTCTTGGCCACCTTCGGCTTATCGGAGTAAATCAGGATGGGTTTAATGTCGCCATTGACCGAGCCGTGATCAATCACGACTTTGGCGACGTTTTCCAGAGATGGAAGGTCGAACATCGTATCCAGCAGGGCGTTTTCCAGAATGGAGCGCAAGCCTCGCGCCCCAGTCTTGCGCGCAAGCGCCTTCCTGGCAATCGCCTTGAGAGCCTGCTCGCGAAATTCGAGATCGACTCCGCCTTCCATAGTGAACATCTTCTGATACTGTTTGACAAGCGCATTCTTCGGTTCGGTCAGAATTTGAATCAACGCTGCTTCGCCCAGCTCTTCCAGGGTCGCGACCACTGGCAAGCGGCCGACGAATTCGGGAATCAGCCCGTATTTGACCAGGTCTTCCGGCTCCACGCCACGCAGCAAGGTCCCAAAGTCCTTGCGATTCTCCTGGCTTTGCACGTTTGCGCTGAAGCCGATTCCTCCCTTCTCGGAGCGGGTCCTGATGATCTTGTCGAGCCCGTCAAATGCGCCTCCACAAATGAAGAGAATGTTGGTGGTGTCAACCTGCACGAATTCCTGGTTAGGATGTTTTCTGCCGCCTTGGGGCGGTACTGAAGCAATGGTTCCTTCTATCAGCTTCAACAATGCCTGCTGCACACCTTCACCGGAAACATCGCGAGTAATCGACGGATTGTCCGATTTCCGCGAAATCTTGTCGATTTCATCTATATAAACAATGCCTTGCTGGGCCTTTTCCGCATCATAGTTGCACTTCTGGAGCAGTTTTTGAATGATGTTCTCTACGTCCTCGCCTACATAGCCGGCTTCAGTAAGCGTTGTAGCGTCGGCCATGACGAAGGGCACATCGAGCAATCGGGCGAGCGTCTGCGCGAGTAGCGTCTTGCCCGAGCCTGTCGGGCCAATAAGCAGGATGTTGCTTTTCGCCAGCTCGATGTCGTCGGAGTCGCCAGCTTTGGCAAGATTTCTCAGACGCTTGTAATGATTGTACACAGCGACGGACAGGATTTTTTTCGCCTGCTCCTGGCCAATCACATACTGGTCGAGAATTTGACATATTTCATGCGGAATGGGCAAATCCGACTTGGTGAGCTTTGCGGCTTCCGCCCCTTGTATCTCCTCACGAATGATGTCGTTGCACAGCTCGATGCACTCGTCGCAAATAAATACTGATGGACCGGCAATAAGCTTCTTCACTTCATGCTGGCTCTTGCCGCAGAAGGAACAATAAAGCAGTTTCTCGCCGCCAGTTTTCTCTGACATAGTTTTATCTCGCATTATCCGAGCCGATACGCTCGTAGTCCCCCATGTTCAACTCGTGCTCTCATTTCTAGAGGTTAGCACAGCATCCACCAAACCGTATTTTACCGCCTCGTCCCCGCTCATGAAGTTATCCCGATCCGTATCTCTTTCGATGGTTTCCATGCTTTGGCTGCTGTGGTTTGCCATGAGCTCATTCAGACGCTTTTTAAGAAACAGGATTTCCCGCGCATGTATTTCTATGTCCGAAGCCTGCCCCTGGAAGCCACCCAATGGCTGATGGATCATGATTCGAGAATTCGCCAGGCAGAAGCGCTTACCCTTGGCGCCCGCCGCGAGCAGCAGCGATCCCATGCTTGCGGCCTGCCCTATGCAAAGCGTGCTGACATCAGGTTTAATATACTGCATCGTATCGTAAATCGCCATCCCGGCAGAAACCAGGCCGCCAGGCGAATTAATATAAAAGTGAATATCCTTGTCAGCATTTTCCGATTCCAGAAACAAGAGCTGCGCCACAATGAGGTTAGCGGAAACCTCGGTGACAGGGCCTACCAAAAATATTACGCGTTCTTTGAGTAGCCGGGAATAGATATCGTAGGCCCGCTCGCCCCTCCCGCTGGTCTCGATCACCATGGGAACAAGCCCCAGGCTGCTGGTTTCAAGGTTATTCTGTTTCCAGTTCATCATGTCATGCTCTTCCCATCAATTCGTCCAGAGTCATCGTCTTATCTTCCACTTTGACTTTTTCCAGTACCCACTGCACGACATTATCTTCCAACGCCAGGGATTCAGCCTCGTTAAGGCGATCCGGGGCCGCATAGTGCCATTTGACCACTTCGGCGGGGTTTTCGTAGCTCTGGGCAAGATCCTCCACCATCGCACGGACCTGTTCAGGTTTCGGGTGCAAGCCATGCATTTTCACCAGTTCCGCCAGAATCAAGCCGAGGGTTACACGCCGCTGTGCGCGCTCATAAAACAAATTCTGAGGCAGCGGCATATTTTTCGGATTTACGCCTCGTGATGCAAGGTCGCGATGCGCATCATGCATCAAACGCTCCAGTTCAACTTCCACCAGCGCTTTGGGTGCCTGACTATTAGTCGTATCAAGCAGGCACTGCATGACTTGTTCCTTAATTCGCGCTTTTATCTTATTGGCTACTTCCCGCTCAAGGTTGGCCTGAATTTCAGCGCGCAATCTTTCGATATTGCCGTCCTCCACGCCTAGCGATCTGGCAAATTCCGCATCGACTTCGGGCAGTTTGGGCTCTTCAACTGCCGTTGAGCTTGACTTCAAATGTGGCGGTCCTGCCGGCGGCCTCTTTACCATGATAGTCCGCTGGAAAGCTAACCTCAAACGTTTTGCTCTGCCCAGCGTGCATATCGATAAGCGGTTCCTCGAAATCCTTGAGAAACCGGCCTTCCCCGAGAACCAGAGAATAATTCTCAGCTTTGCTTCCCGCAAACTCCGTGCCATCGATCGTGCCGCGGAAGTCGATATTGATTCGATCGCCTCTTGCAGCATGCCGCCCGACAGGCTCGTAGTGCACGCGCTGTTTTCGCAGGGTCTCCACTGTCTTGTCGACATCGGCTTGAGTCACGCCGACTAGCGGCTGTTCAACCCGGGAGGCAGCCAAATCGCCCAGAACCACATCGGGATAGACCTCGAATGTCGCGCTAAATTCAAACTGAGAGGCATTCTCCACAATATCCTTCGGTTCAAAGCGCGGATAACCCGCAACTTTCAGGTTCTTTTCGCGCACAGCTTCGCTGAAATTCTTCTTCAGTACATCCCCTATCACCTCCTGACGCACTTGGGGGCCATATTGCTGTTTCACGATTTTCAGCGGCACCTTGCCAGGCCGGAAACCATGTATTTTTGCCGTGCGCGCCAAACGCTTCAGGCGGGTTTCCACTTCCGTTTCTATTTTTTCCTGAGGAATTGAAACGTCGAGGCGACGCTCCAGCGCGCCCAGCTCTTCCACATTTGATTGCATTGAGTTTCCCGACTATTGATAAGTTTCATGCAGGCTGGCGACCAGGCAACAAGAGCGCAAACCGCACCATTCGCACCCCTTGTTGCCTCCCCTGGTGCGAAAGGGGGGACTCGAACCCCCACACCTTTCGGCGCCAGAACCTAAATCTGGTGCGTCTACCAATTCCGCCACTTTCGCTTTGCTTTCTTCACCGATGCGGTTTTCTCTGCTGGTGCCGAATCAATTATACCTATTTCTCCCCGGTACGGCAGCCTATACCGAGAAGCCTGCCCGATATAACCGGACGCCCATTCCTCTCCTTGGGACAAGCGGCGTTCTTTGCGGTAATTAGCAGAATATCGTCTTGCCGCTCAGTGATGTGCTATCCGGCCCCATCAGGTACAGGTAACAGGCCATCAATTCCTCCGGCTGCTTCAAACTCTGCTTGACCTCTCCCGGATGAGTCCTGGTCCGTTGCGGAGTATTCACGGGACCCGGTATTACACAATTGATACGCAGATTCGGAAGCATTTCCCATTCCTGCGCCTGTATTTTGACCAGAGCCTCTACCCCCGCCTTAGCCACGGCAAAACCGCCCCAGTATGCGGATGGCTTATGGCCATGCGTCTCCGACGTCATGATAATGCTGGCATCGGGCGAAGCTTTCAGCAATGGCAGGCAGGCTCGCGTCAAGGCAAATGGTGCAGCCAGATTGACGCGAAGCAACGCCAACCATTGTTCCAATGTCTGAGTTTCCAGTGGCGAAAGACTCAGCAGCAACGACGCGTTGTGCAATATTCCATCCAACCGGCCTAACTGCTGTTCGATGGCGCTCGCTATAGCGGCAAACTCGCTGTCTCCAGCCTTTTCCAGGTCAAGAGGGAAAATCGCTGGTTGAGCGCTTCCCCGCGCCTCAATTTCATCATAGACCTTTTCCAGTTTCTTGACGTTGCGTCCGTGCAGAATCACGGTAGCGCCAAGATCGGCGAACGTGAGTGCCGCCGTCCGGCCAATTCCTTGCCCCGCGCCGGTCACAAGGATGACACGGTTTTTGAGCAAATCGCGGGGCGCGCGGTAGTTTTTGAGGTCATCCATGGACGAATCCACCAGTTAAAAAAGCCGGGTAGTGCGGGTAGAGGGTTGAAGAGAAAAACTCATGAGTACAGCAGCGCCAATAATCGTGAAAATTCGGAAATATCGGGGCGCGATAAGGTGAAATGAAGGAGGCAATGAGGAGGTAATGAGGAGCCAATGAAGATCCAAAGCGTCAATCAGCCCTTCATCCAGGTTGTCCACGCAATCCACAATTTGCGTAATGGCGTAAGGCTCACGCGCTGGCGCATGACGTGGTAACCATCTCTTTTTATCTCTGTCAGCAGAGTTCGGTAAATGGCGGCCATGATGATCCCCGACCGCTGGGTTTTACGGTCCTCCGCCGGCAATGCGGTGAAAGCCTGGGTGTAATAGTGCTCCGCCCGCTCAATCTGAAACTCCATTAGACGGCTGAAATTGTCGCTTTCGCGCGAGTGCAGGATATCTTCCTCCGTGACGCCAAAGCGGGCAAGCTCGTCCTGGGGCAGATAGATCCGGTTTCGGCGAGCATCTTCACCGACGTCGCGTATGATGTTCGTAAGCTGGAAAGCAAGCCCCAGATTTTCCGCGTAATTCAGAGTTTGCGGATTGCGATAGCCGAATATCTCAGCGGAACAGAGTCCCACCACGCTTGCCACGTGATAGCAATAGCGCCGCAACGTATCGAAATCGGCATAGCGATTATAGTTGAGGTCCATTTCCATGCCATCCACGATCGCGTTCAGCCGCTCAGCGGTAAGATTAAACGCCGGGGCAACGTTTGCCAGCGCCAGGGCAACAGGATGGCTGGGCTTGTCTCCGTCTCCTCGGCTGAATATGGAACGGATCTCCTGCCGCCACCAGGCAAGCTTGGTGCGCGCTACCGATGCATCGGTGCATTCATCGACTACATCATCCACTTCACGACAAAATGCATAAAGCGCCGTGATCGCGCGACGCCTCTCCAGCGGCAGGTAGAGAAAGCTGTAATAGAAGCTGGAACCGCTCTGTATTGCTTTTTCCTGACAGTACTCGTCTGGGGTCATGGTAAAAATTTTTAAAAAATTTGCCGTTGCGTTTTTGCCGCCGCGTGCCGTCGTCAAATAAACCGGCACTCATGTAGTCCCTGTTAATCCCTGTTAATCCCCGTTCGCCTTCCCGCCTCTTCGGTAACGCAGCGGCAAAGCGAACCACGCCACCGATTTTATCAGCTTCGATCGAAGCAGCCCGGTCTGGCATTGGCCGTTAACGCCGTCAAGCATCATTAAAGCAGTTAAGAGCTCCGCTCCAGGTCACACCAGGGCCGAGCCACATGGCAAGTATGCTGGCAAATATGGGAGCATCAAGCTCAGGTTTCGCATGGGCTCGGAAAGATAACATACTCGATCTGCTTTCCAAACAAAACCCCGCCGAAGCGGGGTTTTTCGTGCTCTATTTCGGAATGAAGCCCGGCGATGAAGAGCCGGTGAGCTTCTTACATATCCATTCCGCCCATGCCACCCATGCCACCCATGCCGCCACCCATGCCGCCCATTCCACCGCCTCCGGATTCCTCTTTCGGAAGCTCCGCCACCAGAGCGTCGGTCGTAAGCATCAGGCTTGCCACCGAAGCAGCATGCTGCAGGGCATAACGCGTGACCTTGGTGGGATCGAGAACGCCCATTTCGACCATGTCGCCATATTCACTGGTTGCGGCGTTATAGCCAAAGTTGCCATTGCCTTCCAGGACTTTATTGATGACTACCGAAGGCTCGTCACCGCAATTCGCGACGATCTGGCGCAGGGGCTCTTCCAGTGCTCGCAGAACAATCTTGATGCCCGCATCCTGGTCGGCGTTATCGCCCTTGATGCCCGCTACCGCAGCACGGGTACGCAACAGCGCCACGCCGCCACCGGGAACGATACCTTCTTCCACTGCCGCGCGGGTTGCGTGCAAGGCGTCTTCAACGCGGGCTTTTTTCTCTTTCATCTCGACTTCGGTAGCGGCGCCGACTTTGATCAGCGCTACCCCGCCAGCCAGCTTGGCCACGCGCTCCTGCAATTTCTCCTTGTCGTAGTCGCTGGTGGCTTCTTCGATTTGGTTGCGGATCTGTTTGACCCTGCCTTGAATAGCCTGGGGATCGCCGGCGCCGTCGATGACGGTGGTTTCTTCCTTGCCGACTTCGATCCGCTTCGCCTGACCCAACTCCTTCAGCGTGGCTTTCTCCAGCGACAGACCGACTTCTTCGGCAATTACCGTGCCGCCCGTAAGAATGGCAATATCTTCAAGCATGGCTTTACGGCGGTCGCCAAAGCCCGGGGCTTTGACTGCGCAGGTCTTGAGGATACCGCGGATATTGTTCACTACAAGGGTCGCTAGCGCTTCGCCGTCCACATCTTCAGCGACAATCAACAGCGGCTTGCCAGCTTTGGCGACCAGCTCCAGCACCGGGAGCAGTTCGCGAATATTGGAAATTTTCTTGTCATGCAACAGGATGAACGGACTTTCAAGTAGTGCAATTTGTCTGTCCGCATTGTTGATGAAGTATGGTGAAAGGTAGCCGCGATCGAACTGCATCCCCTCGACCACTTCCAGCTCATTTTGCAACCCGGAGCCGTCTTCTACCGTAATGACCCCTTCCTTGCCCACTTTTTCCATCGCATCGGCGATGATCTTGCCAATTTCAGGATCCGAATTGGCGGAAATGCTGCCTACCTGTGCGATCTCCTTTCCGGTCGTACAGGGTTTGGAAAGCTTCTTGAGCTCCTCAACGGTTGTGGTAACAGCTTTATCGATGCCACGCTTGAGGTCCATCGGATTCATCCCCGCGGCAACATACTTCATGCCTTCCTTGACGATGGCCTGTGCCAGTACGGTAGCGGTGGTGGTGCCGTCGCCCGCGACATCGGAAGTCTTGCTTGCCACTTCCTTCACCATTTGCGCACCCATGTTCTCGAACTTGTCTTTCAGCTCGATTTCTTTTGCGACGGAAACGCCGTCCTTGGTAATGGTAGGCGCGCCGTAGGAACGCTCCAGCACTACGTTGCGACCTTTCGGTCCCAGGGTGACCTTGACCGCATCGGCCAGGATATTGACCCCATTGACCATTTTGTGGCGGGCGGAATCGCCAAATTTAACTTCTTTCGCTGCCATAATCTCTTTCTCCTAATTTTCAGAAAATGTTGTGTAAGGCGGTCGCTCGCAAATTAACCTTCAACGACACCCATGATGTCTTCTTCGCGCATCACGAGAAGTTCTTCTCCGGACACCTTGACCGTTTGTCCGGAATATTTGCCGAACAGCACTTTATCGCCGACTTTCACGTCCAGCGGCCGGACTTTGCCATCATCGCCAACCTTGCCTTTGCCAACAGCGACAATTTCGCCTTGATCGGGCTTCTCCGCGGCACTGTCAGGGATGACAATACCGGATGCGGTCTTGCGTTCTTCTTCCAGCCGCTTGACAATAACGCGGTCGTGTAAGGGACGAATCTGCATGTTTCTTTCTCCTGTTGAAAAAATTAAGGTAATGAAGACGTGGGGAAAACGACACTGGCCAGATTTCCTGGATATTAATTTCCAGTTTTATTAGCACTCACTGCCAACGAGTGCTAATAATAGAGGCTGTCACCGGGAATTTCAAGTGGATGAGAATAAATACTTGCAGGAACGCAGCTTTAAAAGCAGGGCCGCTGAAAAATGTTTGTCGAATTAGCATCACGATTTGTGATAACCCCGAGGAGTGTCAGTATCCATTTTTCGTTCAACTCATCCCTTAACAAAATAGCCTCGGTTACGTGCAATAATTCAAGTAGCGGCATATTGTTGTCCTCCACCATACGTTCAGCTTTTCTCCGCATATCTCGAACCGAACGAGCGCCTCAGCAATGAACGACAAGTCTTTGCCGGAACGCAGCCTGAAGGCGGTCTGGCATCCGTGTACCCAAATGAAGCAGCATGAAACGCTGCCGCTGATCGCGGTCGCTCGGGCTGCGAGGCGCCTGGCTTTACGACCATGATGGCAAACGCTACCTCGATGCCATCGGTTCGTGGTGGGTCAATCTGTTCGGACACGCCAACAGTCGTATCAATGCGGCCATCCGCGACCAGCTTGATAGGATGGAGCATGTCATGCTCGCTGGTTTCACACATGAGCCGGTAGTGGAATTATCCGAGCGCCTGAGCAAGCTGGTTCCAGGCAAACTCGGCCATTGCTTTTACAGCAGCGACGGTGCATCCGCAGTGGAAATCGCTTTGAAGATGAGTTTTCATTACTGGCGCAACAGCGGTCATCCTGAAAAAAATGCGTTTGTCAGCTTGCAGAACGGCTACCATGGCGAAACGCTGGGCGCACTGTCGGTCACTGACGTTGCACTGTTTGCGGATGCTTATGCACCGCTGTTGCGCCAAAGCGCGCATGTCCCCACCCCCGACTGGCGTTATGCATCCGAAGGAGAATCGCACCAGGATTATGCGCTGCGGGCCGCTGCCAGCGCTTGAAGCTTATCTGGAGGAACATCATAGTGGGATTGCGGCATTTATTGTCGAACCGCTCGTGCAGGGCGCGACAGGGATGGGAATGTATCACCCCGATTATCTCAGGCGCGCGCGCGAGCTATGCGACAAGTACCAGGTCCATCTGATCGCCGATGAAATCGCCGTCGGCTTTGGCAGAACCGGAACCATGTTCGCATGCGAGCAGGCCGGTATTGCGCCAGACATTTTGTGCCTCGGAAAGGGTTTGACAGCGGGTTACTTGCCATTATCCGTGGTGATGACCACGGACATGGTTTACCAGGCGTTTTATGACGACAATATCGCACGCGGTTTCCTGCATTCTCATACCCATGCGGGCAACGCGCTTGCCTGCCGCGCCGCGCTCGCCACGCTGGATATTTTCGAGCAAGACGAGGTCATTCACGCCAACCGTATAAAGGCGGACTATCTCAATCAGGCAGCCCGCCCGATCGCATCCCATCCCAGAGTGAAAAACTTTCGCAACTGCGGCATGATCTGGGCATTTGAAGTCGAAACCAGCGATCCCGTTTTTTCCGGAAAATTCTCCCAGGCGGCGCTTAAGCAGGAATTATCATTGCGCCCTTTGGGCAATACCGTCTATTTCATGCCCCCCTATATTATTGATCAGCCCGAAATGGACCTGCTCGTCGCAGGAACTTTGCTGGCGCTGGAATCATGGGCGCTGGAATCATGCTAAAGCAGGTATGAGCACGATTTTCTCCTCTGCACTGGCGCAGGAAGCACTTGGCAGATTGCACTGGTCGAGCTCCAGCATGACTCGGTACAAATTGCCCGGGCCGCTGGTTGCGGCTGTTCCCCACTCTATTCTGCGCGCAGTTTCCTATTGCGCGTTTGTTCTCACGTTTTTGGTCCTGGCCGCGCCTGCGTTTTCATACAACTTGCCGCCCCCGGTTCGTCAGGCGCTAAAGCAGGCGGGTATTCCGGAATCCGCAGTGGGCATATATGTTCATGAAATCGGTGCACCGCACCCATTGCTTGAGTTCAATGCAGGAGCGGCAATGAATCCCGCTTCGGTCATGAAACTGGTCACGACGTTTGCCGGACTGGAATTGCTGGGGCCGGCTTATACCTGGAAAACCGAGTTGTACGCCGATGGTATTCGGAATGGCGATACCCTCCAAGGCAATCTCATAATCAAGGGCTACGGTGATCCCAAGCTGAACCTGGAAAATTTCTGGCTGCTCACGCGGCGCCTGCGCCAGACCGGCTTGCGTGAAATTGCCGGGGACCTGGTGCTGGATAACAGCCATTTTGCGCTGCCCGACGGCGACCCGGCGGGTTTCGACGGCAAACCCCATCGCGCCTATAACGTCCTTCCCGAAGCGCTGCTGGTGAACTACCGGACGCTGGCGCTGCGCCTGATACCGCAATCTGAAAACAAGACTGTTCGAATCGTTGTGGACCCGCTGCCTGCGTCGCTGGACCTCAAGAATAATTTGATGTTGAGCAATGGAGCATGCAGCGATTGGCGCGATGCGCTCGCTACCGATATCCGCGTTGGCACCCAGGACAATAGCCGCGTATCGGTTGTTCTTAACGGCAGTTATTCCGTTGATTGCGGAGAAAAAACGCTGTTCCTCAGTGTCCACGATAGCGGTTATTATATCCTGAGCCTCTTCAGGCAATTGTGGCAAGAACAAGGCGGGGTATTCCGCGGCAAGGCCATAAGCGGCACAGTGCCGGAAGGATTGCTTCCACTTGAAATCCATCAATCGCCTCCACTTGCCGATATCGTCCGGGATATCAATAAATTCAGTAACAATACCGCCGCACGGCAGCTGTACCTCGCGCTGGGGCTGGCCGCCAGTCCGGCAGCCGTTCCCACGGCCACAACTATCAGGGTGGCGAGCACATCGCCGGGCCGTTCCCCTGGCAGCCCTGGCGGCGAAGCGGATAATGATGCAATCCCGCCGGCAACGCTCGCCAAATCGGATCTGGCGATCCGGCGATGGCTCACATCGAAACGGCTCAGTTTTCCGGAATTGATTATTGAAAATGGTTCGGGATTATCAAGGAACGAGCGCATCAGCGCCCGCCACCTGGGGCAACTTTTACTCGCGGCCTTTCAAAGCCCGGTTATGCCCGAGTTCGTTTCTTCTCTGCCCATTGCGGCGGTAGATGGCACCATGAAAAAAAGGCTTAACGGCAGTGCCGCCGCCGGCCAGGCCCACATCAAGACCGGATTGCTGGAGGGCGTGCGAACCATGGCGGGTTATGTACTTAATAGATCGGGCAGACGCGTGGCGGTAGTATTTTTAGTCAATCATCCCAAATCAGGAAATGCGCAATCCGCAATGGATGTGCTGCTGGATTGGATTTACGGGATGTCGGATAAATCGCGGGGTTAATATGATGAGCGCGGAGAATGAGACCTCGAACCCGGGTCTGAGCACAGGCAATAATGAGTTGCCATTTATCAAACGCCCAATTCAATGCGCTTTTTCCCAATTCGGTCCTACTCCTACCTCGACCAGCAGTGGTACGTCCAATTTTGTTACCGCGCCCATGAGCAAGGGTAATTCGTTTTTTATCTTTTCGATTTCGTGATCAGGCACTTCCAATACCAGTTCGTCGTGTACCTGCATGATGACTTTGCTGAGCAGGTTTTCATGCGCCAGCCAACCATGCACTGCAATCATGGCAAGTTTGATAATGTCTGCCGCGGTACCCTGCATGGGCGCATTGATGGCGGCCCGCTCCGACGCTTGCCGGCGATTGGCGTTGGAACTGTTGATCTCGGGCAGCCATAGCCTGCGACCGAAAACAGTTTCGACAAAGCCGGTTTGTCTGGCTGTTTCTCGCGTACGCTGCATGTAGTTCGCCACGCCGGGATAGCGAGCGAAGTAGCGATCGATATAAGCTCTGGCGGCAATCCGTTCTATGCCGAGCTGCGACGCCAGACCAAACTCGGACATACCATAGATCAGCCCGAAATTGATGATTTTTGCATAGCGGCGCTGCTCGTGGCCTACTTCTTCCGGCGGCATGCCGAATATCTCCGCGGCGGTGGCGCGATGGATATCCTCGCCCGCTCCGAAAGCTCTCAGTAACCCGGAATCACGGGAAATGTGGGCCATGATGCGCAACTCGATTTGTGAGTAATCGGCCGAGACGATACTGTGCCCGGGCGATGCGATAAAAGCTTCGCGAATACGACGGCCTTCGGCGGTGCGTACTGGAATATTTTGCAGATTGGGTTCGTTGCTGGCAAGCCGGCCCGTCACGGCTACGGCCTGCGCGTAATTAGTGTGGACCCTCCCGGTTGCGGCATCCACCATGCGCGGAAGCTTGTCCGTGTAAGTGGATTTAAGTTTTGCAAGACCGCGATAATCGAGCAGCGCTTTTGCCAGCGGATAATCCGGCGCCAGACGCTGTAGCACGTCTTCATCCGTGGAGGCCGTGCCCCCCGGCGTTTTTTTCAGCACGGGGAGCTTGAGCTGGTTGAACAGTACCTCCTGAATCTGCTTTGTCGAATTCAAATTGAATGGCTGCCCGGCGATCGTGCACGCACGATCCTCGAGCACCAGCATTTTCTCGGCCAGTTCGCGGCTTTGTGCTTCGAGCAACTTCAAGTCCAGCAATACACCGTTGCGCTCCATCTCGAACAGTATTTCCATCACCGGCATTTCGAGTACGCGATAAACGTGGTCGAGCTTGCTGTCGCATGCAATGAGCGGATAAAGATTCTGATGCAGCCGCAGCGTGATATCGGCATCTTCCGCGGCATATTGCGTTGCTCGCTCGATGTCCACCTGATCAAAACTTATCCGGCTCGCGCCCTTACCCGTGACGTCGTTGTAACTGATGGTTCTGACATCGAGATGCCGCAACGCGAGGTTGTCCATATCGTGCGAACGATGGGGCTCGAGCACGTAAGACTGCAACAGGGTGTCATGAACGATGCCGTTCAACGCAATACCATGATTGGCAAAGACATGCTTGTCGTACTTGAGGTTTTGCCCTACTTTGAAGCTGGCTGGATCCTGTAACCAGGGTTTGAGCTTATCTAGTACAAAATCGATCGCCAGTTGCGGTGGCGCCCCGGCATAGCGGTGCGCCAGTGGCACGTAAGCCGCTCGGTGTGGCTCTACAGAAAAAGCAATGCCGATAAGCTGCGCCTGCATCGGGTCCAGCGACGTAGTCTCGGTATCAAGCGAAACCAGTGGCGCGGCACTGAGACGAGCCATCCATTCTTCCAGTTGGGATTGGGTGAAAATCGTTTCATAGTCTACCTGTACCTCATCCGCGTCCTTCCGATATCCCACCGCGGAAAGCGACCGGGCATGCTCGCCTTGTTCGCTTTCTTCACCTATAAGCGATTGCTGTCTTACTTCCCGCAGCCAGGTTTTAAAATCCAGCCGCTCGTACAGCTCTGCCAATTTTGCGGCATTCTGCGGTTGGAGCCCAAGGTCATGCACGCCTACCGGAAGTATGACATCGCATTTAATGGCAAGGAGTCCGGGCGACTTGCTCAGCCAGTCGAGCGCCTTGCGCAAATTTTCTCCTACCACGCCGCCGATCTCGCCCGCATGAGCGATGAGGTTATCAAGAGTGCCATATTGGCCAAGCCATTTCACCGCGGTTTTGGGACCGACCTTTTCCACACCCGGGATGTTATCCGTTGCATCGCCCACCAGCGCCAGATAATCGAGCATACGTGCTGGCGGCACGCCGAATCTGGCAAGTACGCCTGCTTCGTCGAGAACTTCATTTGTCATGGTATTGACCAGCGTCACACGCGAATTCACCAGTTGGGCTATATCCTTATCGCCGGTCGAAATAATGGAGCGGATATTTTCGGGCTCAGCCTGTTTGGCGAGGGTTCCGATCACATCGTCCGCTTCCACGCCTTCCACGATCAGCATCGGCCACCCCATGGCGCGAATGCATTCATACAATGGTGGGATTTGCGCCGCGAGATCATCCGGCATCGGCGGCCGATGGGACTTATATTGTGGATAGAGGTCGTCCCGGAAGGTTTTGCCTTTTGCATCAAATACGCACGCGCTATAATCGGCGTGATAATCCTTATGCAAGCGGCGCAGCATGTTGAGAACGCCGTAAATTGCTCCGGTCGGTTCGTTGTTGCGGTTACGCAAATCCGGCAGTGCGTGAAAAGCGCGATACAGATAGGATGAGCCGTCGACCAACAGCAATGTCTTCATTTGACTCCAAAGGGCTTTCAATGAACTCGCAAGAGAAACTAGCCCGTACCATGACATCCGATTTTATGGAAAAAACCTGGTCTGCCAGGGAGTCATGGCGCGTGTTCGGAATTATGGCAGAATTTGTGGAAGGGACGGAACGGCTGAATTCGATCAGGCCAGCTGTGAGTATTTTCGGCAGCGCCCGCACCTCGCCCGACCATCCTTACTACAAATTGACCGAGCAGATCGCCCGCCAGTTGTCGGATGCAGGTTTCTCGGTAATTTCCGGAGGCGGACCGGGCATCATGGAAGCGGCCAATAAAGGGGCCTATTTTGGTAAGTCGCCCAGTGTCGGTCTGAACATCCAGCTCCCCCATGAACAACACCGCAACGTCTATCAGGATATCAGCCAGACTTTCCGTCACTTTTTTGCACGCAAGTATATGTTCGTTAAATTCGCCACCGCCTATGTAGTATTACCGGGCGGTTTTGGCACACTGGACGAACTGATGGAAGCGCTCACGCTGGTCCAGACGGGCAAAACGCGAAAAATGCCGATTATTCTGGTTCGTTCGGAGTTCTGGCGGGGTATGCTCGATTGGCTTCAGCAATTGCTCGTGGCCGAGGGTATGATCTCCTCCGAAGATATGGATTTGATCCAGGTAATCGATGAACCTGGCGAAGTCGTGAATGCGATCTTCCAATATTATGAAACCCGCGGGTTCGAGCCGTCCGCAGCGGAGCGTGAGGTACAACTCAATCTATAACCCCCGCCTCTTTTCGGATAGAATGGAATATTGATCCCTGACCCTGCGGGAGGCGCCATGCGTCTAATAGTTGTGGCACTATTGTTGAGCTTTGCACTGCCGGCGTCAGCGCAATCCAACCAACCCAAGGATTTGCGGCCTCTGCCTGAAGTTCCGGAACCGCCGGAGCTCGCGCTGCCAGCGCCTGGCGCCGATCAGGAAGACTCCTCGCTTGAGCCGCAAATTACCATCACCAACCGCGGAGAAGACAAGGTCGAAGAATACCGCCTCAATGGCCGGCTCTACATGATCAAGATTATTCCGCGAATAGGCCTGCCGTACTACCTGATCGACAACTATGGGGACGGTACCTTTGCAACCGGCACAGGCGGTCTTGACCAGCACATTCGGCCGCCGATGTGGGTGATACGCCAGTTTTGAATTTTCCAAGACCGAAAAACCATGTCAGGCTCTTCCAAACCATTTGTCGGAGTCAGCCGCAGCCACTGCTGAGCCTGGCAGCCGATATGTGCAGTGGTCTCTGGCGTGACAAAGTTGCAAGAATAGCCCTAATAGCTTTTAACTCCTGTTATCACCCGGGGCCGGATTGCTCGGCATTGCCAGCCCGTCAGCTTTGCCGGCAGTTAAGTGGAACGTCCGGTTAAACGGGGTATTCGGTTGCCAGCCGCGCCGCACAATTATTTTGCATAGAACCCCGGTTTTTATTGTTCCTGTCGTATTTCTCTCATCCTCATGTCAGTCTTTACCACCGTCACCCGGCAGCAGCTTTCAACATGGTTGAGAAACTACTCGCTCGGCACGCTGATCAACCTGCAGGGTATCTCCTCCGGCATTGAGAATACCAATTATTTCGTGACGACGAGCCACGGCAAATATGTTCTTACGCTGTTTGAAAAGCTCACCTCGTCCGATCTGCCGTACTACCTCAATCTGATGGCCTACTTGTCGCGTCACGGCATTCCCTGCCCCAGTCCGGTGGCCGATCTCGACAATAAATTTCTCGGTGAGCTCAATGGTAAGCCGGCAAGCATCGTAACCTGTTTGCCCGGCAAGTCGCAGGAGCACCCCGGACCCGTCCAGTGCGCGGAAGTGGGCGAACTTCTGGCTAATATGCATCTATGCGGCCTGTCCTATCCCGAAAAAATGGAGAATTCGCGCGGGCCGAAATGGTGGAGAGCTGCCGCACTTGCGGTTATGCCATTTCTCACCGCGGAGGAAGCAGCCCTCCTCAAGGAGGAACTACATTTCCAGACGTCATATCGTCTGGAAAATCTGCCGCGCGGGGTTATTCATGCGGACCTGTTTCGTGACAATGTCCTGTTCAATGACGGCGCCCTGGGCGGTGTCATTGACTTCTATTTTGCCTGCAATGATGTCTTACTGTACGATCTCGCCATCACCGCCAACGACTGGTGCCTGGATAAAAATGGAGAACTGAACGCGGGACGAACATCGTCCTTGCTGGGAGCCTACCATCGCACCCGCCCGCTTATTGATACCGAGCGCAGCGCCTGGCCGGTAATGCTGCGCGCCGCCGCGCTGCGCTTCTGGCTATCGCGATTGCATGATTATCATTTGCCGCGCACGGGAGAGCTTACGCATGTCAAGGATCCCGCTCACTTCATGCACATACTGAAGAATCATGCCGCATCTCACTCTCAACTGGCGGGAGTCTGGGTTTGAAACCCGGACTGAACCCCGAATTAAATCAGAAATTAGTTAGGGCATAGCGATCGGAGTTATAGAAAATGGAAGTCAGGCAAGTCGACGGGAAACAGGGCTGGCAGTGGATAGTTGCCGGCTTTCTGCTGTTCCGCAAAGTACCGGTGGTATGGATCATACTATGCACTACCTTGCTGCTCATTGCCGCGACGCTGGCGCTTATTCCGGTGGCTGGTCAATTCATTTTCACGCTGCTCTCACCGGTATTTCTAGCCGGGTTGATGATTGGATGCAGAACTCTGGAAAGAGGCGGCCAACTCGAAATCGCTCATTTGCTTGCAGGCTTTCGCAGTACCGCCACGCCACTGATAACCATCGGTGGAATTTATCTGGTTGGGCAAGTGCTGATTTTCGGCGCAGCCATGCTGATCGGTGGAGAAACCATGAGAGATCTGCTGATCGCTGGAAAACGAGTTGACGAGAATGAGCTGCAGGAAGTCATGAGCAGCAGCTTATCCGCTCTACTGGTGGCACTAACGCTGTCAATCCCGTTGATGATGGCTGCCTGGTTTGCGCCTTTGCTCGTCATATTCAAGAATATGCCGGCCGTGGAGGCAATGAGGCTAAGCTTCTTCGCGTGCGTGAAAAATATCGTCGCGTTTCAGATTTACGGCTTTACGCTGGTGGTATTGACAATAATCGCAACCATACCCTATGGCCTGGGATTATTCGTACTGGTGCCGACTCTGTTCGCCTCGATTTATGCAAGCTATAAGGATATCTTTGGTGACGGGCCTTAAGGATATACGAACCCATTCGTTGTGAATGTGCTGGGAATTGATCACAAGGCCCACGCGTAAGCCGTAGCTCGGCCTATCATGCCAAGCGGCGTAACGCCGAACAAACCCGATAACCGGGATGCACTCAGTTGCTGATATTGCGCGGATGTCAGAATCGAGACATCCGCTTCATTACGAATTTCGGAGATTTGTGTTTTGAGGTTTTGGAAGGAGCGAATGCATGAGTTTATTTTTACCATTGATAAAATATGTTATCAATTGTAAAAGCTAATTCTTAATAAGGGGTTTTAGAGAACAACAGTACGAATATCAAAGACGGCCTTTCGTATTGATACTTGCTCCTGACAAGCTTTCGCTTGCGGATCGCAAGGCGAGCTCCGAGTGACAACCCGACGCGAGTGTCAATTTGCGCCCGCCAGACGCCGTGGTCCTTGTTACTTCTTGTACTTCTCGCATCTCTAAGTCGATGAGAATGGAGCCCGTTGGCTTAGAAAGCAAGATAGCTGAAAGGTCGAAACCCGCTCTCCTTTGTTCAAGCTTTTCAAACCACGTGGAGGAACTATAGTTTTAACGCAAAAATACGAGCAGCTAGCTAAAAAACACTTTCCCGGTTGCCAAACCTATAGTCCCACCACATTCGTGTTTGTGGCCTAGGATTTATGCTTCTATCTTAGCTTTGATCGCCAATATTTCTTCCAAGCGTTTGAGAGTGATTTCATTGACAGATTTTATGTATTTCAGTGTCTCCGCATCTTGTTCCTCCATGCGCTTGAGAGTAATGGCATTGACGGCTGCAAGTTCGTCCTCTATGCGTTTGAGAGTGATTTCATTGATAGATTTCACATAATTCAATACATCATCGGTAGTAGCCATAATCTGCTCCTTTTTCAAAGTAAAGCATGACATAAAGTAGAAAGTAGCGCGACATCGCTGTTTTCAACACTTCCCAAGGCCACGAACGGACATCATTTCCTCCGTGGCTTCTCTTTTTTCGCACTAGGAAATCCTTAATGGCTTGTCCTCGGCAAGCGGAAATAGCCCCCGCTCCGTGATCATGGGCAAGTGTCGAAAAGGGTTGACTTGTAGATACGTGTTCTTACGTTATTTCTAGCCATCTCAGCGGCTTTGGAATCCGTTGAGAAGGCGCTGACAGTTATTTGTTGTCCCCCAGGATGGCATGCTACTTGGGCAATTACTTTGTCATTACCACCCAATAGCACCGACCCTGCATCGTCCAAGATGTTGAGATTCTCCGCCCGTAGCGCATCCCGAGCAAATAAGTGGCACGAACAGGCGCTGGTATTTTTATTAAAAGTTCCCCAATGAGCAGCCGGGGCTCCAGCAAAAACAGACGTCGATTCAAACATAGCGAGCGCTAAAATTGAGATACGTATAATTTTACGAGGTACCATGATAAATCTCCTTTAATGGAATATTTGAAAAAGACTATTCAGTTAGTATTAATAAGGGTTCCCGTCCCCTTCAAAGGATGCTCATCATCCAACTATCCCCATAGCTTCAGCCTGTCAGTCAATCATGAGCCGCTTTTCATGGCAGGTTCCCTCCTCCGCTTTAGCCGAGGCCATCTAGGTGCGCGTAGTCTTTCATCTTTAGCTTGGTTAGTTCCTCCCGTTGCAAGCCATGATAGAGCAAGGTAGAAGAAGAGCATCATTATTGAGATCGATACCTCAATCTCGGGAGAGCGTTATTCGCGCTGTCGTCCGCTTGGGTTATTCTTACTTCCTTTCTCTATAGGCTCCTTATTCGTGGAACTCTTGGGGTTCGTAGGGGGCTGAGGAATGATGGGCGTGACCGGATCCTCAGGAGGCTTCTTATCCGGTGGTTCTCGGCGCGTGTCGCCGCCGGGCTGATAATCACTTAGAGGGATACCGGAATAACCCCCTCCTCCTCCACACTCGTCAGGGTCCACCTGTTGTTTAGCGTTAACCGTTGCGGGAAGGACGCCTCCAACTATGCAGCTTCCCAGTGCAGTGATAATCAGGAACGTTGTTGTTGGTTTTACCCGGCTTCGGGCTGGTCCTTTTATTGGCAATCTATCTACCGCGTCTTTCAACACTTCGTCGAAATTGAAGTTTATTGGGCGTTCTGTAGCTTTACTCATGTTTGTACCTCAACTAATGTGTTAATCGTGGTCGACCTTGGGCTACAGATCACAACCTCAAGGCTATCCTTATATGGCGCCGAGGCGCCCTGCGGTCCTACCGATAGCGGCTTATTCAGTAGTAACAGACTCTTGGACCCAGGCAGAGCAAGTCGAATGCCTCAAGGGTGTGAGTTGCAACCTTGGACGCTTATTTTGTACACACTACGCGGTTTAACGTTGTTAAACGTAAACGATCCGGAACGATTCTCAACTTGTTTTTCTCCACCGCCTGCCACATGGTAGCGAACGTTAGAACCAAATACACCACTGGTACCAGTGAAGTTGAATATAATCTTATTGCCGACCTGACGAGCTCCATTGAAACAGGGTTCGCTGAGAGCGCACCCCCGGGTGTCGCCAATAAAGCCGGGCCCGGCACTAGCACTCAGGCAAAACGACAAACTCAAGCAGGTCAACGTTGTAGTTAGAAGGCGAGCATTCAGGATGTTCATACTAGTTCTCCTTTCAAGCAGGTGGTCATTTCGGAATAAAAGATGATCTATCTGATAAATATTCATCCTTCTTTGCGCCGAAATCAGCTTATCAACAGGAGCGTTACAGATTAGTTACGTATTTGAAGAAACAAAGCAGGAATATTTCACAGAATAGCGTTTGGCAGACCCCGTAAGCTTCCCCATTTAAGAGACAGGCGGATTCAATCCGTCCTGTCTACTTCACCGAGAAGCTTACGATCTGAGAAAGCAAAATAGGGAATGAACCTGTAGTTTGGCTATAAACTAGTCCCTGATAGAGGGCTTATCGTTTGATAGAGGGCTTGGGTTTCTTGGCTAGGACTGACGCCCAGAGCGTGTCAGCATTGAGTGGCGGCAACGTTGATACGTCAGCCATTGCTTCGGCGAGGCCGGCCAAGTGTGCGCATAAACGCTCATGAAGATGGCGGTAAGAATACCGCAACGGGCTGGACCTCAATAGCTCGAAGGTAACACTCTATCGCGTCCAGTCCAGTCGCCCTCTTGCTCGAGCATAGCCTCCCAGTCGCTCAGCCATCCCTCATGTAATCGGGGCGCTTAGCCGATTGGCGGTACGTTAGTGCCCAAGATGAAGTTTCGCCTTTCAAAAAAGTGGGCCGCGATAACGGTTAAAGTGCTCGATTGTAAACGAAGGCTCGATTAGCCATATCGGGATGATGTGCGATGCGATCAAATGCTATGCCAATCGATTCCAGACATAGCGTGGGTTCAGAGACAAATGACGGTCCTCCAGGCGAACCGCCTCCTCTGGGATTGCAGCAATTTGCGCAAGTCGATGCAGAGTTGTCCTTAACCGCCTGCTCCGCCGCGTCACCCTCTGAGTCTGGCCATAAGAGCGTCAGACAGCCGATCCTGATTGACCTGTCTGACCCCCATAAGCACATAGACATTTCAACAATTCCAAACGGTTTAGTCGCTGCGCCTTCTCCGGAAGAGTGCAGCGGCTACGTTGGTCACGGAGATATCTCAAAACGGCCCAAAGTATAAATTTTGATTGGCCACGGCCAGACTTCAATTATCCTGGCGATTCGGCCTTCGATTCTTTCGGCGCCGAATTACGCTCTGGCACGTATGCCGACTTCGATCCCGGACTGGAGCGCCAGAGAAAACAGACGCGCCATAATCTCCGGGCGCCACCAAATATTAAGAAAAAGAAAATCTTTTCTCGGCCAATCCGTAACGCCTCCCTCAATGGGATCAATCGCCTTTTGTTCATTCTCCTTGTTTTATCCAGGAATATGCTTCCACCAAAAGGCACTGATGCTCGAGCATTGGATTCTTCATAATTTGCGTATACTGAATTGCGTTATAAAAGATGCACTTCGAGCGGCTTCCATATCGCCTAGTTTCCACAAGAATTTGCGCCAAGCCGTACCGGCTAGCGTGATCAAAAATGGTCTTTCCATCTCTTCGTGAAATCGAAGTGCGGCTAACGCATCGTCGAGCGCCTCGTGCAAATTTCCTTGCAGTAATTCGATGCCAGCTCGCAGAAATCGAAACTGCGCTACTTCATGCTTGCGTTGCGCCCGAGGTTTACCTCTAATTGCTGAAGGCTCGCTTGAGCTGCGACCACATTACCCGCGAAAGTGCACCGTAAATACCGTGACCCCACAGCATACAATTCAATGTTGAGATTCCTGCTTCTTGTGCTATCTGGAGCGCTTCCGGAACTTTTGTTCTGAAATATGGTGAGATGCGGTAGAGGACCAGGCATAGCATCCCTCAATGTTCCGCCAAAGAATGCGAAGCAAGGGTGGCACGGATGGGGAATTAAGAAGGGGCGAAATTTCATCAATAACTCGGCGGGATTTGCATGAATTGCCACGCCAGAGGGGGAGCCAGATTGTTGCGCATGCAATCGCTACCCGTACAGATGGCTCGGCAGTTGAGATCGCAGCGAAGCCTACGATCCGCTCTTCGAGTAACTCCAGCAGAGGATGATGCGGTGCCACAAAGATCAAGGCTTGAATGCTGGCTAATACTTTCAGCTCGATCTCAATTGACGGAAAGCCGCCATAATGCGTTAGAAGTTGCTGCAGATGTTCCGCCCATGTCAGCACTGGCCTCATCTCGTCTTCTGCGTAAAAGTAGGCTTCCATAATGGCTCCGCAGGAGAGGAATAGGCCGGCACTTTGCCCTCTATTTGAAAACCTGCATATGCTTGCTCGAAGCTCTGATCTTGCCAATGGCGGATCGAACACCAAACGGCTCATTCCCCGCCAATATAGGACCCACGGCGTAGTTTTGGTTACATGCGGAGGTAGTAAATCAATCAGTTGCTGAAGGATTTGATTGCGTCCTTGTGTGAGTAAGGGCAGGCGCATGCCCACAGATCAGATCGCTAACACTCCTTCCACTCTCCGGCTTCCCCATATAACTGGGCCGCCGCCTCGGCGTCACCATTCTTCTCGAGAAGGTCGGCTGCTTCTCTTTTGATTTCTAACAGTTCCGGTTCTGTAAAATGACTTACGCCCGCGAGCCAAGAGAAATTCTCGGAAAAGGGTGTGGTAGTGATAGTAGGTTTCCTCACTAGCCCGCCGATCAATAAATAACCGGTGTCGATAAAGGTAATCCAATAATTCCTTCCCCTCTAACGCTATGACTTATAGCTACGGCCATTGCCAAGGTCATATGAGGCAGAATAGCGGTGCGCATAAGGAACTCACGCATTTCGGAGGAGGCTTGATCAAATACCTGACCTGCGAAATAATTGAAGACCCACTCCATCGTCTCAGACTGTGAAATATGATTTATCACACCAGTCCGCTTGAGACGCTCCATCATCAATACCAATCCTGCAGCCCAACCTTTGGTTTGATGCTGCAACAATAGCAGGGTCTCTTCATCAAATTTCTGGAAGTCGGCCGAAGCAGCAATTGCCTTAGTTTCCGCCAGTGTCAGGCGGAGATCTTCCCAGTCTATTTGTCCGATAAGATTGTTTGCCAGTGCCCTTGAGAATTGCGACGGAGGATCGGTGTGACTTAGAGTGACAAAGCAAGTTTATATCTCGCGGGAGCTCTGCAATTAACAGCTGAATCAAGGCATGCAAAGCTCGACTCTGGCATTACCTCTTGGTAATTGTCCAGCACCAATGCCCGGGTTTCGGGAAGTGAAGTGAAGAGTTTACGGAAGAAGCGGCGGCAAATCCGCTTAGGTCTGACAGGTACTCTGGCGTTAATGGCGGCAAGAGTAAACGCTTTCGACCGCCAGCTGCCCGCCCGGCTAGCCCCATATAGTAAAAGAAAGTAGCGGGGTCGGAGTCACCGCTATCGAGCTGATACCATATTGCGGGCAGATCCCTCACCTCAAGATAACTAGCCGCTAAGGCTGTTTTTCCCGCTCCTGGGGGCGCGGCAATCCATATGACAGGACAGTTCGTCCGATCATATCCAACCGCCTAAATAAGCGGTCACGACTTACCACCCCAAAAAGTTTGGGCAGGCTCAGTTTTGCAAGCGTTGATCGTTTAGCCAAGGTAAATGTTTAGATAGACCTAATACGCTAGACAATAAACGGGCTGAGCGGTAACCGATTGCCATGTTTATACCGCCGGATTGCGATCAAGAATTAAGAATTCTTGCGATTATTTTTGAGTTATTCGGTATGTTACCGAACATAGCATTCAGAGGGATATCGGCTGTTTAATGGTCAAATATGCGGACACCCTGCTACTGCGTCATGTAGCTAATTACTGGAACGGGTCACCCCGGCTGATGCCTTGTCCGTAAACACCTTGTCTAGCGCAGCATCGTCGAGTTGGCGCTCCGCATCTAGGTAAGGCGAGCTCACCTCGATGGTCTCTCCTTAATAAAAACTGTCAGGATAGATTCCATAACTTTCGAAATGTGTCGTCAATAAACAGTTAGGATGAGCTTAGAATGACAAGAAATAGATGGAAAAGTGTCAGGCAGATTTGTAAGGATGGGGTGTACTTCAGAACGACAAACTTGACCATAATTTACTCCGATTGGCACTGCCTCGGGCTCATCAACGGAAAACTACCTTGCATGCAGATGGGTATAAAAGGTCCGGAACGATCGAATAAAATAGGTTACCAGGGATAAAAGGTTGCGAATTCAGGTAACACATCTGTCATCAAGAAACTGTCCGATATGACTCGGCGAATTAGAAGTGGTGATTCAATTGGATAGAAATGATGTGTACGTCTGTGTTGAATGAACCGCGGACAACCTGGAGTGCGGGGTTGGGGAAGCTCGGACGATTGATGTCAGCGCCTGCGAAGAATACATGCGCATATCCGACATCGATCGATGTTCGCTGGCCAAGCTTCTGATTGAGACCCACAGCAAGCCAGAAACGGTCAGAGTCTGGCAGACGGACAGTCCGGTCAGTGGAGTTGGGGACGGGTGTCTGGTCCCAGGCGAACCCGGCATGAAGCCGCAGCCGCTCGGTATATTGATATTGCGTCCCGAGACCAACCCGAAAGGTGTTATCGAATCCCAGCCGTTCGTTCGCCAGAGTAGCCCCGGAAGTCCGGTTTTTGGCTACGATTGCCTGCAGACTGCTCCAGCCCGTCCAGGTCAAATCCGCGAGCAACCGCAAACGGTCATTCATCATGTGCGAGATTGCCAGGGAAGCAGTGTCCGGCAGCTCGACAGAGACTGAGGCGGGGATGACAGCGTTTGGAGCGCTCAGGTGGCCGCCGACTTTCAAATTTACCGCTGATCTATACGTCAGCCCAACACGCGTGGATGGGGATAACCGGAACATCAATCCCACGTTATAGCCGAATCCGACATCATCCCCCTTCAATTTGGTTTCGACCTCCACAGGGACAGGCAACAGTGCTGTCACCGGCACGATGTTGCGCAGGTCGGCGTCAAATTTTACGACGTTCAAGCCGACCCCGAGCGAGACGTCCTCGTGCAGCTTCCACGCAATGCTGGGATTGAAGTTGATCGCCGTTATTGTTGACTCTACCCCCTGGAAGCGGCCGATGAAGGTCTTGCTCCAGTCGGTGGTGTTGCCGAAGGTCGGCGATACGCCAAGTCCTATGCGAAAGGCGGCGCCCAGCGACATGCTCCAATAGACCGAAGGAACGACCGCAAGACCTCCAGCCTGGCCTCCGTTATCACCCAGAGGATAATTGAGAAAGCGTCCGCTACCCGTGTCCTGGAACCTTAAAGACCGGATAAGCAGGTTCCCGGCGCCTGAAACATGGTGACCGGGGGCAAGGTAGGTCATGCCAGCGGGGTTGAAATAAATCGTGGAGGCATCTTGCGCCACTGCCCCTGCACCCGCATAAGCGTAGCCATTTCCAGCTCCGTTCTGGTTTTGCAGTGCAAATCCTGCCGCTGCAGCAGTGCCGCCAATGGACAAGCCCCCTGCCAGCAAGAGAGCCATTAATAATCTGGATGGTTGCATAGTGATTTTACGTGCGCGCCGAAAGAGGAAATGAAAGGCAGAATTTTTTGCAGTTGTCTATTGCTATTGTTAAATGAAGGTCTGGTGAACCATGCAGCAAGAGTAGAATCGCGAAAAATGGGCTCTTCAAAATGCCCTTATGGGCAACGACCAATCAAATTTAATGTCCAGATCCAGTCGAGAAATCCCTGGCCAGCTTGAGCACGGAGAAAGCAGCACTGTCCATCGGATACAAGCAGCACCTCAACATTCCCCTCCTATCTCGGAAAGATAGCGGCGGATGCCAGCTAAAACTTCTTTTTATGCTTCCCTGACTGGAAAGATTCGGCATCCTGTGAGGAAACGTTTCATAAAGGGATGCCATTTATTTGTAGTTCAAAAATGTCATCCTGCAATAAAGAAATGCAGTAAAACGAGTCCGTTTTGCCACACTAAAAACGACAATGCCGCGGCATCGTTTTTTTATTTCGCCGTGTTGCAAAAGGTAGAGTAGAAAAGAAAGTGCGTGCGCTGAATGCGGGGGAGATTACCCAGGCTCATCTGTTGAACAGAAAGAGGGGCAAAGAGCAAAAAAAAAGCTTGAATAACCGCGAGTAATTGGGGCAGGGGTCGAAGGCCGAATCAGGAAGATTTTCTTTGTTTCTGGGAGAGTTAGGAAAGTCTGTGGGAGCTGTCAGCGCCGAGCGCCTGGTTTCTTTGGTGCTACTGTCAGGCGACCAGGAAAATTATTCACAACCTTTTCCAGCGATTACATCGATCGATATGCAGAGTGCAGGAGTCCCACGACCGCATCGATTACCCACTACCGGCCGACCGGGATTTCAAACTGGAGTAAGCTTGGCATATTCCAGCAGTAGCCATTTTGTGCCAGCCCGGCCGAACCTCACCTCAACACGGGCATCAGCGCCACGGCCTTCGCAATTGATGATTACCCCCGCCCCGAACTTGGCGTGGATCACATTCTGTCCGATCCGCCAACCCGGCGTGGAATCTTGCTCGGCTCCCCGCATCGGGACCCCCTGCCCGATCCCGTTATTCGCGGTGCTTCGCTGCTGATTCCCGACCGGTATCTTTTGAACCGGCTGCAGCCATTTGAGCAAATGACCGGGAATCTCCTGCAGGAAGCGCGACGGGACATTGTATCGGGTCTGTCCGTGCAGCATTCTGCTTTGCGCAAAACTCAAATATAACCGCCGGCGGGCGCGGGTCAATGCAACGTACATTAGACGGCGCTCTTCTTCCAGTCCACCTGTCTCATTACGGCTGTTATCGTGAGGAAACAAGCCTTCTTCCAGTCCGTTCAGAAAGACGCTATGGAATTCCAGTCCCTTGGCCGAATGCACGGTCATCAACTGTAGTGCATCCTGGCCACTGCCGGCCTGGTGCTCGCCCGCTTCAAGCGACGCATGGTTAAGAAACGCTGTGAGACCATCGTCTTCGGCTTCATGGACAAAGCTGGCCGCAGCGTTGATCAATTCGTTCAAGTTCTCCAGCCGGTCGGCCCCCTCGCGTTCAGCGCGATAATATGCCGCCAGCCCGCTATGCTCCAGCATATGCTCTACAATTTCCGGAAGCGGCAGCTTCTCGCACGTCTGGCGCATCCCGTCGATCAATGCAACAAAGCCCGGAATTCCTTTTTTCTGCTTATCCGGTCCGTTGCCTGTCCCCTTATTTGACCCCTTGCCTGTTTCCAGCATGACAGTCCACAGGCTGCTCCCCTGGCGTCCAGCCTCGTCCTGTAGCTGTTCCAGGCTCCGCACGCCGATACCGCGTACCGGAAAATTGACGACCCGGAGCAGTGCATTATCATCGCCGGGATTGGCTATCAGTCTTAGGTACGCCAACGCATGCTTGATTTCCTGCCGATCAAAGAAACGCATGCCGCCATATACCCGGTAAGCCAGCGCGGCATTGAACAAGGCGTGCTCGAGCACGCGCGATTGCGCGTTGGAGCGGTAAAGCAGCGCCATCTGGGACAATGCCACACCTTCCGCATGCAGCGATTTCACTTCTTCCACGATAAACGCAGCCTCATCGAGATCAGTAGGAGCGTTATAGACGCGTATGGGCTCGCCATGTCCTTCCGAAGTCCAGAGATTCTTGCCTAGGCGCCCATTATTGTTGCGTATCAGCGAATTGGCGGCGTCCAGTATATTGCCATGCGAACGATAGTTTTGCTCCAGCTTGATGACTTTCCGGATATGAAAATCTCTCTCGAACTCTTTCATATTGCCGGTGTTGGCACCGCGGAATGCGTAAATGCTCTGATCGTCATCCCCCACAGCGAACACCGCAGCGCTGTCTCCGGCAAGAAGCTTGAGCCATTTGTATTGCAATCGGCTTGTATCCTGAAATTCATCCACCAGAATGTGGCGGAAGCGGGCGCCATAATGCTCGCGAACAAATTCGTTACGAGTCAATAGTTCGTAACTGCGCAGCAGCAGCTCGGCAAAATCCAACACGCCGTCCTTATTGCATTGCTGCTCATAGTAAACGTAAAACTCGGCCATCTTGCGCGCGAAGTCATCGTAAGCCTCTACCTGCGAGGCCCTGAGTCCCTCTTCTTTCGCATTATTGATAAACCATTGCACCTGGCGAGGCGGAAACTTTTCATCATCCGCTGCAAGGCTTTTAAGAATGCGTTTGATTACCGCCAGCTGATCGGCGGAATCAAGAATCTGGAAAGACTGAGGCAATCCTGCATCCTGATAATGAGCGCGAAGCATGCGATTGCACAGGCCGTGGAAAGTACCTATCCACATGCCATGCGTATTGATTGGCAGCATGGATGAAATGCGGACGAGCATTTCCTTTGCGGCCTTGTTGGTGAAAGTAACAGCCAGTATACCGTGAGGACTGACTTGGCCAGACTTGATTAGATGGGCAATGCGGGTGGTGAGTACCCGGGTCTTGCCGCTACCCGCCCCTGCCAGCACCAACGCCGGCTGGTGCGGCAAAGTAACTGCTTCCAGTTGCTCGGGATTGAGGGATGAAAATAGAGAAGACATTCAGGAAATTGCCGAGCTGCTAAACGGCTTATAGGTGGCTGTCAGGGCATCTGTCAAGGGACCTCTTGAACAGGCCCCTTTTTTGATGACGGCGGGCAATGATTACACACTGAAAACGAAGATCTCCAACAGCCCGATAAACCCAGGTTTCAATGGTTGCTCAGGGTATCAGCCGGGCTTATCCAAGCCGGGCCGATACTTGTTCCGGCTTGCCTACTTGCTCCGGCTTGCCTTGACCAAGTCCAGAATCAGAGGGGTCAATATCAGTTCTATCGCCAACCCCATCTTTCCTCCCGGCACAACAATTGTATTGGGGCGAGACATGAATGAACTATGAATCATTGCGAGCAGGTATGGAAAATCCACGTTCTTGGGATCGCGGAAACGAATCACGACAAAACTTTCGTCCAGGGTCGGGATGTCTCGCGCAATGAAGGGATTGGACGTATCCACCGTGGGCACGCGTTGAAAATTGACATGAGTGCGGGAAAATTGCGGGGTAATGTAATACACGTAGTCGTGCATGCGGCGGAGAATGGTGTGGGTCACCGCTTCCGCCGAATAACCGCGAGCGTTCATGTCCCGATGGATTTTCTGAATCCACTCCAGATTGACAATGGGGACAACGCCTACCAGCAGGTCCACATATTTTGCCACATCGGCGGTATCACTCTTCACTCCGCCGTGAAGGCCTTCGTAAAATAGTAGATCAGAACCAGCTTTTATCGGTCCCCAGGGAGTAAATGTGCCCGCCTTCTGCTGATAAGGCGCAGCTTCCGCTTCATTGTGCAAATATAGACGGGTCTGGCCGCTTCCGCTCTCGCCATATTCCTTGAATAACGCTTCAAGTTTCTCAAATTCGTTGGCTTCGGGACCGAAATGGCTGATCGGATGCCGTCCATCCTTCTCCGATTCGGCCACCGCTTTCTTCATTTCATCGCGATCATAGCGATGAAAACTGTCGCCCTCTACCACCGCTGCAGTCAGTTTCTCGCGAAAAAAGATATGCTCGAAACTATTCTTGACTGTCGACGTACCAGCGCCCGACGATCCGGTAACGGCGATAACAGGGTGCTTTTGTGACATACAAACTTTCTCCTAAGGACAATGATAAAAAGATGTGTTATGCGTTTAGCATTACACGTTTTTGTTTGATTTTTACCGCTGCATTCCAGCAAGTCAAAAGAAACCTCCGGATAATCCCCGAAAAACCGCGCAAAATGGCATAGGAGGAGGCCGCGAAGCCGCTCCCGCCAAGCCTCTGTGTCAGCCCGTATTAACGAAGCTGACGCTGAGCCGCTGCTGGCTCCATGCTCGTGCCGCGCCATATGCTACCCGCTCCGCGCACTTGCCAGTATAGTTTTGAAAGGAGGGACTTATTCAGAGATTTCTTAACCATATATAATAACCGTTTTCTCAGCAATTTTGGTAGGGCGATATGAAGATAAGGTTTCATGTGCCCGGGTGCCACACGTTCGCTCCTTCTGCCTTCTCATGAGAGGAAACGGTAAGCGGTAAGCGGTAAACGGTAAACAGGAGAATGGGGAAGAATGGCGTTTGTTTTGACAAACGCCGAAGCGTGACATAAAATAGTTTGCTTTACTGAAATAGCAGGGGTAGGTTTCGTGAAAACCTTTTCAGCCAAGCCACATGAAGTGATCCGTGACTGGTTTGTGATTGATGCAGCCGACAAGGTGCTGGGGCGCCTCGCCGCAGAGATCGCCTATCGTCTGCGCGGCAAGCATAAGCCCATCTTTACTCCACATGTGGACACCGGTGACTATATTGTTGTGATCAACGTCGACAAACTGCGCATTACCGGGAATAAGGCGGAGAACAAGCGTTACTATCGTCATAGCGGTTACCCCGGCGGTATTTACGAAACTAGTTTCGCGAAAATGCATGCACGCTTTCCCGGGCGGCCATTGGAAAAAGCGGTCAAAGGCATGCTGCCGAAAGGTCCCTTGGGATATGCGATGTTAAAAAAACTCAAGGTTTATGCGGGTGCTGCGCACCCGCACGCGGCGCAACAACCGCGCCAACTCGAAGTCAGGGCTTGATATATGGGCGAAAATCACAGTTATGGTACCGGTCGCCGCAAAAGTGCTGTAGCGCGGGTGTTCATCAAACCTGGCAAAGGTTTGATTACTGTCAATGACAAGCCGGTCGACGAGTTCTTTTCTCGTGAAACCGGCCGCATGGTGGTTCGGCAGCCGCTCGAGCTGACAGGGAATCTTACAAAATTTGACATTATGGTCAACATTCACGGTGGGGGTGAATCGGGACAGGCGGGTGCGGTACGGCATGGCATAACCCGCGCGTTGATCGACTACGATGCCTCCCTCAAACCTATATTGAGCAATGCCGGCTTGGTTACGCGCGACGCACGTGAAGTGGAGCGAAAAAAAGTAGGCCTGCGCAAGGCACGTCGGCGCAAGCAATTTTCCAAGAGATAGGCTTTATGCCTTCGATACGAAAGCCGCCTGTTTCTGGCGGCTTTTTTATTTGTTGCTTATAATCCTGAATCCAGCAGTTGACTGCTCAAGCTGTGGATGCTGTTTAGGATTTGTATTTATTCTTCAGGGGGAATGCCCCTACTCTATAAATCCGAGGATTTCCATGCTTAAAGTCGGAATCGTGGGTGGGACCGGTTACACCGGTGTAGAGCTACTACGCATTTTGTCGCAGCATCCCGAGGTGAGCATACAAGCCATCACCTCGCGAAGCGAAGCCGGCCTTGCTGTGGCTGAATTGTTTCCGAGTTTGCGCGGGCGCATATCGCTCGAATTCTGCGATCCCGCCGACGCGGGACTGGAAAACTGCGACATTGTATTTTTTGCGACGCCCAACGGTATCGCCATGCAACAAGCCCGGTCTTTGCTGGCTGCGGGAGTGCGCATCATAGATCTGGCTGCCGATTTTCGTATCAAGGATATAACGGCATGGGAGAAATGGTATGGTATGACTCATGCCTGCCCTGACCTGGTAGCGGAGGCCGTCTATGGCTTGCCGGAAATCAACCGGGAAAAAATAAGGCCTGCGCGGCTCATCGCGAATCCCGGCTGTTATCCCACTGCAGTGCAACTGGGCTTTTTTCCTCTCATTGAAGCAGGCATCGTGGACCTGGATCATCTCGTTGCGGATGCAAAATCCGGCGTCTCGGGCGCGGGACGCAAAGCGGAGGTCGGCACGCTGTTTTCCGAAGCGGCTGATAATTTCAAAGCCTATGGGGTGCCAGGGCATCGGCATTTGCCCGAGATCAGGCAAGGATTAACTTATGTAGCGGGAAAGCCGGTCGGGCTGACGTTTGTGCCCCACCTTACCCCGATGATCCGCGGGATTCATGCGACACTTTATGCCAGACTTACCGCAGATGCCGATTTACAGGCCTTGTATGAAGCCCGATATGCCGGCGAACCGTTCGTTGATGTACTTCCGCCAGGGGCTCATCCGGAGACCCGCTCCGTGAGAGGCTCAAACCTCTGCCGTATTGCAATCCACCGCCCCCAGGGTGGCGATATGGCAGTGATACTTTCGGTAACTGACAATCTCGTTAAAGGTGCGGCTGGACAAGCCGTACAGAACATGAACCTGATGTTTGGATTACCGGAAACCATGGCTATTGATCAGGTTCCGTTGCTCCCATGACCTGTCGCATATTCCGCCGAAGATGTGGCACATAAACCCGGCTTCCATTGAGCAATTCCCGGCGTTCCCGCCAGCGTACTCGTATTATTGCTGTCGCAAGACACTCGGATGGCCATGATGAGATCGCTTAAGAGAAAGTTTGGCATTTCGGCGACCAAGGTGGCTGTACGTCCACAGATTCCCGGCTATGTCCGCTGGCTGGCGATTACTATTCTGGCCGCGCTGGCGATAGCCCTGTCGTGGGGGATGTATGATGCCGGCCGCAAGTTCGCAGGTTTCGACAAGAATGAAATAAATTACGAATTGGAGCGGCTGTCCCAGTTGAATACCCGTTTGCAGCGCGAAAACGACGAACTGCGCATGAAAATGGCAAGCCTCGACCGCCAGTCGCAAATGGACCATGTTGCGCGCGAGGATATCGGCAAACAAGTCAAGGCGCTGGAAACTGAAAACATCCGCCTGAAAGAAGATCTCGCATTTTTCCAGAATCTCGGAGCAGTCCCGGGAAAGACTGAACAGCGCGTTTCCATAGGCCGCTTAAAACTGGAACGGGGCCAGTTGCCTGGAGAATATCACTACAGCCTGGTACTGGTTCAAGGGGGGCAGCGTCAAAAGGATTTCCAAGGTAGTCTGGAATTTGCCGTCAATTTCCAGCAGAACGGTCAAAAAATGGTCATGCCACTGGCCAGCGAGAACCCATCCAAGATGTTGGATGTCCGCTTCAAGTTTTATCAACGGGTGGAGAGAAGCTTTCGCATGCCGCCGGACGCCACCGTCGAAAGCATGCAGGTAAAAGTGTTCGAAAACGGTATAGCACAGGCAAAATTGATGCAGACCGTGAATTTGTCCTTATGAGGAGATGAGATGTTCGGGAAGAAAACAGGCAAGCCCCAAAACCAGATTGATTCGCTGATCGGGGCAAACACTCATATTGAGGGTAATATCACTTTTAGTGGAGGTTTGCGGGTGGATGGACATGTTCGAGGAAATGTTATTGCAACGAGCGAGAGGCCCAGCACGCTGGTTTTAAGTGACCAGGCAGCGATAGAAGGAAGAATTCTGGTTTCCCATGCAATTATTAACGGCGCTGTAACAGGCGCCATAGAAGCGAGCGAATATGTCGAACTCCAGCCCAAGGCAAAAATCTCCGGAAACATCCAATACAAGAGTCTTGAAATTCACGTGGGCGCATCCGTGGACGGAATGCTGCTTCAGCAGGACAAGGATGATATACAGCCCGGCAACAAGGTAGTGCCTCTGATCCCCGTCGCCCATGGGGATTGATTATTGGGGATTGACCATTATTTTATGGCGGAGGATAATTTTTTAGTGATTTTTTCATTCGGGAACTCAATATGAACACAGTAGCCGAGGCAGATCTGGTAGCAGGAATGCAGGTTCCGTTGATCTTCACCGATAGCGCGGCAAATAAGGTCAAAGAGTTGATCGAAGAAGAAGGGAATAACGATCTCAAACTGAGAGTGTTTGTAGCGGGAGGCGGATGCTCCGGCTTCAAATACGGCTTCACGTTTGACGAGCTAACGAACGAAGACGATATGATAATGGAAAAGAATGGCGTAAAACTTCTCATCGACGCGATGAGTTTTCAATATCTGGCCGGAGCGGAAATCGATTATCAGGAAAACGCTGAGGGTGCGCAATTCGTCATCAAGAATCCGGGCGCTTCCAGCACTTGCGGTTGTGGATCTTCGTTTTCGGTTTAAGTTAACCGGAGTTTAAGTTACCGGAAGTTTTATTACTGGAAGTCATAGCTTCAAAACAAACGAAAGCTTCGGCTTCCGTTTGTTTCTGCAAGAGAACTGTCGGTGCGCCTGGAACGGTTAAACCGGATAGACCGCGCCGAGCACCCTCGCCCCCCTTGCGCCGGTAACCTCAGGAAGGCTGCCGGGTATCTCATGAATGGCCTGTTTTGCCAACCAGGCAAAGGCGAATGCTTCCAGCCAGTCCGCATTGACGCCCAGCCTGTCTGTCAGTTCGACCTTTCTGCCGGGCATAGCTAACCGCAACCGGGCAACCAAGGCCTTGTTCCGTGCTCCGCCGCCGCAGAGATACAGCTCAGAGGCATCCGGAAAATACGCAGATACTGACTCGGCAATTGCCGCAACGGTCAACTGTAACAGCGTTGCCTGCACGTCCGCCGCGTTCTCATTTCCAGCCAGGCAACCTTCCAGCCATCCGAGATTAAATAGTTCCCTTCCCGCGCTTTTGGGCGGCGGGCGAGAAAAGAAGGGAAGCATCAAGAGCTTTTCAAGCAGCGCTTCGATGATCTCGCCCGATTCAGCCCAGATCCCATCTTCATCATATGTTTTGCCGGTATGGCGCAAGCACCACGCATCCATCAGTATATTGCCGGGTCCACAGTCATACCCGGCAACATCCTTTCCGGGAGCAAGACTGGTCAGATTGCAAATTCCCCCGATGTTGACTACGAGGCGATGAATTTGCGGATCTTTGAATAGCACCTGGTGAAACGCTGGCACCAAGGGAGCGCCTTCTCCCCCGGCGGCGATGTCACGGCTGCGGAAGTCCGCCACCACGGTGATGCCGGTAAGTTCAACCAGCAACGCGGGATTAGATAGCTGAATGGTGTAACCCCTTCCGGGCTCCGGACAGTGGCGCACAGTCTGCCCATGACAGCCTATCGCAATAACTTCACCCGGGTTTACTCCGGCAGTATGAAGCAGGCCAGCCACGGCCTCTGCATAATTCCCCGAAAGCTCATTACCAAGCATGGCCGCGCGATGCAGCTCATCCGTGCCGGGCTGATGCAGGTCGAGCAATCGACTGCGCAGATCCGGGCTAAAAGGCAAATAAAAAGAGTGCAGCAGCGAGGGTGGGGATAAGCTGCAATCGGCCAGCACCGCATCGATTCCATCGAGACTGGTGCCCGACATCAGGCCGATATAATAAGCGGATTTCAACTCTTCCGCCGTTGCGCTTGAACGCTGGTATGGCTGATTAGCCCGGCTGAGTTGGCGCAAATCTACCAAGCTGATTTAGACTGCTTGGCCATGCGCCGAGGCTAATCCAGGAACGCGAGGCTGGTTCCTCGCAGCATATCCAGCCGGGCCATCAGCGGTTTGGTATGTTCATAAAACGCAGGAATATATTTGGCTGAAACAGGATTAGCGGCGGGCATTGCAACCTTCAACGGATCGCGCTGGACGCCGTTCAGGCGGAATTCATAATGCAGATGTGGTCCCGTAGCCATTCCGGTGGCACCAACGTGGCCCACTGACATCGCCCTGGCTGACGCGCTGGCCCTGGCGCAAGCCTTTGGCAAAAGCTGACAGATGCCCATAGACGGTGGAATATATTCCGTGATGCTGGAGGATAACCACGTTCCCATAACCGCCCTGCCAGCCGGCAAATGCCACGACTCCATCGGCCGCCGCCTTTACTCGTGTACCGGTGGGCGCAGCGTAATCTATTCCGCTGTGGGCACGCCATGTTTTCAGGATCGGATGGAAACGGGCGCTGGAAAATCCGGAGCTTATCCGGGAAAACTCAAGCGGCGAGCGCAAAAAGGCCTTGCGCAAATTCTTGCCGTCGGGAGCGTAATATCCGCTCTCGCCATTCTCAGCCTGAAAATATAAAGCCCTGTGGGGCGTTCCCTGATTAACGAACTCGACAGCCAGCACCCTTCCAGGCCTCGCGGGTTCACCGTTGCTGTAGAGGGAGTCATATACTACTGTAAAGCGGTCGCCCTTGCGCAAATCCCGGTGAAAGTCGACGTCCGACGCGAGAATGTCCACGATCTGCAGGGCAATGCTTTCAGGCACACCGGCGCTATCCACGGCGGCAAATAATGAGCTGTTTATCACGCCCGATTTCATCTGGACCTGAGTTTCCAGTTGGGCCGGCTGCTCGCTCACTTTGAAAACCCCGGCAGATTTTTCCATGGCCAACTGTTCATTGCCGCCCGGAAAGTAGCGGAGCCAGAGCAATTCGCCTATCGCATTGGTCTGCACGTGGACAACCTTGCCGGCCACCAGTTGATGCATGGTTTTGACGTCCCGCGCGTCACGCAAAAAGCTGACGATATCCCTGTTATTTACTTCAAGCCGCGAAAGCAGGGATGCGATGGTATCGCCGCGCTGGATGCGTTCCTGCCGCCAGAACGACATATCGGGATCGGAAGACAAGTGAATATCAGGGACGGTGAGGCTGAGGACGACTTGCTGCACAGGCAGATCTTCCAGCGAAGTATCCGGCGCAATACCGAAAGCAGCCATCATGCCGAATAAGGGAAAGCTCGATAACAGAATCAGTCCGCGCAATTTTCTTTTTGTCAGCGCCAGCGGCTTTTCCGCAATTAGCCCTTTTATATTGCCCATGCTCCCCTCGTGGCTTATTGGAACGCAAAGTCTAACATAAAATGTGTTTATGGAATGAGAAGTCCAGGTTCCTCGGTGATATGCGGCCACCTTTCAAGCGTCCCGCGCACTTCGCATTTCATCTACGCATTCATCATCTTCGTCGGGCTGCGGGAACGCTTACTTTCCCGTTCAGAAGCAACTATCGTATAATCGCGGCTTTCACAACAAAGCAAAGCTCTTGGGAAACCTGAGAGAAGTTCTTCGGAGAAGCCTCACGGAAGCTCTTAGGGAAACCCTGAGAACCAAGGCTTACTGAGAACCTTGGCCCCTGTAATCCGCCGCTTCTCTCGCAAAGACCACCTTGGGAACGAAATCATTTTCATGGCGTCTCATCCATCCCGTCTGACTCAACCGGCAGTAGCTGTCTTTTCACATCTTTAACCTTCCACATTAGCTTTAAATATTTCCCATTTTATGCGGAGAACCGTGCATGTCTACAGATGACCTGACGCTCGATTTATTGGCCTATCATTCTTTTCCGCAACTTGCGGCAGCCTTGCGGGCGCGCTCAGATACCATTATAGAGGCATGGGAAAACGCGGTGCTGCAAACGCTTCCCGCTGCGGACGAACTCACCCTTCAGCAGCTCAGAAATTCCCTGCCTTCTGTTCTGCAAGAGATGGCCGATGCATTTGCTTCGGACAAACCCCGTGATACCCACGAACTCATCGAAGGCAGCAAAAGCCACGGCACCACCCGCTTTCACGAAAACTACAATATACGAGAATTGCTTGTCGAATACCGGCTGCTGCGGAGAATAATCATTGAACAGGTGACGGAGGCTCTGCATCAGGGACTGGATGCAAGAAGTGCTATCGCCCTGAACATGGCCGTGGACGCGGTCCTTCAGGGTGGAGTCGGTACATTTACCGATCACCAGCAGCAGCAGATCAAAGCCTCGACAGAAATTCAATCGAAATATCTTTCGTTTCTTTCGCATGATCTTCGAAACCATCTCAACCATGCGCTGTTTCATTTGCAACTCCTGGCCGCCAGGCTTGCCCGGGCTCCAGAACATGCGGATACCATGGAGAGCATTCAATCAGCCAAGCGAGCGATCTTGCAAACAACCGCGGGAATGGACCAGTTGCTACAGGCAGAGCAACTGCGGCATCAATCTGGCAGCTTCAATGCACATACGGTGGATCTGCGTTTACTATTGTCGGAAATCGCTCAACAGTGTTTACATCAGGCACAATCCAAGGGATTGAACCTGGAAGTGGAAGTGCCGGGTGAAGCCCAGGTCACGAGTGATGAAGGGCTGCTAACGCTTGTATTGCAGAATCTGTTAGGTAACGCGGTAAAATACAGCTCAAGAGGAACGGTAAAAATAACAGCGAATAATGGGCTAGATGGCAATGCTAGCGGCTGGGTACTCAGCATAAGTGATCAAGGGCCAGGCATACCAGCGGACAACCTGACAAATTTATTCGATGCCTTCAAACGCGGCGATACGTACGGCAAACCGGGCGTGGGACTCGGATTGACTATTGCAACACATGCCACCAGGCTTTTAGGCGGCGAGCTGAAAATCGAGTCGGAGCTCAACGTCGGCTCAACCTTCCATTTGGTGTTACCAAGCCGTAACGCTCCAACTGTCGACTCCGCTCCTTAAAAGCTTGTTCGTCTGGCTATTGCCTAATTATTTTTGCTTCCTGATTATTTTTAAGGCCGTAAATATCCTGCCTTGGGACGTATTATTGAAGCGCCATTAAATAAAAACCGCTTGAGGCTCATCGCCGCTTTTCCTCTCGGTGCCTTTACCGTTCTCGGGTTCGCACCGTTCTATCTTTTTCCCGTTCCGCTTTTCACGCTTTCAGTGCTGTGCCATTTCTGGCGCGGGAGCATAACAGCCGCACAAGCAGCTTTGCTGGGCTTTTCTTTTGGCATGGGCATGTTCAGCGCGGGCGTGACCTGGATTTACGTGAGCCTGCATGATTTTGGGGGCATGCCGATGCCAGCCGCAGTGCTTGCACTGCTCGTCCTTTGCGGCTACCTTTCTTTATTCCCCGCAGTGGCAGGCTGGTTATTGAAGAAACTGAACATTGCTGCACCCATCGTCTGGTCATTGGCTGCGGGAGCGCTATGGGGATTATCCGACTGGCTGCGCAGCGTATTGTTCACAGGGTTCCCCTGGTTGACTATGGGATATTCCCAGGCACCGGCCAGCCCTCTGGCAGGCTATGCTGCTGTGCTAGGTGTCTACGGTATCTCGCTGATTCTCGTTTTGAGTTCCGCACTGCTGTGCCTGCTTTTTGAAAGAGAATTTCGCAACCGGCGCTACCTGTTGCCTCTGTTTGCAATCTGGATCACCGGCTTCGGTTTACAGCAAATCCACTGGACAAAACCTCAGGGAGAGCGGGTAACGGTAAGCCTGTTACAGGGAAATATTTCACAGGATATGAAATGGCGGGCGGATCAAGTCATCAGTTCGATGGAAACTTACGCCAGGTTGGCGATGGAAAGCAGCAGCCGACTGATCATCACCCCGGAAATCTCGATACCGCTGTATCGCAGTGAAGTCCCCTCAAGTTATCTGGCCCAACTTGCCACCCATGCCAAACGAAATAATGGTGATATTCTCATCGGCATGGTTGAAGTGCCCGGTGGCGGCAGCGAATACTATAATTCCATGTTCAGCTTCGGCGCCTCGCCCGACCAGCGTTATCGCAAGCACCATCTTGTGCCATTCGGTGAGTTTATTCCATTAAAATTCCTGTTCGGTTGGGTCGCGAACGTATTTCCTTTGTCAGACCTTTCACGAGGCGGGCTTGACCAACGACCGATGAGCCTGGCGGGTCAAAAAGTGGCAGTGAATATTTGCTACGAAGATGTGTTTGGAGAAGAGATTATCAAGCAACTGCCAGAAGCAACTCTGCTTGCCAACGTAAGCAATGACGCATGGTTCGGCCGATCGATCGGGCCTCAGCAGCATTTGCAGATTTCGCAAATGCGCGCGCTGGAGACGGGCCGCTACATGTTGAGGGCGACCAATACCGGCGTCACCGCCATTATCAACGAACGCGGTGTCGTTCTGCAGGAAGCGGAGATATTTACCACAACCGCGCTGCACGGCGCGGTGCAGGGCTTTTCCGGCGAAACTCCATACATACGCTTCGGAAACACGCTCTTATTCGGGCTCTCCGGCTTGCTGCTATTGATCGGCTTGTTGCCAGCGTTCCGCGGCAAGCGCAAAAACCTGTAAAATCCACCAGGTCCCCTATAAAACGCGACCATTGGCAATTTGCTCTGGCATTCAAATACAAATATGCGCACATTTCAGGAAATTATTCTTGCCCTGCAACAGTATTGGGATAGGCAAGGGTGCGCACTGCTGCAACCCTACGATATGGAAGTCGGCGCAGGCACTTCGCATACCGCAACCTTTCTGCGTGCGCTTGGGCCCGAACCTTGGCGAGCTGCTTACGTACAGCCCACCCGCCGCCCCAAGGATGGACGCTACGGTGAAAACCCCAACCGATTACAGCATTATTATCAGTTTCAGGCTGTGCTGAAGCCCGCGCCACCCAATATCCTCGAACTGTACCTGGGCTCGCTGGAAGAACTCGGTTTCGACCTGAAACAGAATGACATTCGCTTCGTCGAGGACGATTGGGAGAACCCTACCCTCGGCGCGTGGGGCCTGGGCTGGGAAGTGTGGCTGAACGGCATGGAAGTGACACAGTTCACTTACTTTCAGCAAGTCGGCGGCATGAATTGCAAACCAATTACCGGCGAAATTACCTACGGTCTGGAACGGCTTGCCATGTATCTTCAAGGGGTGGAAAACGTATTCGATCTCACCTGGACGAAAGGCCTCTCCTACCGCGATGTATATCACCAGAACGAAGTCGAGCAATCGGCCTATAACTTCGAGCACAGCGACGTAGATGCTTTGCTGAACGCTTTTGCCAACCATGAAAAACAGGCCAGATATCTCATGGATCAGGGTCTGGCGTTGCCAGCTTACGAGCAGGTATTGAAAACCGCGCATACATTCAATCTACTGGACGCGCGCGGTGCGATCTCCATTACCGAACGCGCTGCATACATGGGACGAATTCGCGATCTCGCTCGTGGAGTGGCGCAAGCCTATTACGAAAGTCGCAAGCGTCTGGGTTTTCCCATGGCGCCACGCAAGTGGGTCGAGCAGTTGATGGAGAATGCCGCTTGATTCATTCAGGAAACGCAACCGGAAGCGGAACCCGAAATTTACTCGTTGAGTTACTCGTTGAGGAATTACCGCCAAAATCGCTAAAAAAGCTTGGTGACAGTTTTGCAGAAAACCTGTTAACGGGCCTGAGGACGCAGGCTCTGGCATCCAGTGATTCCGCCATCACCTCTTTTGCTTCACCACGGCGTCTGGCGGTGCATATCGGGGACGTGGCATCCCAAGCTCCGGATAAACACGTTTCACATAGGCTGATGCCTGTAGCGGTCGGGCTGGACACGAATGGCCAGGCGACACCTGCACTGCGCAAGAAACTGAGCGTTCTTCTCGATGACTCTGCGCAGGTGCCGGTAGTCCCAGCTCAGGCGTGCTCTGGACGGCAAGGTGGAGGCATTATTTTTTGATAGCGTAGTGAAAGGTGCGGAACTAGCCGAAGGATTACAGAAAGCGCTCGATGAAGCGCTCGCGCATCTCCCCATTGCCAGAATGATGACCTATCAGCTCGACGATGGCTGGACCACCGTGGATTTCGTGCGGCCCGCGCATGGCCTCGTTGCTCTGCATGGCGCGGAAATCGTGCCGGTCAGGGTGTTGGGCCTGGCCGCCGGGCGTAAAACCCAAGGACATCGCTTCGAAAGCCGTTCGAGCCCGATCGTGCTCGCGGATGCCGACAGTTATGCGCAACAACTGGAAAGCGAAGGCGCGGTTATCGCCAAGTTTTGCGGAGCGCCGCGATGAGATAGTGCGGCAACTCGCTGCCGCCGCTGAGGAAGGCTTGAAACCCGTTGATGATCAAACCCTGCTGGATGAGGTCACTGCCCTGGTTGAGCGCCCGAATGTGCTGATCGGCACGTTTGAATCGGAATTCCTGGAGGTGCCGCAGGAGTGCCTGATTCTGACGATGAAGGTAAATCAAAAATACTTTCCGCTGCTGGACGCGAGCGGCAGGCTTTCTCATAAATTCCTGATCGTTTCCAACATTCGTCCCGCTGATGCAAGTCACATCATTGCCGGCAATGAGCGCGTGCTGCGCTCTCGCCTGGCGGATGCGAAATTCTTCTTCGATCAGGATCGCAAGAAGACGTTGGCTTCGCGGGTGGAAGCCTTGCGCGAGGTGGTTTACCACAACAAGCTGGGTACTCAGGCTGAGCGGGTGGAACGCATATGGGCGGTCGCCCAGGCGATCGGCTTGCAGTTAGGCGGCAACGCGCTTGCTGCCCAGGCAGGAGAGGCCGCCATGTTGTCGAAGGCGGATTTGCTCACCGGCATGGTGAACGAGTTTCCCGAATTGCAGGGTATCATGGGGGGCTTTTACGCGAAACATGATGGGCTGGCTGAGGATGTGGCGCATGCAATCGAAGATCACTATAAGCCCCGATTTGCAGGCGATGGATTGCCGCGTAATATGGTGGGGGTTTGCGTAGCATTGGCGGATAAACTGGAAGCGCTGGCTGGCATGTTTGGTATCGGACAAATACCGACAGGCGATAAAGATCCATTTGCGTTGCGCCGCCATGCGCTGGGAGTAATTCGCATATTGATCGAAAAAGAGCTGCCGCTCTCCCTGGATGCTTTGCTTGAGCAAGCTTCCCGTACCTTCGGCCGCAGAATTACCGATGCATCCGGCACGCTGAGTGATTTCATTTATGAGCGGCTCCGCCACTATTTCAGCATGGAGTCCTTTGACGAGGAGGCCATCGCCTCGGGCAGGCGCATCTATTTAAATAATGCCACGGATCGCCTGGGTTTTTCTCCACAGCAAATCGACGCGGTGCTCGCGCTGCGACCACAACGCCTGGATGACATCAAAAAACGCCTTGGCGCAGTGCGTGCCTTTGCCTCATTGCCGGAAGCGGAAAGTCTCGCGGCAACCAACAAGAGAGTCGGAAATATTCTTAAAAAAGCGGGCATCAGCATGGCAGGCAAGGCGGACGCGGCACTGTTGCAGGTTCCTGCCGAGCATGCGTTGCATCAGGCATTGACCCGCGTTGTGCCGCAAGCGGACGTGGCATTTGCCGCAGGCGACTACAGCGGCTCCCTTCGGCTTCTGGCCGCGTTAAAACAGCCGGTGGACGATTTTTTTGATCATGTGATGGTCAATGTAGAGAACGAAATATTACGTAACAACCGGCTCGCCTTACTTGCCCAGTTGCGCCAGGCGATGAATCGCGTGGCCGATATTTCCAGACTGGCTGTTTGATAAAAGACGCTATGAAACTCGTCATTCTCGATCGCGACGGTGTCATCAATTATGACAGCGCAGCCTTTATCAAGACACCGGACGAATGGAAACCCATTCCAGGCAGCCTGGATGCCATCGCGCACCTTACCCAGGCAGGTTATCGGGTAGTCGTTGCAACGAATCAGTCGGGCATCAGCCGGGGTCTGCTCGACATGGGAACACTCAACGCCATCAACGACAAGATGTGCCGGGCGGCCAGCCAGGCTGGCGGCCGTATCGATGCGATGTTTTTCTGCCCTCACGCGAGCACGGATAACTGCGATTGCCGCAAGCCCGCAACGGGGATGTTCAAAGAAATTTCGGAACGCTTCGGACTGGAGTTGAACGGAGTGCCCGCGATCGGCGACTCGCTGCGCGATTTGCAGGCGGCCGCCGCGGTGAACGCGATTCCGGTTCTGGTATTGACTGGCAAGGGCGAAAAAACCCGGGCGGAAGGTGGGCTACCGGTAAACACCCGCATATTCCCAAATCTTGCGGCCGCCGTTGACGCGCTGACAGAGCGAGCATGATCCTGGCAGTGCTGCGCTCGGCGATTTACATGCTATTTCAGATCGTCATTACCCCGCTTTATTTCCTGATCATACTGGCTGCATTTCCGCTGCCTCCACTCAGCCGCTACCACATCACTTCCGGATGGGCGCATCTGATGCTGTTTCTGCTACGGGTTGTCTGTGGCATCCGTTATCGTGTTATCGGGGCGGAACGAATTCCGCAAACGCCGAGCATCATATTATCCAAACATCAATCGGCCTGGGAAACGCTTGCATTTCAGCAGATCTTTCCGCCCCAGGTCTGGGTGCTGAAAAAAGAGCTACTGCGCGTTCCATTTTTCGGCTGGGGTTTGGCAATGACCAGCCCCATCGCAATTGATCGCAACTCGGGTAAAGCAGCGCTTAAGCAAATCGTCGAGCAGGGGAAAGACAGGCTTAAACGTGGATTCTGGATTGTCATTTTTCCCGAAGGCACCCGTATACCACCGGGACAAAAAGGCAAATACCGAATTGGCGGCGCCTGGCTGGCGACCCATACCGGTGTGCCCGTGGTTCCCGTTGCGCATAACGCAGGGAGGTTCTGGGGTAGAAACGCGCTTGTGAAACTGCCCGGCACTATCACAGTAAGCATCGGCGAGCCGATAGATCCCGGCGGAATGGAAGCCGACGACCTCAACGCGAGGGTGGAGTCATGGATCGAGGCGGAGGTTGCGCGGATTGATCATCTGAAACCCGAAGTTTTGTAACCATGAAAACAATTTTAGTCCCTACTTCGACAGCGGCCAGGCTATCGACAGGCGAGCTTCGGCGCGTCAACCTCAACGGCAACGAAGTGCCTTATGTCCTCATGCGCTGCAAGCGCAAAACCATCGGCATGAGAGTCGATAGCAGCGGCCTGACCGTTCGTATTCCGTCGAGAGAATCATTACGCTGGGTGGAATCGGTGTTGCAAAAAAAAGCCGACTGGATCGTTAAAAAACTCGATGAATGGAAAGACAGAAAACCCCGTGGACCGGCATGGGAAGAAGGCGCGGTTTTTCCGCTGCTGGGAGAGCACTGGCAACTGGTGGCGACAGCTGCCGGATCGGCGCAAATGGTTCGGGCGCCCAGAAATATTAAAGATATTAGAACTGAGCAGCAGCAACTGCAACTGTTGCTGCCGCCGGTGCTGACTGCCCAGCACGCTGAGCGCATTGTGATGGGCTGGTACCGTAGTCAGGCGCTGGCATGCTTCAGCGAACGTATCGCCTTTTACGCACCCAAGCTGGGCGTTCCCCTGCCGCAATTGCGGTTATCGTACGCCCGAACCCTCTGGGGGAGTTGCACTTCGCGCGGCGTCGTTCGTCTTAACTGGCGGCTGATCCAGAAGCCGCTCCATCTCGTGGATTATGTCGTTGCACACGAGTTGTCCCACCTCATCGAAATGAATCACTCCTCTGCGTTCTGGCGAACGGTGGAACGCGTATATCCTAATTATGCGGCGGCAAGGAAAGAACTGAAGAGCGATGGGCCATAGAAAAGCTTTTGTCCGGCAAGTGCTTCTGTTGATTCGCCATAGTAGTCTCATTTTAGTTGGACCGAGCAGGTAATCTGCCAGAGTCAGATCGAAGTGCGCCGCCACATATGCCTCAAACCGACACTGAACGGCCAATCGATCTTCCGCAATCCAGACGCTCAACGATCAAGCACACCTGTCCGCTCCGGTATATAGCGCCGCGCCATTTGATTTCATCGCTTGAGTTCCTGTATGGCTGTGGCTTTTCCTGCTCAACCAGCAGGAAAGCCTCATCAAATTTCAGCGTGCAGAGCTTCGGGTTGGTGTCGAAGAAGCGGAGGCCCGCTTTCTCTTGATTATTTCATTCCGCATTTCATAAAATTGCTTCCGAATTTCATGCTCGATGAAAATTTTTCCCACTATTGGAGGAATCCATTTCTCTTGGATGGTATCAGTATGATAGATAATTCGAGTTTGCCCATCTTCATCGATCAGCTGCGTCGTACCTTCCATCATGCGCATGTTGCCACTGATCATATGCGACCGGATTTTATCGAAGGGGATTAACCGTATTTCCCGTGTTGACTCAAATGGAAAAGTGATCAGGCCGTACGTTGCAGCGCCGCGCTGGAAAATCTTCAGCGTGCCTCCCGAAATACCGACTACTTTGCTCTCCTTCAGGTTGGAGACAAAATCAGCCATGTGTTCAAAGTCAGTCAGCACGACCCAGACCTCCTGCCGGGTGGCCGGAACAGCAAGGGTTACGTCAACAATAACGTTTTCCCCCGCGATTTGCACCTTGACTTCAATATCCTTATCCTGCCGTGGATTTGCAAGTGCCGTCGCCATAAATAGCATCGACCACATGAGTAGCAAGAAGGAAGTTTTTCTCATTGGCAGACAGAAGAGTGAGGCTATGTTTAACCGATGCTGACCATATGCGGTTATCTTTCTCAAGGAGATGACACTGGATCGAATGAGACTACGAGGTCTCAGTGGTGCGCAGGACAAATTTTTATTGGCGGCAACCGCACAGAATTTACGACGAATGGCGAGATGGTCGAGAGTTCCGGTTTTTGTTTATGGTTCTGTGGGACCAGAATAATTCTTCTTTCAGGCCGCTGCTTCTTCTGTTTTAAAGCACCGCAAAAAACCCAAGCCAGCCATAGCGATTCCGAAAAGCGCCAGTGTGCCCGGTTCAGAGACCTCGTTCAGGCGGAATTGGCCATTGTTGAAAGTTTCGAAATTACCTGTTCCGGTGCAGGCTCCTCCTGCCAGACCCGGGAGACAGTTGGTGACTGATCCTCCGCCCAGTTCGGAAACCACCAAAGGGGCGGCAGGGATTATGAGCGACGCATCCGTCGTAGCGAACCCGAAAACGGGACGCGTACCACCTACCGATGTCGAAAGATCGTTACCGACGGAATCCCACCAGAATCCGGCGGCCAGATGGGTCGCCTGCGCGAAAAGTGTCTGCTGCACGTTCGGGACACCGACAAGGCCGAGGCTGCCTGTACCGCTGGCTATGTTAAAGGTACCGATAAGCATGGCCCCGGAAGGGTCAACGCCATAAGTTCCGCCAGCCGTTGCGAACGTCTGGACCGGGTTGAAGTAAACATTAATCGAGCCACTATTGTAAGTAATGGCTCCTCCGAGCGTTGCGCTTCCCGCAATGGCATCCAGAACCGCCGCGACCTGCGTTCCTCCGGCAAATGCAACCCCGCCATCGTGTCCCACAACATTCATCGCCCCTCGTTCGTTGAAGGAGAAGATGCCCGCTGCGTCCGGAGCCGAGGTTGTAATAACGCTGGGCCCGACCACATCCAGAAAATCATTGATCGGCGTTGCAGTAGATATATTACCGGTACCATCGAATCCCAATTTCCAGTCCAGCAGGAAAGCATGCGCCGGGACTGCACAAACTGCCAGAGAAATCGCGATAGCTGAAACCAATGTATTCAATTTGATAATCATGATCTTTCCTGTGTATTGGAAATAACACCGAACATGCATCAGAGCATAGCGATAGGATAGGGTCAAAGTGGGCTCATTCTCGAATCAGCCCTATCCACTCGATAACCGCCGCCGCCATTGTAGCGCCAAGGATTTCTGCTTCTGCTTCGGCTGTAGTTGAAGAGGCGGACCCCCGGCCGCTGCGCTGCTCAGGCTTTCCGCGGCTTTTCCCGCTTGCAACGCGTTATTCGCCAGCCGCAGGTATTTATAGATGAACCCAACTGTTTGTAGAAAGCCTAAACCATATCATTTCCATTTTTCTCTTCGATGTCAGTGCGGAAAGCCGCATTGAAGCTCATCCAATGCCAAATACATGAGTTTTCAGTGAACCTCGGGCGGAAAAACATCGCCACACCGAGAAATGCATAGACTGATCAAATGGAACGGTAGCCGTTACCCTTGCGTGCTTGCACGTATTTTTTGCCAGCGTATTTCGATAATCTATTGAAGCATCAGAACCTGAGAATTCTGTTGAAAAACTCGGCTCAATAGCACTCTGTTCGTGATATGATATTTACATATATCGGACATCAAGGGTATTGCCATGATGAGCCATTAATCATGCGGCCCGAGCCGCCTTTTCTATGCTTTCAACCTCGAAGACCACGTTCAGCCAATCATCTGCTGCGTGGCATCGACCGGTTTCCTGACCTTCGTAATCTGCGTGAACATCTTGCTGATTATTACAGCCATACGGGGTGGCCCTCCATTGATCCCGAGCTGATGATTCGTATGCTGATCATCGGTTACAGCTTTGGCATCCGTTCGGAACGCCGTCTGTGTAAAGAGGTGCATCTCTCCTAACTACCGCTGGTTCTGCCGCCTCGGATTGGAAGACGGGATCCCATCACTCCAGCTTCTCCAAGAACTGACATGGCCGCTTTCGTGAGAGCGATGCATTCCGCAAGCTCTTCGAGAGCGTTGTTTGGCACTGCATGATGAAGGGCTAATTGGTAGCGAAGGATTCGCAGTGGATACCAGTATTGTCAAAGCTGGTGCAAGCGTCTGCGCAGCACGTCCGGCGATGAATCTGTCGCCTGGGGCAACCCGGCGACCTCAACGCGTGCAGTACGTGAGTATCTGACTGCCCTGGATGAGAACAGCTCCACCGACATCTTACCCAAATCAATCTCACCGATTGACCCGGCAGCGCGTTTGACCGCGCGCCGGGAGGTCCGGCTTTTTACGCCTATTCGGCCAATTACCTGATCGACCTGGACGCGGGGATCATTATCCATGCGAGGCGACGCGAGCGCACCGCCTATGGGATCGCCACCATGCTGCATTGGATGGTTGATGAAAAACAGATCGAACCACACATGCCGGTGTGGGATAAGGCAGAACGTGATGACGGCACCTTATCGCGCAGGGATTTCCAATGGAATGAAGAGGCCCACGAATATCGCTGCCCTGAAGGCCACGCTCTGCGTAGCGATCAGCGTCAATTCAAAAACCCACGCTCACGCATCACGAAAGCCGATACTATTATCTACCGGTCGAGCCAGCTCGATTGCGTGACATCCCCGATAAAAGCCCAGTGCTGTCCGAATACACCGGTTCGCAAAATTGCCCGCAGCATCTAAGAACCTGCTCGCGATGCGGCGCGCGCCATTGCCAAGACAGAGGCATACCAACAATCACGTAAGGATGGCGGATTCGACTCAATTCGTCGGTTAATCTACCCTAGAATGAATACTCAAAGTTTCCCTTGGCCGGCTGGCCCCTCGCGCTCAATTGAAACTTTATCTACACGATCTTACATGGAACGATAGCGTCCTCATCATACGGGTAGATTGCGCACACCCGATGATAGCCGTCGGCAATGATAACCTTGCCATTGGCTGAATCTCGTACTAACAAAAGTGGCTGGAGAGCGTGCCCTGACTCTATTTTCTGTTCATCTTTTTCGACGTGCGCGTTGCTGACCCCAAGCAGCGACAGACCGGATGCTCTGAAAATATCTTTTGCCTTGAACTCCGATATTGAGCTGCGCCTCAATTTCTCTACATATCCGTTTGCCACGGATTCGCCATATATGAGGCTCAGGTACGACTTGGCCGCTAAATAGTTGTGCTCGTCAGGTTCGCTCGACCACTTGATTTCAACTTTCTTTCTCACCATTTCATGCCTCCTTACGCCCGGAATTACCGGACGGAATATCGCACGGCCATAGTTTGAGGCGATATCGACTAGCCATTATGTTAGTATTTTACTATTCATGTTCGCCATTGTGTGATTTGCCATGCGCATCTTCTGCACTGCTGTTCTGACGGTCCTTCTGCTGAGCGCGTGCGGCCTCAAGGGGCCGCTTTATCTCCCTCAACCGCAAACCGCACCACAATCCCCTGATCAAAATAAAAAGAAGTGAGCGACAAGTGAGCGGTTCGCCGTTCGATTATCGCAGCGGCAGGCTATGGGGTGAATCGGTTCCCCTGGATCGTATTGCCAGAGAGGTCGGCACTCCCTGTTATGTTTATTGCCGCGCAGCGCTGACTGCCGCTTATCAGGAATTCGACGGGGCGTTTGCCGGGCGGGGCCATCTTATTTGTTATGCCGTAAAAGCCAACTCCAATCTGGCAATTCTCAATCTGTTCGCCCGGCTCGGCAGCGGCTTTGATATTGTTTCGGGCGGCGAACTCCAGCGGGTGTTGAAAGCGGGCGGTGATCCGCAAAAAATCGTATTTTCCGGCGTGGGTAAGCGGCCTGATGAAATGCGGGCCGCGCTTGAAGTGGGAATACTCTGTTTCAATGTGGAATCCCGGTCGGAACTGGAAATGCTCGACCGGGTTGCGCGTGATATGAACAAAACTGCACCGGTGAGCCTCCGCGTCAACCCGGACGTGGACGCGAAGACTCACCCGTATATTTCTACCGGCCTCAAGGAAAATAAGTTTGGGATTCCCTTTGACGAGGCGGAATCCCTGTATACCTCGTCCCGGCAGTTTGCCAATTTGCGAGTTACCGGGCTGGATTGCCATATTGGCTCCCAACTTACGGAACTCGATCCCTTCGCAGAAGCCTGCGAAAAAATGCTGGGATTGCTCGATCGCCTTGAAGCCCAGGGATTGCAGATCGAGCACCTCGATTTGGGCGGTGGCTTGGGCATTCGCTATTCCCGAGAGAACCCTCCCGCTGCTCGCGATTATGTCCATGCGTTATGCGGCCAGGTTGGCCTGCGCAAACAGCGCATCCTTATCGAGCCCGGGCGGGCGCTCGTGGGAAATGCGGGTTTGCTGCTGACGCGCGTGGAATACCTGAAGCACAGCTCCGATCGGAATTTCGCCATTGTGGACGCAGCAATGAACGATCTCATGCGTCCAGCGCTATATGGTGCCTATCACGAAATTCTGCCCGTGATCTCGGGAAATGCCAGCGATGCAAAAACCTATCAGGTTGTCGGCCCCGTTTGCGAAACCGGCGATTTTCTCGGGCATGATCGGAAGCTTGCCCTGTCTGAAGGAGATCTGCTTGCTGTTATGTCCGCCGGGGCCTATGGCATGAGCATGAGCTCGAACTACAATACACGCCCTCGGCCCGCTGAAGTAATGATCGATGGCGACCAATTCCACCTTATCCGCGAACGGGAAGCTTTCGAGCAATTGACGGCTGGCGAATTGATTCCGCCCTGGCGGACTCAAGGATTATGAGATTTCCTTATGCCACTTTCTCAGAGTCCCGCAGACCGTCACAATAGAAAAATAGTGGCCAATCCGAGAAAAATAAAAAAACCTCCGCTATCGGTGACGGCTGTTATCATCACACTCGAGCCCGCCGCAGGGTCGCGGCCAAATTTATGAAGAGTAAGTGGTATCAGCACACCCAGTATTGCCGCCAACAGCAAGTTCAACAGCATTGCCAAAGTCATCACCAGACCCAGGGAAACATTGCGGTAAATAAAAAATGCGAATAATCCCACGATACTGCCCCATACCAAACCATTTACCACGCTCACGCCCATTTCCTTCGCGAGCAGCTTGCGCGCGCTCGCCGCATTGAGCTGCCCCAGCGCCAGCGCGCGCACGATCATCGTAATGGTCTGGTTGCCGGAGTTGCCGCCGATTCCGGCAATGATTGGCATCAATGCCGCCAGCGCGACCAGTTTTTCGATTGAATCCTCGAATATGCCGATGACGCGGGACGCAATAAACGCGGTGACCAGGTTGATAGCCAGCCAGGTCCACCGGTTCTTCAGGCTCTTCCATATCGGCGCGAACAAATCCTCTTCCTGGCGCAAACCACCCAGATTAAGCGCTTCGCTTGCCGATTCCTCCCGGATAAAATCCATCACGGCGTTAACGGTAACGCGCCCCATCAGTTTGTCTTCCGCATTTACCACGGCAGCCGAGACAAGATCATAGCGCTCGAATGCCTGTGCGGCTTCGTGCGCCTTCTCGTTGGGATGAAATGCCACCATTTGCCGGGTCATGACCGAACCGACCGTTGCACCGGGGTCGCTTACCAGCAATCTGTTCAGCGGCAACATCCCCTTGAGGCGCTCAGCCCGATCCACGACGAACAACAGATCGGTATGATCCGGGAGTTCATCCAGTCTTCGCAGATAACGCAACACCACTTCCAGCTTCACATCTTCACGAACGGTCACGACGTCAAAATCCATCAGCGCGCCGACCGCATCTTCCGGGTAGGACATCGCGGCTCGCAATTTCTCGCGTTCCTCCATCGGAAGCGACTGAAACACATCGTGAATCACATCACTCGGAAGATCGGAGGCGATGTCGGCGATTTCGTCAGCGTCGAGCTGTTCTGCCGCGGCGAGCATTTCCCCGCTGTTCATTGTGGCGAGCAGCGTTTCGCGCACAGCGTCCGATACTTCCAGAAGGATTTCACCGTCGCGCTCGGCCTTGACCATATCCCAGATGATCAGGCGCTCTTCAAGCGGCAGAGCTTCCAGAATATGCGCGACGTCGGCAGGATGGAGCCTGTCGAGAAGGCTCTGCAATTCCGCCAGATCGGGCTTGTTCTCTATAGACTCGGTCAGCTCTGGATGCGGAACATGCATACGCTCTTCCGCAAGCTCACGTTCACGCAACAGATGGATTATCCGCTGCAGGTGTTCTTGCAGGTTTTCCGTTTCCCTGAGTTTATTTGCTTTTGTCATGGCAGATCGCTTTCCTGGAGCGGCGGGAGCGGCGGACGGAGGGAGGAAATCGGGCGCTAATTATGACAGGACAGGTCAGGAACTGAAAGTCTGCATAATTCCTACTATGCTCTCATACTCTGCCTTACAGGCAAAGAAAGTACTACGGAATTTCCACTGATGGCATGCGGCTGAGGATGATGCCGGTTTTCTTCGATAACCACGGCGTATTGCGATGGCGATCGTAGAAGCGGGGGTTGGGGATCATTGCCGCGAGGCGAGCAGCCTGTTCCGCGTTAATCGAAGAAGCCGAGGCGCCATAATAATGCCGAATTGCAGCCTCCGCGCCAAACACGCCATTTCCCCACTCAATCATATTCAGGTAGATTTCCATGATGCGGCGTTTGGACATCACGTTTTCCAGCATCAATGTGATGACGGCCTCCTGGCCTTTGCGCCAGGGAGTTTTTTGACCGGAAAGAAACAGATTTTTTGCGAGCTGCTGGCTGATGGTGGAACCGCCTGCCACCAGCCTGCCCTTTTTCAGATTTTTTTCGTAAGCTTTCTGGATGGCCTCGAAGTCGAAACCCTCGTGCTCCAGAAATTTACTGTCCTCGGCAGCGATGATTGCCCGCTTTAGATGAGGAGAAATTCTTTCATAAGGCATCCATTGCATACGCAATGTAGCGCCAGGGTTTTTCTGCCGCAATATCTCCAGCCGCTCCTGCATGAAAGCACTCGTCGATGGATTGTAAGAATTCCAGTAAACAACGTGGCCGAAGATCCATAACTGGTAGATCAAAGCCAGGCCAACGAGAAATAACGGGATGCGCCAGAGCCAGCGCCTGAGAAACGGCTTCATGCGTTGGACGCACTATAACGTTTTCAAAATATTTCACGCATGGGACCTGAGCATTTCAATGACCTGATCCGTTCTTGGCCTGATCCCGCGCCAAAGGAAGAATGATTCCGCCGCCTGCTCCACCAGCATCCCGATGCCATCGGCGAGACGCGCCGCGCCCTGCAGCTTTGCGAATTGCAGAAAGGGAGTGCTTCCGCTTCCATACATCATGTCATATGCCAGGGATTCACCAGCAAAAATGCCGGCTGGCAGCGGGGGCAGTTCGCCATTCAGACTGGCGGAGGTAGCGTTAATGACGAGGTCGAATTGTTCTCCGCGTAGATCGGTATAATCGATAGCGATGATATTTCCGGAACCGGCAAACCGCCGTTGCAGGCCATATGCTTTTTCTTGAGTACGATTGGCGATAGCGAGAATGTACGGTTCACGTTCCAGTAACGGCATGATCACGCCGCGCGCGGCGCCCCCCGCGCCGATCAATAATATCCGTTTGCCTGTAAGGGTAAATCCCAGATTGCCTGTGATGTCCTGTACCAACCCTGCGCCATCGGTATTGTCGCCCAGAACTGCTTCTCCTTCCAATACGAGCGTGTTGACTGCCTGTGCAGCATCAGCCCGCGCCGTGAGACGGGTTGCAATCTTGAAGGCTTCAAGCTTGAATGGAACAGTTACGTTCAGCCCTTTACCGCCGCGCTGCCGAAAATCGGCTGCTACCGCGGGGAATTCGCCCATCGGCGCAAGTATTGCTTCATAGTGCATGTCTTGACCGGTTTGCCGGGAAAACTTGCCATGAATCAGGGGTGATTTGCTGTGAGCAACAGGATTACCGATGACAGCATAATAATCGGGATGCTCAGACACTGGCATTGATCATTCGCTGGTCAATTCGTCTGAACGTGTAAATGCCCAGGTGCGCGTAATGTGCAGGATATCTGTATCCCGGCTGATATCGGGCGGAAAAGGGGCGAATCCATCCTGACCGGCCAACTTAACGATGCGTACCGCCGCTTCGTCCAGAACTTTCTTGCCTGACGGCCGGTTGATTTCGATGGATTCGAGGCTGCCATCCGACTTGATGCCGACGGTGAGCTGCAAGTTTCCATAGAGCTTTTCCCTTCTTGCTGCTTCGGGATAATTGAAATTACCGATCCGCTCCACCTTGATGCGCCAGTCCTCGACGTAGCGGGCAAAACGATATTCCTGAGTACGGGCGCCGATAAATTTGCGCTTCGGGCGCTTCTGATAAGCTTCGTAATCCCGCGCAGTCTGCGCTTCCAGGCGAGCAATCTCAAGGCTTCTTTGCATCAGATCACCGGCACCCACAACTTTTGGATCTTGCTCCAGCTGATCCGGGGCCTGAGCGGCCTGCCTGACCTCCTCCTCGCTGTTTACCGCCGTCATCAGCCGTGTGGCTTCCTGCTCAAGCTGCTCTGTCTGTTGGCTGATAGCAGCCGCATCGGCTGCCTTCTCAGGCTTCGGCATGAGTGGAACAGGCGTTTTCGCCCGGCGATTGTTGTCCGTATTGCCGCCCCCATCCAGGTTGGCCTGCGCGAGTGCATCGGCTTTGCGTGGTTTCGACACCGACTTGCTGTTTACCAATACTACTTCCAGCGGGATGCTGGCGTGCTCGTTTTTTGTGGCTGGAAGCTTGAAGTTGATTCCGAATAGTACAACGGCATGAATAACCACCGATAACAATATCGCCACGTTTAACCGTGACGACCGGTTCAGCAGCCAGCCATGAGCATGGGCTGAATAAAAATCGGAAATATTTGAGGTTGCGCTCAATTCGTCGAGAGTATGAGAATTATGCGGGGGAAGATGCTTGTCAGGACGTGTTCTGGAGTCGCTCTATTTGAATCAGTGGCCTGGCAACCGCGCAGATGCGAAGAAAACGAATGCGGAAAGGGCGACCGGAATCAGCGCATGACGCAGGCTGTATCTCGCGCATATATCGTATCTGGCTTGACCATCAGGAGGAGCGTAAAAAATCAGCAAAACGAGCAAACAGAACGCCAAAATATACGCCTGATCTTGGTGGAACCAGGATGAGAAGTGTTCGACCTGCTTTTGGTTTCTCCATGCCGACATTTTAAACAACAATGGATTTTTTTGTCACATGATTAACGGGAATCAATGGCTGGCAGCCAGCATTTAAATGGCCGGCAGCGTTCATCCTTGCAGCTTGCGCAGAAACCTTGCGTTGAAAGTGAGCTCCAGCAGATCAATTCCAGAAATTTCCAGTTCGATATATGTTTCCGGTGGCATGTCCGGTAATGAGGGCACTCGCGTTATCAAAGGCAGGCGGTCCAGCTTCACCAGGTTTTCTTTCAATACTTGCGCCCCTGCAATTTCGATATTTTCCTGCAGCAACCACCGGAGGCACCAGTAGCGCTCCATGCTGCGCTGGAAATCTCCGTAAATTTCATAGGCCGCCTCGAAATCACGCATGAATGTTTGCAGACTCTCGCTCTCCCGGGTGTAAGGAGGGATTTCGCCGCGCAACAATGCAACCAGTTGGCGCTGATTGATGAAATCGACATATCGGCGCATTGGCGAACTGATCCAGGCATACTGGGAAACGCCCAAACCCTGATGCGGAGCGGGAGAAGTACTTATCCGAACCTTGCCGCCCCCTGGCTGCGATAAATGCCGGCAATTCCGCTATCGGCCAACTGCTTGCCCCATTCGGCATTAACATAAATCATCAGTTCCGACACCACCTTGTCAATCGGCGAGCCCCGGCGGCGCTGACTGATGGTAATCCGATCGTCCTTGACATGAAAGCTGTAATCGATGCGTTCGTTATTGCTGTCATTGGCTTTACCCCGGAGCGCTTCCATCTTGCAGGCAAGGTTCCAAAGCGCCAGCAATTCGTTGCCGAAAGGATGATCGATGCTTCCCGCCCGCCAGGGTGGATTCGTTAAAATGCTCCTCCAGTGTATCGTGCCTGAGGTTGGCAGCGACCTTCACTCGCTCGATACGGCTGTTTGCCGCGATAACGGTGAAATCGTCGGTTACGTCGAGATACATTGAAAGCGCCGGGCACAGCCGCTCTTCGCCCAATGTATAGTGCTGTATCACGGCTTCCGGCAGCATCGTGATTTTACTTCCCGGGATATATACGGTGGAAAGACGCTGTGCCGCCACCGTATCCCAGTAGCGAACCCGGCGCGATCCCCAGAGTAGGAATAGCAATATGTATACCGATGCGAAAACTGCCCAAAGTCAGCGGTGTAACGGAAAAAGCATCGTCAATTTCCGTAGTGGTGACGTCATCTATGCTGAAGGCAGCCACATCTGCAACGGGTAAATCTTTCGGATCAGTCAACTCGCCCGCATCAACTTCGCCAAAACCCGGTGCCTTCGGGAAAATGCTCCAGCAGGAAACGGTTGACATGGTAGTCATGCGTGGACGGGATCGCACCACACTTTTCCAGCAGTCTGGGAACGCTCAGTTTGGTTGCGTTGCATGCGGCATCGAGCGCTTTCCATTCGACCGTGCTCTTGTCGGGCCGATAGAGCAGACTGACGACAATGGCTTGAATTCTTCCGGCAGGATAAATGCGTTCAATAATTGCGCATAACGAGCCTGCTGTTCCGCCTGCCGGCGCTTTTTTTCCTGGCTGGCCAGCGCCGCCTCGAGCGCTTTCGGTGGCGCAGCCTTGTAGCGCCCCCGGCCTTTTTTGTAGAAATACATCGGCGCGCTATGCAGCCGGATCAACACTGCCGCCGCTTCCTCGGGAGTGGCTGCGTGACCGAAATAATCTGCGGCCAGCGCATCGCTGGCAAACTCCGCCTCGCTCTCGCAGCATTCCCAGAGAAAATTCGGATCCAGATCCTCCGCCGTTTTTTGCGCAAGATCCATGAATTCGGATAGTGGAGGCGCATCAAACCGCAGCAATACCGAAGCCGCCTTTATTTTTGCGCGCTTGCCGTGGGGCGCCTCCACTTGAAGCGAAGTCGTATTGTCGGCAAGGATGGCGCCTACTTTGAAAGTGCCTTCCTCTTCGTAAAAAACATTCATAAAATATTTTTGCGGCGAGTCCGATGGGAATTACACGAAATGTGAGATTGCCTGGAAAAGCTTTGAGTAGCCTTTCTGTTTGCCACATGTCCGAGGCCCATGTAAAAGACTTCCAACTGGTCAGTTTTTAAATTATACCCCGAAGACGACTTTGACGCGCTTGACCCGGTCCGGCCGGCAGAGGACATGGACGAGGCGCTTTAATGCACCACATCTTCCGCCGATGGAAGCATCAGCGCATCATTACCAGATATTCGGCAGGAATCGACTATAATAAATTAAATAAGGATATTCCCATTCCGCATCGCCACTGTCACTTCGCTATAAAAGGGGGCCATTTTGAACCAACTTCAATCGCACAGAAAGATCCGCGCGCATCTCTTCATTCCCGTCTCTATTCTCATAATTACGCTCTTGCCTTCTTGCGCGGCGCTCAGTGACACCGATCCGGACCGCGGCGCAACGACTGTCAAACAGGATGTATTTGGCGATCATTTCACCACAGTGGAATACCTTCCCCAGAATTGGGCGCCTGCCGATAGCCTCTGGTTTTATACCGTTACGCAGGGATCGAACATGATGCCCTACGATTTTTTTATGGTATCTGGAGAAAGAAGGAAGCACCGAGCTGTTCCGGTCGAATGAAAACATGAATTTCTACCGTTATCTGCCTCAGAAAGCAACCTCCAGCAATCCCGATGGCCTACCTGTCGGCTTCGTCAAGGACACCTACAAGGGCAAGGATTACATTGGCTTGACCTGCGCCGCATGCCATACCGCGCAAATAAACTACAAGGGCAAAGGCATACGCATTGACGGCGGCCCGGCAATCGCCGATATGGAAAGTTTCATGCGGGACATCGTCAAGGCGCTGCTGGATCGCGCAGAATAATGACGAGGTTAAAAAGCGTTTTGTTCAAAACGTATTGGCCAAGAGGTACGTATAAAACAGAAGCCGAAGTCCTTGCCGATCTTGACCGATATGGCAAGCGCCTGGCGAACTACATAACCATCAACTACAGCACGACCCATTACGGCTATGGGCGGCTGGACGCTTTCGGGCGCATATATAACCGGGTGCTGGAACACATCATAAGTGTAAGAGAGCTTAACGAACTGATGCGTGACCCCAGGATAATGGGGGAGCGAGCCTTGACCGAAGCAGAGCTGAAATCGCTGACAGATAAAGCGGGTAGCGTCCTTAGCGGTACTCAGCGTGATCAGATGTCGGAAGATATCGTTACAGGGTTGAATGAGAATAACGAATGGGAAGCCCTCGGGAACTTGCGCAAAAAAATCTTCAATCCACCCAATGCGCCGGTCAGTTATCCATTCCTGTGGGACACCCCTCAGCATGACTACGTTCAATGGAATGGCCTTACCGAAAATGCCGGATTGAAAGCCATCGCGCGCAACGCCGGGGAAGCGATTGGCGTATTCGGCACACTTGACTGGACGGAACGGGAGGGGTTTTCGTTACCTTCATTGATCACGGGGCAGGGGCTCTTCAGCAAACATATCAGCTTCGACTCTTCGGTGAATGTAATGAACCTGCGCCGCATCGAAGCCCGTCTCTGGAATCTGCAGTCCCCACAATGGCCGGAAAATATCCTGGGGCCTATTGATACAAACCGCCTGGCGAACGGAAGATCGCTGTTCAATAAACATTGCGTAAGCTGCCATGCAAGAATAGTCCGCAACGATCCGGATCGCCGCGTCGTAGCGCATATGTCGAGAGCCAGCGATGCCGGAACCGATACCCAGATGGCACACAACGCGGTAACTTACCAGGGTTTTTCAGGTATTCTGCGTAACCAGTACGTGAACTTGGGCGTGGGTGACATTCTGCTTGATCGCAAAGCGCCGGTTGCAGCTTTGCTGACAAAAGCGACCGTCGGTGTCGTCGCGACGCCAGAACCGGACAAATGGTTCCTGCAACGCTGGGCCGAGTGGGCTTATAACCTGGCAACCGGGTTTCGCGACAACAAGATCAAAGCATCCATGAAGCAGGGGGACTATGACCCGGACACGACCGCCAATCCGGTGGCTTCGCTGAGCGCTTACAAGGCGCGCCCCTTGAATGGCATCTGGGCAACGGCGCCCTATCTGCATAATGGCTCGGTGCCCACCCTCTACGATTTATTGCTTCCCAAGAAACGTCCGGGAGACCCGGAAGACGGCGAATACCGGCCTGACGAGTTTGAAGTGGGATCGCGCGAATTCGATCCGGTCAAGGTTGGCTTGAAAAGCAGTGGTTATGGAGGCTTCATCTTCAGCACGAAAGGTATCAAGGACGACATGGGAGGCTATACCAAGGGAAACAGCAATGCCGGGCACGAGTATGGAGCCAGACGCGTTGCCAACGAGGCTGAAGGCCATGTAGACCCGAAAATCCGGGAACTCTGTGCAAACGAGCAGATTAAGGATGCCGACCTGGATGCATCTGTCAAAGGACAAATGCCTGTACCCCATGTCCAGGCAGGACCGTCTTGATTTGCTGGAATACCTGAAAACATTGTGAGTCGAACCGCAAAGATCATTATTTAAAACTTTAATAAGGGAGCTACCGATGAGCACAAGTCATTACCTGGAGCAATATGATGCCGCTGCCGAGGCAGACAAATCTCTTTCTGGCTCGCCGCTGGATTGATACGGAACCTCTGCCGTTTTTTAAGGAATTGCGTCAAAAGCGGCCCATTCTGGTGACACCCAAAATTCACCTTGATCACGCGCTTCGATGATGTGCAGGGAAGTCCTGAACATGCCCAAAGGTATTTACGGTTGAGCCTTATGTTCCGAAAATGGGCGACTACCTGATGATGCATGACGATGATGCGCTGCACACGCGCGAAAAATCGCTGATGCAATGCATGCTGAATCGCGACGATTTGCCGGCGGTCCGTGAAATGGTGGCTAAAGTATCCAAGGAAATACTCGACACCGCCAGTGGCAATATCGAGATGGTCAACAATTATTGCCGCATGGTGCCGGCGACACTGGTTCGGGAATATTTCGGGCTGACCGGTGCAAAAAGGTCAGATTTGATTGAATGGTCTTACTGGAATCAATATGATACTTTCCACAACCAGCCTTTCGACTTGTTACCACCTGAAAAATCCCAATCCATCATCGATCGCCACAATGAAACTTCAAAAAAACTCGGGCAATTCATAGTCGAGCTTATTGCTCGCCGCACTTTGCAGGTAAAAGCGGAGGAAATAACGCTTTCAACCCTCGTGCGACTGGATGACGATATCGTGACCAGAATGCTGCGTACGGATTACCCGAAGCAATTGGATTTCGACATCAAACGGCTGGGAATCAATGCCGGCGGTCTTTTGATCGGCGCAATCGAGACCACCTCCCAGGCAGTTGCACAGGTCATCCAATATCTTACTGCAGCGTCCGGAATGGCTTGCGCAAGGCAAAAACCGCTGCTCAGCAGGATGATCCCAATGAATTTGATGGCATCGTTTGGGAGGCCTTGCGCTTCGTGCCGATTACGCCCTATTTGTTTCGCACGACCGCAAGCGATTATACCGTCAGCCAAAGGCACCGGACATGAAACGGTTCTTCGCGCCGGCACCTATGTGCTGCCGGTCACGCTGTCAGCAACGTTCGACGAGCGCGCGTTCGAGTCGCCGGATGAATTTATACCACAGCGCAATTATTATAATTACTGTCATTTCGGCTTTGGCAGTCATGAATGCCTGGGGCGCTACGTGGGCGGTGTCATGATTCCTGAAATGGTGCGTCAGGTCTTATTGCGGCAAAACATAGCGGCCAAAGCGCCCATCGACTACAAGTCCGGCCCCTTTCCGGAACAATATGATCTTTCCTGGACCGCACAGTAAATGAAGCACTATCGGCTTTTCCCGGCAAGCGCCACTTGATAACAGTTTTTTTGACATAAAAAATGATTGAAGGCAAACAGAACGTTGATTAATGACAGATATTGCAGACTTGCATCGCACAGGTGGGGGTGTCCTCTGATGGCACTAACATTTCAAGAGGTGCAAGCCCATGGCCATCACATCATTAAAATTTTCTGATGAACTCAAGCAACGAGCTATTGCCGCAGCCGAAAAAAAGGGTGTCTCGCCACATGCATTCATGGCGCAAGAGATAGAAAGACCAGCCACGACAGCTGAATGGCGTGCCAGCTTCGTAAGTGAAGCTCAATCAGCACGGGGGAAAAATGTTAAGTACCGGCAAGGGCTTTGATGTCAGAGAGGTTCACTCCCACCTTAAGGCGCGGATTGCCGGCAATAATCCTGTAAAGCCGAAAGCCAAATCTTTGCAAAGCTGAGTTATCCGGAACGAGCGCTTACCGATTTCGAAAGACTAATCGACTTTCTGATTGATAACCCAGCGGCAGCAGCAGAGACGCTTGAATTGATTGAGAAGCGGTAAATTTATGAAATCCGGCACCCCCTTGTCGGCCGACCTGTGGAGTATAGATTGTCTGTGTTGGTCATATCTCGCGGACGTACCGGTGCGTAGCATTTTATAGCCTGGAGGAAAGTCAAGATGCTGTCCTGATTCTTGCGATTCGTCATCAGCGATGCCTTTATCTTGCTTGTTTTCTGCTTTTTTGAGCGCCAATTATTTCTAAGCGCCTATTTTATTTGGCGCCCGCTTCCTTAAGGAGTTTTACAACGTCCTGGTGACGGTACTTTGATGCCAGCATCAGTGACGTAGCGCCATTACCCGCCTTTGCGTTCACCTCGGCCTTGCCGGCAAGCAGCGCCCGTATCACATCCGTGTGGCCCATTTGCGACGCGAGCATCAGGGCGGTTGCGCCGTTGCTCAGCCGGGCGTTCACATCAGCGCTCGCTGCGAGCAACATCTGAACTATCTCGGCCTGTCCTTCTTGCGATGCCAGCATCAGTACTGTTATACCATCATTCCTGCGCGCATTCACATCCGCGCCGCCCGCAAGCAACTCTTTCACTACCTGTTGATGGCCTCTCTGCGATGCACGCATCAACGCGGTGCTGCCATTGCCTGCCTTCGCATTTACGTCGGCTTTGGCCCCGAGCAATGCCTGCACAACATCTTTATGGCCATTTTCAGACGCCGCGATCAACGGGGTAATGCCATCATCCGTTTTCAAGTTCACGTTGACCTTGGCGCCGAGCAAAGCTTTAACCCGGGCAAGGTTGCCATTTCCCGCGGCATTGATAAGCTCGTTGTCGCCCATGCCCGCCCAGGCGCTGGCCGATGCATAGAGCAGAGCTAGCAGAACGCATAAAACATGCATATGCTTTGACGACATCACCGCAATTTTTTCCTGCATGACATACTCCTTCAATTCCGGCTCCTTAAAAAGATGACCATAGCGGCAGATTCGCCGGTTCGCCCGTTGATGGGCATGAGCCACGTTCATCAATATGAATGGTCGCACGTTATTTCGATTGAACTTACCGGCCAGACAGGCTGAAACGAGTCGAAGAAGTATATTATCCAATATACTTGCAAGATACATTATTGGCTTTCAGGAGGCCTTATGCGAAAAACCCATCTTATTGGCTTATTATTGATGTTGGCGCCGTCGCTGGGTTCGGCGGAAATCACGGCGCGCCCCGGACTGTGGGAAGTCACAACCACTTCAGTTTTATTAGGGTTGGTGCCCGAAATACCCCCTGATCAATTGCAAAAGTTATCAGAGCTGGCCAGGAAATATGGCGTTGTCATGCCCCAGATCCAGAATGGGGTGGCAACTTCTAAAATCTGTGTAACGCCGCAAATGGCCGAGCAGCAAATCCCCGACTATTTTCTTCAACGCCAATCGGGCTGCAGCATAAAAAAAACGGCACAGACAGAAAGCGGCTATATGCTTGATCTCGTTTGTGCGGGACCGGAAATCAAGGGTAACGGAAAAGCCGAAGGGACGTTTACGGATCCTGAAACTTTCTCGGGGCAAACAAATTTTAATGGCGTTGTGCGTGGCACTCCCGTCAATGATCGCGCCGATACCAGCGGCCGTTGGATTGGTGAGAATTGCAAGGCGGCACCCATAACAACCTCTAACGCGGGAGATAACTGAGCGGATAACTGAGTATATAGCTGAGCACTAGCTGAGCGCATAGCTGAACAAATCGCCGAGCTGCAAACTTGATCTGGTAAAAAAGATCAATTTGCGCCGGGTTCGGCGATAGCCCTTAGCAGCTTTTCATGGATGCCCCCAAAGCCGCCATTGCTCATGATGAGTATATGATCGCTCGGATGAGCGGCGCTTGCGATAGCCGCGACAAGCGACTCCAGGCTTCCATAGGCGCGAGCCTTTGCGCCCATCTGAATAAACGCGCCTTCCACGTCCCAGCCCAGGCCGGCGGTATAACAGAACACCAGGTCTGCCGCCGCAAGGCTGTCCGGCAAGCTGTCCTTCCAGATGCCCATTTTCATCGTATTGGACCGGGGCTCCAGCACAGCGATGATTCGCGCGTCGCTTACCTTATCGCGCAGGCCCTGGAGAGTTGTCCGGATCGCCGTAGGGTGGTGAGCGAAATCGTCATATATCGTGATGCCCCTGACTTCCCCCCGTATTTCCATACGGCGCTTGACGTTTTTGAATTGCATCAGGGCCTCGATGGCTGTGTTGACCGGTACGCCGGCATGACGCGCAGCAGCCACCGCGGCGAGTGCATTCATGCGGTTGTGCTCCCCCAATAACTCCCATTGCAGCACTCCCTGAGGTTCGCCCCTGAAAGAAATAGCGGTATTGCCGCCGGCCAATTTATCAGACTGCCAGCCGTCCGCAACGCCTATCTTTTCAACAGGCGTCCAGCAACCCCTGGCCAGGACACGCGCAAGACTCTCCTCCCGTCCATTGCTGATGACAAGGCCATTCTGAGGAATGACTCGTAGCAGGTAATGAAACTGTTGCTCAATCCCCGCAAGGTCCGCAAATATATCGGCGTGATCGAATTCCAGGTTATTGAGGATCGCCGTTCTGGGGCGGAAATGAACAAATTTCGAGCGCTTGTCAAAAAAAGCGGTGTCATATTCATCCGCTTCGATAACAAAGAAAGAAGACTCGCCGAGTCTGGCCGACAAACCGAAATTTGCGGGGATCCCGCCAATGAGAAATCCGGGAGCCATACCCGCATAGTCAAGTATCCAGGCAAGCATGGAGCTGGTCGTTGTTTTGCCATGGGTTCCCGCGACAGCCAAAACCCATTTGTCGCGCAACACATGCTCAAATAACCATTGGGGGCCGGAAATATAAGCAAGATTACGGTTGAGGATTTCCTCCATGAGGGGGTTGCCACGTGCAACCACATTACCTATCACGTAGAGGTCGGGGTTCACCTTGATTTGCTCCGGAGAATAACCTTCGATCAGCTCGATCCCCTGAGAGCTCAACTGGGTACTCATGGGTGGATAGACGTTCGCATCGCAGCCTGTAACCTTATGGCCGGCTTTTCGCGCGATTGCCGCAATGCCACCCATGAACGTGCCACAAATGCCGAGTATATGAATATGCAAGCCTTAATTCCTCCTTAACTCCTGAATATGAATGGTGCGCCAACAGCCTATTATGGGTAAAAATGAATCTGCCAGGTCATCTTGAATTAGTGCCGGGGGAAAGAACGGTATCAGGATAAACATTACCGGCCCGGTTTTGTTACACTTACAGCTTTGCTCCCGTCAATTCGCCATCAAGCCCGTCTGAGCGGCGGCTCAGCGCGGTGCATCCCCGGATTCTCAAAATACCACTTCAATACTGCTACGTGCCTTCCCACCCCGATAACTGTGACACGAGACTTACTATTCTGAAAAGGCAATTCATCCACAAAGAAATATTCTTTCAGGATGAATAACCTCACATGAAATCGCGTTTTTACCGTCCTGTTTGCTGGTCAGTTTTGTTACTTTGTCTTGGATGTAATGCGCGCGCCGAGACGGCATCGCCCGAATCGAAAAACAAACAGGAACGCATCGCTCCTCCCAGCCGCAAGGAGAGCAACGGCAATAAACCCGTGCTTATCGGTACGGAACCCATACAAGGGCATCACGAGTATGAATCCGAAGCCAGAGGCGATACCGGACTGCGCAGCTCTACTATCTCGACCGGAGAGCGGCCTGCCAGTCCGCCGGAAGGTAATCAGCCCAGGCCGCAGCAGAACTATACATCTCCCGCGGCAAAAAGTGGACCAGCTAAAATTGGACCGGCTAAAAGTGAACCCGTCATAGGCGTTTCACCCGCCGATGCTGAGCACAAGGAGAGCCGCTCCGCAATCGCCGCTGAAAACGTGGCGGAGCATGCCATACATGAAGGTGAGCCGCCCCTGCGTACCACTACGCGAGCACCATCAGGTGTTGCGGCGACGCCTGCTCCAGAAGAAAGCGGACTGGCGATGCCGGGGCCGGAAAGGGGTAGGACCCGATTCGGCCGCACCGAGACCGATCAGATCCACGGGCACTTCGAGCAGGAAAGCGACTTCAGGCTGCGCCTTGGCGGCCAAGCCGAACCGGAGGCTGGAAAGGGACTGGCTGCGGCTGGCGCCCCGGCCGAGCCAACCAAAAATAAGCCTATATTCGTAGCGGCTGAGCGCCTGCAAGGCCACCCGGGGCAAGACATCGAGGCTATCGGCAAGGCTGAGCTGGCTAACGGCGATCAATTCATTTCCGCAGACCGGATGAAATATAACGAAATGACCGAAGATGGCGAAGCCGAGGGCGCAGTACGGGTCGAACAGCGCGGAGATATCCTGGAAGGTTCGCGGCTCAAATTCAATTTGGGGAGCAAAACCGGAGAATTGAGCCAGCCGAGCTACCGTCTGAAGGACGCCAGCAGCCGCGGCCAGGCTGACATGCTTCTATTCGAAGGAGAGAACAGGTACCGCCTTCAACACGCGACCTATACGACCTGCCCGGCCGGAGACGACTCCTGGTTTATTCAGGTTGCGAATATGGAAATCGACAATTCCAAAAAAACGGGAACAGCTCGTGGCGTTAAACTGACATTCAAGGATGTGCCGCTTTTTTACACGCCCTGGATGAGCTTCGCATTCAGCAAGGAACGCAAATCGGGCTTGCTCGCTCCTACATATGGCACCAACGTCAAGACGGGGCTTGAACTCACTCGTGCCATTCTATTGGAATATCGCCCCCAACTATGATGCGACAATTTCAGCTCGTATGATGTCCAAGCGCGGCGTGGCGCTAAACAACGAATTTCGCTACCTGACCAATTTATCAAGCGGCACCGTACTTCTCGATGTGCTGCCGCATGACCTGGACACCGGCCATAGCCGCTGGCGCACATCATTCTGGCACAATCAAAACCTGACAAACGGCTGGTGGAGCCGCCTTGACTATAACCGGGTATCCGATGACACCTACTTCCGCGATCTCGGCAACAACCTGAACCTCACTTCCAGAACCAACTTGCTGCAGCAGGCCATGGTAGGTTACAGCCGTAATCTCGGAGAGGAAGGCACACTCAATGTCGTCGGAATGGCGCAGCAGTTTCAGACCATTCAGGATCCGCTGGCGACGATTGTTTCGCCATACAAGCGGTTGCCGCAGGTTACGGTGACTGCGAATAAGCCGGATATTCTTGGAATGGATTTCAATTTTTTCGGCAGCGGGACGAATTTTTCTCATCCCACCCTGGTGAGCGGGCAACGCGTGGTGCTGTTTCCGAGCGTCAGCTATCCCATGCGCAGCGCTTTTGGCTACATCATACCCAAGATCGGAATACACCACACTCGTTACTATCTGGATGACCTCAGCACCTCACCGGGAGCGAATCCCACCCGAACTTTGCCGCTATTCAGCGTGGATACCGGCATCGCGTTCGATCGCAGCGTGTCTCTGCGTGGAGAGCAGTTCACTCAAACCCTTGAGCCACGTCTCTTCTACGTTTATGTGCCGTTCAGGGACCAGAATAATCTGCCCAATTTCGACTCCGCTAAAACGGACTTCAGCTTTGCGCAGATGCTGACTGAAAACCGCTTCAGCGGCAGCGATCGCATCAATGACGCGAACCAGGTAACCTTTGCCCTTACATCGCGCCTGATAGAGGCTGGCTCCGGCAAGGAACGTTTACGGCTTGCCGTTGGGCAACAGCTAAGTTTCATAGACCGCAGGATAACACTGGATGCACCCAATACTATCGGCAGAAGGCCGGATTTTATTGCCGCAATTTCAGGATTCCTTACGCCGACAATCACTACGGATAGCAGCATGCAGTTCGATCAAAGGGCATTCCGCACCGAGGTGGTGCGGTCCGGTCTGAGCTACCGGCCGGAGCCGGGAAAAGTGATCAATGTGGGCTACCGTTTTACCCGGGACGTCTTGCATCAGGTTGACGCTTCAAGCCAATGGCGATGGACGGAAAAATGGCAGACCGTGGCGCGCATAAACTATTCCTTGCAGGATCACAGAATTCTGGAAGGGCTGGCAGGACTTGAGTATAATGCCTGCTGCTGGTCATTGCGATTCGTACTCCAGCATCTCACTACCGCCACGCAAAAAACCACCACAGCAGCTTTTTTACAACTTGAGCTGAACGGATTGATGCAAATCGGATCAAACCCGCTCCAAGTATTGCAGCGCAGTATTCCCGGCTATATCCAAACCGGCAGCGGAGGCAGCAGCCCGGTAGAGGGACCCCAAAGCGGGGAACAAAAACTTTCACAATGAGTTCATCCCCCTGCAATTCGTAATAACGCTTATGCGCATGGGCACTCACTTTCTAGTGCGCTGTTCTGTCCTTCTGGCCACGCTGGTGGCTGGAACAGCCGTCGCTCAGCAATCCTCCAGCGGCGTTGAGACCATTGACCGTATTGTCGCGGTTGTGAATGAGAACGTGGTTACTCGCTACGAACTCAACGAGGTACTCAAGGCCACGATCAAACAACTGCAGAAGCAGGGCGTGCAGCCGCCCGCCCCTGCCGTATTGGAAAAGCAGTTGCTGGAGCGCATCATCCTCAACCGCGTCCAACTGCAGCTTGCCAAGGAAACTGGCCTTACTGTGAGCGATACCGAGCTCGACCAGACACTGCGACGTATTGCTCAGGAAAACAAGATGACAATGCCGGAGTTTTACAGTGCGCTCGAGCGCGACGGGATCAGCTTTAACAGGTTTCGGGATGAAATTCGTGATGAGATCATCCTGGTGCGGCTGAAGGAACGTGAGGTCAATAATCGGATAAATGTGACTGAAGGAGAAGTGGACAATTTCCTGCACAGCCAGGAAGGCTCATCCAGCCAGGATGATGAATATCGCCTCGCCCATATTCTGATACAAGTGCCGGAGCAGGCCAGCGTGTCACAATTGGCGGACAGGCAACTACGAGCGGAGGCTGCCCTCACGCAACTGAAGAATGGCGCAGACTTTGCGCAGGTAGCCGCCGAATTCTCCGAGGCTTCGGATGCGATGCAGGGCGGCTTGCTTGACTGGCGGCCCGGTGCTCAGTTGACCAAAAAGTTTGCCGAGATATTGGCGCCAATGAAGCCCGGCGAGATCACCCCGGTCATTCAAACCCCGAACGGTCTTCATATTCTCAAGCTGGTCGACCGCCGCAATCAGAAAGCGGGCGCAACCATGGTGGATCAAACCCATGCCCGTCACATTCTCGTAAAAATAAGCGAGCTGACATCGGAAGCCGACGCCAGGCGCCGCATTACAGAGCTGAAGGAGCGCCTGGACCACGGCGGTAAATTCGAGGAATTGGCCAAACTTTATTCCGAGGATACCAGCGCTTCCTCAGGGGGCGATTTAGGCTGGGTCTCACCCGGCGACACCGTGCCTGAATTCGAGCATGCCATGAAAACACTTAAAGCCGGACAGATCAGTGAACCGGTGCAGACTCCGTTTGGCTGGCACTTGATTCAGGTCCTCGAGTACCGGACTAAGGACGTCAGCCAGGAACGCCAGCGGCAGTCTGCACGCCAGGCGATCAGGGCGCGCAAAGCCGACGCAGCTTTTCAGGAATGGCTGCAACGGTTGCGCGACCGTGCCTATGTCGAATACAGGCTTGAGGAAGGCTAGAATCGGAAAACCGCTGAATACAACTCCGCGACCAGATGCGCGGCCGGTGCTCGCTCTTACTGCGGGAGAGCCGGCAGGAATCGGCCCCGACCTGTGCGTGCAAATCGCCCAGATGGATTTGCCGTATAACCTGGTCGTTATCGCCGACCGTGAACTGTTGCGGGAACGGGCCCGTTTATTGCGGCTTCCGCTGGAAATAACCGGTTCCACTATTGCTGCTTCAGAGCAAAGACCTGGCGCTCTGCGCGTACTGCATATTCCGCTCGCTGAACCCGCGACGCCCGGCAAGCTGGAGGTGGCGAACGCGCGCTATGTTCTGAACACTCTGGAACGCGCCGTTGAGGGCTGTAGTATCGGTGAATTCGACGCAATGGTTACCGCGCCAATACATAAAGGCATCATCAATGAGGCAGGTATTGCGTTTACGGGCCACACGGAATACCTGGCAGATTTGACAAGCGGCCAGGCGGTCATGATGCTGGTGGGGGGCGGAATGCGGATAACGCTTGCCACCACCCACCTGCCGCTGAAAGACGTATCCACAGCCATCACGGGGCGTCTGCTGGAGCAGAAGCTCAGTATTATCCGGCAGGATTTGATTACACGCTTTGCAATTCCCAAGCCGCGCATAGCTGTAGCGGGATTAAATCCCCATGCCGGTGAATCAGGCCATCTCGGCAGAGAAGAAATAGACATCATTATCCCGGCGCTCGAAAAGCTGCGCGCCGCAGGCATGGATCTGATCGGCCCCTTGCCCGCAGATACGCTCTTCAACCCATCCAGGTTAAAAGATTATGATTGCATATTCGTCATGTACCACGATCAGGGCTTACCGGTGCTCAAGCACGCCAGTTTCGGCACGGCTGTCAACGTGACACTGGGCTTGCCTATCATTCGCACCTCAGTGGATCATGGTACCGCCCTGGAGCTGGCTGGGGTTGGCCGGGCCGATCCCGGCAGTCTGGTTGCGGCAATCGAAATGGCAGCAGCACTAGCCGAAAGCCGCAAATAGACCCGATTCGACTGTCGTCCGGGACATAACCTGTTCAAGGCTTGACGTTTTTGCGGTTCATCCACGCATGAGAAATTATGCATCATCTGGTTCATAACAAGTTGATAAGCATTGCTGCGCCCACCCGGGTTCAGCTCATGCGTCAAATTATCCGTTGCGAAAGATGGAGATCTGAAGACATTCGGTTATACCAGGAAAAGCATCTCCAAAAGCTGATCCATTACTGTTGGCAGTATGTGCCTTTTTATCGCTCACGCTGGAAGTCGTACATTGAAGGGCCTGCCGACATCGTTTCCCTGGAGGATTTGCAAAAGCTTCCTATCCTCTCGAAAGATGAACTCCGCCAGGAACTTGGCGCCCTGACAACCACAGCCCCAGGAATAAAAAGCGAAGAAGCCCGTACCGGTGGCAGTACGGGAAGGCCCACTATTTTCCGAATGACCAAATACGACCAGGAAGCCATGTGGGCGCAGATGTATACAGGTTGGCATTGGGCAGGCTATCGGATTGGCGACCCCTTCCTGGCGGTTGGCGGCGAGTCGATTGGCACAGGACTCACCGATGGCCGGAAACTTAAAGACAAGATTATGAATCGCTGGTCATTCAGTGGCTCGAATTTGAGCTTGGAGCGCGTCAAAGCTCTGGTTGATTCACCGCATTTCCGGGAGATTCGTCTGATCTACGGGTATCCTAATGCGATACGCGAATTGGGCGAGCTTTTATGGAAAATCGGTGCCGTTTTTCCTAAATTAAAGAGTGTCGTATGCACCGCGGAAGTAATGCGTTCGGAAGTGCGCGAGCGCATCCGCCAAACTCTAGGTGGCGTTTCGGTTTTCGACCAGTACGGCTTGAATGATGGCGGCCTTTTGGCGGTTGAAGGAACAGAGCACGATGGCCTGCATGTTTTCTTTCACCGCGGTATTCTGGAGATACTCGATGACCACAACCGTCAAATTCATGAGCTCAAACGACCAGGACGCGCAACTGCAACCTGCATCAGCAATTACGCTACGCCTTTTATCCGTTATGAAACCGGCGATCAAGTACACTGGCACAGCCGGGATCCCGCTCCGTCGGGTATTGGCTGGCCACGAATCGGCCCCGTGGATGGCCGTACCGGCGATGTAATCTATTTACCGACGGGCCGCAGTATTGCCATGCCGGGCTTAACCCTGGTGATGCGCTGGCTGGATGGACTTCGCCAATATCAATTTATTCAGACGAATCCTCATCAGGTCGCCGTTCGCCTGGAGCGTGGCGAGGACTTCAAACTCAGCGAGGATGAGGTAATAGCCTTCCTGCGGCAAAAAATCGCTCCTGAAATCGATTGGCAAATTGTCTGGGGAGCGCCAGAGTTGACCCGCAATGACAAGCTTCTCATTATTCGAAATGATTGGCTGCGCCAGCAAGGCCTGACGAGACCGCCTAATTCGCCGGATAGGGCTTCGGTCTAACCTTATCTGCAGCAGCCTTAGCTGGCAGGAATATGTGGAACGCATTGCCCAACCTGCAGCACGGCACGTAGTTAAGCCTGATTTTTTGTAAACCTGATTTTCTGCAGCTTCGATAACCGGCCGGGCGAATCCCCGCGCCTGGCTGCCGAAATCCGAATGTCGACACCATGCCGGACTACGAAAACCGTGAGCTGGCATGTCAATACCTGGAACAGGCTATGCGGCACATTCCTCGCAAGCGTTTCGGCCAGAATTTTCTTGTTGATCCTCAGATCGTAACGGCCATCGTTCGCGCCATCCGTCCCTCCCGGGATGATCTTCTGGTCGAAATCGGCCCCGGGCTGGGCGTACTGACTCGGCCTTTGCTGCAATCCCTCAGTCATTTGCATGTCGTGGAAATCGACCGGGATCTGGTCGAACGCTTGCGTGAGGAATTCTCCAGGGAAAAATTGACGGTGCACTCAGCCGATGCGCTCGAATTCGACTTCTCTGTCCTGGGTAAAAACCTTCGGGTAGTAGGGAATCTCCCCTACAATATTTCCACTCCCCTCCTTTTTCGCCTGAGCCGATTCGAAGATTGCATCCATGACATGCACTTCATGTTGCAAAAGGAAGTGGTGGCACGCATGGTGGCCGATCCTTCCACGCCGGATTACGGCCGGCTCTCGGTCATGCTGCAATGCTGTTTTGAAATGGAGCAGCTTTTCATTGTTCCGCCGGAGTGCTTCCGCCCCGTGCCGAAAGTCGAGTCCGCCCTGGTCCGCATGGTCCCGCACAGACAGCCTCTTGTTCCGGCTGACAGGGAAGCGTCATTCGCAAACATTGTCTCTGCCGCATTCGCGCAACGTCGCAAAACCCTGCGTAATACGCTGCGCGACTATCTCAAGCCCGAGGATTATGAAGTGCTTGCAATAGATCCAGGTCAACGGGCGGAGAACCTATCGGTAGCGCAATTTGTGGCGATTGCGGGACGCATAAGTAAGTAACATAGTAGTAAGTAAGATAGCGGTGCTTCAGGCTATCGGTAACCTCTCCCATTGTCGATCTGCAAGCTGCATGCCCCATATTTTGCTATTTGTGCCCATAATGCCTATAAAAAAGTCTGGGCCGGATGCAAGGAGGAACGATGTCAGGCGTTACAACATGGGAAGATCTGCTTCAGCCAGGAAAAGCGACCGACTTCTTTGCCCGAAAAGAGTTTCCACCATTCGACCCGGAAGCCAAATCTGTCTACAGCCGTATCAATGCGCTATGGCTCGCGGAACTCAGCAGGCTGGTCTACCGGCACGACCTGGAGGAAGAGGACCCGCCGCCGCAGCCGACCCGAACGAGTTTCCTGGAGAACGTGGGACTCAAGCAGCGCCGTTTCTTTATTTCCTCGAATACGCGGGCAATGCTGGTCAAATCTGTAACAGGGCCGATGTTCGCCGTTCTCGTTTTTCGCGGTACTGAGCAAAACGTCAACGACATGATCACCGATTTGGAATTCGGGATACCCCCGCTAGATCAAAATACCGTTGGCATGCACCAGGGTTTCAGGAAAGCCCTTGACTCCATCTGGAATAGCATCGAAAAGGAGCTGGCCACGCTTACCTGCCCGGTTTTCTACACAGGCCACAGTCTGGGAGCCGCCCTTGCCACGCTCGCGGCGCTACGCCATGCGCCACAGGCAGTCTATACATTTGCCTCGCCACGCGTTGGAAATGAAGCGTTTGCCGCTTCATTCGGCAGCTTGCCTGTTTTCAGAATTGTTGATGACGAGGATGCGCTGACTTCACTCCCTCCTGAAATGTTGGGGTTCCGCCATGTAGGCGCTCTGCAACTGCTGAAGGGGCCGGAGACGGGCCCGGAGAAAGGTTCCGCTCTTGCATGGCTCAATCTTTCTGCCCCGCCCAAGCCTCTGGCTGATCATGCACCGGTGAATTACGTGGATAGAATATGACGAATAAATTGCCTCGCGGCTTATTTATCGCGACGGCACACGCAGCTATGTTTAGCATCCAGCTGTGGTTAGCTGCAACGGATGTGCGCCGCCGGTTGCCGCGATCACCAGGTCTTCCATGTTCCCCTCCAGAATATTTTTGAAATATTTATGGAACACTTATGAAAACGGTAAGACTGCTGATCATTGCTGCCGGGATTGGGATCGGGGGAATTGCCGTGTTTATTTATTCCGGCGTATTCAATATTGCCGCGGACGACCCGCACTGGCCCTTAACCTTCAAAATCCTCAGCACTGTACGTGATCGTTCGGTTGAGGCACGGTCCGGCGCAGTAACGCCGCCAAATCTGAATATTGACGCGAACATCAAGCTGGGCGCTGGAAACTACGACTCGATGTGTACCGGGTGCCACCTCGGACCGGGCATGGAAGAATCCGAGTTGAGCCTGGGCCTGTATCCCAAACCACCCTCATGGCGCGAGATCGGCAAGATCGATCCGCGCGAAACATTCTGGATAATCAAACACGGTATCAAGATGAGTGGCATGCCGGCTTGGGGCAAGAGCATGGGTGATGTACACATCTGGAATATCGTCGCCTTCGTGCAGAAACTGCCGCGGTTGACGCCTGACTCATACCGTGAACTCGTCGCCAACAGCGAGGGGCACAAGCATGATAGCGAGGAAACCGAACCACACTTTCATAGCGAAATGTAAGGGGAATATGCCGAGGTCTCAGCTAATTTAATGAATGCCTTCCGCGTATACAGGGGAAGAAAATACGGTTCAGGCCCATCGGGGAGGAATATGAGCAGGAAACTATGCCTATTGATTTGATAAACCTGCCATAAGCATGAGTATAATTGCTAGCCAATCAGATTAAGGAAGAGAAAGTAACCTGAGGTTGCTTTGGTCCTTTGCTCACCATACATGATCAAGAAACTCGTCCTGCATCCTCTTATCCTTGGAGCCTTGCTGGCATGCGGCCTGGCACAGCCAGCCCATGCGGAAATCTACTCGTTTACCGATGAAAACGGCGTAACGCATTTCAGCAACGTACCCACGGATAGCCGTTACGTTCCCTTTGCAGGGTCAGGGTCCACCCGTCCCGTGAATAAGCCGATAACTATTCGTCCGAATGGCAGGCGGCCTGAACCGTCCATTAAAGCTCAGTACGGTTCCATCATCGAAACGATCGCCCGTACTCACGCCCTGGAAAGCGCGCTGATCCATGCGGTGGTCTCTGCCGAATCGGGATATAACTCCGCAGCCGTCTCGAAAAAAGGCGCGGCGGGATTGATGCAGCTTATGCCGGCAACCGCCCAGCGATATGGCGTCACCGACCGGTTCGACCCCGTGCAAAACCTTCATGGCGGCGCCCGCTACCTGAGCGATTTGCTGAAAATGTTCGACGGCAATTTAAGCCTGGCGCTGGCTGGCTATAATGCCGGGGAAAACAGCGTGGTCAAATATGGATATCAAATCCCGCCGTATGCGGAAACCAGAACATATGTGCCGAAGGTATGCCGGAGAAAAAAGCGTGGTCAAGCATGGATACCAAATTCCGCCTTATGCAGAAACCAGAACCTATGCGCCAAAGGTGCTGGATCTCTATAGCAAATATCAGTTAAAATGTAACTACTCCGAGAGCGGGCGGGGAACATGAACAATTCTAGGATCAATCGAACCTGACCCTAAATCGAATCGACGGGGTCGGACTCTTAGGTCTCCCCTCAAAGGGGCGAGACGAGAGATATAACGCAGAGCACGGGACGGGAACGTCGGGTGGTGCTTTGCAATTGAAGGTCCAGTTTCCGCGCTTTGCTATGTCTGCACGATCAAGGGTAATTCGAGTGAGACGAGACAGGCTATCAGCAGCAGCTCAGGCAGTCTTTCCGCGTCGATAGACTGGAATTGAATCCCAGAGCCAGAAGTGCTCACTCCTCAGATCGCGGAAGGTCTCCTGGATTCTGCATGCGTTGGGCATAGACGACAACAACCGCCTTGGCACTTAAGTGAGCAAGACCCGAGATATGGCCAATAGCTATGGTTCGTGCTGCGAGCGGGCATTCTTCAGGCGTGGCGCGAGCGTGCCTAGTTGTCTAGCTGAAGCCGGTACTGTAGCGGCTAGTTCATATTCAATCATGAATGTACAGCAGTTTTGGCCTGTAAGAAAAGGTTATTGAAAATTTCTGGATAATTTGCTGATTGCAGTTTTGTAGACTATAAAACTTTATAGTGATACTAAATAGTAACCACAAAAGATAAGGTATAACCACTTTAGGAATCGATGTACATGCATGTTAACTTTTCTTCTATGAGCAGAAGTCCGAAGCGAATCACAAAACCAGACATGGAGAAACATATGATAAAACGTAGAACATTAGCGCTAGCCACCAGTATTACGTTATCGGGGATGTTCGCCGCCGGCCCGGCCCAAGCCGGCTCGCTGGCCACCTCGGTGCTGGATATCACAAATTTCACCATCAGCAGGGGCGGCGCGATACTTGACTTCAATACCGATTTCGGCGGAAGAATTACCCCCACTAATACGGCGGACATTTCTGCTTCCCTGAATGGTGCAGCCCTGACGGGCAGCAAGAATGGCGCTGGTGAGGACATCGACTTGCAACCGGTGAGAGTCGGCAATTTAGGAGTTCCTCCTTATGCCAATAATGCCTACACCGCTTTTACAGCGCCTCCCACATCGTCGTTCGCTCTCGCGGATCAGTCGCAGTTCGGTTCTCCCATAACCGGCTTGGTGGTTGGTGGCGTGCCCGTCACCGGCCCTGCGACGGCTTCCCATGCGGCCTATGTTACTCTGGATAACCCGGGGGACGGCAGCTCCACCGCCAATAACGGCCTTCAAGCCGGCTTTAACTTTACATTCAACCATGGCGGGTCGATCGACCTCGCGTTCAACGCCCGCGCCTACCTGGAGGCCACCACCAACGCCACAGCGGTATTTCCCACCAATGCTTCTTCACAGTATAGCCTGGTCTTCTCCATCAGGGATCTGACCACGAACACCGACATCGTGGTCTGGAAGCCGGATGGTAGCAGTACTGCTGGTGACACTGATCACAAGGGCCTGACCGCCATGTCCGATCCTTTCAGCCTGAATGATGCTTTATCAAGAAGCGCGCCGTTTAATGGGCAAAGCTTCAGCGGGCAGCCCCGGGCAGTGCGTTCAGTGGATTATGGACCGCCACGACCGTTAACCTGCTGGCAAACCACGATTATCAATTGAGCATCAAATCAACCGCGTTGGCCGACGCCATAAAGGTAAACCCGGTGCCTGAGCCGGCAACCCTGGCTTTGATGGGCTTCGGGATTCTCGGGCTGGGTTTGAGCCGTCGGTCGCGAATAAAAGTAAAAGAAAAAGCCCAAGGCAAGAGCAATTCATAATCCTTCTTTTTCGGCTTCAAGTCGCATAGATGGCCTGTTACTATCAACCGCAAGCACTCACCGTAACATCTAGAATAGAAACCACAAGGTTGAACTTAATGATTCATAAGGCACGTTTTCACCGAGAAACACCTGATGCGAGAACTCCGGCAATAGCAACTGCACCATCGTTTTCATGAACGCTCACTATATGTCGAGTTCCTAAAACCGACAATTTTCGCCTTACCTCTTCGGCATATAAAGATCGGTAATCGTCCCCTCCGCAATTTCGGCAGCAAAAAAGACGGTTTCTGATAATGTCGGGTGCGGGTGAATGGTCAGCCCGACGTCTTCCATATCCGCGCCCATTTCCAGCCCCAGCACGGTTTCGGCAATCAGTTCTCCTGCGTTGACTCCTACTATTCCTGCGCCGAGGATGCGGCGGGTCTTCTTGTCCAGCAGCAGCTTGGTCATGCCTTCATCGCGCGCCATCGCTAGTGCGCGGCCGCTTGCCGCCCAGGGAAATACCGCTTTCTCATACTCGACGCCTTGTTTGCCGGCCTCGGTTTCCGTCAGACCCATCCAGGCAATTTCAGGATCGGTGTAGGCCACTGAAGGAATCGCACGGGCATCGAAAGCCGCTTTTGCTTGTTCTGGGTCTGCGATGATTTCCGCTGCGAGCTTGCCTTCGTGCGAAGCCTTATGCGCCAGCATGGGCTCAGCGATAATGTCGCCGATGGCGAAGATGTGCGGCACATTGGTGCGCAACTGCTTATCCGCGGGGATGAATCCGCGCTCGTTGACATTAACACCTGCACTTTCCGCGCCAATATCGCGCCCGTTGGGGCGGCGTCCCACTGCTACCAGAATGCGGTCATAAACTTGCGGTTCGGGCGCGGGAGTATCCGAAGCGCTTTCGAAGGTCACTTTCAGGCCATTTTCCAGCGCTTCGATTTGTGTGACTTTGGTTTTGAGGTAAATCGCTTCATAGCGTTTCTGTATGCGCTTGTGCAGTGGCTTGATCAAATCCGGGTCCGCGCCGGGGATCAATTGATCCATCAGCTCCACTACGCTGATCCTGCTGCCGAGAGCATCGTAGACCGTTGCCATCTCCAGCCCGATAATGCCTCCGCCTATGATGAGCATGCGTTTGGGTATGTCCTCCAGCTTCAGTGCGCCGGTTGAATCCATGAGGCGGGGATCATCGTAGGGAAACCCGGGAATTCGTGCCGCACTTGACCCTGCTGCGATGATGCAGTGTTCGAACGATACGGTTTTTGAACCATCCGGCGTCTCCACCTCAATCATGTTTGCTGAGGTGAATTTGCCCTTGCCCTGTATCGTTGTCACTTTACGCTGCTTGGCCAGGCCGGCGAGTCCCTTGGTCAGCTTGCCGACAACAGATTCCTTCCAGCCCCGCAGCTTATCCAATTCTATGCCGGGCTTGGCAAAACCGATGCCCTGGCGCGCAGCTTCCTCGGCATCGGTAATGACTTTGGCGATATGCAGCAGAGCCTTCGAGGGTATACAGCCGACATTGAGGCATACGCCGCCAAGCGTTGGGTAGCGCTCGATCAATACCACCTTCTTGCCCAGATCGGCGGCACGAAACGCGGCTGTGTAGCCGCCCGGACCCGCGCCCAGCACCACCACGTCGGCATGAATGTCACCGCTTGGAACAGAAGGAGTGGCTTGAGCCGGGGCAGATTCCGGAGTGACCGCAGCGGCGGGCTCCTGCATTGGTCTGTTTTCCGGCGCGGCAGGAGCGGGCTTTCTGATCGGCTCAGTCGGCTCAGCAGATTCGGCGGGTTTAGCGGCTTCAGCGGATTTAGCAGACTCAGCGGCTTTAGTTTCCGTCTCGGCTGATGCTGCCTCTGCTTCCAAGGTCAGTATAAAGAACCTTCGGAAACCTTATCGCCTATCTTGACGTTGATTTCCTTCACCACCCCAGCTTGAGGCGAGGGAATCTCCATCGTCGCCTTGTCGGTTTCCAGAGTGATGAGCGAAGTTTCCTTCTCGACCGTGTCGCCCGGCTTTACCAGCAGCTCTATAACGGGAATATCCTTGAAGTCGCCAACATCGGGGATACGTATCTCCACCAAATTATTCATAATCTTTTCTTAGATGAAATTCAGCTTTTTGGAATCCAGGCTCTTGAAATTATATCGCGCCTTCTTGTTCGCCTTTTTTAGATTGAATGAGCATCCAGCCGGCAAAGCATGCAAACTGGCCGGCAGCGGCTGCCGCAGAAGACGCTGTAGCTGTTCCTTATCGTTTGACCTAGTGGCTGGCAGTTTGGCAGGTTGGACAAGGTCGCCACATCCATGCCCCAAGGCTGCCATGATAACCCAGCCTTGTCCCAGATTCTGGCCGCCTGTAATGCAATTTCTATTCCGGCTGGATCGGGATCGCAGGCAATCAGCGCAGATGCCGGGCACAATGCCAGAAGTTGTGCGACACCTTCCACCACCATGCGGGCGCAAAGCCTGGTAGCCATACCACAAAGTCTTCCCCGCCATGGCGGCGTGCCGCACGCTCGAAACTGGTGCGGTTTTCGAGTATTCTCCAGCAGCCGATACGCCCTTCAATGCCGGTCAGACTGCTGAGCGTGTCCGGTGTGAGCGCAATGCAGTCATCGACCAATCTAAGATCGAGGCTCAAATTTTCGCGCAGCAATAAGACAGGAGCCACGTATCCAGATCGCAGGCGTATGCTTTTCGATACCCAATTCGACCAGATCCAGATGGCGGTCCAGCCATTCCCAGTCGGAAGTGGAGACAGCTTTGGTGGTACCGCGCGCAAACAGTGAGAAATCACGCCGGGTGCCAAAACGCTGCCCAGCCAGCCAAATATCGAGCGCCCGCAGTAATGCTAGTCGGCGTAATGCGGATTGCGGAGGAAAAGCATTCAGACTTTGCTGCGCGCTTGTAAGACGGGTATCCCGCAATGGGTGCGATGCTTCGGCGCGAAATAATTCTGCAAGCGCATCCTTGTCGGCGAGGCCCAGATGATGTCGTAATGCGGGCGGTTGAAGAAAACTTACCCATACTGTTTGCCAACGGCCGGATTGCCGCCGGTCCTCTACCTCCACCCAACCGCCGCGCAATAGAGCGTCCAGCAATTCATGGGCGAGCTGTACCCGGCGGCTTCCGGCCGCGGTCAACAGAGTATCCCATTTGCGTTTTGAAGAGCAGGCTTTTATCCAGTCGATAAGCAATTCCCGCCATTCCGTCGGCCAACTGTCGAGGGTATGAAGGCTGTCCTGAAATACCGGGTTAAAAAATGCCCGGCGCAGGCGTCTTCCCCGTAACGTGCTTTTCGCTCCCACATCCAAATCGAGAGTGTAAATCCCAAGCGTATCCGGGCCCGCCCAAGTTTCAGATTCAGGCATAGGCAGCCTTCTGCCGGCTAACCTGCGCAATGGGCGACGCCCAAGGCTCTTCTGGACGTTTTTTGTAAGTGATGAGCGTCAGTTCGGCCGGATCGTAGACATTAACGTTATGAGTAATCGGTGTGGTGATCAGGTATTGCGAGCGGGTCGCCTTCAGGAAGCTGCCGACCCGATCAATATTGAAAATGTCGAGATGGGCAAAAGGTTCGTCGATGAACACGAATCCGCCCGGCTGACTTTCATCCATCATCAGGCCGATCAGCAGGATCAGCGATTTCATCACCTGCTGACCGCCGGAAGCTTCGCCATCATTCAGTCCGGTCAATCCTTTTTGATCGAAATTAAAATGTACCGCCAGCCCTGCCTGGGCCAGCACCAGGTCATCGTTTTCCAGGTGCGGCGGTTCGCAATGCACCTCGATTCCCGCGAGTTCGCCCAATTCCCTGATATTTTTTCCGTAACGACGGACCGTGGCGCGCAGCCGGTTAATGTATGCGTCGCGTGCTTCATGGGTCAGGCTCCGCGCGCGCTCGTTGGCGGCACGCCGCTTAGCCACGTCTGCCTGCATGCCTTCCAGATCTCCCCGCAATTTATCACGTACGGCGATAATGTTTTCGTCGGTTTCCCAATCCTCCGTCGCCAAACGGTTTTCCAATTGGCGCAGATGCAGCTTTACCGCCTCGCCAGATGCGAATCGTCCTCGCAATTGAAGCAAGGCAGCCAGTGCATACCAGGCGGATGGCATGGCGCTGCGGTCATGGCGTAGCCTCTGGATACGTTTCATATTTTCGGAACGCTGATTTTTCAGTTGTGGCGTTAGCGCGCCGGTTTCCTGCGCCAGTTGGTCATGTGTGGTATGGGCGGTTTTAAGTTCAGTTGGATCTGATGGCGCGCTTCCACCGCCTCATCTTTTTTACTGGAGGCGGCGGCCGCTGCGTCGGCTGCTTGCTGGGCTGTTTTTTTCAGCATCACGATCTGATGTTCTGCGTGAGCAAATTCGTCCGCGCGCAGCGCCAGCATTTGTGCGGCATCAAGGCCGTCGAGTTGCGCTTGTTTCCGGGCGATGGTCTGGCGCAAGCCAGCTTCTTCTTCAGTCAATTTGTCGATCTGACCGGATAATGCCCTGCGATTCCGCCGCCCAGGCGTCGAGACGGCTTTTTTTGCCGGCTTCACCAAAATGATAATCGGCGGAAGCGACTCCTATGAAACGTCCGCCACGGCGCTCACGATAATAGCCGGCTACGGGTGATCCAGTTCTGCACCGCGGGCAGCCTGGCACCTGACTGGGTATTTTCGGCGCGTTGCACCTGATTCAGCGGACTGGATCAGCCATACCGGGGCATCGGCGGTAAAACTCACCACCTCCAGCAGCGATCCCGCCTGCGGCACAGATGTGGCGGCGGATACCGACCGCTCCCGGCAGCGACAAAATGCCGGTAGCGCAACGTTTCGCCAATCTGCCATGCCCTCGCCCGATCGGCCTCGTTCTCCAGTAAAACCAATTGCCTGTAAGGCGCGAGAAATGCTTCCACCGCGGCTTGCCAGCCCGGATCGATGACCTCGACGATCTCAATCAACATGCAATGAGGGATCCCCGCCTTTTTAAGCGCAATCCGGAATTCCCTCACATATTCTGGTGGAATCTGCTTACCGCTGTTAAGCGCGGCCACACAGGCGGTGAGCTCATCCAGACGAGTGCGGGCCGCCGCCAATTCATTTCGCAATACCGCCAGGCGCTGGCGCTCGCGGCCCAATGTCTCGGCCAAATCGGCCAGATCCTGCCCATGACGCGATTGACTCAAGGCGGCAAGGTTATCGCGCTGTTCCAGCACGGCACTGGTTTTGGTCACGGCATCGCGCGCCGCCTGAAAATTTTCCACAGCGGCTTTTTCCGTTAGCCGCAACACCTCTTCCTCTGTTTGCGCCATCCTAACGCCGCGTCAAGACTGGTAATAGCGGCATCCTCGGCAAGCAGGGCTCGCTGTTTTTCACGCAGCAACCGGCGGTTGCCCTGAATCTGGCTGCGCGCGCCATTAATGGATTCCTTGAGATCAAGCAACTGTAGACGCGGCAGTACTTCGCCTTGTAGCCTGATCTGGTCCTGCTTCAGATTGCGCCACTTAATAAAGCTGTTGACCTTAAGGGTCATTTTCTCGACCTTGTTGTCAAGGGCTTCCAGGTGATTGCTCATTTCCTGCAATTCCCGTTCGGTCTCGCGCTGCTGCCCTTTGGCTTCCAGATAAGCATCCAGCACCTGCTTATCACCGAATACCTGGAAAACCAGCTCCAGCAAAGTCTTGGGAGAATATTCGCAAAGCTTGTCGGTATCGCCCTGTTCCAGCGATAGCACTTCGGCCATAGCTTTCGTGAGACCGGCGCTATCCATACGCCGCTGATATTCGGTGACTCCCAGCCAATCACTGGAAGACTCCAGATTTTCAATGGTAACGTTGCCTGGAACGATCAGATACTGGCGCTGCCATTCACCCCCCTGCTTGCGAATGCGGCAAGCCAAAGTAACCTCATCTTCCAAGAGGGGAAAAAATGGATGGCGGCGGTTGTCTATACGGCTGTTATCGACTACCGCGCGCAGCCAGGCGAACACTTCGTTGGAACGGCGCACATAGCGCTTGTATTCGCGCTTGCCAGAGCATTTCAGAGCGAGTAGCGTTCTCAAGGCATCCAGCAGCGTGGTCTTGCCGGAGCCGTTGGGCCCGACGATAGTAACGATCTGAGCATCCAGCGGCAGGGTGAAGCGCCGCCAATAGTCCCAATGGACGAGTTCTAGGGATTTGATATGGAACATCAGGCGTCCGTTAACTGCTCCGCCTCGCCGGACTCGGCATCCGCAGTGTCCCTTGCGCTGTCATCCCCAAGCGCTATGTTGTCTGGTTGACCTCGATTGGCCAACAAGTCAGCAAGCGCCCCATCAATAATGCGCGATTCCAGAACCCGATATTCCATTAGCACGTCAAGCGCTGGCCCTTCGTAAATCATTTTGTTGCGGCGCTGGATAAAGCCCAGGCGGGAGAGTATTCCCAAATTCACATTGATGCGCATTTTACCCCCCAGTTTAGAACCGAAGTCTGCCAGCAGCGTACGTTCGGCAACGCTGGCGGAAACCTCTTCGCCCCGGGACAAAGGCTTATCGGCGGCGAACATATCAACCTGATCCGCTGCCTCCTTTTCTTGCCGTGCGACCTGACGCTCGCGCTTCGGCAAAATGATGAGTGCCCACAGCACCACCAGCAGCGCCACCCCATCGCGTTGCAGGCCCATATTGTTGCTCAACCAATTATCCTGCCGGCCGAATACTGCGTCTTCCATCTCGCGTTTGAGACCCACGGCAATATGGCTGGCATAAGGATTCTCCAGCAGATGCAGGCCACAGGCAGCCAATTGCAAGTCCAGCTCGGCCCGGAACGCTTCGTCGATCAGGGCGCGCCGGGCGAGCTTATCTCCGCGTTCTATGTAGCGATGAGCAAGCAGGCGCGCAATCAGGGTTTGAATTTCGGTGTTCATGGACCTGGCAGTGTTAGTCTTGCAAGGGCTGTGTACGCTCCAGTACACCCGTACTGATTTCCTCTACGCCGTCACGGCCAATTTTGCGTGTTCCGGTAAATACTTTCAGTTTGAATGGCGCAGCCGCAAGTTCCGCCATCGGTCCGGTCAAAATGCCGGTTTGGATATCGTTAAGCGTAGCCAACAGTGACATACGGTAAGCGGCTTGCGGATAGGCGCCACCTACCACGACATCGCCGAGATCGGCCTCGGCTTCAATGCTGTTCAGATTACCGAGAAACTGTTCCAGCAGCACCAGCCGCTCGGCCTCGACACGGCTTGTTTCGGGAGCGTCACTGGGAGGCGGCAAAATGGAGTAAGCCGCCTTTTCGCGTTCACGCTCGATCAACTCATATTCCGCTGTGTCCAGCATCTCGTTCGGGGTAACGAACATCGGCTGGGGATAAGCGAACAAAGCAAGGTTGGCGACCGCAACCAGCCGTTCTTGCGATTGATTGCGCAGCCATGCCATGATATCCGAGGAGGACAGACCGCTCTGCCCCAGATGCACCCGCTGCCGCTCCAGGCTGTTGAGCGCGCGTTGAAATACCCCAGTCATGCGCAACATGCGGCTTTGCGCCTGACCGATGGATTGGGCAATGCGGTAGGTAGCGATGTCAAGATCATCATCGGCTGTCATAGAGCGAATGAGCTCGGTGCCTTTTTCCACCCAGTGCCACACTGAGGCCAATTTCGCCTGAGAGCGCCGCAACCGGAATTCGGAACCGGCCAATACTGCCTGATCGAATTCGTTTTGCAGTTCATTCAACCTGCCGAGCAGGTGTTGCAAAGTTTCGGCTGATACCCTCCCCAATGCCTGCCCCGCGGCCACCTGCGCGGTAATATAACCCAGTTCCGCATCGTTTTCTCCGGCGAAACTTAACAAAGTGGCCAACGCGGAAAGAGTGATGCGGCCTGCCGCGCTCAATTGGTAGCTGCGTTGCTCCGTGTCCCAGACGAGTAAATCATTTTCGCGCAGTCGCTTGAGTACGGTATCGAGCTTCACCGGATCAAGGTAGCCAAAATGGGCCTGCAACTCCTGCGGACTCCAGCACGGGGCATCGGCGCGCGTTCCAATTTCCCGTAACACCATGAGGCGCACCAGGACTTCATCCTCGCCCCCACGAAATAAAGTGATGAACGCATTGAGAGCTTCCCGCGCCCGCAATAGCGGAAATAACGCCGGCAGATCGGCAGCTTCGATTCCTTGCGCAAAAAATTCGCCTAATCCCCCCGACAGGGTGCTTGCATCGTTTATTTCAGACGAAGAAGAGCGAATCATGGGAAATGGAGGGTGTAAGTATCAATTGAAAACAATATATTAAATGCCGCGCCTTCGGAATTGTCATCAACGTCCAGACTGGCGGTTTCCTGCCGTTTAAAGCAGGTGAACACCTTGAACCTCAGACAGAAAACCCAGTAGCCGCTTGGGCAAGATTAAAATAAACCTAAGTCCGTATGTGCCCATCGCCCAGCACAATGAATTTCTGGCTGGTCAATCCTTCCAATCCGACCGGGCCGCGGGCGTGAATCTTGTCGGTCGAGATGCCGATTTCCGCGCCGAGCCCATACTCGAATCCATCGGCGAACCGGGTGGAAGCGTTCACCATCACGGAACTGGAATCCACCTCGCGCAGGAAACGGCGGGCGCAACTGTAATTCTCGGTAATGATCGAATCGGTATGTTGCGAGCCATAAACGGCAATGTGTTCGATAGCCTGATCCAGCCCGCTCACCACTCGCACGCTTAGAATCGGTGCGAGATACTCGGTATACCAGTCTTCTTCCGTAGCCTCACCCATTTGCGGAATGATGGCCCGGGCCGCCTCATCGCCGCGCAGCTCCACGCCTTTGTCGAGATAGATTCTGCACAGGGGTGGCAGCACTTCGCTGGCGACGCCTTCATGCACCAGCAGGGTTTCCATGGTGTTGCAGGTGCCGTAGCGCTGAGTCTTGGCGTTGTCCGCGACGCGGATGGCCTTGGCCAGATCGGCATCCTCATCGATATACACGTGGCACACCCCGTCCAGATGTTTGATGACGGGGATGCGCGCTTCATTGGAAATCCGTTCTATCAAGCCCTTGCCACCGCGCGGAACGATGACATCGACAAATTCCGTCATAGTGACCAGCTCGCCCACGGCTGCGCGATCGGTGGTTTCAATCACCTGTATCGCCGTTTCTGGCAATCCCGCAGCCTTCAACCCTTCTTTTACGCAAGCCGCGATGGCCTGATTGCTGCGAATCGCTTCCGATCCCCCACGCAATATCGCCGCATTGCCCGCCTTGAGGCACAATCCCGCAGCATCGGCAGTAACGTTGGGGCGCGCTTCGTAAATAATGCCGACCACACCGAGCGGCACGCGCATTTTGCCGACCTGTATACCGGAGGGCCGGTAATTCAGATCGCTGATTCCCCCCACTGGATCGGCCAGTGCCGCGATTTGCAGCAAACCTTCCGCCATGCTTCCAATACTTTTCGATGTAAGTGCCAGGCGATCGATCATGGCGGGCTCCAGCCCCCGGGCTCTGGCATTTTCCACATCCCCCGCGTTGGCTTCCAGCAGCCGTTGCTCATCGCGTTTTATGGCCATGGCCATGTGGGTGAGCGCCCGGTTTTTGGCGGCGGTCTCCGCCCTGGCGATCAGGCGTGAGGCGGCGCGCGCTTCGCGCCCGATCGATTGCATATAGGTCTTGATGTCGATAATATCCATGTCGGAATTCCAATTATTGAGAACAATCAATCCGTGCTGGAAAGGTCAGTGAATTGAGGCCTGGATTCCGGGTCAAGCCCGGAATGACGAAATTTGTAGTATTTTTCCGGGCGGCGAACATTACACAAAGACACAAAACGTAGCGCGTCAATAAGCGAAGCGCGACCGCGTAGGGCGGGAGCAGTGTCTTCCGAAGGAAGATGCGACCCCGCAGCGGGATGCAGGCGCCCCGTGTTCCTAAACGCGGTCGGGGCATCCCCTCCGCTGCCCGATCCCCGCTTCGCCGGGCCCCTCGGGCGATACTCCGGGGCGCGTTGCACCGTGTAACTGCGGAACGCGAGAGCCATATGTTACCCACGCGCGGTGACTGCGAACCTCAATCCCAGTTGCAGCAATTCATCCCAGGGATCGCCCTGCGCCGCGCCCTTGCTGATCCTGTCTATTTTCGCGGCATGCAACAGTGTCGCTATCAACTGCTTGAGATCAAGGCGCTTGACCGCGCTTTCCATCGCTTTCTGTTGATCTGCCCTTACCCGGATCTGGTTCATCAGTTGCATGAGCGGTCTGCCTGAATCCAGTCCTCTGCGGATCATTATCAGAGAGCGGATGTGCCCCGCGAGCGTGAAGACAATGAACGGCAGCGCCGTCCCCTCTCCCTGCAATTCCTCCAGCACGCGGGCATAGCGCGCGGTATCGCCCGCCATCATCGCGCCCGACAATTTGAAAACGTCATAACGCGCCACATCCAGTACCGCATCTTTAACCTGATCGAATGACAAAGCACCCGAGGGATACAGCAGCGCCAGTTTCTTCAGCTCCTGATGGGCTGCAAGGAGATTCCCCTCAACCTTGTCGGCAAAAAAACGCAAGGTATCGGGATTGGCATTTTGCCCTTGCATTTCCAGGCGCTGACCGATCCATGCCGGCAAGCGGGCGCGTTCCACTGGAAATACCGGAACCATTACGCCCGCGCCTTCAAGCGCCCTGAACCATTTAGCTGCTGAGCTTTGCTTATCGATTTTGGGCAGCGTGACGAGCGTGACCGTATCCGGTGGAAGCGCACGGCAATATTCCTCGATCATCATGCTGCCTTTGTTTCCCGGTTTGCCGGAGGGAATGCGCAGGTCCATTATACGCCGCTCCCCAAATAGCGACAGGCTGCTACTGCGCTGCTGAAGCTCCAACCAGTTGAAATGGTGATCTATTGCAAAAACTTCACATTCCACATAGCCCGACTGGCGCGCCCTGGCGCGAATCAGATCGGAGGCTTCGATTGCCAGCAGCAACTCGTCGCCAAACACCGTGTAAAGCGGCGCAAGCTGTTTATCAAGATGTCGGGCAAGCTGATCGGGGTTAACACGCATGACTCATGCATCGCTCTCGAAACCCGCAATTTTCCGCACGCGGAGCCCTTACTGAGCCGATGCTGTTTTCACCGCCTCCATGCGACGCACGATTTGTGCCGCGGAATCCCCTTGCATTTCCCTGACAAGCATCGCCTCCTCCCCCTCTTTCGCCACTACCTGCGCATCGGTAAAAGGAATGATGCGGCGCAGTGCGATTTCATTGACGGGGATGAGTTCGACTCCCTTGCTATCTATGAGTCGATAGGAAACCCGGTAACGCAATTCGAACTCCCGTACCCGTCCGCCCCCGGATACGGACATGATTTCCTTATCATTGGTCACGCTGATGATTTCGAGTGTGGCTTGGGCATCTTTCGCCTTACTGACTATTTGGGTCTTGGTGCCTGCCTTGATGAGGCGTTTAAGGTCTGTACCGATAGGATGCCCTGCGGGAGCTGATATAAAAAGAGTCTCAAACGGCAGCATAGCCTGACCGCGCAACTGAAAGCCGCACGCGGTGAGCAAAACACAGCACGTAACAAGAAGAAGATTTAGAATATTTTTCATGATGAATCCTGGCGTTATAATCTCATGCGTTTAGATGACGATATTGACCAATCGGCCCGGTACCACGATCACTTTTTTTATCTTCTTTCCGGCGACGAACTTCTCCACCTGATCGCTTTCCAGTGCAATGCGCTCGATAACCGCCGGTTTCGCCTCGCTCCCAACACAAATCTTGCCGCGTAGTTTGCCGTTGACCTGAACGACGAGCTCAATTTCGTCGCGCACCAGAGCGGTATGATCGGCTTGTGGCCACGGCTGATCGAAAAGCTCCGTTCCGGGCTTCAGTTCGCGCCACAACGTATGACAAATGTGGGGCACGATAGGTGACAGCAGCAACACAATTTTTTCCAGCGCTTCCTGCATCAGGCTGCGCGCGGCGGCGCTGGAATTATCCAGTTTTCCCAGCGCATTCATGAGCTCCATCACTGCTGCAATCGCGGTGTTGAAAGTGTGGCGCCTGCCCAGGTCGTCGCCAACCTTGGCGACAGTCTGGTGCAATTGGAAACGCAGGGGCTTCAGATCGCTGGCGAAATCTTCACTTCGCACCGGGCCGGCCGTTCCCCCACGCTCCAGATGTTCATAAACCTGTTTCCACAAGCGTTTCAAAAAGCGAAATGCGCCTTCTACCCCGGTATCTGCCCATTCGAGCGTCTGTTCCGGCGGACTGGCGAACATCATGAACAGACGCGCCGTATCGGCCCCATATTGCTCCACTATCTTTTGAGGATCGACTCCATTGTTCTTGGATTTCGACATGGTACCGATGCCATCCGATTCCACCGGTTGTCCATCCACGCGCAGCACGGCGCCAGTGCGTCTGCCCTGCTCGTCGGTTTTTATATCTACATCCGCAGGATCGAAATAGATCATGCGTCCGGTTTCGGTTTTTCGGAACATGATTTCATTCAGTACCATGCCTTGGGTCAGCAGATTGGCAAATGGTTCATCGAATTTTATCAGCCCGAGATCGCGCATGACCTTGGTCCAGAAGCGCGAATAGAGGAGATGCAAAATAGCGTGTTCAATGCCGCCGACGTATTGATCAACCGGCAGCCAGTAATCCGCCCGCTCATCCGTCATCGCGTCTTTTTGATCCGCACAGGTATAACGGATGTAATACCAGGAAGAATCCACGAAAGTATCCATGGTATCGGTTTCGCGCCTTGCGGGCTTACCGCAACGAGGACAGGCACATTCATAAAATGAAGGCGTTTTTGCCAGCGGATTGCCTGAGCCATCCGGCACAAGGTCTTCCGGAAGCATTACGGGAAGCTGGTCATCCGGCACAGGCACTACACCGCAGGCATTACAATAGACAAGAGGAATGGGACAACCCCAATAACGCTGGCGCGAGATGCCCCAGTCGCGCAGGCGGTAATGCACTTTCTTTTCACCCAATCCCTTCTTCTTCAGTGCCTCGGCAATAGCGTCCACCGCCGCCTGAAATTCAAGACCCGAGAACTTACCCGAATCGAACGTAACGCCGTGCTCCACATAAGCCTGAGTGAGAGGAAACTGCAAATGAGAATCTCTCGGCTTGATCACCGGCTTGATAGGCAGCGAATATTTCGTGGCAAACTCGAAATCACGTTCATCGTGCGCAGGTACGGCCATCACTGCGCCTTCGCCATAGCCCATCAGTACATAATTGGCAATCCATACCGGCAATCTTGCCCCGGTTAGCGGATGAACAACAAACAGTCCTGTATCGATGCCTCTTTTTTCCTGCGTGGCCAGTTCCGCTTCCATTGTGGCGCCATGCCTGCAAACTTCCACGAATTCGGCCAGTTCCGGGTTGTGTTCCGCCGCGTGCAGCGCGACCGGGTGCTCAGCCGCTACAGCAACATAGGTGGCACCCATCAAAGTGTCGGCACGAGTGGTAAAAACCTTCAGAGCCTGGGGCATGCCCGATTCAGCATCAGGAGGAAATGTGACATCGACACCAAAACTCTTGCCGATCCAGTTGGCCTGCATGGTTTTTACCCGCTCCGGCCAACCGGGCAGCATATTCAATGCTTCGAGCAATTCATCGGCATATGCGGTAATTTTCAGGTAATACATGGGGATTTCGCGCTTCTCCACCGGCGCCCCGGTCCGCCAGCCCCGCCCGTCGATCACTTGTTCATTGGCAAGCACCGTCTGATCAACCGGATCCCAATTGACAGTGCCCGTTGTCCGGTAAGCCAATCCCTTTTCCAGCATCCGCAGAAACAGCCACTGGTTCCACCGGTAATAATCGGGTTGGCAGGTCGCAAGCTCGCGGCTCCAGTCGATGGCTAACCCCAGGCTCTGCAATTGCGCCCTCATGTAGGCGATGTTGTCATACGTCCACTTTGCGGGAGATACATTGTTTTGCATCGCCGCGTTTTCCGCTGGAAGGCCGAAAGCGTCCCAACCCATCGGTTGCAGGACATTGTAGCCCTGCATTCGCCAGTAGCGCGACAGTACGTCACCAATCGTATAATTACGCACGTGCCCCATATGCAGTTTGCCTGACGGATAGGGAAACATCGACAGGCAATAATATTTCTGTTTGCCGGAAGCCTCAACGGCTTTAAAAGCAGCGGTTTTTTCCCAGTATCGCTGCGCTTCCGACTCGATCCCTCGCGGGTAATATTTTTCCTGCATAAACCGGCTTTTCTGAAATAAAAACGTGGAATTATACCGTGAACAAAAAACCACGATATAACTCATGTCAAGAGTAATTGGAGATAATTGCGGCAGCCTCGACCAGAGCCACCATAACACGATCAACCACCGCGCGCGAAATACGTATAGCGCTCAAGAATCGTTTAGCTTGAGGGTGTTATTGTGCCGGAAGGAACCCGGTTTAACGGATTATGATGGTCACCGTGAAATCGCCGCGCAACAGATTAAGTATGATGGACTCCCGGCTCCTTTGTACAGCCGCGAGAAATTCCTGCACTGAGCGCACTTTTTTTCGATTGACTCCGACAATGATATCGCCGGGCCTGAGGCCATGCATCCAGGCGGGACTGTTTGCATCGACTTTTGTTACCACTACTCCCTCGGGTCCTCGTGCTGACTGGGCTTTGAAATTGGCCACCGTTGCACCCGCAAGCTGAGGTACCGTTTCGGCCTCGGTACCAGGCATATCAAGCGGCTTGGCAATCTTGACCTTGGTGGTAAGGGGCTTGCCATTCCTTATCAGTTCAAGGTTTACCGTCTCTCCGATCGGCATCAATCCTATCTTATTGCGTAAGTCGAGGGAATTCCGGATATTCTTTCCGTTGACGGCAGTTATGACATCGCCTGCCTTCAAACCTGCCTTTTCCGCTGGAGAACTGGCCTCGACTGTGCTAATGATGGCGCCCGCGGTGGAAGTCAGCCCAAGGGATGCCGCCAGGTCATGCGTAATATCTTCGCTGCTCGCGCCCAGCCTGCCGCGGCGCACCTCGCCAAAGCGCACGATTTGGTCCACTACTGCCTTGACCATCACGCTCGGCACGGCAAAACCAATGCCTACGTTGGAGCCGGAAGGACCGATGATGGCCGTGTTGATGCCGATCAATTCACCCTTTAGGTTGACCAGCGCGCCACCAGAATTGCCGGGGTTGATGGATGCGTCGGTCTGGATGAAGTCCTCGTAACCCTCTATATCCAGCCCGCTTCTGCCCAGCGCGCTGACAATACCGGAAGTCACGGTCTGCCCCAAGCCGAACGGATTTCCGATCGCTACGACGAAGTCACCGACATTAAGCAAATCGGAATTGCCGAGGCGGAGAGCCTGTAATTTTTTCGCGTCGATTTTCAGTAAGGCGATATCGGTACCAGGGTCCGTTCCCACCAGCTTTGCCTGAAACTGCCGCCGGTCTTTGAGCGTTACAGTAACCTGCTGGGCATCCTTGATCACATGAAAATTGGTGACGACATAACCGTTAGCGGCGTCGACAATCACGCCCGATCCGGCGCTTTGCTCCGGGCGCTCCGCCTGGTCGGGAAGCTCGAAAAACCGTCGAAAGAAAGGATCACGAAACAAGGGGTTGTCTTCAATCGCGGAACGCGTCTTGACGGATATATTGACCACAGCGGGCGTAACTTCCTGCAACAGCGGAGCCAGCGTGGGGACCCCATTTTTGCTGTCCATGACCGGCACGGCCGAGTAGGCGGACGGCATCAGCGCCACCCCAATAATAATTGTGGCCGGGAGCCAAGCGAATGTATGCTTAGTCATCCTAAATCCGGCAGTTGGACAGGGTGGAGTGTGCGATTTTTGGGGTGCAGGGCAAGGCGCAACGACGCGGAATGGCTATTCCATTCCAAGGAGTTGCAACGCAGCCATGTGCCGCAAAAAAAGTACAATCCGCCCTGTAGCGAACTCACCAAAAAAGTGAAGGTCAAGTGTTGTAAAAAATCTTTGTGGATCATAGTGATAAACTGAAAAATAAGCGGTCAACTGCTGGATTTAGGATCATGATGTGCTCGATTTTTGCCAAGTAACTGAATGGTCCTGATTCAGGCGTTATTCAACCCATCGCTCAAATGCAGGATTTCCCCCACATCCGGCTCGAATGTTTCCGGATCAAAGGCTCTGTCGCCATCGGGAAAAGGCTCGTTCCCAGCCTTGAGGCCCCTGAAATCATAGAGCCGCGGATCGAGCAGATGCGATGACTGGATATTCTGCAATGCGGTAAACATGGTTTCCAGCCTGCCGGGGAACTTCTTGTCCCAATGTTGCAGCATTTCACCTACTACCTGGCGTTGAAGATTTTTCTGGGATCCGCATAAATTGCACGGAATAATTGGAAAATTTTCCATCTCGGCATAAGCGGCCAAGTCTTTTTCCTTGCAGTACGCGAGCGGGCGGATCACGATGTTCCGGCCATCGTCACTCACCAGCTTGGGCGGCATGGTTTTGAGCTTGCCGCCGTAAAACAGATTTAGGAATAGCGTTTCCAGGATGTCGTCGCGATGATGCCCAAGCGCGATTTTTGTCGCGCCCAGCTCACCCGCCACACGGTACAGCACCCCTCGGCGCAGGCGCGAGCACAGGCTGCAGGTGGTCTTGCCTTCGGGAATCAGGCGCTTCACCACGCTGTAGGTATCTTGTTCGACAATGCGAAATGGCATGCCGATAGTGGAGAGATATTCCGGCAACACATGCTCGGGAAAACCCGGCTGTTTCTGATCCAGGTTCACAGCGATCAAATCAAACTTTGTGTGGGCATGCGCTTGAAGATTGCGCAGGATGTCGAGCAGGGCGTAGCTGTCCTTGCCGCCCGAGAGACACACCATCACGCGGTCCCCTTCCTCGATCATATTGAAATCGGCAATGGCCGTACCGACGAGCCGCCTCAATCGCTTCCGCAGTTTGTTGACATCGTGCTGCATTTTTCTTGAGGCCATCCCCATTGTGCTCATTGCAAAAATCAACTCCTGAAAGTAGATGAACGACCGGATGGGCTCTTCATTGAGAAGTGTTCGAGGTTCAGCCAAGCGGCAATTGCAGGCATTTTCCCAGATTGGATGAGGTTTGGACAGCCCTGCAATGTCCCTCACTGAAACATACTCCCGATCCTCACGCACAACATATATTTCGAAACCCTTGTTGTGGTTGAACACCTCGATGCCTGGATATGCAAAAAACAGATAAACAAATGAAATGTTATTAGTTTCAATTATAAGTGCCTGCTGATAACTTGCTGCTGTGCTTCTGATTACAGGAAATCAACATGTCGGGGAATATAAAAATTGCTGATTTGGAAGAAAAGCATTTTTCGCCAGGGCAGACTGACAAATATGGCCCCATGCGTATCCCTACGGATATCAAACAGCAAATCCTGTGCGCAATCGCCAATATTGAATATGGTTCGGTGGAGGTGGTGGTTCATGACGGTAAGGTCGTGCAGATAGAGTGCCGCGAAAAAATTCGTGTGGGCCGGCACCAACCTGGCCGTGGAGTCATTCCGTAAATGCTGAAGAATTCAGGCTGATCCAGAGCCGACGAAAGGGCCCATAATTAAAACGATTACACCGATCAGACTATTGGAGATGGCATGGAGACAGCCGTATCTCTGCACGCAGCCGAGACAGCGGAGGAGCGCTTCAGGGAAAGGAAGGGATTACTTTTGGCGAATCGCGCTTGCCTCTGCAGTCGGCACTTTATCTATAAATCCGCTTCAGGCGGAGGTGAGCAAAAAACTGTCCGGGAATTCCGCGGCAACCCAACAAGGGGTGCAGCAAGTAACCCAAACTAGAGTACCTGACATAGACAAGTGGTTGATCAAATCAGATAACAATTATAAATGGGCGCTCCCACCATCGGATCAACCTGTTGCATCCGATAAACCGGCTGCCCCCCTGCATCCAAAATGGAAGCAAGCAAAAAAACCACAAGCTACTATCGGCGTTCTGACAGCTATGCCACTAATCCCGACTCCGATCCGCCAAGATATGTGCGCAAGTTGAGCGAGATCGGCATTGACGCATTCAAGGATATCACCTGGCTGGAAATTGGTTTTGAGCACCGTACTCGTTACGAAATGCGCCACAACGACATACGACATGTTGAAGGCGGATTCGATAACCCATTCTTTCTGCGCGACCGCGCATATTTAGGAATAAAAGAAATCCTCGATCCGTTCCGCTTCGCGGTCGAGTTCCAGGACTCGCGGGTTTACAACCATAAATTTCCATCGACTGACCAGGAAAACGATCCGTACGACCTGATTCAGGGATACGGGGAATTGTATTTCAAAAATGCGCTGGGCGAAGACGATCGCAAGCAGAATCGCCCGGTCAGGTTCCGCGTGGGCCGCATGGCCTACGAAACGCTGGACCGGCGTTTTATCGCACGAAACGAATGGCGCAATACGACCAATGCCTTCGAAGGATTCCGCCTGAACCTCGGCCGGGAGGCCAATGACTGGGAAATCGATCTCTGGGGCAATCAGCCGGTCCGACGCTTGCAAACCAGATTTGATGAGGCCAACGGTCACCTTTGGTTTTTTGGGGCGATCGGGCATTGGCGCAAGTGGTCGGATATCATCACCCTGCAACCCTATTACATGGGCCAGAAGCAAACGGCTGACCCCAACGGCTTTACAGCAACAAACCGGCTCGATCGTGAAATTCACATGCCTTCGCTGCGTGGCTACGGCAAGGTTGGGAATACCGGCCTGGATTTCGATGTCAACTTCAGCTATCAGTTCGGTACCAACGGTACCCAGCGGCATGAGGCCTACGGTTATACCGCCGAGATAGGGCAGACCTTCAAGCACGCCTGGAAGCCGCGTCTCAGCGGCTTTTATGGCTACGCCACCGGCGACCGTAATCCCAATGATAACGTGGATAATCGTTTTGACCGTTTCTTCGGTTTTGCGCGCCCCTGGTCGTCAGATCATTATGTTATTTATGAAAACATCAAGGCTCCCAGAATCAGGTTTGACCTGCAGCCGACCCAGAAGCTGGGGTTTGAAACCAGCTATGCCTGGTTCTGGCTGGCCAGCAAGACGGATCGTCTTTTCGACTCATTCGACGGCAACATCAGCGTCACCAAGGATCCCGGTTTCAATCGGGATAGGACCGGGAGAAGCGGCGATTACGTCGGGAGCGCGCTGGAATTGCGCGTACGTTATCAGCCCGCATCGCGAGTTAACGTCGTCGTGGGTTACTCCCACTTCATCGCTGGCGAGTTCGTAAAAAATGTAATAGCGGCACATCCCACCCAAATCGACCAGCGCTCAGGAAACACCGACTTTTTTTACGTTGAAGTATTAGTCAGTGCTTTTTAAATAACCCTGAGACGCGTTACCCGGTTTTCTATGGAAGAAAAATAAGGCCACACACTCCCTATAGCCCCACACTTCCTATATAAAAAAAAGAGATAACAAAATCTGATCTTATTAGTTCCTCATATAAGGGAAGGCTGGTAACTTCTACCCCATCAATACTTCTCTACCATGATTCAAGGTGCTGACCGACAGGTATTGCCTTCTCGTTATCTCAGGGAGAAAGCAGGTTATTGGCCCCTATTGCTGATCGCATAGAAAGTGTAAATAGAGGCCGGAAAGAATCACGTGGAACAATGTTATCCGGGTCGGCGAATCATTCCGTAAAGCAAGATCTGTTAAATCTTGACGCCGGAGTAAATAGCCCAACAAATGGGCCCAACAATAAAAAAATTACACCGACCAAACAGTTGGAGGTGACGCAAAAACCCCCCATATTCGCACCGACCGAAACGACGGAGGAGCGGTTCAGGAGAAAGGAATGAAATTTTTTTGGCGAATCACACTCGCCTTTGCAATCAGCACATCGTTTATTAAACCGCTTCAGGCGGATGAAAATAACAAGCAGCCCGGACAATTCGAATCCTTCCAGGCAACCCAACAAGGTGTACAGAAAATGGCCCAAGCTGGTGCAACTGATTCAGGTAGAAGGTCCGATCAGATCATCGGACGAGGATTACAAGTGGGCGATCCGGCCGTCGGCCGAAAATTACAAATGGGCCATTTCGCCCGTGGATAAATCTGCCACAGCGGCTAAAACAGCGGATAAGCCAGCCGCCTCAGCTTCGGCCAAGCCGGACGCAAGAGCAAGAAGAAATCGACGAGTTATTTCAGGCCTGCCAGCAGCTATTCCACTCAGCCGGAATCCGATCCACCGAGGTATGTACGCAACCTGAGCAAGACGGGTATCGAAGCGTATAAGGATATCACCTGGCTGGATGTCGGCCTGGATCACCGGACGCGTTATGAATTTCGCAGCAATGACATACGGCGCACCGACCTCAGGCTGGATGAGCCCTTCCTGCTGCGCACCCGTGCCTACCTGGGCGTGAAGGAAATTCTCGATCCGCTGCGTGGAGCTGTCGAGTTTCAGGATTCCCGCCGCTATAACGGACATTTTCCGCATGATGATCGCGATTTCAATGAATTCGAACTGATCCAGGCATACGGTGAACTGAACTTCAAGAGGGCGTTGGGCGAAGATCCTCGGGGACAGCAGCGTCCGCTGAGATTCCGGGCGGGACGCATGGCTTATGAGGCGCTCGACCGGCGTCTGATCGGCCGAAACGAATGGCGCAATACCACGAATACCTTCGAAGGCTTCCGCATCAATCTGGGCCAGGAAATCAATAACTGGGAAATCGATACGTGGGCTTATCAGCCGGTAAAACGCCTCCCGACCGAGTTTGATCAGCGCATCGAGAACCAGTGGTTTTATGGTGTGATCGGCCACTGGCGCGAGTGGTCGGACATCGTCACGCTCCAGCCTTATTACATGGGGCTGGTGCAAGATGGCAGCAAAGTGCCGGGGCAAATCGATCGTGAAATTCACGCACCCGCGTTACGCGGTTACGGAAAAATTCCCGGTACCAACCTGGATTACGACTTCAATCTGATCTACCAGTTTGGCCGAAACGCCGGGCAGCGCCATGAAGCGCATGGCTATACCCTTGAGGCGGGGTATACCTTCCAGCATAGCTGGAAACCACGCCTGAGCGCTTTTTACGGTTATGCGACCGGCGACCGCAATCCGAACGACAACGTAGATAACCGCTTTGAGCGCTTCTTTGGTTTCGCGCGGCCCTGGTCGGCGGATGATTACATCGTATTCGAGAATATCAAAGCCCCGAAAATCAAGCTTGAATTTCAGCCTGCCAAGGACCTGCGTATAGACGGAGGCTATAGCTGGTATTGGCTCGCAAGCAGTAGGGACCGCTTTAACAACCTTCTCGACGGGAACAACAGCGCCATCAAGAATCCGGGTTTCAATCGCGACCCCACCGGGAGAAGCGGCGACTTCATCGGGCACAACTTCGACGTTCGCGCACGCTACAAGCTCACCCCGAACATCGACACGACTGTGGGCTATTCGCACTTTATCAGCGGCGAATTCACCCGTAACAGGCAAATGGCAGCGCTTGGCAGAAGTCCAGGCAGTTCGGATTTTTTCTATGTCGAAATAGTACTCAGCGCTTTTTAATCGAAATACTGAAAATTTTGCATCGCTAACTCATTAAAGGAAAAACGAATGAAATTCAAAGCAAGGCTGGCATCCAGCCTCCTGGCGACCAGCCTCATAATCGGCGGCAATGCGTGGGCTGATAAAACAATATTGAATGTTTCCTATGATCCGACGCGGGAACTTTATCAGGAATTTAATGGCGCATTTGCCAAGTACTGGGAGCAAAAAGCCAAGGAGAGGGTAACCATCAAGCAATCTCATGGTGGTTCCGGCAAACAGGCGCGCTCGGTGATCGACGGTCTTGAGGCGGATGTGGTAACGCTCGCTTTAGCCAATGACATCAACGCAATTTCGGAGAAAGGCAAATTGCTTCCGGCCGATTGGCAGGCACGATTGCCGCTCAATAGTACCCCCTATACCTCAACCATTATTTTCCTGGTACGCAAAGGAAATCCCAAAGGCATCAAGGACTGGAACGATCTTGCCCGGCCGGGCGTAGCGGTAATTACTCCCAATCCGAAAACCTCTGGCGGAGCACAATGGAATTATCTGGCGGCCTGGGAATTCGGAAAACGCCATTTTGGCGAGGCCAAGAGCAAAAGAATTCGTTGCCGACATCTATAAGAATGTGCCAGTGCTCGATTCCGGTGCACGCGCCTCGACCACGACTTTTGTGGAGCGCGGCGTTGGAGACGTCTTCATCTCATGGGAAAACGAAGCTTTTCTGGCGATCAAGGAATTGGGCGCCGGCAAATTCGAGATTGTGGTGCCGTCCCTGAGCATTCTCGCGGAGCCGCCGGTTGCGGTGGTGGACAAGGTGGTGGACAAGAAAGGCACGCGAGAGGTTGCTGAAGCTTATCTGCAGTACCTCTATTCAGATGAAGGCCAGGAGATCGCGGCAAAGAATTTTTACCGTCCTACCAATGCCAAGGTTGCTGCGAAATATGCCGACAAGTTTCCTCCGATCAAGCTGTTCAAGATCGACGAAGCGTTTGGTGGATGGAAGAACGCATATAAAGTTCACTTTGCCGACGGTGGGACCTTCGACCAGATTTACCAGAAGTAATCAGGCTGGTCCCATCATCCGTGATGCGGGCAGCCGATAGTGATTTTGAAAGGAGTATGAAAATGAGCATTTCCCCGAAAGAAGGAAAGGATGAATTGGCGCGCATTCAAGAAGCCACGGATTATCCGGTTCAACGTTCGGAAGACGGCTGGATAATCGGACATTTTTTCAACTGCTGGCTATCGAGCGTCTTCCAGCCAGTCTTCGAGACGAGCGGACGTACTATAACCGGACACGCCGCCTATATTCGCTCTACAACAGATGGCACAAGCCTCCTGTCCCCCTGGAAGGTCTTTGCGCTGACTGAGGGAGATGCGCTGCTGGTACGTTTTGACCGCCTCTGCCGTGCGATTCATGCTCTCAATTATTTCGGCAATGCTTCACAGGGCAATCTTTTTGTAACGGTTCAGCCGCGCCTGCTGGAGAGCGTCAAGGATGATCATGGCCGCGCGTTCGAGAGAATACTCAATATCATCGGAGTAGAAACCTCGCGGGTAGTCATCGAGATCCCGACTGAGGTGAATCGCGACTCGAGGTTGCTCAAGCACGTGATCAGCAATTATCGCTCGCGTGGCTACCAGATTGCGGTCAATCACAGCGGTGGCAGCGAGAATTGGATGGCAGAACTTGCCAGCTTATACCCTCTGTATCCCGACTTTGTCAGGCTGGAGGCTTCGGTGCTTCTGCGCCGTTATGGAACGGGTTCGCTGGTGGATGCGGTGCATCACTTCGGCGCGTCGGTTCTGGTGCATGAGATCGAAACAACACAGCAGATGACTGCCGCCACCCAGGCGGGAGCGGATTTTCTGCAAGGGCGCGCGCTCGGTATGCCGGTACGCGCGGTTGAGTCGGTTGTACCAGTGATTGATGGCGGGCCTACACGGTCCTCGGAGCAGTCCTCCGTGCAGGCCGCAGGTTGAAGGCGGGAAAAGGCTAATTAGAGGAGTACCTGATTGAGTAATTTTAAACAGCACAGTGTGCTTCCGGGATTCAATCTTGCGCTTGGGTTTACATTGCTGTACCTGAGTCTGATTGTACTGATCCCGCTTTCGGCTGCGTTTATCCGGACGGCATCCCTCACCTGGGCGGAATTCTGGAATATAGTCACCACGCCGAGAGTGGTCGCTTCATACCGCCTGACGTTTGGCGCTTCCTTTGCGGCAGCACTGGTCAATGCCGTATTCGGGCTTCTGGTTGCCTGGGTATTGGTACGCTATCGCTTTCCGGGAAAAAAGCTGGTGGATGCCTTGGTCGATCTTCCATTTGCGCTGCCAACCGCCGTGGCCGGCATCGCGCTGACTGCGCTCTATGCCGGAAACGGCTGGATCGGTCAATTTTTTGAGCCGCTCGGTATAAAGATCGCATTCACCCCACTCGGCGTTTTTGTTGCGTTGACCTTTATCGGCCTGCCTTTCGTGGTGCGCACGGTGCAACCGGTGCTTGAAGACATCGAGGCGGAACTGGAGGAAGCGGCGGCAACACTCGGCGCTACCCGGTTTCAGACCTTTTCCCGGGTGATTTTTCCTACGCTTTTTCCGGCACTGCTTACGGGTTTCGCGCTTGCCTTTGCACGCGCTATCGGCGAATACGGTTCGGTTATTTTCATTGCCGGCAATATGCCCATGGTGTCGGAAATCACACCGCTCCTGATCATTACCAAACTTGAACAATATGACTATGCAGGCGCTACGGCACTCGCGGTGGTGATGCTGATCATTTCATTCGTGATGCTATTGATCATTAATCTGCTGCAATGGTGGACGCGGCGCCGAAGCGCGTTGGCATGAGGGATCTCCGATGAGTACTGCCGTTCTTCCCGTATCCCCTGTCCTTCAAGCGCACGCCCTTCAAATGCCTACGAGCGCACGACGCAGGAACCGGCCTGGGTGCGCCGAACTTTGATAGGGCTCGCCCTGACATTTTTAACGCTGTTTCTTTTCATTCCCCTGATCTCAGTATTCTATGAAGCCCTCAAAAAGGGCACAGACGTGTACATGGCCGCGATTACCGACCCGGATGCGGTATCGGCAATCCAGCTTACCCTGACCGCCGCTGCGATTGCGGTGCCGCTCAATCTGGTTTTCGGCATCGCGGCCGCATGGGCGATCGCCAAATTTGAATTCCGCGGCAAGAATCTGCTCATCACGCTTATCGATCTGCCATTTTCAGTCTCGCCGGTGGTCTCGGGACTGATCTACGTACTTATTTTCGGCTTGCAAGGCTGGCTGGGGCCATGGCTGGCGGAACATGACATCAAGATCATTTTTGCGGTGCCTGGCATCGTTCTCGCTACGCTATTCGTGACAGTTCCGTTTATCGCGCGCGAGTTGATACCCTTGATGCAGGCGCAGGGGACCGAGGAGGAGGAAGCCGCGGTGGTGCTGGGCGCGAATGGCTGGCAAACTTTTTTTCATGTGACCCTGCCGAACGTCAAATGGGGATTGCTCTACGGCGTTATTCTTTGCAATGCACGTGCCATGGGGGAATTCGGTGCGGTATCGGTCGTATCAGGGCACATCCGCGGCAGTACCAATACCTTGCCGCTTCACGTCGAGATTCTCTACAACGAATACAACTTCGCGGCCGCGTTTGCCGTGGCATCACTGCTGGCGCTGCTTGCCCTGGTAACACTGGCATTGAAAACAATCGTCGAATCAAAAACCAGGGGAAACAAGAAATCGGAGGAATATAAGGATGAGCATAGAGGTTCGTAATCTTTCCAAGCAATTCGGGACTTTTTCCGCGCTGCGCGACGTCAGCCTGGAAGTAAGGTCCGGTGAACTTCTCGCGCTGCTTGGCCCTTCAGGATCCGGGAAAACGACGCTCCTGCGTGTGATTGCCGGGCTGGAAGCCGCGGATACCGGCCAGGTGCTGTTCCAGGGCGAAGACGCGACGGACCAGCACGTACGCGAGCGCCAGGTCGGTTTCGTTTTCCAGCACTATGCGCTGTTCAGGAATATGAGCATTTTCGAGAATGTTGCTTTCGGTTTGCGTGTGCGTCCAAAGAAATTCAGGCCGGCTGAGGCAGAAATTCGCAGCCGCGTTCACGAATTGCTGAAACTCGTGCAATTGGACTGGCTGGCCGATCGTTACCCGCATCAGCTTTCCGGCGGGCAGCGCCAGAGAATCGCCCTTGCACGGGCACTGGCGGTGGAACCAAAGGTATTGTTGCTGGATGAGCCATTCGGAGCGCTCGATGCCAAGGTGCGCAAAGAACTGCGCTCATGGCTGCGCAGACTTCATGACGAGATGCATATCACCAGCGTGTTCGTAACTCACGATCAGGAAGAGGCATTGGAGGTAGCGGACCGGGTAGTCGTCATGAACGAAGGCCGCATCGAGCAGATCGGCACGCCGGATGAAGTATACGAGCACCCGGCGAGCCCCTTCGTATATGAATTCCTTGGCAAAGTGAACCTGTTCCATGGCCGGCTGCATCGCGGGCGGGCCTGGATAGGCGGAATCGAAGTCGATGCCCCCGAGCATACCGAAGCCGAGGAACTCTCAGCCGTGGCCTACGTGCGCCCTCATGATATCCATGTGGACCGGGTCGGGAACGGCGATGGAGCCATCGCGGCGCGCGTGTCGCACATTCTTTCGGTCGGCCCGGTCGTGCGCCTTGAGCTGATGCGCGACGACAGCAATGACAAGGAACTGATCCAGGTCGAAATCAGCAAGGAACGCTTTCGGGAACTGCAATTGACGCGGGGTGATCAGGTTTTCATTAAACCCGCCCGCTTCGATCTCTTTCCGGCGCAGATACATTGACTGTCTGGCACTTTTGCGCTGGCGGTACGCGTGGCCGTCCTAAAAGACAAGTCGTATGCCCGACACCGTCAAGGATGAGTGGATCGGGTATATGGAAGCCCCGGGTGAAAAGATGGACGAATTCATCAACGCCTAGAAGGAGCCCCACCGGGTTTGATCGGCACCTATACGGGCACGATAAGCCTTCCGAAAGAACTGGCGAGATTGTACCGAGGAGTTGTCGCGTCGGGATTTCGCTGTATTGATGAGCACGGCGTGGAGTTGAAGGTCGAGGATGAGCCCAATGCTCAGATCACACCCCAACCTCCACGTGGACTTTGATGAGGTTCTCTACGACCCGAGTAGATATCGACCGTTTCGTCCGGCACGTCGATACTCACGATGAGGCTGTACCGGACGCTGTTTTGCCAACGGTCCTGGGCGGCGCGGTATTTCCACCAACCGCCGACCGGAAACACCGCGATGGTGTGCATATCCGCAAGCGCCGCTGCCGACCCCGTCCAAACGTCCGCGTGCAGAGAGCCGCGTGTACGCAGCTGCGGGCCCAGGTGCCAGCCGTCAGCATCCCCCTCTGGGCCTTCGTAGTCCTCTGTATTCGCCAGTCCATTGATGAAAGCCCGAAAGTTCTCCAGCGATTGCCCCGGGCGTATGACCTCGAACCGCAGGCCGTGCGACTGATAACTGAAACGTTGTCGATACCCACGGCGTCCCGGGTTTGGCTCGATGAAGTACGACAAGGTGACGCGAAGCTTGACCTCCGTTTTCGGGGAAGCTGCCGCAACGACTCGTTTGGCCACGGCAACTGATAGAGCTGAATTTCGTTCAGCTTGGGGTCGGCGGATTCACTTGCAACAGCGTCCTTGGTGAACGGTTGCAGATGGTCTTGAGCGATGAGCGTCAGGGCGTGATTCGCGCTATAGAGAGCCCGCTCCAGGTTGGGAACGCCATAACCGACGCTTCTAAGCATCGTTTGCTTGGCAACCTTGTTGCTGTGTTGGCTCAGAAGGAGACCAAATCGCTGCCACATAAGCTCTGTCCAGTTGGCAGAGTGCACCAGCAACCCACGAACTGTTTCTGGCCAGTATTCCGGATACTCGGACATGAGGACTGCCGCGTGGCCGGATACTAGGGCACAAGCAGCGCTGGTGTCCGCCGAGACTTCGAACAGTTGGCCCGTTGTCCTACCCGACGTAGTCAGCAAAGACACGACATCCTCGCCAGAAACCTCGGTTCGATCAGGCGACAGCAGCCGATTCCCGCCTTCTGCGACAAGGTCAGGTTTGTAGGGGGCGTGCTTGCGCCAACGCCAGTTCACCGAAGACCGCGACGCAGGTGCAACATCACCCGTACGCGCGAACGGCGACCATCCATCAAAAGTGGGATCGTTGTTTGTAGTTTTTTGGGTATACGCCCCGATAGTCAGGGCATTCCAGGACTGGGCCGGATCTTCGATCTCGGCAAGGTGCAGTTGTTCCCAGTGATCGACGTGTGGCGACAGGTCACGGTTGTTGCCTGCAGAAATAACGAAAAGCCTTTGTTTTCCGTCTTCCATTCCTGAGGCAAACTGATCGATCTCTGCCGACCAGGATGAAGGTTGTCCGCCCATGCGCTCGGGGTCGGCTGTTACGGCGAGAGAGTACACACGGTGCCACTCTGGCCGCTCGACCTCGAGCTTGGCGGCCGTGCCGACCGTAATGGCGCCATACAGCTCTGGGTCATTTTCGCCTGTCGGCGGCAGAATGCGCCCCGACTCGATGCGATGTTTCAGGACGACGGGATCGTAGCTAACCAGGGCTGCGTGAAGGTCGCCGAAAGCGGCAAGCCCAGCCTGCCTGGAACCATGATCACTGTATGGCGCACCCGGATTCGCGGGATTGAAGTCGTCGAAGTGGGGCCAGCTAGGACTTCAGACGCTCCGCGTGGTCTGCGTCGCAAACGCTCGCAAGCAATGGGTGACGATAATTGACGCCGGTATCAAGGATCGTCACTGCAGTTGATGCTGCGTCATCAACCTGCATTTGATGCAGCAAATCATCTGCCCACTCCTGCTGCTCTTTCGGCGAGGATTCGATTCAGGACGTTCGGCGTTTCCTTCGCTCGGCGCAACTCTTCGAGAGACGCAATCAATTCCGGCGCCCGTCCGAGTTGACGCGCAGCTGCCCGGACAAGAACGACGACGCTGTCGAAAAAGCTCAGTGACGTATTCCCCAAGCGCCCGCCTATGCGCTCCGCAAGCTGCTGAGCTATTTTGAGAGAATTCTCTTCTGAGCCCCGCTTCTTCAGCCACAGCTCCCACCATACGGCCTGATCGGGGTCACCGGGAAAATCTACCGGATCATCAGTCCAAAATGACCGCAAGTCAGCCAGCTTGATCTCGGCGACGCTATCGACAAGGTTGTGGTTTCGTGGCCCACCCTTTCCGTCTTTTTCCGGGTCGAGGTACTGTTCCAACTTTCTCTGAAAAACATCCCGTCTGGATTCTGGTATGAAAATCAACGCGACTTCGTGATCGTCTTCTTTGCGGCATGAACGGAGCTTGAAATCGCGACTCGTATCCAGGCTGTCCAGTGGAAGTTCGCAACCCGGTGCACTTACGATCTCGACGTAGATCCCGACGTCCTCTGTTATTGGGTTTTCAATCTGCACCCGCTTCGCTTCGAATTGACCTACTAGATCACTGTAGTGGGACAATAAGTACTGTCCGTGCGCCAAGCGCTCCTGTGGAGGAATGATGGGGTTTCTGACCGGTCCTTCTGGATCGAAAGTCTTCGTTTGTGACAAATCCATCAATCAGGATGTGTCGCTTCCGCTCCGGCATTGAATCCCCTTATTTTTTGCCGGCATGGCGCCGCTCGATCGCCCTGATAATGAGCGGCGTAGAGATTTTGCTCTTGTGGTGAAGAACAGCCTCCTTAGCTGCGTCCTCGGAAGCGCAAGTCAATTCTGCTGCGCTCAGACCTTCTGAGGCTGTTGTGATCTCGTCCCATGCCAGAGAACCGGTTTCGAATAGGGCCAAACGGTTCTCAACTCAATTTCCTAACCTGCTCCTTGCCAGGCTTCTCGAAGCGAATAATGTCGTCAAAACGGCGATAAAGTGCTTTGTCGAGAAGCTCCGGGTGATTGGTGGCAGCAACAATAACGCTTTCGGAGTCATCCTGCTCGACGAATAACAAGAACGAGTTCAGCACCCTTCGAATCTCGCCAACGTCGTTCTGAGCGCCGCGCTGGGTGCCTATGGCATCAAATTCATCGAAGAGATAGACGGCGCGCGTCTGCTTGATATGATCGAACACCAAACGAAGCTTCGCAGCCGTCTCACCCATGAATCGGGTAATTAGGCTATCAAGGACGATGGTGTAAAGAGACAGCTTGAGCTCTGTTGCAAGCACTGCGGCAGACATGGTCTTGCCAGTTCCTGGAGAACCGGTAAAGAGCAGCTTTCGCCTGGGCAAAAGGCCAAACTGCGCAAGCTTGTCCTTTTGCCGCTGCTCTAAAAGTACTTGGTCAAGGCGCTCTTGTACCTCGCCAATCAGAACCAATTCATTGCTTCGGACCGGCGAGTGAGTCAGCTCCAGCAACCCCTTCAAATCCCCTTTGGGCTGCTGCAACAGCGGGGTCGGCTTAGGCGTGGCAAGACCCAAGCTCATGGATTTTTGGGATTTCTCGATCATAGTCTTGATATCCCCAGCTAGCTTATGATGCCCTTGCCGCGCCTCTTGAGCAGCCACCTGCAAAGCAGTAGAGTAGAAACGCTGATCGTCGCGATCAGCGTGGCTCTTCAGTAATGCTTTGATTTGTTCAGCTGTGGCCATTTTGCGCACCATAATCCCAACGCCCATGATATACAATGCGGCTTGAAACCTTAAGCAAAGTTGCAGAACACAGCGGCTGCATCTACGCCACTTCGCCTTGATCACAAGAGCTCACGGTTTGCGGCCCCCTCGCCCTGCTCAACAACGCGTTCCTTGCGATTCCGGTTCTTGTCCATCGGCTCGCGGCTTCGCTCACGCTTCCTTCCCACACTCGCTCATCCTCATGCAGTTGGGCTTCGCTTCGTTCATTTATAATCAACCAACTCATAGCGGTATTGGCACCCGCAAGAGGCGCCCATGCTGGGCGTACCACGTAAAAAAGGCCCCGCTCGTGCGAGTCGGGGCTTTTTTTATTATAAGGTGCCTGGCAGTGACCTACTTTCGCATGCGAATGCACACTATCATCGGCGCGACTCCGTTTCACGACCCTGTTCGGGATGGGAAAGGGTGGGTCCAAAGCGCTATGGCCGCCAAGCGTAACTTTTACCGTGGCGAACGATAGAGAGACTGTGACTATAAGCCAGCCTATCGTACGCACGGCCTGGAAGAAGTAATAAAAGTAATTGAGTAAATGGATTAGCTGTATCTAGCAATACCTGTTTTGTAACCTGTCTTGCTTAAGGTTATAGGATCAAGCCTCACGGTCAATTAGTATGGGTTAGCTTAACGCATTACTGCGCTTCCACACCCGACCTATCAACGTCGTAGTCTTCGAACGAACCTTCAGGGGTTTAACCCCCGGGAAGTCTCATCTTGAGGCGAGTTTCCCGCTTAGATGCTTTCAGCGGTTATCTCTTCCGCACTTAGCTACCCGGCGATGCCACTGGCGTGACAACCGGTACACCAGAGGTTCGTCCACTCCGGTCCTCTCGTACTAGGAGCAGCCCCCCTCAAACTTCCAACGCCCACGGCAGATAGGGACCAAACTGTCTCACGACGTTTTAAACCCAGCTCACGTACCACTTTAAATGGCGAACAGCCATACCCTTGGGACCGGCTACAGCCCCAGGATGTGATGAGCCGACATCGAGGTGCCAAACTCCCCCGTCGATATGAACTCTTGGGAGGAATCAGCCTGTTATCCCCAGCGTACCTTTTATCCGTTGAGCGATGGCCCTTCCATACAGAACCACCGGATCACTATGACCTGCTTTCGCACCTGCTCGACTTGTCAGTCTCGCAGTTAAGCACGCTTTTGCCATTGCACTATCAGCACGATTTCCGACCGTACCTAGCGTACCTTCGTACTCCTCCGTTACACTTTGGGAGGAGACCGCCCCAGTCAAACTGCCTACCATACACGGTCCCCGATCCAGATAATGGACCTAGGTTAGAACCTCAAACGACATCAGGGTGGTATTTCAACGTCGGCTCCATGAGCTCTGGCGGGCCCACTTCAACGCCTCCCACCTATCCTACACAGATATTGTCAAAGTCCAATGTAAAGCTACAGTAAAGGTGCACGGGGTCTTTCCGTCTAGCCGCGGGGAGATTGCATCTTCACAAACATTTCAACTCGCTGAGTCTTAGGAGGAGACAGTGTGGCCATCGTTACGCCA